>CAZLHO010000015.1:0-53682 GCA_964559455.1 uncultured Fibrobacteraceae bacterium | reverse complement strand
AAGCGGCAGACCATCGTCGACGGCCAGGTGATCGACCTGGGCGACGGGGTGACCGTGACCTGCCTGGGACTGAACGGCAACGGGCAGCTGTCGTCCCCCTTCTCCTCCGACAGCAAGGAGAACGAGTACTGCGTGACCCTGCTGGTGGAATGCGGCGACTTCGACTTCTTCGTCGCCGGCGACCTGACCGGCGGCTACGGCGGCTACGGAGACATCGAGACCAGCATCGCGGCGGAGGTCGGCGAGCTGGAGGTCTACCGCGTCAACCACCACGGCTCCTATTCCAGCAGCAACCCCGCGCTGATGAACGCCATGCTGCCCGAGGTCTCGATCATCTCGGTGCCCCAGAGCAGCAGCTACGGCCATCCCCACCAGGACGCCCTGGACCGGATCGCGGCGGTCGGCTCCTACGTCTACCAGACCGAGCAGGGCTCGAGCAGCACCTACCCCGCCGGCATGCGCACGATCGTCGGCGGCCACATCGTGATCACCAGCGACGGCGCCGGGGAGTACTTCGTGAACGGGGACCAGTGGGAGATGGACGAGTACGACCCGACCGACGTGCCCGCCGGCGGCCGGCTCTTCGCACTGCTGGGGAACCACCCGAACCCCTTCAACCCCGCCACCGAGATCCGCTTCACGGCGGGGGCGGCGGGACCGGCGCGGCTCAGCGTCTACGACCTCGCCGGGCGGCGCCTGCTCTCCCGCGACTTCGACGCCGTCGTCGGCGAACAGGGCCTGCGCTGGAACGGCGCCGACGACCGCGGCGCGCCCGCGCCGTCTGGAATCTACCTCTACCGCGTCGAGACCGCGGCCGGCTCCGGCAGCGGCCGGATGACCCTGGCCCGCTAGCGCTCGGCCGCCGCTTTCTCTTCCGCCCCGTCGGCCGCCGGCCGGCGGGGCGTCTCTTCGCCCGCCGCCACCGTGCCGACGGCCTGCCAGGCGATGCTGTAGCCCAGGACGATCTGCGACAGGAAGTGCTTGCGGTCGTTCAGGCGCGACCAGGCGGTGGGCAACGAGGCCAGCGCGGCCGCGGCGCGGGCCGGCGCCGGCCCGGGGCGGCGGGCCAGCGTCAGCCAGGGGATCGCCGCCATGAAGGCGTTGCCGGAGGCCGAGTTGTCGTCCGCGAAGGGGCGCCAACGCGGGTCGGGGACGTGGGCGGGATCCTCGTCGCCGTCGGTGGGGCGCGACGCGCCCAGCACCCGCTGGGTGGTCCACAGGGCCGGCAACCCCACGGCCATGGCCTCGAAGCTGCGCCGCCCCCAGCGGGTCAGCGGCGTGCTGGCCAGCAGCGCGTCCAGCAGCATGAAGCCGCCCCAGAATCCGAACCAGAAGCGCTCCCCGAAATGCTTGAAGAGGGCTGCGGCGCGGTCGCTCCGGCGCGAGCGGACCCCGCCGGCGTGCCGGGCCTCGACCAGCGCGTCGGCGCCGCTGTAGACCAGGGCGCCCGCGGCCAGCACGGCGCCGCCCAGCTTCAGGAAGCCGCGCCGGCCGTAGTGGCGGCGGTACTGGCGTCCGGCGGCGGCGAAGGGACGCGCGCCGGTGGGACGCGGCGCGGCGCGGCGCCGGGAACGCAGACGGACGCGCAGGGCGTCGGCCGCGACGGCGGCGAGAAAAAGGGCCAGCAGGATCTCGAACACGCCATCGTCTCCGGGTTCGGGTGGGTTCAGTCGTCCAGCAAAGCGTCGACCCGGCGCGCCAGCGCCGGCGCCGAGGTCAGTCCCGGGGAATCGATGCCCGCGAGGATGACCAGCCCCGAGAGGGCCCCCTCCTCGCGCCGGACCACGAAATCCCTGAACTCGCCGTCCGCCGAGAGCTTGGGGCGCAGCCCCGACATCGCGGGCGTCAGATCCTCCCTGTCCAGGAAGGGCAGGAAGCGCGACGCGCCGGCGAAGAAGTCCCGGCCGCGGGCCGGATCCACGCCGTAGTCCTCGACGCGCGGCCCGGGCTCGAAGTCGGGCCCCAGGCGCAGCTGGCCGGCGCGGTCCAGGCAGACGTGCACGCCCAGGGTGTCCGTCCCCGCCGGAGGCACCGGATAGACCAGGCGCGAGACGCGGCCGGCGTGGGCCGGCGCGACGGCGAAGTAGTTGCCCTTGACCCAGTGCTGGCGCAGGCCGGCGGCGTCGGGGTCGAGTCCGGCCAGGGCCGCCGTCTCGTCGGCGTGGAGGCCGGCGGCCACGACCACATAGCGGCTGCGGTGGGCCCAGGACTCGCCGCCGGCGCGGTCCACGCGGACCTGCCACAGCCCGCCGGCCCGGCGGAGGCCGACGACCCGGGCGCCGGTCAGCACCTGGGCGCCGCGTTCGGCGGCCAGCCGGGCGTAGGCGTGAGCCGCCCCCTCGGCGTCGACGATGGCCGTGGCCGGGGAATGCAGCGCGGCGACTGCGGCGACCGCGGGCTCGAGGCGCTTCAGCTCCGCCCCGTCGATCAGGCGCAGGTCCTCGACGCCGTTCGCCCGGCCCCGGTCCTGCAGCTCCTCCAGGCGCGGCGTGTCGCCGGTGTCGACGGCCACGATCAGCTTGCCGCATTCGCGGTAGTCCACGCCCGACTCGGCGCAGAAGCTCTTCAGCAGCCGCCGGCCCTCGACGCAGCAGCGAGCCTTGAGGGTGCCCGTCGGGTAGTACATGCCGCCGTGGGCGACCTCGCTGTTGCGCGCGGTCACGCCCGTGGCCAGGCGGGCTTCCTTCTCGAGCAGCACCACGCCGGGAAAACGGCGCGCCGCGGCCGCGGCCGTGGCGCAGCCGACGATTCCCCCTCCGATCACCGTGACGTCGACCTGGATCATCGCGCTCCTCCGGGTTCACCGGCGCCGCCCGGCGGCCAGGGCCAGTGCGCCGGCAAAGGGGCCTCGAGGACCAGGGCCGCCCCGCCGACGGGATGGGCGACCTCCAGGCGCAGGGCGTGCAGGGCCACGACCCGGTCCGGCAGCGGCGCGTCCGCCCCGTACTTGACGTCGCCCAGGATCGGCCAGCCGGCAGCGGCGAGCTGGACCCGGATCTGGTGCCGGCGGCCGGTGACGGGCCGCACTTCGAGCAGGGCGCAGCCGGCGGCCGTCTCGAGCGTGCGGTAGGTCAGCAGGGCCTCGCGGGCGCCGGCGAAGGGCGTCGCTTCCAGGCGCGTGCGGCCGTCGGCCTCGGCCTTGGCCCCCATCCAGCCCCGCAGTTCCCCGGCGTCGGGGTCGGGAACGCCGCGCACCACGGCCAGATAGGTCTTGTGGACCGCCCCCTCGCGGAACTGACGGGACAGGCGCCCGGCGGCCTTGGAGGTGCGCGCGAAGAGCACCAGGCCCGAAACGGGACGGTCCAGCCGGTGGACGAGCCCCAGGTAGACCTTGCCGGGCTTGCCGTACTTGAGCCGCAAGTAGTCCTTGCCGGCCTCGAACAGGGTCGGATCGCCGCTGCGGTCGCCCTGCACCAGCAGGCCGGCGGGCTTCACCACAGCCAGCAGGTGGTTGTCCTCGTGGATGACGATCAGCTTTCCGGAGTCCATGCCCGGGAAGGTAGCAGAGCCCCGGAAGCGGCGAAAGAAGGAACGCAGGTCCAATCAGGCCATGACAACGGCCGTCCTCCCGCGCTAGGCTGGTCCCGACCCGCGCGACGATCGACCGGATTGCTCCCTCCCCCGAACGACGAGGTGGACCATGAGGATCTCCGTGCCCGCCCTTCTGCTGGTCGCGCTGATCGCGGCGGGCTGCGCAGAGGCTCCGCGCGCCCCCGAATTCCCCGCCCTGGCCTATCCGCCCACGGCGACCGTGGACGTGGTCGACACTCTCCACGGCGTCGCGGTGGCCGACCCCTACCGCTGGCTCGAGGACGACAACAGCCCCGAGACGGTGACGTGGGTGCAGGCCCAGAAGGCGCTGGCCGACTCCGTGCTGGGCTCGCTGCCCGGCCGCGACGGAATCCGGTCCCTGGTCGCCGAGCGCATCGGTTACACGGCCCACAGCGTGGCCCTGATCCGCGGCGACCGCATCTTCTTCACGCGGCGCGACCCCGGGCAGGACCAGAGCGTGCTCTACGTGCGCGAGGGCCGCGACGGCGAGCCCCGCGTGCTCCTCGATCCGAGCGGGCTGAGCGACGACAACACCGTCTCGATCGCCGGCTGGGTCCCCAGCGGGGACGGCGGTCTCGTGCTCTGGTCGCGCCAGGAGGCGGGGTCCGACTGGGACACGTGGCTCGTGCGCGACGTCGCCACGAACGCCGACCTGCCCGAGACGATCCGCTGGTGCAAGTTCGTCGAGCCGGCCTGGACGCCCGACGACGGGGGCTTCTTCTACGGCCGCTTCGACGAACCCGCCGCGGGCCGGGAGCTGACCGCCGCCAACTACGACCAGAAGCTCTTCTTCCATCGCATGGGCACGCCGGTCGCGGACGACGTCCTGGTCTACTCCCGCCCCGACCACCCCGAGTGGTCCTTCGCCCCCGAGGTGACCGAGGACGGCGAATGGCTGGTGATCGAGGTCGACCACAGCACGGCCGAGGAGAACGACGTCTACCTGAAGCCCCTGCCGGACGGCGAGACGATCGAGCTGCTGACGGGATTCACGGCCGACCACAACTTCCTGGGCAACGACGGACCGGTCTTCTACTTCTGGACCACCCGCGCCGCGCCGCGCGGCCGCATCGTCGCCGTCGACAGCCGCGATCCCGGCGAGTCGGCCTGGCGCGAGGTCGTGCCCGAGTCGGGCGACGTCATCGAGGCGGCGGCCATGGCCCACGACGAGTTCGTGGTCAGCTACATGGTCGACGCCCGCAACGTCCTGCGCCGCTTCGACGTCTCGGGCGAGGCCCGCGGCGAGATCCCGCTGCCCGGCATCGGCGCCGTCTACCAGATCGAGGCCCGCCGATCGGACCCGGAGATCCACTTCGGCTACTACTCGTTCCTCACCCCCGTGACGGCCATGCGCTTCGACTTCGCCGCCGGGCGCACCGAGGTCGTGGGCGGCCCCGGACTGCCGGCCGCCGAGGGCCTGGTCACCGAGCAGGTCTTCTACGAGAGCAGGGACGGCACCCGCATCCCCATGTTCCTGATCCACGCCGCCGACATGGAGCGCGACGGCGCCAACCCGACCTACCTCTACGGCTACGGCGGCTTCAACGTGTCGATGACCCCGTTCTACTCGACCTTCGGCCGCTGCTGGATCGAACGGGGCGGCCTCTACGCCGTGGCCAACATCCGCGGCGGCGGCGAGTACGGAGAGGAGTGGCACCGCGCGGGGATGCTGGAGAACAAGCAGAACAGCTACGACGACTTCATCGCCGCGGCCGAGTGGCTGATCGCCGAGGACTGGACCAGCACGCCGCGCCTGTCGATCGGCGGCGGGTCCAACGGCGGCACCCTGGTCGGCGCGGTCCTGAACCAGCGTCCCGATCTCTTCGGCGCCGCCGTCCCCGAGGTCGGCGTGATGGACATGCTGCGCTACGAGAAGTTCACGATCGGCTGGGCCTGGGCCTCGGACTTCGGCTCGGTCGAGGATCCGGCGATGTTCCCGGTGCTGAGGGCCTACTCCCCCTACCACAACATCGCCGACGGCGCGGCCTACCCGCCGACGCTGGTGACCACCGCCGACCACGACGACCGCGTGGTGCCGGGGCACAGCTTCAAGTACGCGGCCCGGCTGCAGGCGGCCCAGGGCGGCCCGGCCCCGGTCCTCTGCCGCATCCAGACCCGGGCGGGCCACGGCGGCGGCACCCCGGTCTCGGCCACGATCGAGGAATACGCCGACAAGCTGGCCTTCCTCGAATGGGCGCTGGGCGTCGACTGACCGCGCGGCGGCGGCGGCGTAATGAAAACGGGGGCCCCGCGGGGCCCCCGTCGTCGTTCACGCTCCGATGAGGATCTAGCCCTCCAGCGACATCACGTCCCGGCCCGGGCATTCGGCGGCGATCGCCGGATCGATGTCCTTGTCGCCGTAGGCCTGCTCGAAGTGGGCGGCGAAGTCGGCGGCCAGCTTCAAGGCCCGCTGGCGATAGGCGTCCTTGTCCTGCCAGGTGTTCACGGGGCAGAGGATGGAAGCATCGTCCACGCCCGGGCAGGTCTTCGGCACCCAGACCTTGAAGATCGGGTCCTGCTCGCATTCCACGTCCAGCAGCGCGCCGGAGATGGCCGCGTTCACCATGGCCCTGGTCACGTTGATGTCCATGCGCGCGCCGACCCCGTAGGGACCGCCGCTCCAGCCGGTGTTGACGCCGTAGACGGTGGCGTCGTGGCGGTCCAGCTTCTCGCCCAGCAGCTTGGCGTAGACGTCGGGGTTGCGCGGCATGAAGGGCGCGCCGAAGAAGCGCGAGAAGGCCGACTTCGGCTCGGTGACGCCGGTCTCGGTGCCGGCCAGCTTGCTGGTGTAGCCCATCAGGAACCACAGCATGGCCTGCTCGCGGGTCATCTTCACGACCGGCGGCAGCACGCCGTTGGCGTCCGCGGTCAGGAAGAGGATGGACCGCGGATGCCCGCCGGTGGAGTTCTCCTTGATGTTCGACAGGTAGGTCAGCGGATACGAGCCGCGGCTGTTCGGCGTGAAGCGGTCGTCGTAGAGGTCGAAGGTCCCGTTCGGGTACATCATGGCGTTCTCGATGATCGCGCCGTGCTCCCGGTAGGGCGCCTGGTGGAAGCAGGCCTTGTGGATCTCCGGCTCCTTGGCCGGGTCCAGGTCGATGAGCTTGGCGTAGCAGCCGTTCTCGAAGTTGGCGACGCCGTCGTCGCTCCAGCCGTGCTCGTCGTCGCCCAGCAGCGCGCGGTCGGGATCGGCCGAAAGCGTGGTCTTGCCGGTGCCGCTCAGGCCCAGCAGCAGGGCGATGTCCCCGTCGGGGCCCTCGTTGGCCGAGCAGTGCAGGGGCAGGATCCCCGCCGCGGGCAGCAGGTGGTTCATGGCCGTGAACAGCATCTTCTTGCAGCTGCCGCAGTAGGCCGAACCGTAGACCACGCCGATGCGGCGGTCGAAATCCGCGGCGATCACCATCGTGCTCGTGCCGCCCAGACGGGGGTCGACGCGCAGGCGGCCCTTGTAGCGGGCCGGGTCCAGCTTGTCGTCGGGGCAGACCAGCAGGGTGAAGGGGCCGTCGGCGAAGATGCTCCGCTCCAGATCGTCGGGACGCGGCCGGAACATGTTGTCCAGGAAGAGGATCTGCGTCGCCCTGTTGCAGACCGAGGTCACGGGCAGGGCGTAGCCCGAGTCGGCGCCCACGACCCGGTCGCTGGCGTAGAGGCGCGGGCTGGCCGCCAGCGTGGCCAGGGCGTCCTCGACGAGCATGTCGAAGGTCTCCTCGTCCACCGGGATGTTGTTGGCGCTCGACCAGTCGAACTCGTCCACGCTGGCGGCGCGGCGGACGATCAGCGTGTCCTTGGGGCTGCGGCCCGTGGACTCGGGACGCGTCCAGGTCGCCAGGGCGCCGCCGGCGCTGATGAAGGCCTCGGCGTTGGCGACGCAGGCCTCGATCAGGTCGGGGCGGGCGATGTTGCGCTGGACGGCGGCGTGGCCGGTGAGAAGACTCTCGAGACGGTCCGTGATGCTCATGTCCGGAATTCCTCCGAGAAATCGGGCGGGGGAATGAAAAATTCCCGCCACGGCGGGCGGGGCTGAAAATCTAGCTTGCAGATGGATTATAGTAGAGGCAACTGCGAAGTATTTCAACAAAATCTCGCCGTTAACGGTCCTCTTATTCCGCCTCGCGGCCCCGCGCCACGGCCAGCCCCGCCAGGATCACCGCCAAACCGGCCAGGACGCGGCCGTAGGGCGCGTCCTCGCCGAAGACCGCCCAGGCGACCAGCACCGCCAGGGGGATCTTCAGGTTGTTGGCCACGGCCAGGCCGCCCGCGGAGGCCCGCAGCGTCCCCTTGTTCCACAGGTGGAAGGCCAGGGCCGAGGGGATCAGCCCAAGATAGAGCAGGGCCAGCAGGGCCCGGCCGCCGGGCGGCGCGTCGGGCGCGTGGCCGAAGAGCAGCGCCGCCGCCGTGGTCGCCAGTGCGGCCCCCAGGTACATCCAGCCCGTGCGGGCGGCCTCGGGCAGGCTCGGGACTGAATACGGCCCGCGCATCAGCCGCCGGTAGGCGACCTGGCCGCCGGCGAAGCAGAGGTTCGAGGCCTGCAGCAGCAGGATCCCCGGCAAGGCGGCCCCGCCGGGCAGGGCGCGCCAGGCCACCAGGGCGCCGCCGACCACCGCCAGCAGCGATCCCAGCAGGGGCCCTCGGCGCAGGCGGCCGCTGCCGAAGTCCAGGATCAGCACGACGTAGAGCGGCGTGAAGACGGTGAACAGGGCCACGGCGTAGGCCGGCAGGTAGCGGTAGGCGGCGATGTAGGCGACGTACATCAGCCCGAACTGGACGGCGCCCACGGCCATCAGCCGCGCGCGCAGCGGCGCCGGCGGCCGGTGGCGCAGCAGCCAGGGAGCGAAGGCGGCCAGCGACAGCAGCAACCGCGCCGCCGCCACCAGCAGGGGATCGTAGCCGGCGAGCTGCGTCTTGATCAGGCCGAAGGAAAAGGCCCAGAGCAGCGAGACGACGATCAGGTAGGCCACGGCTCCCCTTCCCCTCAGGCGCCCCGGCGCGTGCCGGTCACCAGCAGCCAGATGAAGAAGGGCCCGCCCAGAAGCGAGGTCAGGACCCCGACCGGGATCTCGGCCGGCGCGATCAGCGTGCGGGCCAGGGTGTCGCAGAGGACCAGGAAGGTGCCGCCGAAGAGCAGGGTCGCCGGCCCCAGCCAGCGGTGGTCCGGGCCGACGATCATCCGGCAGATATGCGGCGCCATCATCCCCACGAAGCCGATCGGACCGCAGACCGCCACGGCTCCGCCCACCGCCAGCGAGACGGCGCCGAAGAGCAGGCGGCGGTCGCGGCGAACGTCGGCGCCCCGGCTCAAGGCCAGGTCCTCCCCCAGCGCCAGCAGATCGAGTTCGCGCAGGCGCAGCATCACGACCGCCCCGCCGAGCACCGTCAGCGGCAGCAGGCCCAGCAGGGGCCTCATGCCCACGATCTCGAGCCGCCCCATCAGCCAGCGCAGGATGTTGAAGGACTGGGCCATGTCCGAGGTGTAGTGCACGAAGAGGATCAGGCTCGAGAACGAGAAGCTGACCGCCACGCCCGCCAGCAGCATCGTGGCGTCGGTCGAGCCGCTGCGCAGACGCGTCAGGGCGTAGACCAGGCCGATGGCCAGCAGCGCGCCGGCGAAGGCGAAGAGCGAGACTCCGGCCAGTCCGATCACCGTGAAGGTCAGGCCCAGGCGCACGAAGAGGGTGGCGCCCAGCGCGGCGCCGCTGCTGACGCCCAGGGTGAAGGGAGTGGCCAGCGGATTGCGGAAGACGGCCTGGAAGACCATCCCGCCCAGGCCGAGCACGGCGCCGACGACGAAGGCCAGCAGCACCCGCGGCACCCGCAGTTGCCAGAAGATGCCGCTCTCGACGGCGTCGGCGGCGCTGCCCAGCACGTCGCCCGGGCCCAGGGCCCTCATGCCGACGAAGGGAGCCGTCAGCATGACGACGACCGCCAGCGCGGCCAGCAGCGCGAGCAGCGTCGCGCGCCTCACGTCGCCGACCTCTCGGGCAGGACCATGGGCATGCCGTCGCGGGGATGCGGGGCCAGCAGGTAATCGCCGCCGTAGAGCCCGCTCAGCACCGCGGCGTCCATGAACCGGTCCGGCGGGCCGCAGAAGGCCACCGCGCCCTCCTTCAGGGCCAGGATGCGGTCGCTCTCCAGGGCCGCCGCGTTCAGGTCGTGGCTGACCGCGACCACGGTCACGCCGTCCTCGCGGTTGACGCGGCGCAGGATGCGGCGGATGTCCCGCTCGTGGCCGGGATCGAGGAAGGTGGTCGGCTCGTCCAGCAGCAGCACCCGTCCGCCCTGGGCCAGGGCCGCCGCCAGGTAGACCTTCTGGCGCTCCCCCCCGCTCAGGGTGGGCAGGCGGCGGTCGGCGAAGGCCGTCATGCCGGTGCGCTCCAGGGCCTGGGCGGCGGCGAGGCGGTCCTCGGCCCGCACGGACGAGAAGGGGCTGAGGTGGGGATAGCGGCCCATGAGCACGAAGTCGCGCACGGTGAAGGGGGCGGCCCGTCCGCCGGCCTGCGGCACGTAGGTCAGGATCCGGGCCAGCTCGCGGCGGCCGACCCGGCGGACGTCGCGGCCGTCGACCTTGACGCCGCCGTGCCAGTCGTCGCGCAGGCGGGCGACGCAGCGCAGCAGGCTGGTCTTGCCGGCGCCGTTGGGGCCGACGATGGTCAGGTGCTCCCCCGCCCGCGCCGCGAACGAGACGCCGTCCAGGATCGCCCGGCCCTCCAGCCGCAACCTCAGGCGGCGGACGTCCACGGCCATCGGCCGGTCGTTCATGGCTCGGTTCCCTCCGGGTGGATCAAGACGGCGAAACGCTCCAGCACGTCGACGAAGCGGGGGCCCGGCACCAGGAGCCAGTCCTCGGTCAGGACATGCGCCCGGCCTTCGGAGGTCGCGGCGAAGCCGCCCAGGTCGGCCCAGGCCTCCCGCAAAGCCTGCACCGCCGCAGGCCGGCCGTCAAATTCCGGGGCCAGATCCAGGATCAGGTCGGGCGCCAGCCGCAGCACGCCCTCCAGCGAGAGCTGGGGATAGCGCACGGCCTCGATCGCACAGACGTTCTCGCCTCCGGCCAGTTCGACCAGTTCGCCCAGGAAGGTGCCTCCGCCCGCGGCGTAGACATCGCCGACGGAGCCGTCGGCCAGCGTGCGCCCCACGACCACCAGCACGCGGGGGCGCGAGCGCCCCGCCGCCCGCCGCCGCACCGCATCCATGCGGGCCTCGATCGCGCCCCGGAGCGCGGCCGCCGCGGAATCGGCCCCGCAGGCGGCGCCGATGCGGTCCAGCGAGGCCAGGATGCCCGCCACGGTCCGATGCTCCACCGTCAACAGGGGCACGTCCAGGGCCGCGAGGCCGGCGCGGGCCTCGGCGTGGACCTCCTCCAGGATGACCAGGTCGGGAGCCCGGGCCAGGACGGCCTCCAGGCTGGGATCGACGTGGCCGCCGATGCGGGGCAGTTCCCGGGCCGCAGGGGGCCAGGCGCACCAGTCGGTCACGCCCACGACCCGCGGTCCCAGGCCCAGGGCGAAGAGGCATTCGGTCACGCTCGGGGCCAGGGAGACGATGCGCCGCGGGGCGGAGGCGTCGGCCGCGGCCGCCGGGCGCGCGGACGCGGCCGCCGCCAGGGCGGCCGCCGCGCAGGCGAGCAGGCAGGTCAGGATTCGCCGCAAGGATCCGCGCATCCCGGATTCGAGAAACCGCCGCCGCGATCAGCGCACCAGGGTCATGGGCCGGACCGAGGCTCCCTGCGCGGTGCTCAGGCGGACGAAGTAGGTGCCCGAGGCCAGCGGGCGCCCGGCGTCCCCGACGCCGTCCCAGACGACCGACCCGGGACCCGCGGGCAGCGAGTCGGCCAGGAGCGTGCGCACGCGGCGGCCCGCCGCGTCGAAGACGGCGATCTCCACCCGACCGGGGTCGGCGATCGCGAAGGGCACGACCGTGCGGGGGTTGAAGGGGTTCGGGTGGTTGGGCAGCAGCCGCGATCCGGCCGCCGCCGGCGGACCCGAAACCGCCGTCACGGCGTGAGTGTAGGGCTCGTCGAACTCGTTGGCCAGCAGGAAGGCCAGATCCTGCTTCAGCGCGTCCGGCTGGTAGGCCGCGGCCGAGCCGCCGACGTAGGCGAGCCGCCCCCCCCGGGGCCGGAAAGACGCGCCCAGGGGCGGCCGGACCAGGGCGCCCACGCCCAGCGGCGCGGCGACCCCCGTTTCGTCGGCGAAGAGCAGCACGGTGTCGCCGGTCACGCCGGGCGCGAAGCCGTCGACCCCGGACTGGGGGAAGGCGAAGGGCAGATCGACCAGTCCGGGCAGCGCGGCCCGGCAATCGCCCAACGCGAAGGGGCCGTACTGGTCCCAGCTCACGCCCAGGTAGCCGTCCAACGGACCGTCCAGGTAGGAGCGACCGCCCGGCGCCAGCAGCAGCAGGTTGCCGCCGGCCGTCAGGTAGTCGGCGAAACGGGTCTGGTCCCAGGCGGCGAGATCGACGGCGTCGGCGCCGGTCCAGACCACCGACGAGAAGAGCCCCAGGACGCCGGCGGGAATCGGACCGTGCCCGGCCGGCGCTGGCATGCCGGCCGGATAGCCGCCGGCCGGCTCGTCGCGCGCGTCCCAGAAGGTGAAGGGCAGGCCGCCGCTGAAGACGCTGTCGGCGAAGGCGGCGGCCACCTGGTCGCCGTAGACCTCCAGGTCGTAGCCGTTGACCAGCAGCATGCCGCCGGTGAAGGTCGGGTTCTCGAGCGGGGCCTCGATCGTACACAGGATCCAGTCGTCGGGATCGAGAGTCACGGCCAGGACGTCGCCGTCGACGGGCAGGATGTAGTTCCGGCTGGCCGCGTCGTTCTCGACCGTGAAGTCGTAGGTGCCCGTCGAGGTCAGGACCCGCACGTCGATCGGCATCGTGAAGACGCCGGCGTTGGTCTGGACCTGGCCGATGGTCAGGTCGACGGCGCTGTAGTCCCCGACCGGGCCCGCCGTCCAGTTGTAGACGTACTGCGGATAGTAGGCCCCGTAGATCCACTGTTCGAAGAAGGCGTCCAGGTCGCGGCCCGAGACGGCCTCGCAGATGTCGCGCAGGTCCTCGGTCACGGCCGTGCCGAACTCGTGGGCCGCGCGGTAGGCGGCCAGCGACGCGAAGAAGTCATCGTCGCCCAGCACCCCGCGCAGCATGTGCACGACCCACGAGGACTTGTTGTAGCTCAGGTTCCAGTCGAAGATGCCCCAGACGTCGCTGGTGTCCTCGACGTAGATCGTGCCGGTGCCGTAGAAGGCGGCGGCCTCCATGTAGTCCCGGTAGATGCCCTCTCCATAGGCCTGCTCGACCCAGTAGGCCTCGCTCCAGGTCGCGAAACCCTCGTTCAGCCAGATGTGGTGGAAGTCCGCGCAGGTGACCATGTCGCCCCACCACTGATGGGCCAGCTCGTGCGAGATCAGGTCCGGGGACCAGCCGCCGAGGCTGGTCAGCGTCTGGTGCTCCATGCCGCCGCCCCAATTGAACTCGGCGTGGCCGTACTTCTCGTCCACGAAGGGGTACTCGCCGTAGGCCTGGGCGAAGACGCCGATCATGTCCTTGGTCAGCGCGTAGTTCGTCTGCACCGCGCCGTAATGCGAGGGGAAGACGTAGAACTCCAGGGGCATCGGGTCGCCGCCGGCCAGGGGCGTGTAGGCGTCGGAGAAGTGGATGTAGGGATGGATGGCCAGCGACACCAGGTAGGTGGCGATGGGATAGCGCGTCGCCCAGTGGAAGGTGCGGGTGGCGCCGTTGTCGACCTCGGATTCGAGCAGGCCGTTGCTGGCGACGATCAGCCCGTCGGGCACGGTCACCCGGATGTCCACCGAGTCGGCCTTGTCGGTGTTCAGGTCCTTGCAGGGCCACCACTCGCGGGCGCCGAAGGGCTCGCTCAGGGTCCAGATCATCGGCTGTGAGTCGAAACTGTCCCAGCCGAAATAGTCGCCCGAGGGGTCGCCGGCGTAGCTCACGCCCACGCTCACGGCCTCGCCCTGGGCGTAGGTCCTGTCCAGCGTCACGTTGAGGGTGCCGCCGGCGTGGACGAAGGTCGCAGGCAGGCCGCCGGAGGTGGCCGCCGACACGGTCATGTTGTCGTCCAGGTCCAGGGCCATCGTCGACAGAGTCGCGCCGACGACCTCGGCGCCGACGGTCACGGTGCCGGTCAGCGTGAAGGTGGACGGCGACAGGTCCAGGTCCAGGTCGTAGTGGTGGACGTCGTAGAAGTCCTGGACCGGCGCGCGGGCCTTCTCGGCGTCCAGCGAAGCCGCGACCAGTCGGGCCTTGGCCGAGGCCTCGGCCTGGCGGTGGGCGTTCAGACGGATCTGGAGCTCGGTCGGGGCGGGCGTGGGCGCGGCGAAGGCGGACCCGGCCGCGGCGAGGACCAGGGCCGCCGAAAGCAGGGGCAGGATGCGGCGCGGGCGATGCTGGAACATGCCTCTCCTCGGGGATGGCGATGGAGCGGGGCGGACGGGCGAAGATTGCTTCAGTTAGTATACCGCCGGCCGGGCCCCGGCGGCAAGACGACCGGCCCGGACAGGGGAACGCGGCGGGGACGGAACGGCAGGGGTTGGGGGGGTTGCCGTCCCTTTGGATGTCCCCGCCGCGCAGGTTGCGGCGACGGCGTCAGGCCGCGGGGCTCCCGCGGCGGGCGCGCAGCCGGTCCAGGCTCAGGTTGTCGAAGAGCGTGTAGACGACCGGCACCACGAACAGCGTGAAGACCGCCGAGATCAGCACGCCGCCGATCTGCACCACGGCCATCGGCGCCCGGAACTCCGAACCCGCGCCCTGGCTGATCAGCTGCGGCAGCATGCCCAGGGCGATCGCCAGGTTGGCCATGACGATGGCCCGCAGCTTGGTCGGGCAGGCCTCGACCAGGGCCTCGCGCACGCCCATGCCCCGCGCCCGCAGCTGGTTCACGTAGTCCAGCATCAGGATGGCGTTGTTGACCACGATGCCGACCATCATCACCAGGGCCATCAGCGACATGATGTTGATCTCCTGCCCCGACAAAAACAGCGAGATCGCCATGCCGATCAGCGACAGCGGCAGGGTCACCATCACGGTGATCGGGTGGATGAAGCTCTCCAGGATCGCCGCCATCACGATGTAGATCAGCACGATGGCCAGGATCAGGGCCTCGAAGATGGCCGCGAAGGATTCGTCCTGGGTCTCGGCGTCGCCGCCGTACTTGACCTCGACGCCCGCGGGCAGTTCGAGCGAGGCCACGCCTTCGTCGATCAGGGCCCGCTTCGCCGACAGCGAGCCCTCGGCGATGTTGGCGGTGATCTCGACCAGGCGCACCTTCTCGGTGTGCAGGATCGTGGGATCGCCGACGCCGGGTTCGAGCCGGGCCACCTCGGCCAGGGGAACGACCGCGCCGCCCGGCGTGGCCACCGGCAGGTCGGCCAGGTAGGTGGGATCGTCGCGATCGGCGTCGGCGAACTTCACGACCACGTCGTATTCCTCGCCGCCCTCGCGGTAGACGCCGGCCTCCTCGCCCTCGTAGGAAGTGCGCAGGACCGAACCGACCTCGCCGGCCGTCAGGCCGCGGTCGGCCAGCTGCCGCCGCCGGGGCACGATCTTGATCTCCGGCTTGCCCGGCTCGTCGCTGCTGTGGACCTCGACCAGGCCCGGGACGGTGCGCACGATGTCGTAGACCTTCATGGCGGTCTCGGCCAGGGCCGCCGGCTCCTCGCCGATCACCTCCAGGACGAGGTCGGCCTCGACCCTGGAGCCGCCGCCCAGCGAGTAGACGGTGATCTCGGCGTCGGGAACCTCCGCCAGCCGGGGCCGGATGCGGTTCATGAAGTCCAGCACCGAGTCGTCGCGCTCGCTCTTGTCGTTCAGGCGGATGAAGATGTCCGCGTCCTCGATGCCCCGCTGCTCGCCGCCGACCTTGACCAGCACGCCCTCGACCTCGGGCTCGACGCGCAACGCCGCGGCCAGGCCCTCGGCCACGGTCTGCGTCCGCTCCAGGCTGGTGCCCATCGGGAATTCCAGGCTGACCTGCACCTTGCCCGTATCCACGTTCGGGAAGAAGCCGCCGCCCACGAAGCCCATCAGCACCATCGCCAGGGCGAAGATCGCCAGGGTCCCGGCCAGCGGCACCCAGCGGTGCTGCAGGCACCAGGCCAGGGCCGACCGGTAGCCGCCCTCCAGCCCGTCGTAGAAACGGTCCCAGGCGCGGATGCCCCGCGAGAAGACGTCCTGGCCGTGGCCCAGACCGCTGCCGGGCCGGATCATCCGCGCGGCCAGCATGGGCACCAGCGTGAAGCTGACCACCAGCGAGAAGAGCGTGGCGAAGACCACGGTCATGCCGAACTGCAGGAAGAACTTGCCGATGATGCCGCTCATGAAGGCGATCGGCGTGAAGACGACCACGTTGGTCAGGGTCGAGGCCAGCACGGCGACCCCCACCTCGGCGGTGCCGCGCGCGGCGGCCTCCTCGGGCGGCACGCCCTCGTGCACCAGGCGCGAGATGTTCTCCAGCACCACGATCGAGTTGGTGACCAGGGTGCCGATCGAGATGCCCAGGGCCATCAGCGACATCACGTTCAGGGTGAAGCCCGAGGCCTCCATCAGCATGAAGGCCGCCACGACCGAGACGGGCATGGCCACCGCCGCGATCAGGGTCTGGCGCCAGTCGTGCAGGAAGATGAAGAGCAGCAGGCCGGTCAGCAGGATGCCGACGGCGATGTTGCCCAGCACGTCGGCCCGCGATTCGCGCACGAAGCGTGCGCTCTCCTGCACGAGGTCGATGCTGATGTCGTCGGGAATGTCGGCGCGGATCTCGGCCAGCGCCGCGAAGACGCCGTCGGCCACGCTGACCGTGTTGCCGTCCGAGCGCTTCTTCACCGCGACGGTGATCGCCGGCTCGCCGTTCCAGGTCGAGGCCTCGCGGATCTCCTCGGTCGTGTCGCGGATCTCGGCGACCTCGGACAGGGGGATCGTGCCGCCGGCGGGCAGGTTCAGCCGGAAGTCGGCCAGCTCGGCGGGATCGCGCACCTCGCCCAGCATGCGCACGTTCACCTCGTCGGCGTCGCGCGTGATGTGGCCCACCGGCACGTTGCGGTTGCTGGCGGCCAGGATGCCGAGCACATCGTTCAGGCTCAGGCCGTAGGCCCGCAGGCGCTCGGGACGCACCGCCACCTGGATCTCGCGCTCCTGGGTGCCGATGATCTCGACCTCGGCCACGCCGGCGATGCGGCTCAGCGGCTCCTTCACCTGCTTGTCGACGATCTCGTAGATCTCGCGCAGCGGCCGATCGCCCGACACGGCCAGCTCGACCACGGCCTCGCCGGCGATGTCGTACTTGGTGATGACCGGATCCTCGACGCCGTCAGGCAGGTCGCCGCGGATCGCGTCGACCTTGTCCTTGACGTCGATGGCGTCCTGGTCCTCGTCGGTCTCCAGTTCGAACTGGACGATCACCTGCGACAGGCTCTCCATCGAGGTCGAGGTCAGCTCGTCGATGTCGGCGAGGGTCGCGACCTCGTCCTCGATCTTCTTGGTGACCTGGGTCTCGACCTCGCCCGGCGCGGCGCCGGGATAGACGGTCGTGATCACGATCACCGGGAAGTTCATCTCCGGGATCAGCTCGGTGTTCAGGTGGCTGTAGGAGTAGAAACCCATCACCACCATGACCACGACGATCATCGTCGTCAGCACCGGCCGTCGGATCAGCGTCAGGAAGACGTTCATCTAGCTCGCCTCCCCCGTGCCGACGCGCTTCACGAGCACGCCCTCTTCCAGCAGGGTCTGGCCGTGCCGTACGACGCTGTCGCCGACCGTCAGCCCCTCGATGATCTCCACCTTGTCGGTGTTCTCCACGCCGATCGCGACCGGGCGCAGCGCGGCGCGGCCGTCGGCGTCCACGACCCAGACGGCCCGGCCGCCCGCGACGTCGACGACGCAGCCCTTGGGCACGACCAGCGCGCCCTCGCGATGCACCGTGCGCACGCGGAAGGAGACGAGCAGGCCCGGCAACAGCCTGCCGTCGGCGTTGGCGAAGAGCGCCTCGCCCTCGAGCAGGTGGGTCTGCGAGTCGGCCATCAGGTCCAGCTGCGCGATCTCGCCGCTGCCGCCCTCGCCGCCGTCGGGCAGCATCCAGACGGCCTTCTGCCCCGCCGCCAGGGCCAGGGCCTGGCCGCTGCCGACCTCGAAGCGGAGCTTCACCAGCCCGGTGTCGGCGATCCAGGCCAGGGGCTCGTGGGTGTCCACGGTCTCGCCCTCGTTGACCAGGATGCTGGTGACCACGCCCGCCTCGCTGGCGGTCAGGGCGGTGCTGCCCTCGGCGTCCTGCAGGTCGGCGGCGGCCACGGCCAGCTGCGTCTCCGCGGCGTCGAGCTGCTGCCTGGAAATCGCGCCCTCGGCGTAGAGGTTCCGCATCCGCCGCGTGTCGCGCAGGGTGTTCTCGTAGCCGGCCCGCGACTTGTCCAGGCTGTGGTACATCGGAGACGGCGCCTCGGAGGCCAGGCGGATGATCACGTCGCCCGCCTTCACCGCGTCGCCTTCCCTGACCGGGATGCCGACCACCCGCAGGGCGTTGTTCGAGACGACGGGGTACTGGGTCACGCCCTCGACCGTCCCGGCCAGGGTGATCCAGTGGGCCAGGTCGCCGTGCGACGCCACGACAGTCTCGACGGGGACGCCTTCGCTCTCCTGAACCGAGCGGATGCTGGCGATCGCCTCGTCCCGGCCCAGGGCCCTGAAGCGCCAGGCGAAGACCGCCGCCACGACGACGACCAGGATGATCAGGTTGCGCAGGGCGTGTCCCCGCTTGTTCTTGCCGGTGCTCATTCCGATTCCTCCTGCGCCGCCGGAGCGACGTTCCCGTTCGTGCCGCCGACGGCCAGATCCAGGGCCGCGCGGGCGACGTTGCAGTCGTAGAGGGTCTGCGCGAGCTGGGCCCGCGCCTCGGTCAGGGCCAGCTCGGCGTCCAGGCGCTCGAGCGGCGTGGCGATCCCATTCTCCAGACGGACCAGGGCCAGCCGGTGCGCCTCCTCGGCCAGGGCCACGCTCTCGCGCCGCCCGTCCAGCGCCGCGCGGGCGCTCTCCAGGGCCAGTCGGGCTTGGCGCACGGACAGCCGGCGATCGTTGCCCACCCGGTCCAGCTCGGCCTCGGCGGCCCGCAGGTCGGCCTCGGCGCGGCCGATGTCCGCCTTCGCCGCGAAGCCGTCGAAGATCGGCATCGACACGGCCAGCGCGGCCGTCGCGCTGGTGGCGCGCTCGTCGTCGCCGGGGAAGAGGTCGTCGGTCTCGCCCTGCAGCACGTACTGGCCCTGCAGCTGGACCACGGGTCCGCGCCCGGCGCGGGCCAGGGATACTGATTGCCGGCGCAGGGCCACCATCCGGTCCAGAGCCTTCAGTTCGGGGCTGCCGGCGCTCATGCGATCCAGCAGGGATTCCAGGGATTCGGGCGCGGAGACGGCCGCCAGGGAGTCGGCCAGGACGACGTCGACGCTCGCGGGCAGGCCGCAGAGGCGGCGCAACGCCAGCAACGCCTGGTCCTGGGCGTTGCGGGCCTGGATCAGCGGCGACGTGCGGTTGGCGACCTCCACCTCGGCCCGCAACAGGTCGAAGCGGCTGGTCGTGCCCTGCTCGTGCCCGGCGCGCGCGACGCGCAGGGCCTCCTCGGTCTCGGCCATCGCCTTCTCGGCGATGCGGACCTGCTCGGCGGCCAGCAGGGTGCCGAAATAGGTCGCCCGCGCCTGGTAGGCGACCACGTCGGCGACCAGGGCCCGCTGCCAGCGGGTGGCGTTCAGGGCCTCGCGGGCGGCGCCCACGCCGGCGCTCAGGCGCCCGGCGCTCCAAAGGGTCCAGCTCAGGGTCGCCGCGCCCTGCACGCTGACGTCCCTGCCCATCTCGATCCTGGTCTCGCCGCCGAAGCCCGCCGCCATGTCCGGCGGCAGGAAGAAGGACGGCTTCTTCAGATTGCTCGTCCAGCTGCCCGCCACCGAGAGCTGGGGCAGGCGCCCGGAGCCGGCGCCGAGCAGATCGGCTTCGGCGCCGCGGACGGCCTCGGCGGCCTGACGCAGCTGCTCGTCGCTGCCCAGGGCCATGGCGACGGCGTCGTCCAGGCCCAGCAGCAACCGGGCCGGCGGCTGGTCGGCGCCGGCGAGCGTCGCGGTTACGGCGAGAGCCGCGACGACCGCAACGAGGGCGAGCCCCGCCGGCGCCGTTCTGAAGTGATTCCCCATCCGTGCGCGTCTCATGTCGTGGTGCCTTCCTTCGTTATCCGTTCCTCGAGCCGCCCCTGCAGGGGGGTCAGCACGAACTCGTCGATCAGGTCGGGGATGCGGGTGAAGTCCAGGGCCGCGCCGGTCCGCGAGAATTCGACCATCAACTGCCAGAAGACGCCGTCCAGCAGGACGGCCAGGCTCTGGAAGTCGACCAGGGGCAGCTCGCCGGCGGCGAAGGCCTCCTCGAGCAGTCGGATGTCCCGTTCCCGGGACTTCTTGAGCCGCATCCGGACGGCGCGGCCCAAGTTCGGCTCCTGCTCGAAGAAGATCCGGACCAGGGATTTCCTTTCCCCCAGCAGACGGCAGGCCTCGCTCAACTGCAGTCGGTACCGTTGAAGGGGGCTCAGGCCGGGGCGGGCCGCGACGGAGTCGACCACGGTTTCGAAGCGCTGCACTTCCTGAAGGGTCATCTCGTCCAGGATCGCCTGCTTGCCGTCGAAGTGGCGATAGAGGTAGCCCACCGAGAAATCCGCGGCCTCGGCGATCATCTGCACCGTGGTGGCGGCGAAGCCGTGCTCGGCGAAGAGCCGCGCGGCGGCACTGAGGATTTCCTCGTGGCGTCGCCCCCACTCCCTCTCGCGGCGCGTCGGCTCGGTCATGTCGTCACCCCCTCTCAGAAATTGCAGTTCATGCTGTGAACTTCGGTTCATGAATATACATTATTCGTCGTGAATGCAAATAATTATTTATGGAATCCTCGCTCACACACTGGGGCCGCAGGCCCGGCTCTCCCATAATTCATTGTTTTACTTGGCGTTATGTGACGAAAAAAAATATCGGGTAGAACTAGACGCGCAGCGGATCGATCAGCAGGGAAAAGATCGTGTCGGTCAGGGAATCGAAGGGGTGGTCCCCGGGCCGTTCGGCGAAGGTCTTGAAGAGTTCCTTGGTGGCGCCCTGGATGGACGCGGCCAGCAGATCGAAGTCGACGGCCCGGATCTCGCCGCGGGCGTGGGCCCTCTCCAGGGATTCCACCAGGTCGCGATGGTGCCGCTTCTTGTGCGCGAAGGCCTCGACGAAGTCGTCGCCGGCCTCGAGGTGGTAGATCCGCATGAAGTCGCGGTACTGGTTGAAATGATCGCAGATGCTCTCGTAGGTCCGGCGCAGCTCCTCGAGCACGGGCAGGCCCCGGCTGCGGACCTCGGCGATGATGGCGTCGAGCCGCTCCATGTGGTACTCGACCATCTCGCGGTACATCTGCTCCTTGCCCTCGAAATGCTTGTAGAGATAGCCCACCGAGAAGTCCGCCTTCTCGGCGATCATCTGCACGGTCGCCTGATGGTAGCCGTTGTCGGCGAAGACGGCGGCCGCCGCGTTCAGGATCTCGCGGCGGTGGCGGCGCTGTTCGCGCTCGCGGCGGGGAAGGCTCTTGTCGGAGTCGGGCATGGTCGTCGTTCCGTCGAAGAATGCGCGCAGGACGGCCTCGGGCTGGGCCACTTCTCCACGATAGCACTCGATGGGTCGCGGGAAAAGAGGGATCCGCGAGGACGGGGGCTCCCTCCCCCGTCCGGCCACGGAAGACGGGCGGCTCAGCGGAAAAGGGATTTCATCGAGCCCCAGGTCGCTTCGTCGCCGGCGACAGGATCGTCGCAGCAGGTGACGTCCCCCCAGATCACGATGTTGCCCGGGAAATCCGGATACGCGGCGCGCAGGTCGTACCAGCCCGCGCCGTAGTCGTTCCAGCTGGTGCACAGCGACGGGAAGTCGTCGGTCACCAGGTCGGGGCGCATGGTCTCCGGGAAAAGCGAATCGAAGTGCACCGACAGCATGTACCAGTAGTCCAGATAGGCGCACTGGCAGTCGATCGGGATCGCGACGTCGTAGAGGCCGGGAGCCGGGATCGCGACCTCGTAGGTTCCCGAGACGCAGTCCTCGGGGCCCGGCGACCAGCAGCCCGAGGCCGGATCCCAGAGGGCGTCCTCGAGATCGACGTGCACGTCGAAGGAGATGCCTGCGCCGACGGGGATGTCCTCCTCGCCGAAGTTGATCAGGAAGTGCACGGTGTTGAGCAGGAAGCCCCCGGGGCAGGGCAGGTTCTGCTCGCGGGGATAGAAGAGGAATTTATAACCCTCCAACCCGTAGATGAAGTCGTTGACCAGCCAGAACGGCGGGTTGAGGTTGCCCACCTGGTAGCCGTCGGTGACCCGGAACGCGCCCGCCTGCAGCGACACGACGGAGCCGGGATCGTCGACCTGCCGGACGACGACCTCCTTCTGCGCCGCCGCCGGCGCCGCGAGCAGGGCCAAGGCCAGGATCGTCAGGATGCATTTGCATGGATTGGACACGACGAAACCCCCTTGAGCGGACGTTCTACACGCCGGCACGCGTCGGGGCGAGTCTGCCGTGAACCGGCGACCCTGGAACGTCGATGACAGGCGAGGGTGATTCGAGGACGCGGCGCGGGACGGGAGGGCGAGCCCCGCGCTCCATTCCCCCATCCTGGGAGATTATCACATCCGGAAGCGGCTCCGCAAGTCGTCCGCCCCGGTATGCGGACGAGAAGGGGCCGCCGCGTCGCCGCGGCGGCCCCGCTCGGCCTCCAGGAGAGCCCTAACCGATCTTCTGGAACAGGTCCAGCAGGTCCACGACCCGGTTCGAGTAGCCCCATTCGTTGTCGTACCAGGACAGCGTCTTGAGCATGGTCCCGCCGATCACGTGCGTATACTCCGCGTCGAAGATCGACGAGTGGGGATCGCCCACGATGTCGCTGGAGACCAGGGGCGCCTCGCTGTACAGCAGGATGTTGTGCAGGAGTTCCGACCGGGCGGCCTCGCGCACGGCCTCGTTGACCTGGGCGATGGTGACCTCGGTCTTCATGATCGTCACCAGGTCGACCACCGAGCCGTCGGGGATCGGCACCCGGATGGCCATGCCGTCCAGCTTGCCCTTCAGGTTGGGCAGCACGCGGCCCACGGCCCGGGCGGCGCCGGTCGTCGTGGGAATCGTGTTCTCGGCCGCCGCCCGCGAACGCCGCCAGTCGGTGTGGGGCACGTCGGCCAGGCGCTGGTCGTTGGTGTAGGCGTGCACCGTGGTCATCAACCCGCTTTCGATGCCGAACTCCCGGTCCAGCACGAAGGCCAGGGGCGCCAGGCAGTTCGTCGTGCACGAGGCGTTGCTGACGATCTGGTGCTCGGGCTTCAGGTCCTGCTGGTTCACCCCCATGACGATCGTGGCGTCGATCTCGTCCTTGGCGGGCACGGTCAACAGCACCTTCTTCGCCCCGGCCTCGATGTGCTGGGCGATCTCGGCGCGCTTGCGGAAGCGGCCCGTGGCCTCGACGACGTATTCCACGCCCAGGTCGGCCCAGGGCAGAGCCGAAGGGTCGGCCACCTGCAGCATCTTCACCCGCTGGAAGCGGGTGCGCATCGCGCCGTCCTCGATCTGGGCGAAGCCCTGGAAGGGGCCCATCACCGTGTCGTGGCGCAGCAGGTAGGCCAGCGCCTCGGGGTCGGCCAGGTCGTTGATGGCCACGACTTCGACGCCGTCCTTGCTGTTCAGCAGGCGGAAGACGGCCCGGCCGATCCGCCCGAATCCGTTGATTGCGACCCTCATCGCGCCACCTCCTTGGCCTGGATCAGACCGGCCATCTTGCGGGCCAGTTCCAGCAAGCGGTAGGCGTAGCCCCAGCCGTTGTCGTACCAGACCAGGCACTTCACCAGACCGTTCTCCAGCGAGAGCGTCGCCTGGGCGTCGAAGACGGCCGAGGCGGGGTTGCCGATCACGTCGCTGGAGACGATCGGCTCGTCGGTGTAGCCGAGCAGGCCGGCGAAATCGCCCGCGGCGGCCTCGTGCACGACCGTGTTCAGGTCCTTCGCCGACAGGGGCTTCTCCAGTTCGACCGTGAGGTCGATGTTCGACCCCGCCGGCACGGGCACGTTCAGGGCCATGCCGTGAAGCTTGCCCCGCAGTTCCGGGATCAGCGTCTCGACCGCGCCGGGCGCCCAGCTCTTGTTGGGGATGATGTTCTCGGCGGCCGAGCGGCTCCAGCGCAGCCCCGGCTTGGCCGAGTCACTGAGCTGCTGGTCGCTGGTGTAGGCGTGGACAGTGGTCATCATGGCGCGGCGCACGCCGATGCGCTCGTTGAGCACCTTCATGATGATCGCCAGGGCGTGGCAGGAGCTGCTGCCGTTCGAGACGATGCGGTCGTCGGCCGTCAATTCGTGGTCGTTGATGCCGTTGACGACCAGGCGGTCGATCTCCCCCACCGGCGGTGTCGACAGGATCACGGCCTTGGCGCCGGATTCGATGTGCTTCTTGAGCTCGGCGCGAGTGCGGAAGACGCCCGTGGCTTCGATGACGATATCGACGCCCAGGACGTCCCAGGGCACCTCGCCCGGCCGGGAGCCGTGCAGGATGCGCGTGCGCTGGTTGCCGGCCACGAGGTAGCGCCCGTCCAGGGTCACTTCCTGGTCGAAGACGCCCTCGACGGTGCTGCGCTGGAGCAGGTAGGCCAACGATTCGGCGTCGGCGATGTCGCTGACCGCGGCGAATTTGATGTCGGGCTCCGCGTGCCCGATGCGGAACATGTTCCGCCCCAGGCGACCGAAGCCCATCAGTCCCAGGGTGACTGGCATGCTCGGATCCTTTCCTTGTTCAGGTCCTCGCTGATCTGCACAAGGTATACACTCGCGGAGGGAAGTAGGCAAGACGAGGCCGGGCGGAGGTCGCGGGGAATCTCAGCGGAAACGGCTCTTCACGCCGCCCCAGGTGGCCCGATCGTCGGCCACGGGCTCGCCGCAGCAGAGCATGTCGCCCCAGATGAAGAGGTCGCCGACCAGGCTCCAGTCCTCCGCCAGGTCGGTCCAGCCGTCGCCGGTGTCGTTGAAGACCCGACAGCCGGTCGCCTGGTCGTCCACGGGCAGGCCCACGGGACCCGTGCCGCCCAGGAAATCGACGGCCAGGAAGTAGGAATCGTGCAGCAGCGCACAGGGCAGCCAGCTGGGAAAGGCGACGTCGTAGTAGCCGGCGGTCGTGATGCCCGACACTTGCTGGACCAGGCCCGAAGCCAGCACGTCGCCCGGGGTGCGGCAGCCGTCATGGTCGGGATCCTCGACGGCCAGCAGGCGGGCGCGGACCTGGAAGTCGGCCCCCGGCTCCAGGTAGAGATAGATGTGGGTGGTCACCAGGGCGAAGCCGAAGGAGCACCAGCAGGACGTGGCCGCGGGCTCGAAGAGCTGGGCGTAGCTCTCCTCGCCGACCCAGAAGTTGGCGTAGTAGCCCTGCAGCCGCCAGAGCTCGGAATTGCCCGCGATGCAGTCGGCGGCCGCGCGCGCCGCGACGGCCGGCGGCGGAGCCGTGTGCACGAGCACCGGCTCCCGGGCGACGGCGGCGGCGGGAATCAGCAGCAGCAACAGCAAGAAAAGCGAACGCGACACGGTCCCTCCCGGGCGAATGACTCGCCACCATTTTACCACAATCCGGCCCGGCCGCTCCTCCGGAATCTCGACTCGCGAGTTTTCCGGCTCCGCCGGGGGCCGTCCTGGACGGACGCCGACGTGCGGGGTACCATGATGCGCACCCCTGTACGCGGAGGATCCGGGATATGGAGAAGAGCTGGGTCGATCTCGAAGGCCAGCGGCTGAAGATCCGGCCGGGCGCCCACCTGCGGGATGTCGTCGAAAGCCGGGCCGGCATCCGTCCGGACGCCGACAATCCCGTGGCCCTGGCCGTCGTCAACGGCCGTCGCACCGGGCTGGACGAGCCCCTCTGGGGCGGCGAGCGCATCCAGCCGCTCCGCCTGAACGATCCCGAGGTCCACTCGACGATCGTCCGCACCCTCTGTTCGCTGCTGGCGGCGGTCTGCGCCGAGATCTTCCCCCGCCATCCGCTGGTGATCGACTTCGGCTACAGCGGCGGCATGTACTGCAAGCTGCGCCGCGACGAGCCGCTGGGCGAAGGGGAATTGAACACGATCGAGACCCGCATGCGGGAACTGATCAGGGCCGACCTGCCCCTCAAGCCCCAGCTCTACAGCGAACAGGAGCTGACGCACCTGCCCGAGGCGGCCCTCAACGGCGCCACGGGGATCCTGAGCATCGGCGCCGGGCAGCGGCCCCTCTACCGGATCGGCGACGGGCGGTTGCTGTTCTCGGGCCTGCACCTGCCGTCGACCGGCTTCCTGCGCGCCTTCGCCCTGGTGCGCGAGGAGCCCGGGCTGGTGGTCCTGCCCTGCCTGCCCGGCGAGCCCGGGACCGTCACGCCCTACAGCCCCCAGCCCAAGCTGCTGAAAGCGATGTGCGAATACTCGGCCTGGACCGAGATGCAGGGCCTGGCCGACCTCGGCTCGATCAATCGTCTGGTGATGGACGGGCGCACCCGCGACCTGATCCAGATCAGCGAGGCCCGCCACGACCGCTTCGTGGTCCAGGCGGCCGAGCGGGTCGCCGCGTTGCCCGAGAGCGGGCGCCTGGTCCTGGTCGCCGGCCCTTCGAGCTCCGGCAAGACCACCTTCGCCAAGCGCCTGGAGCTGCAGTTGCGCGTGCTGGGGCTGACCCCCTTCGCCCTCTCCATGGACAACTACTTCGTCGACCGCGACCTGACCCCGCGCGACGCGAACGGCGATTTCGACTTCGAGGACCTCTCGGCCCTGCGCCTGGACCTCTTCAACGAGCACCTGGAGCGGCTGCTGGCCGGCGACGAGGTCCGCCTGCGCCGCTTCGACTTCACGACCGGCCGCGGCGGCGAGAACGAGCAGCCCGCCCGCCTCGAGCGCGGCGCCCCCCTGATCGTCGAGGGCATCCACGCCCTGAACCCCGCCCTCGGCGCCGGCGTCGACGAGGCCAGCAAGCTGCGGATCTACGTCTCCGCGCTCTGCCACACCAACATCGACGACACGACCTACATCCCGACCAGCCTGCTGCGCCTCTACCGCCGCATCGTGCGCGACGCCCAGTTCCGCGGCTACCCCGCCGCCGAAACCCTGTCGCGCTGGGCCAGCGTGCGCGCCGGCGAGGAGAAGCACATCTTCCCCTTCCAGCAGAACGCGGAGCTCTTCTTCAACTCGGGGCTGGTCTACGAACTGGGCGTGCTCAAGCTCTGGGCCGAGCCGCGCCTGGCCGCGGTGCCGCCCGCCGACCCGGCCTTCGGCCCAGCGCGCACGCTGCTCGCGGTGCTCGACACCCACCTGCCGATCGACGCCGGCATGGTCCCGCCCACCTCGCTGTTGCGCGAGTTCATCGGCAAGAGCGGCTTCCACTACTGATCGGCCCGCGTCGCGGCATACGAAAAAGGCCCCCGCGGCGGGCGCGGGGGCCGAGTCGGTCTTCGAGACGATGCCGCGGTCAGGGCATCAGGAACGAGGCGGCGAGCCTTTCGTGCGCGCGCTCGAGATCATCCTCGTCGATGATGCAGGAGACGGTCGACACCGAAGTGCTGATCGCGTGGATGTCGATGTCGCCCTCGGCCAGAGCCTCGAACATCAGGCCGGCGATCGACGGGCGCTCGCTGAAGTGGGGCCCGTAGAGCGAGATGACGCAGCAGTTCTTGACGAACTCGATGCGCTCGGCCTGGATCTCCTCCTTGACCCCCTGCAGCAGGCCCAGGGCCTGGTCCACGTCCGTGGCGTCCAGGGCCAGGGTGATGTTCTCGCGGTTCGTGGTGTCCGAGGAGGAGACGACGCAGACGATGTTGATGCCGTAGCGGCCCAGGGTCGACAGGGTCAGGCCGGCCACGCCGGGCCCCCGGCGCACGCCCAGCACCTTGACCAGGATCAGGCCCTTGGTCTCCAGCATGCCGCCGATGGCGACTTTCTCGGTCCGGGGCATCGCGAGCACCTCTGAGGATGGGGACGGGGTCACGATCACGCGGGGCGGACCCGCCGGCGGGGGGGGGACGATCCCCACGACCGATCGACTTCAAATCTAACGTTTGCGGCCCCGGAGACAAATTTTTCCCTGATCGGGCCGAATCGGCGGGGGTTGACTAATGACGGTCCCGGCGGGATAATCCCCCCTCGATTTCGCAGGGGAGGAAATCATGCCCAAGATCGCCGTCATTCTCAGCGGCTGCGGCGTCTACGACGGCAGCGAGATCCACGAGGCCACCGCGACGCTGCTGGCCCTGGACGAAGCCGGGGCCGAGGTCGTCGTCGCTGCGCCGGCCGGCCCGCAGATGCACGTCGTCGACCACCAGGCCGGTCAGCCCGCCGCCGGCGAGAGCCGGGACATCAGGGTCGAATCGGCCCGCATCGCCCGCGGTCCGGTCGCGGACATCGCCTCGCTGCGCCCCGAGGAATTCGACGCCGTCGTCCTGCCGGGAGGCTTCGGCGCGGCCAAGAATCTCAGTTCCTTCGCCGGCGAGGGGGCGGCCTGCGACGTCGAATCCGGCGTCGCCGCCTTCCTGCGCGGCATGCACGACCTCGGCAGGCCGATCGGCGCCCTCTGCATCGCGCCGGTGATCCTGGCCCGGGTCTTCGGCCCGGCGGCGCGCGTGCGCCTGACCATCGGGGACGACCCCGCCACCGCCGACCAGATCGAGAAGATGGGCGCGGAACACGTGCCCGCGGCCGTGGACGGCGTCGTCGTGGACGAGGCCCACAAGCTCGTCACGACCCCGGCCTACATGAAGGCCGAGCGGATCTCCGAGGTCTTCGCCGGCGCGCGCGCCCTGGTCGACAAGCTCATCTCTCTCTGTTGATACACCTTTGAGGAGGCACCGATGCGCGACAACGGACCGTGGGACGACTACGGCAGCAGGGTCATCAGTCTGATCAGCCAGAAGGGGGGCGTGGGCAAGACGACCTCGGCGGTGAACCTGGGCGCCGCCTTCGCCCTCAGCGGACATCGGGTGCTCGTGGTGGGCACCGACCCCCAGTGCGGCGTCGCCGCCAGCCTCGGCTACGACCGCGAACGCCTGCACGGCGGCCTGTCGAGCCTGCTCGCCGGAGCCGGCCGGCTCGCCGACGTGATCCACGAATCCTCGCTGCCGGACCTGCACTTCGTCTCTCCGGACGCCTGGTCGCTGGACGAGGAGCGCCGCTACAAGGCCTCCCTGGCCTCCCGCCCCCAGGCCCTGGCCGAGCTCCTGGCCGACGCCCGCGGCGACTACGACACCGTGCTCATCGACTGCCCCCCCGGCGTGGGCCCCGAGACCCGCGCCGCCCTGCGCGCCAGCGACGCCTACCTGGTGCCGATCCAGGCCGAGGAGCTCTGCCGCGGTTCGCTGGTGCGCCTGCTTTCGGCGGTCGCCAACCTGTCCCTGGAGAACGGCTCGCCGCCCGTCTGCATGGGCATGTTCCTGACGATGTACGACACCCGCACCCGCCTCGGGCAGCAGGTCAGCGAGCGCGTGGCCGAAGACTACGGCGACGCCCTGCTCGACACCGCCGTCCCCCGCACGGTGCGGCTCGCCGAGATGGCCGTGCACGGCAAGCCGACGGTGATCTACGACCGCCTGGCCGCGGGCAGCCGGGCCTACTTCGACCTGATGGACGAGATCGTGCTGCGCCACCACGCCCGCATCGCGGCCGAGGAGGTGGTCGAGGCCCCGCGCGCCACGGCCATCGCGGCCGCCGCGAACGCCGACGCACCGCTTCCGGCCGCGCGGCCCTCGGGTTCCGCGGCCATGGCCCGGCTGATCGCCGAGCTCGGCGCCGCCGCTCCCGGCAACAGCGACGGCGAATCGTCGCCCATCCCGCGGGTGGCTGCCCCTTCGGGCGATCTCTGGCCCGACGGCGGCTCCACCGACCCGGACATGGTCTCCCTCGACGAGCTGCTCGCCGAGGAGGAGCGCCGGGCCCACGACGGCGACGACGGCGACGACTACGAGGACGGGGACTACTGGCGCGCCGGCAACGGGAGCTCCCTGAACTGACCCGCGGCGGCGGCGCGGAAGATTTTTGAAAACGGGTCGGCGCCGTTGTACCTTGGCCCCGGGACGACGGCGCCCGCTCATATCCGGGACGGGCGACCGACTTGCCCCGCAATCGTCGTTCCGAGGAGGTCCGGCCGTGGTGAAGTCGATGCAGGCCCTGGTCTACGACAAGGCGTCCATGCCCTGGGACAAGACCCGCGGGTTCGTCCGCCGCGAGGTTCCCCGTCCCGTCCTCGACGAGGCGGGCGATCCCCGCGACGCCGACAACGTCGTCATCAAGGTCATCTACGCCGGCTTCTGCGGCAGCGACCGGGGCATCTGGCACCGCACCGCCTTCAAGGGCCATATCTTCGAGAGCCTGAAGCGCGAGGGCCGGACGACGCGGATCATCGGCCACGAGATGGTCGGCGAGATCGTCGAGGTGGGCTCCCGCGCGGCCGCCCGCCACGGCTACGGCCCCAAGGACATCGTCTCGACCGAGTCGCACATCATCTGCGGCACCTGCTACCAGTGCCACATCGGCCAGACCCACATCTGCGCCAACGACACGATCATCGGCATCGGCCGCGACGGCTGCTTCGCCGAATACATCAAGCTGCCCGCCCAGGTGCTGTGGCCCACCGACCGCCGCCGCATCCGCATGAAGGTCGCCGCCATCCAGGAACCCTTCGGCAACGCCGTGCACGCCTGCACGGCCACCGACCTGCGCGGACGCACGGTGGGCGTCTTCGGCTGCGGCACCATCGGCCTCTTCGCGATCATGATCGCCCGCGCCCTGGGCGCCACCCGCGTGATCGGGATCGAGCCGCTGCCCCACAACCAGGAGATGGCCCGCGCCCTGGGCGCCGACGAGATCATCCCCCTGGACCTGGCGCGCTCGGCGAAGAACGGCTGGAGCGCCGACAAGGAGCTGGTGGCCGCGGTGCGCGAGACCGCTCCCGGCGGCGTGGACGTGGCCATCGAGATGGCCGGCTTCAACACCAGCGTCAACAACGCCATCCAGTCGACGCGCCGCGGCGGCGAGGTCGTCCTCTTCGGCCTCAAGCAGGGCAACTTCCGCATCCAGGCCTTCGACCGCATGATCGTCAACGGCATCAAGCTGCACAGCGTGATCGGCCGGCGCATCTTCGCCGACTGGTACGTGACCCGCAACCTGCTCGAGGACAAGACCAACGGGATCCAGCAGAACATCCACAAGATCATCCTGGGCGGCGGCGAGGAAACGGTGGTCCATATCGAGGATTTCGCGCCCGAGTCCTTCGAGAAGAAGCTCGCCGCCTGGCCGAAGCTGCTGATCCAGTTCTGATCGGAGGAACCATGCGCAAGCTGTCGATCGAATACTGCAAGGTCTGAAACTACGAGCCCCAGGCGGCCGGTCTGGCCGCCGCGCTCGAGAAGCGCTACGGAGTCGCCCCCGAGCTGATCGCCTCCGGCGGCGGCGTCTTCGAGATCGTCGTCGACGGCGTACTCGTCTTCTCGAAGAAGGCCCTGGGCCGCTTCCCCGAGGACGGCGAGGTCGAGGCCCTGATCGATGCCGGCCGCTGAAAGGACCGCCCTCGACGGCGCCACGACCTTCCTCTTCGACCTGGACGGGACCCTGCTGGACAGCCGCGCGGCCGTGATCGACGCCGTGGCCGAGGGGCTGCGCCGCGCCTACGTCAGCCTCGACCTGCCCGCCGCCGAACCAGACCGCGAGCGCCTGAAGGCCTGCATGGGCCTGCCCTCGGACGATTATTTCCGCCGCAGCTACGACCCCGCCACCGTGCCCGCCGACCGCGCGGAGGAGTTCGCAACCGCCTACGGCCGCCTGGCCACCGAGGCCGAGGTCGCGGCCCTGGACCGGGGCGAGACGGCCCTCTTCCCGGACGTCGTCGCGACCCTGGCCGAACTGCGCCGCCGCGGCCACCGGCTGCTGCTCTTCTCCAACGCCCAGGCCCCCTACTTCGCCGCCGTGATCCGCGCCCACGGCCTCGACGCCTTCTTCGCGGACACCCTCTGCCTCGAGGACGCCCGACGCCTGGGCGTCGCCGACGACAAGGCCGGGCTCGTCCGCCATCTGGCGGGCCGGGACAGGCCGCTGTGCGTGGTGGGGGACCGCGAGCACGACGTCGCCGCCGGCCGGGCGGCCGGGGCGTGGACGGTGGGTTGCGCGTACGGATTCGGGGATCGGACGGAATTCGAGGCCGCCGACTGGATCGTCGACGGCCTCGCCGGAATTCTGGATCTGCCTCCGGCGGCGCCCCGGACTCCCTAGGCGCCGTCGCGGTCTCTAGTGGCGCCGGGGCCGCTGCGCCCTAGCCAATTCCTTCTTCAGCTGGCTGATCTCTTCCCGCAGACGATCCATCTCGTCGCGAAGCTCGTCCGCCTCGTCGTCCGCCTGGATCACGTAGCGCTCACGGTGGCGGCCGTGGCGCCGGTCGTAGCGGTCCGACTTGTCGAAGTCGATGTCGAAATCGAAGTCGTCGATCGACTCCAGGGCCTCGCCGACGTCGTCCATGATCTCGTCGATGTCGATTTCGAAGTCCATCATTTTGTCGTCGAGGGCCAGGAAGACCTGGCTGTCGTCCGCGTTCCAGCGGATGTCGAGGTCCATCTCGGAGAGGGCCTGCAGCGCATGCCCGACCCCGACCATCGCCCGGCCGACGATGTGGTCGATGGCCTCTTCCAGATCCTCGAAGTCCAGGTCGGCGACGATCTCGCCGTCCTCGTCCACGACCTCGATGCCCTCGCGATCGTCGATGACGATCTCGTAGCGCTGGCCGTCGTCGTCGATGACGGTCAGCCGCCGCTCGCCGTCACGGTCCCGGTGGCCCGCCAGGGCGGTTCCGGCGGCGAGGACGAGGGCCAGGACGACCGCGGTCAGGGTGATCAGGCGAATGTTCTGCTTCACGGGGTTGCCTCCTGCCTGGGTCGCGGGTTGTTCGCGTCATGGCTCTACGCAAACGGCGGTCCCGGGTTTCATCAAATACAGGAAGTTTTCCATCCTGATTCAATCAGGCCCGGAACTGCAGGTCGTAGAGGATCTTGTAGGGTCCGCCGGCGGCCAGCAGCTCGGCGTGGGTGCCGGTCTGGACGACACGGCCCCGCTGCATCACATGGATGCGGTCCACGTTCTGGATCGTGGACAGCCGGTGGGCGATGACGATCGTCGTCCGGTCCCGCACCAGGCGGTCGATGGCCTCCTGGACCAGCAGCTCGGATTCGGTGTCCAGGGCGCTGGTGGCCTCGTCCAAAATCAGGATCGGCGGATTCTTGAGGATCGCCCTGGCGATCGACAGCCGCTGGCGCTCGCCGCCGCTGAGGCGCACGCCGCGGTCCCCGATCATGGTGTCGTAGCCCCGCGGCAGGCGCATGATGAAGTCGTGGGCGTTGGCGGCCCGGGCGGCGGCCTCGACGCTCTCCGCGGGCACCTCGCCCATGCCGTAGGCGATGTTGCGGCCCACGGTGTCGTTGAAGAGGATGACCTCCTGCGTGACGACGCCCATCGACCGCCGCAGCGACTGCAGGCTCACCTCGCGCACGTCCCTCCCGTCGACCAGCACCCTGCCCCGCTGCGGGTCGTAGAAGCGGGGGATCAGATCGACCAGCGTCGACTTGCCGGCGCCGCTGGACCCGACCAGGGCCACCATCTCGCCGGGAGCCGCCTTCAGGCTGACCCCCTGCAGCACGGGCTCGCCGTCCAGGTAGGCGAAGTGCACGTCCTGCAGCTCGATCGCGCCGCGCACGTCCTCCAGGTCGGGGGCGTCGGGCGCCTCGGGCACCTCCTCGGGATGGTCCAGCACCGCGAAGATGCGCTCGGCGGCGGCCATGCCCTCCTGGATGCCGTTGTTGACCTGCGACAGCGCCTTGATCGGCCGCCCCAGCGAGAAGATGCAGAAGAGGAAGAGGATGAAGAGGCTGGGCGGCAGCTGGCCGCCGGCCAGCACCTGGTTGCCGCCGTACCACAGGATGAAGAGCCCGACCAGGATCGAGAGCTGCTCGGTCAGCGGCGACGACAGCCGCTCCATCCAGGCCATCTTGAAGACGGCCCTGAACAGCCGCTGCGACTCCTCGCGGAAGCGCGCCGTCTCGTAGCGCTCCATGGCGAAGGCCTTGACCACGCGCACGCCGGAGATCGTCTCCTGCAGGATGCTGGTCAGGTTGGCCATCTTCTCCTGCTGCCGGTGGCTGTACTTGCGCAGCTTGCGCCCGATCTGGACGATGATCGCCATGCTCAGCGGCAGCACCACCAGCCCGATCAGCGTCAGGCGCCAGCTCAGCAGCAGAGCCAGGCCCAGGAAGGCGACGATCGTGATCGGGTCGCGCGCCAGGTTCGTGAAGCTCATGTTCACCGAGCGGTTCACCACCAGCACGTCGTTGGTGGCGCGGCTGATCAGCTCGCCCGCGCGTTGCCGGGTGTGGAAGGACAGCGGCAGGGCCATGTAGCGGTCGAAGAGCTGGTTGCGCAGGTCCCGGATGAAGCTGTGCTGCACGTAGTCGGTGAAGATGGTCTGCAGGTAGCCCGACAGGTTCTTGATCATGAAGAGGAAGAACGAGATGACCACGATCCGCCACAGCGAGTCCCGCTTGCTGTCGCTCATCAGGAAGCCCTTCAGCTTCGCGTAGAGACGGTCGCGGAGGCCGTCCAGCGAGAAGCTCTCGCGCAGGCCCAGCACGCGTTCGCGGGCGCCGCCGGGCCCCTCGACGACCGCTTCGCCGGCGGGCGCGGACCGGGCGGCCGCGTCGTCCACGGCCGGGGCCGAAGCGCCGGGCAGGACGAGCCGACTGTCGCGGTCGGGGGCCGCGGCCTCGACGGCGACGGGCTCGGGCGCGAAGAGAGCGTCCAGGAAGGGGCCGATCATCACGATGCCGAAGCTGTTCAGCAGCGAGAAGACCACCATGAACAGCATCGACAGGCCGACCTGCGGCAGGTAGGGCTTCAGGTAGCGCAGGACGCGCAGATAGGTCTTCATGGACGGAACACTAACCCTTCGTGACCGGCCGTCAACCGCCCGGCGCGTCCGGGCGCCGGTCCAGCCTAGCACGGGCGGCCGGCAGGAGCCAGCGCGGCGGGGTCAATTCCCGCCGCGGCGCAGGCGGAACTCGGCCACGGCCGCGTAGAGGGTCGGCACGATGAAGACCGTGAGCAGGGCCATGACCATGCCTCCGAAGACGGGGATCGCCATCGGGATCATGATGTCGGCGCCGCGACCCGAGGCCGTCAGGACCGGCAGCAGGGCGAGCACGGTCGTGGCCGTGGTCATGACCGCCGGACGGATGCGCCGGGACGCGGCGGCCACGACGGCGTCGCGCACCTCGGCCGCGGTGGTCGGCCGCCGTAGCGCGAAGCTCTGGTCCAGATAGGTCGCCATCAGCACGCCGTCGTCCGAGGCGATGCCGAACAGGGCGATGAAGCCGACCCACACGGCCACGCTCAGGTTGATCGGATGGATCTGGAAGAGCTGGCGCAGGTCCACGCCGAAGGGGGCCGCGTCCAGGAACCAGGGCTGCCCGTAGAGCCAGATCATCAGGAAGCCGCCGGCCCAGGCCACGAAGATCCCCGAGAAGACCATCAGCGCGGTCGTCACCGCGCGGAACTGGAAGTAGAGCACCAGGAAGATGGCCAGCAGCACCGCGGGGATCACCAGGCCCAGCCGGGCCGCGGCCCGCATCTGGTTCTCGAAGTTGCCGGCGAAGGCGTAGCTGACGCCGGCCGGCAGCTCCAGTTCGCCCGAGGCGACGGCCGCCGCCAGCCGGGCGCGGGCGGCGTCGACGGCGTCGATCTCGGCCACGTCCGCCCGCTTGTCGAAGAGCACGTAGCCGACCAGGAAGGTGTTTTCGCTCTTGATGGCCTGGGGCCCGCGCACGTAGCGCAGCTCGGCCAGCTGGCCCAGCGGGGGCTGGGACCCATCGGGGGCCGTCACGGGCAGGCGCATCAGTTCCTCGATGGAGTCGCGCCGCTCGCGGGCGAAGCGCACGCGCACCGGGTAGCGCTCGCGGCCCTCGACCGTGGTCGTCAGGGGACGGCCGCCGACGGCGACCTCCAGCACGTCCTGCACCCGGCGCACGGTCAGGCCGTAGCGGGCGATGGCCTCGCGGTCGAGGACGATCTCCAGGTAGGGCTTGCCCACGGTCCGGTCGGCGATCACCGCCGGGGCCGACACCTCGGGCACCTCCTTCAGGAGCTGCTCGATGCGCAACGCCACCCGGTCGATCGTCTCCAGATCGGGCCCGCGCACCTTCACGCCCATCGGCGCGCGCATGCCGCTCTGCAGCATGACCAGGCGGGCCGAGATCGGTTGCAGGCGCGGCGCCGCGGTCGTGCCGGGCAGCTTCGCCGCGGCGACGATCTCGTCCCAGATGTCGTCGGGACTCCGGATATGGTCGCGCCACTGCCGGAAGGGCCGGCCGTGTTCGTCGGGCACCAGCGCCCCCGCCGCGTCGCGGACGAACTCCCCGCGGTCCCGGTCGAAGCGGAAGCGCCGGACCCGCCCGGACTCGTCCTCGACGTACTCCGTGCGGTAGTCGACCACGGTCTCGACCATCGAGACCGGCGCGGGGTCCAGGGCCGATTCCGCCCGCCCCAGCTTGCCGACCGCCGTCGAAACCTCCGGCACCGCGGCGATGGCCATGTCCAGCTTGGCCAGCACGTCCTGGGCCTCGCCCAGCCCCGCGTGGGACATGGTCGTGGGCATGTACAGGAACGAGCCCTCGTCCAGGGGCGGCATGAACTCCCGTCCCAGCCCCCGCCAGACGAAGACGCCACCGATCAGCAGCAGCGCCGGCAGCAGCAGGAACGCCGCCTTGTGGCCCAGGCACCATCGCAGGGCCCGCGGGTAGACGTCGCGGAAGAAGAGGAAGAGCAGCAGCACGCCGCCCAGCGCCAGCGCCACGAAGAGCAGGTTCGCCGGCAGCCCCCGTTCGAAGCCCAGGGGCCGCCAGTGGCCGGCCAGCACCGATGCGATCAGGACCACGGACAGGATGTGGAACAGCCGGTTCACCCGGGCGCGCCCGGCCGTGGGTCGGCCCCGCCGCCGGCGCAGCAGCAGATCGGCCACGGCCGGGATCACGGTCAGCGCCAGCAGCGCGGCCGCGACCAGGGCGAAGGTCTTGGTCATGGCCAGCGGCCGGAAGAGCTTGCCCTCGGCGGCCTGGAGCGTGAACACCGGCAGGAAGCCGAGGATGGTCGTGGTCACCGCCGCGACCACGGCCGTGGCGACCTCGCCGGCGCCGGTCAGGACGGCCTGTCGGCGGTCGTCGTGCGGCCCGGCCTCGTCCAGGCGCCGCAGGATGTTCTCGGTCAGGATGATGCCCATGTCGACCATCGTGCCGATGGCGATGGCGATGCCCGACAGGGCCACGATGTTCGCATCGACGCGGAAGAGCTTCATCGCCACGAAGCTCAGCAGCACGGCCAGCGGCAGCAGGCCCGCCACCAGCAGCCCGCCGCGCAGGTTCGCGATCAGCACCAGGACCACGATGATCGTGACCAGGATCTCGTCGACCAGGGCCGTGTTCAGCGTGCCCAGCGTCTCGTGGATCAGCCCCGTGCGGTCGTAGAAGGGCACGATGGTCAGCTGCGACACGGACCCGTCGTCCAGCGTCCGGCGCGGCAGCCCGGGGGCGATCTCGGCGATCTTCGCCTTCACGTTCTTGATCGCCTGCAGCGGATTCTCGCCGTAGCGCACCACGACGACCCCGCCCACCGCCTCGGCGCCGCCCTTGTCCAGGACCCCGCGGCGCAGGGCGGGGCCGACCGCGACCGTGGCCACGTCGCCCACGGTCACCGGCAGGTTGTCGCGCACCGTCACCACCGCGGTCGCGATGTCCGTCAGGCTCTCGACGAAGCCGACGCCGCGCACCACGTACTCGACGTTGTTGATCTCGAGCGTGCGGGCGCCGATGTCGGCGTTCGATTCGCGCACCGCGCGCACGACGTCCATCAGGCCCACGCCGTGGGCCCGCAGGGCGTCCGGATCCACGTCAACCTGGTACTCGCGCACGAAGCCGCCCACCGAGGCCACCTCGGCCACGCCCTCGGCGGACAGCAGCGCATAGCGCACCTGCCAGTCCTGCACGCTGCGCAGCTCGTCAGGATCCCAGCCCCCGGCCGGGTTCCCGGCGGCGTCCCGCCCCTCGATCGTGTACCAGAAGATCTGGCCCAGGGCCGTCGCGTCGGGTCCCAGCGCGGGCCGGACTCCCGGGGGCAGGGCGCCCGACGGCAGGCTGGACAGCTTCTCGAGGATCCGGGAGCGCGAGTCGTAGAAATCGGCCCGCTCCTCGAAGATGACGTAGACGGTCGAGAAGCCGAGGAAGGAATAGCTGCGCACCGTCCGCACGTCGGGCAGGCCCAGCAGGGCGGTGGTCAGCGGGTAGGTCACCTGGTCCTCGACGTCCTGGGGCGAGCTGCCCGGCCATTCCGTGAAGACGATCTGCTGGTTCTCGCCCAGGTCCGGAATGGCGTCGACCGGCACCGGATCGCGCGGCAGCGGGCCGAGGTCCCAGTCGAAGGGAGCGAAGGCCAGGCCGCCGACGACGGCGGCGGCGAGCAGCAGGCCCACGACCAGCTTCTGCTCGACGCAGAAGCGGATCAGGGCGTCCAGGAGGGAGTTGCGGCCCGGGGACATCACGGGCCCTCCGCCGCGGGTCCGCCCCCGGCCAGAAGGTCGGTCTGGCTGCCGCAGCCCGGCATGGCGGCCCCGTAGTAGGGGTTGGCGGTTTCGGCGCCGGCCTGCAGCCAGTTGGCGCCGCCCTCCCCCGCCATCGGGCAGTGGAAGCGGCGCACGGGCATTTGCTCGGCGTAGCCGTAACGGTTGAGCGCGGCCCACAGCCGGTCCGACAGCGGGGCCAGCGGCGCGCGCAGGGCCGCGATGTCCCGGGCCTCGCCCATCGCCTTCAGCGCCCCGGTCAGATGGTGTTGATCGACGCTCCAGGCCGCGAGCGCCGCCTCGTCGAGAGCCGCGGTCGGGACCGCGCCCAGGGCGGCCAGCGCGGCCCGGGCCGCGTCGCGGGCGGCCGTGGCGTCGTCGGAGGCCAGGGCGGCCTGCAGCTCGTAATAGCCGGCCAGCAGGGAGCCCAGTCCGGCGCGGAACCCGGCCGGGGTCGCGAAGGGCCCGGCCGTGGCCGCCGCGGGCGCCGCCTCCTCGATAGCAGGGGCGGCGGTCGGCGGGCTCATCATGCTGGGGCGCGCCTGGATCTGCAGGGCGCTGTCGATCTTGAAGGCCCCGTTGACGACCACGCGCTCGCCCTCGCTCAGCCCGGACACCACGAGGTAGTGGTCGCCGGCGCGCGGGCCCAGCACGACCTCGCGACCCCGGAAACGGGGCGTGGCGCTGTCGGGATCGCGCACGTAGACCAGGGACCGGGCGCCGGTGATCAGGGGCGCGGTGGCGGGCACGATCAGCGGCGGCTCGGCCCCGCCTTCGGCGCCGACGGGCCGCCCGTCGGCGTCCAGCACCGCCGAGACCGAGGCGCGGACGAAGAAGCCCGGCCGCAGCCGGCCGTCCGGGTTGTCGACCGTCAGGCGCACGCCGGCCGTGCGGGTGCGGGCGTCGAGCACGGGATCGATGAAGACGACCTCGCCCCGGAATTCCCGCCCGGGCAGCGCGGCCACCTGGAAATCGGCCGTCTGCCCGGCGCGCAGCCAGGGCAGGTCGGACTCGTAGGCCTCGAGCTCGACCCGGACGCGGGCGAGGTCGGCCACGACGAAAAGGCGCGTCCCGGTGGCGACGTAGTCGCCTTCCTGCACGTCGCGCGAGAGCACGACCCCGCCGGCGGGCGCGGTCAGGGTCAGGTGTTCGCGGGGAGCCGGCGCGGACTCCAGGTCCGCGATCTGGTCGGAGGTCAGGCCCCAGCCGCCCAGCCGCTGACGGGCCGCGGCCAGGTTCGCCGCGGCGGCGGAATCGCCCTGCCGCGCGGCGCCCAGGGCCGAGCGCAGCTCGACCTGGGCGGCGTAGAGTTCGGGGCTGTAGACCGAGGCCAGTTTCTGGCCGGAACGCACCAGGGTCCCGGTGTCGGCCACGAAGAGCGTGTCGATGCGCCCCCGATAGCGGGCCGTGATCGTGCGCGTGCGGCTCTCCTCGGCGACCACGCGGCCCACCAGGCGCAGCCGGCGGGCGGCGAAGCCGCGCTCGACCGGCGCGGTGACGATCTCGGCCAGGGCGACGGCGGTCTCGCTCAGCGCCAGGGATCGCGGATCGCCGTCGTCGACCCCGCCGCCGACCGGGATCAGGTCCATGAAGCAGATGGGGCACTGGCCCGGCTCCGGCAACTGGATCTGGGGATGCATCGCGCAGGTCCAGACGGTCGCAGCCTCGGTCGCGGCGTCCCCGGGTGATTCCGTGTCGGGACCGCGGAGCAGGAGTCCGGCGGCGAAGGCGAGCGCGACGACCGCCAGCCAGGGCAGGCGGCGGCGCAGGAACAGGGAGCGGTCCGGTGAGCTCAAGGGGTCTCCTCCTCGCCGGCGATGGATTCCGCGGCCGGGATCCGGCCGCCGAGCAGCTCCTGGAGCTCGGCGTCCAGGGCGGCCAGGTCGGCCGCCGCGCGGGCGCGCTCCAGCTCGAAGGCCAGCAGGGTCCGCTGGGCGTCGACGAGGTCCAGATAGCCGGCGCCGCCCGCGGCGTAGGAGGCCTCGAGCACGGTCAGGATCTCGCGCGATCGCGGCAGCAGCGTCCGGTCGTGCAGCGCCAGGCGGCGCTCCGCGTCGCGGCGGCGGAAGAGCGCATCGGCCAGCCGTGACGCCAGATCGCGGCCGAGGTCGGTCACGGCCGAGACCTGGGCGCGGTGGCGGGCGGCGGCCTCGCGCCTGGCGGCGGCCACGGAGCCTCGCCACAGCGGCAGCGAGAGCGACAGCCGGGCGATCACGGGATCGCTGCCCTCGCCCGGCATGCCCGAGCCGTTGGTTCCGGTCTCGATGTAGTCCAGGCCCAGGGTCAGGTCGGGCCAGCCGCCCTTGCGGGCCAGGCCCTCGGCGGAAGCCAGGGAGGATTCGCGGGCGCGCACCGCGGCCAGGGCCGGGTTGCGCTCCCTGAGCAGCGCCTGCAGCCGGTCCTCGCCGGGCAGGGGCTGCGGTTCGGACAACGCGTCGGGCGCCGGCAGCGGGGCGTCCGGATCGCGGCCCAGCGCGGCGTTCAGCGCGGCGGCCAGGGGCCGGCGGCGGTCGCGCAACGAGACCAGGCGGTCTTCCAGGCGCGCCAGCTCGACCTGCGCGCGCAGCACGTCGGCGTAGGCGCCCTCGCCGGCGGCGTAGCGGGCGCGGGCCGCCTGCTCGGCGCGGGCCTGCACGTCGCGATGCTCTTCGACGACGGCCAGGGCGCGCCCCACCCAGGCCAGTTCGGACCAGGCCCGCACCACCCGGGCCGACACGGCCAGGGCCTCGGCGCGCACTTCGGCGGCGGCGGCGGCGGTGCGGCCGACCGCGGCGGCGCGGCGCAGACCCAGGGTGCCGAACCAGGGCACGGTCTGGGCCAGGCTCCACACCCGGCGCTGGGGTCCCAGGCGCGTCTCGACCGGTTCGATCATCAGCCCCAGGCCCAGCCTCGGGTCGGGCAGGGCGCCGGCGGCGTCGCGGGCGGCGGCGGCGGCACGCCAGCGATCGACCGCGGCGGCCACGCCGGCGTTGCGGGCCAGGGCGTAGGACTGCAGGGTCGCGAGGCCGGCGTCCGGATGCAGGTCTCCCCCGGGCCAGGGCGCCAGGTCCAGATCGGCGTGCGCCGCCGCCAGGGGGAGCGGCGGCGAGCCCTCTGCGGCCGCGGTCGGTCTCGGGAGCAGGCATGCGAGCGCGCCCGCCAGCAACAGCCCCGCGACGATCCCGGATTTCGGGAACAGGAAGGACATGACCTCGAACCTCTTCATCATGACATGAAACCGCCGGCCCCGGGGCGACGCCAGCCACTGTCCATCGAATAAGTTATAGCAAACAACTATGAATTGGTTCCCCTCGCCACGGACCCGCGGCCCGTGCTAGTTTGACCCGACGACGCAAACCCGGGAGTATCCATGCGCTACAGCACCGACATCGTGATCCTGGACCTCGAGGCCACCTGCCCTCCCGAGGACGAGGGCCGCAACACCATCGAGCGCAGCAACATCATCGAGATCGGCGCCGTTCGCCTGGACGGGAAGACCCTGGCCGAGGTCGACAGCTTCTCCGAACTGGTCCGTCCCCTGGAATTCCCGATCACACCCTTCATCTCGCGGCTGACCGGGATCACCGCGGCCCAGGTCGCGGGCAAGGACGTTTTCGCCGCGGTGGGCGGGCGTTTCCTGGACTGGTACGGGCCCCGCAACAAGGCGATGATCGCGGCCTTCGGCGTCTACTACGACATCCCCCTGCTGCGCCGGGAATGCGACGCCCACGGGCTGGACTTCGCGGCCCACATCGCCGGCGGCGCCTTCGACATCCGGGCGGTGGCCACGGCCTGGCTGGCCCAGAACCACTTCCGCACCTCGGGTCTGCGCCTGGAGTCGATCCTCGAGAAGATGAGCATCGACCTGGATCTGGCCATGCACCGGGCCGTGGACGACGCCCGGGCCGCCGCGGCCATCCTGCAGTGCTACCACCTGGGCCGCGCCCTCGCTTTTCCTTGATTCCCCCCGGGCCGGGCGACACAATTGGCCGGTCCGACCAAGCGTGATTCCGCATCGCCCCGCCGACCCGTCGACCAGTTCCGGAAGGAGAACGGCCGTGTCCCACGCCGACGACCTGTTCCAGGCCCAGTCCGCCAACTTCGCCCGCTGGGAACTGATCAAGGACGTGATCGACCAGCAGATCGACATCATGCTCAACCACCGCCAGAGCGGGCACCCGGGCGGCAGCCGCTCCAAGAACCACATGCTGACCTCGCTGCTGCTGGGCGGGGCCATGCGCTGGGACATCCGCGATCCCGGCAAGCGCTTCGGCGACCGTTTCGTGCTGGTGGCGGGGCATACCGCGCCCCTGGTCTACGCCATGCTCGCCGTCTTCAACGAGTCGCTGCGGGTGATGCACGCCAAGACCGGCGACCCGAAGTACCTGGTCAAGGGCGGCCCCGAGCGCACCCTGACCTGGGAGGACCTGCTGACCCTGCGCAACCGCGGCGGACTGCCCGGCCACGTCGAGATGGCGGGCAAGAACCTCTTCGTGAAGTTCAACACCGGTCCCAGCGGCCACGGCGCGCCGCCCTGCGTCGGCGAGGCCCTGGCCCTGAAACGCGCCGGCTGCGGCGAGGTGAAGGTCTTCGGCATCGAGGGCGAGGGCGGCCACACCGCCGGCTGCTGGCACGAGACCAAGAACAGCGCCTACGGCCTGGGCCTGGACAACCTCTTCTTCCTGCTCGACTGGAACGACTACGGCATCGACGACCAGTCGGTGAGCAGCGTCGTCCACGGCACGCCGCGCGACTGGTTCTCGAGCTACGGCTTCCACGTGCACGAGGCCGCCGACGGCAGCGACTGGAACGACGTCACCAGCGCCGTCCTCGACATGGTGCACGGCGACAACCCCGCCCTGCGTCCGGGCATGATGTTCGGCAAGACGCGCAAGGGCCGCGGCTACCACAAGTACGACAACAAGAGCCACGGCGCGCCCCACGGCATGAACGCCGAAGGCTATTGGACCTGCCGCCGGGACTTCGCCGACAAGTACGGCGTCGAATGGGAAGGCTTCGGCGGCGGAGCGCCCGAGACGCTGGAGGCTCGGCGCGAGCAGGCGGCGGCCCACCTCAACACCGCGCTGGACGTGCTGCGCAACGACGAGGAGACCGTGGCCTACCTGGCCGACCGCCTGGTCGAGCTGGGCGACAGCGTGCCCGAGGAGATCGCGTCCTTCCGCATCCCCGAAACGGCGAACCCCCTGCACGATCCCGCCCTGCTGGACGTCGCGGCCTATCCCCCGGGCATGTGGGCCAAGCCGGGCGAGAAGAAGCCCAACCGCGCCGGCCTCGCGCGCTGGGGATCGTGGATCAACGCCTACGCGCGCGAGAAGTACGGCCGCCCGCTCTTCCTGGTCTGCTCTGCCGACCTGGCCGACTCCACGAACATCTCGGGCTTCGGCAAGGACTTCGACGACCTTCCCGGCTGGGGCTGGTACGAGCGCGAGAAGGCCCCCGAGGGCGTGATCCTGCCCCAGGAGATCACCGAGTTCACGAACGCCGGGCTCTGCGTGGGCGCGGCCAGCGTGAACATGGCGCCCGATCCCGAGAAGGACTTCAACGGCTTCTACACGGCCTGCTCCACCTACGGCTCGTTCTCGTACCTGAAGTACGGCGCCATGCGCCTGTACAGCCAGCTGGCGCAGGATACGGAGTTCAAGCTGGGCAAGGTGGTCTGGGTGGCCGGGCATTCCGGTCCCGAGACGGCCGAGGACAGCCGCACCCACTTCGGCATCTTCTCGCCGGGAGTGACGCAGCTCTTTCCCGACGGCCAGGTGATCGACATCCACCCATGGGAGTACAACGAGGTGCCGGTGATGCTGGCGGCGGCCCTGAAGACCGACGCCCCGATCGTCGCCCTGCACCTGACGCGGCCGGCCGTCGAGATCCCCGACCGCGAGGCGCTGGGCCTGGCGTCGCACTTCGAGGCCTCGCGCGGCGCCTACGTGCTGCGCGATTACCGCGAGGGCGCGCCGCGCCAGGGCTGCCTCTTCGTCCAGGGCACGATGTCCACCTACAACCTGATCCGCGCCCTGCCCGCGATCGACGCCGCCGGCGTCAACGTGAAGCTGGTGGCCTGCCCCAGCCCGCAGCTCTTCGCGCTGCAGCCGGAAGCCTACCGCGAGACGGTGATCACCAAGGGCGACATGGCCAACAGCACCTTCCTGACCAACCGCGCCCGGCGCACCATGCACGACTGGATCTTCAATCCCCTGGCCGACGAGTACGCCCTGAGCAGCGACGCCGACGACCGCTGGCGCGGCGGCGGCGCCGTCGACGAGGTCTGCGAGGAGGCGGGGATCGACCCGGCCGGCGTGGCCGCCGGCGTGATCCGCTTCGCGCAGGACTTCGAGAAGCGGCTGGCCAGGCTGCAGGAGATGGTCGGCGGCGCGTTGAAGGTCTGATCCCTGCGCAGACCGCCGATCCCAACGACGAGCGAGCCCCCCGCGCGACGCGGGGGGCTCGTTTCATATGCGGCGGCGGCGGAAACTCAGAGCCAGATCTTGAGGCCGACCCGCAGCAGCAGGCCGCCGTAGTCCACCGTGTAGTCCGAGCCGTCGGGCATGGTGACGGGGATCCCCTCGATCTCGATCTCGTCGACCTCGGCGATCCGGTAGCCGACCGTGCCGGCCAGGGCCACCTTGGGCGTCAGCCGGAAATCACCCGCCAGGAAGCCCTCCAGCAGCGGCGAGGACCCCTCGACGTCGCCCTTGAACGCCCCCTCTTCGAAGTCGACGATCGCGACCTCGCCGGCCGAGGAGATCATGCCGAAGGAGAATCCGACCGCGAACTCCCTGAGCCCGGGAGGAGAGAGCCGGTACAGCAGCGAGCCCTTGAGGACGTTGGCGGCGAAATCGTAGTCCAGGCTGCCCGAGGGATCGCCGTAGTCGGTCGATGCGAAGAACCGCTCGTAGCCGACGGCCAAGCTGAGCCGCGAGGGCAGGTCCACCCCGAAGGCGACGCCGTAGCTCCACCCCGATTCGATCTCGTCCATGCTTCCCGGCAGCGCGTCGTCGAGGAAGCGGATCTCGGTGTTGACGTCGTCCATGGCGTAGGTGTTCAGGCCGAAGCTCGGCGTCATCCAGTAGACCGGCTTCTGGGCCTGGGCGACGGAGCCGCTCAGCGCGACCAGGACCAGGGCGAAGAGCATCTTCCTCATCGACGTCTCCCTTGGCGATGGTTGGGGCTGTGGGTGGAACGCGATCCCGGTGATGCTAACCCGGCCGCGGGCACTCTTCCAGGCGGGATTAGCGAATCGGCCGGACGCCTACTCCCCCGCGACCTCGACGTAGATCTGCCGCTCCAGCCTGCCGACGACCTCGTAGTCCGCGGTGAAGGCCGTGACGGTCACGGCGTGGAAGCCCGGCTGCAGGGGCGTGTCCTCCGGCACCCCTTCCCTGGTCGCGACGGTCGTCGGCAGGGCCAGGCGGCCGACCGTCACCAGGTAGCTGTCGGCCTCGGCCACGGCGCTCCAGCCGAAGACCGGCGTCGGCGGCAGATCGCGCGCGCCGGGCTGCGGCTCGAGCAACGTGATCGCGCGCAGCACCGGCACCAGGCCCAGGTCCGCCTCGCCGCCGGAGGGCACCAGCACAGGGTCGGGCCAGACCTCGACCCCGGGGGGCCGCGGACCGACGACGTCGCCCAGCAGGAAGCCGTCGCCGAGCGCCGGTCCCGGATGCGCCAGGTACCAGCCGGGAGCCAGACCCTCCAGACGGAAATCGCCGCCGGCGCCGGTCGGGGCGCCAGACCCCGGCAGGCCGGCGCCGACCTCGGCCACCGGGGGATCCGACGGAGCGGAGAGCCGCGCGACGGCTGCCAGGCGACGGCGGGCCTCGGCCCGCGCCTCGGCGGGGGACGCTTCGGGATCGGCGACGTAGGAGGCCGCCACCGGCAGGCCGGCCACCGGCGCGCCCCGGAAGACGACCCGGCCGATCAGCGCTCCCCTGTCCACGTCCGGATCCAGGGGCGTCAGGGCCACGGCCACATCGGCGATGTCGATCGCGTCGTCCCCGGGCGGGGGCTCGGTGCGCCAGACGACCGGCCGGTAGCCTTCGGCCTGGAAGACCAGGGGTTCGACCATGACGACCACATCGGTGCGGGGATCGAAGGCGAAGGGCAGCTGACGGCAGGCGAAGCGGCCGTCGGCCAGGGTCAGATCGAGGCGTGGGGATCCGCGACCCCAGTAGGCGGTCAGGAAGGAGGGCGGGCCGACCCACACGCCGGCCAGGGGCGCGCCGGTGACGGCGTCGGTCACGAGGCCGGACACCCGGGGCAAGGGATCCTCGGCGAAGGCCGCGGTCAGGACTTCGCGCGGGGGCGTCCCGGGGCGAGGCGGCGGCCGGCGGACCGTGACGGCGGCCGGCGCGGCGAAGAGGGCGCGGCCGGGGCCGGGCAGGACGATCAGGGGCCAGTCGCCCACGGGGACGCCCGTCCAGACGGCGCGGCCGTCGGCTCCCGTGGCAGCCGGCGCGGCCAGCAACCGGTTCGCCGTCGGGTCCATCAACGCCAGCTTCACGCCGGCCTGAGGCGCGCCGGTGCCGACGTCGACGGCCTGCACCTCGACGGAGCCCAGGGCCGGGCCCAGGCCGTCGTCCCCGCAACCGGAGCCGAACGCGACGAGGAGGGCGAGCGCGGCCAGCGCGATCCCCTGTTGACCGAAGCGGCGGTTCTGGTTGGACTCGGACATGACCCATCCCTTTCTCGCCCCGACCAGGAGGAGCATAGGAACGCCCATGCCCCGATTGCAAGCCCGCCGCCGCCCCCGGCCGACAACGCCCCCCTGGTCCGGGAGCTTTCGACCTCGCTGTTCATGTCGAAGAACTGCATGGCCCCGCCGCTGATGATCGTGATGGGCGGCCTGAGCCTGGGATTGCCGGGCGCACTGGGGAGCTGAGTCCGGGCGGGGGTCTTGGCCCGACGCGTGCTCCGTGCTATCCTGCGGGCTTCCCGAACCCCGGAGGCCGCCATGCATCGCGCTACCCACTTCCCGCCGGCCGCCCTGCTCGCGATCCTGCTGGCCCTCGTCGCCGCGCCCGCCGCAGCCGGCGGGGCCGCCGGGACGATCACCGTCGTCGAGAGCGTGCCCGTGGAGACGATGCTCGACCTGCCCGGCCTGCCGAACGCCCCCGACGTCTGGCTCGAGATGATCCGCGGCGCCGCGACCTCGATCGACGTCTGCACCTTCTACTTCAGCGACGACCCCGAACGCGACGACGCCCTGGACGCGGTGCTCGCGGCCCTGGCCGAGGCCGCCGGCCGCGGCGTGCGCGTGCGGGCCCTGTCCGACAAGGGCTTCCACCGGACCTATCCCGAGATCGTGGACCGGCTGGGCGCCCTGCCCGGCGCCGAGTCACGCCTGCTGGACGCACGCGCCGCCTGGGGCGGAGTCCAGCACAGCAAGTACATGATCGTGGATGGGCGGGAATTCTTCGTCGGCAGCCAGAACTGGGATTGGCGCGCCCTCGAACATATCCACGAGCTCGGCGCCCGCGTCGACCACCCCGCGCTGGCCGCGTCGCTGCAGGCGATCTTCGATCTGGACTGGGCCCTGGCCGCCGGCGAGACGCCCGCCCCCGCGGCCCCCGTCGCCGCCGGTCCCTTCCCGCTGATCTGCGCCGCCGGCGACACCGCTTTCGTGCGCCTGGCCGCCAGCCCGCCGGAGGCCCTGCCCGCCGGACTGCCCCACGACGAGCCCCTGCTGGTCGAACTGATCGACGGCGCCCGCGACACGGTGCGGCTGCAGCTGCTGTCGTACAACCCGAGCGACCGCGAGAACCGCTACTGGCCGACCCTGGAGAACGCCCTGCGCCGGGCCGCGGTGCGCGGCGTGCAGGTGCGGGTGATCCTGTCGAACTGGTCCAAGCGCAGCTACATGCTGCCCTTCATCCAGAGCCTGGCCGTGCTGCCCAACGTCGAGATCCGCTTCACGAACATTCCCGAGTGGTCGGGGGGCTTCGTGCCCTTCGCCCGGGTCGAGCACGCCAAGTACCTGGTCGCCGACCGGGACCGCGCCTGGATCGGCACCTCGAACTGGGCCCGCGACTATTTCCACGAATCCCGCAACATCAGCCTCTTCTGCGAGGGCCGCGGCGTGGCGGCCGACCTCATCGCCTTCTTCGAGACGAGCTGGTCGAGCCCCTACGCCGAGACGGTCGATCCCTGCGGCAGCTACGCGCCGCCGCGCCGGGAGTGAAGAAGGCCAGCCGAGGAAGGACAACGATGCCGAACAACCTGCCGCCCCGTCTGGAGAAGAGCCGCGCCCTGCTCGTGGTCGTCGACATCCAGGAATCGTTCCGCGACCTGATCGAGGGCATGCCGCGCGTGATCACCAACGTCTCGCGCCTGGTGCGCTTCTGGGAGCGCCTGGACCTGCCGGTGATCTTCACCGAGCACTACCCGCAGCGCCTGGGCGCCACCGTCCGCGAGCTGTCCGGCCTGCTGCCGAACCACGAGCCCGTCGAGAAGATCAGCTTCTCCTGCGCCGGGGACTTCCGCTTCATGTCGCGGCTGGAGGGCTACCGCCGGGACCAGATCGTGCTGACCGGGATCGAGACCCACGTCTGCGTCTGCCAGACCGCCTTCGACCTGATCGACCGCGGCTACCAGGTGGCCGTGGCCGCCGACGCCGTCTCGTCGCGGCGGGGCGGCAACCGTCTGCTCGGCCTGGGCCATATGCGCGACCTCGGCGTCCAGATCATGAGCGCCGAGATGATCATGTTCGAGATCCTGAAGGTGGCCCGCACCGAGGATTTCAAGGCCGTGGCGGAGATCCTGAAGGAAAACCCGGGACCCTGAAGGGCCCCGGGCTTCCGGTCGTCGCGAACCGCGCGGCCGTCGCTTCCGCCTACTCCGGCCCCTCTCCCGCCAGGATGACCACGTCGATCCGCCGGTTCAGGGCGCGTCCCTCGGCCGTGGCGTTGGTGGCGGCGGGCCGGTCGGGGCCGAAGCCTTCGACGGTGATCGCCCCCTCGGGCAGGCCCAGCTTCTCGTAGAGGATGCCGGCGACCGCCCGGGCGCGGTTGGCCGAGAGCCGCATGTTCACGTCGCGGGCGCCGGTGTCGTCGGTATGCCCCTCGACCCGCACTGGCACGCCGGGGAAGCGCTGCAGGATCGACGCCAGCTTGTCCATCAGGGACTCGGCGCCGGCGCCGACGGTCGAGCTGCCGACGGCGAAGCGCAGGCCGGTCAAGCGCACGGTCACGTCGCCGCCCGGGGTCAGCAGGACCTCCCCCTCGCCCGGGGCGTAGAGATCGGCCAGCCAGCGACGCTGCTCCTCCTGCTCGTCGCGGCGGCGCAAGGCCTCGCGCGAGGCCGAACGGTCGGCCTCGACGACGCCCGCCCGCAGCTGGACGTCCCAGAGCTGCTTGCGCACGCTGCTCAGCTCCGCCTGCAGCTGGACCAGCGTCGAATCCTTCAGGTCCTGGTCCTGGGCGCGGACGAGCTGCAGGGAGCGGTTCGCCCGGGTCAGCGAGTCGACCAGGGCGCGGCCGGCGCTGCGGCGGGCCAAGACCGAGTCGACCAGGGCCCGGCCGGCGACCGGACCGCCGAGACCGGGATCCAGGCGGATGTCGAGCAGGGCGGCGACGTCCGCGACGAGGCCGTCGTAGCGGATGGCGGCCTCCTCCCAGCCGTAGCGATGGTCCCGCAGCTCGCGGATGAACTGCAGGCGGTGGATCAGGCGGCGCGCGGTCGCGCGGGCCGCGGCGATCTCTTCGGCTGCGGCCCCGTCCCGGGCCGCGGCGGGATCGGCGGCGATGGCGGCCTCGGCCGCGGCCAGGTCATCCTGGGCCTCCTCCAGCAGCAGCGGCGCGCGCTTGGACGCGGCCATGCCGCGGGCGTCGCCGATCATCGCCCGGACGTCGTCCAGCAGGGACGCCTGCACGGCGCCGGGATCGACGGGCGCTCGGGCCGGATCCTGCGCGGTCACGGGCGCGGCGGCGAGCAGGACCGCCCCGGCCAGGGGCAGCCACCAGCGGGTCGCCTTCATGCTCATCGTTCCTCCATGCGGCCCCCCGGAGCGGGAGGCGGGGTTTCGGTGTCGTTCACGGCGGCCAGGACGGCCGCGACCACGGCCTCAACAGGCACTTCGTCCATGCAGTTCCAGTAAGGACAACGCTCGCCGCGGCAACGCAGCCGCGCGGGACAGCGCGAGCCCGGCGCCAGGGCCCGGGCGCGATCCCCCCGCGGCCCCCAGCGGACGATGCTCTGGACGGGCAGTGGAGGATAGACGCCCACCACGGGCACGTCCAGCGCCGCGGCCATGTGCAGGGGCCCGGTGCTCGGGGCGACGAGCACGTCCGCGGCGGCGAGCACCCCCAGGAAATCGCTCAGCCCGAAGCGCCCGGTCAGGTCCTCCACGACGCCGCCGGCTGCGGCGGCCACGGCCGCGCTCACGGGCCGATCCCCTTCGCCGCCGGTCACGAAGACCCGCCAGCCGGGACGGGCGGCCAGCTCGGCGGCCACGGCGGCGAAGCGCTCCGGCGCCCAGTTCAGGGCCGACCCGCCCATGCCGGGATGGATCAGGGCCACCGTGGCCGCGCCCGGGGCCGACGCGGCGCGGAAGCGGCGGCCGGCCTCCCGGAGCTCCGGGGCCAGATGGATGCGGGGCTCGGGCCAGGCCGCGGGCTCGTCCACGCTCCCGTCGAGCAGACGGGCCGCCAGTTCCAGGTTGTAGTCCCGCTCGTGCCGGACGGCCCGCGACCGGCGCTGCCGCACGCCCCGGTTCAGCGTGAACCAGCTGCCGAGCCTGGACAGCGGCCCCACCCGCACGGGCACGCCTGCCCTGCGCAGGGCCCGCGCCACGTCGTGGCGGTAGAGCAGCAGCGCCGCGGCGTCGTAGCGCTGCGCCGCGAGCAGCCGGTCCAGGGCCTTCACGTCGCCGTCCCAGACATGGACCGCGGCCAGATGGGGATCGGCCTCGACCAGGGGCCGCGCCGCAGGCGCCACCAGGGCGTGCAGCTCCCAGTCGGGCCGCGAGGCCTTCAGCCAGGCGAAGACCGGCAGGGTCAGGACCAGATCGCCCAGGCGATCGGTGCGGGCCAGCAGGACCTTCACGACCGTCCCGCCTGCCAGATCTTCACGTACTTGGCCAGCGTGGCCACCCCCGAGAGCAGCGCCAGCAGCACGCCGTGCCAGCCGTCGCGCCAGCCGGCGCGCAAAAACAGCATCTTCACGAAGGTCAGCTTGGCGCGGACGATGGCCATGACCAGGGAGCTGCGCCGTCCGGCGGCGGCGGCCTCCTGCGCGGCCAGGGTCGAGTAGCGGTCGAGCTTGGCCAGGTACTGCTCCAGCGTGTCGTAGGTGTAGTGCCGCAGCAGTCCGTCCAGGCGGCCGACGTCGCCGTCGGTGCGCACCGATTCGTGCACCGGCCGGTCGTCGAAGCCGGCGCGGTCGCGGTCGAAGAGACGCACCACCCAGTCGGGATGCCAGCCGCCGTGCCGGATCCAGCGGCCCAGGAAACGCGAGAGCCGGTTCACGGCGAAGGCGGCCTCGGCCGGTTCGTCGGGCAGGGCGAGGACGGCGTCGCGCAGTTCGACCGAGACCTCCTCGTCGGCGTCCACGCTCAACACCCAGCGGCCGGCGGCGTGGGCGACGGCCGCGGCCTTGGTGGGCCCGAAGCCGGCCCAGGTCCCCGGCACGACGCGCGCGCCCAGGCGCGCGCAGATCTCGACGGTCCCGTCGTCGCTGCCCTGGTCGTAGACCACGATCTCGCGGCAGAAATCCAGGGAGCGCAGGCAGCGTTCCAGATGCGCCGCCGCGTTCCTGGTGATGAGCACGGCGCTGGGCTTCACGGCGTCTCCTCTCCCGCGTCCAGGGGACAGTCCAGGCCGGCGGCCAGGCCGGCCTCGGTGGCCAGCAGGACCTTGCCCACGTTGCGGCGCAGCTCCAGGTGACGGTGGGCGCGTCCGGCCTCGGCCAGCGGGAAGGCCCGGTCCACGTGCGGGGCGATCTCGCCGGCGGCCAGCAGGGCCAGCAGTTCCCTGATCCAGCCGGCCACCATCGCGCCGTGGTCCCAGAGCCGACCCACGTTCACCCCCATCACGCCCCGGTTGTCGTTCATCAGCCGCAGCGGGTTCAGGCCCAGCCAGGGCACCCGGGCCAGCGTGCGCAGCGACCCCAGCCGCGCGCCCAGCCCCCCGGTCGTCGCGTCCGAGAAGCCGAAGAGCAGCAGCCGCCCGGTGGGCGCCAGGCAGCGGTAGCTCTCCATGATCCAGCGACCGTTGCGAGGCTCCAGGACCAGGTCCACGCCGCGGCCGCCGGTGACCGCATGAACCGTTGCGGCGTAGCGTTCCGCGCGCGAGTCGAGCGCCGCCTCGACGCCCCGTTCGCTCAGGAAGGCGTGCTTGGCCGGCGAGGCCGCGCCGACGACACGGGCGCCCCGCCGCCGGCAGAGCTGCACCGCGGCCAGACCCACGCCGCCGGCGGCGCCGTGGACGAGCACTGTCATCCCGGGTCGCACCGGCGCCATCACCTCGAGCATCTGCCAGGCGGTGACGAAGTTGACGACCAGGCCCGCGCCGGCGGCGAAGCCGACGCCCGCGGGCAGCGGGAAGGCCGCGGCCTCGGGCACGCAGACCGCCTCGCCGTAGCCGCCGAAGCGGCAGAAGGCGATCACGGCCTCGCCCGCCCGCGCGGGGTCGACCCCCTCGCCGACGGCGTCGATCACCCCGGAGACCTCGTAGCCCGGCACCGCCGGCAGGGACGGCGCATCGGGGTAGATGCCCAGCCGCATCATGACGTCGGCGAAGTTCACGCCGACGGCGTGCACGCGCACCCGCACCCGGCCCGGGCCCGGCGCGGGATCGGGCAGGGTGCGCAGGGCCAGCGTCTCGGGCCCGCCGGCGCGTTCGATCCAGACCTGCCGCATGCTCACCTCACGGACGGGCGCAGGGCCCGTCCCGCTCAGAGCTCGATCTCGACGCCCACGCCCTTCGCCTTCGCCGCGCGGAAGACGGCCTGCGCGGTCGAGACGTCCTGGATCGCCAGGCCGCAGGACTTGAAGACGGTGATCTCGTCGTCGTTCTCGCGTCCGGGACGGGCGCCGATGACGATCTCGCCCAGGCTGGCGTGGATGTGATCCTCGGTCACGGCGCCTTCGCGGATCGGGATCAGGATGTCGCCGGCCTCGGCCAGGTTGGCCGCCTTCAGGTCGGCCACGAACTTGGAGCGCGCGACGGTGGCCGTGTCCAGCTCGCGGGCGTCCGGCGAGTGGGAGCCGATGTTGTTGACGTGGGCGCCCGGCTGCAGCCAGTCGCCGGCGAAGACGGGCTCGTGGCTGCTGCTGGCGGTGACCACGATCCGCGCGGCGCGCACGGCGGCCTCGGCGTCGTCGGTGGCCTCGATCTCGATCCCCAGCTCGCGCCCCATCTGCTCGGCGAAGGCCCGGCGGCTCTCGGGCACGATGTCCAGGACGTAGGCCTTGCGCAGGGGACGCACCAGATGCACGGCCTCGAGCTGCTTGCGGGCCTGCACGCCGGCGCCGAAGACGGTGCAGA
>CAZLHO010000014.1:0-55645 GCA_964559455.1 uncultured Fibrobacteraceae bacterium | reverse complement strand
GAGGCGGATCTCTTCGCCGTCGACGGTCTCGAGGCCGGAGGGTTCGCCGGCGTCGCTGCGGACCTCGACGGTGTCGGCGCCGCGGCCCAGGCGCCAGGCGTGGCAGACGTGGCGGCAGTCGTGGTGGCGGCGGGCCACTTCGGCGATCGCGGCCCGGGCCGCGGCCTCGTCGGCCGCGGGCAGCACGTAGGCCATGAAGCGCGAGCGCTGCACCTTGAGCTCGGCCTCGCCGGCGGCGGCCAGGGTCAGGAAGGCGTCGGCGTCGGCCGGCGGGTCGTGGTCGTGGGCCATGGCATCCTCTCGGGGGCTCGCGACGGGACCGTCCCTTTCCGCCGTGGTGCGATATCGACCGGCGCGGCGGGCCCCGCCGCGATGAGCATAGCGCGCAGCGCGCGTCTTGGCAAAGGGTTGCCCGGTTCCTGCCCGTGGCACCGGGATTGCATCGGCCGGGGGCCTGGGGCGGCCTGTCGCCGCCCGGCACGGAGGTGCCGCATGAGGCTTCACCGACGCCGAAGCGCGTCGCGCGCCGGACGGCCGCTGCCGTTGCTCGCGGCTCTGTTGGCCCTGGTCGCCTGCGTTCCCACGCCCGCCGGCGCCGGAGCGATCGATCGTCCCGCCGAGCCGGGAGCGGTCTATGTGGTCGGCTTGGCGTCCGTCGGTCGGACCGCGCAGGGCGACGTCATGCGCGTCGGCTGGGGCGGCGCCCTGATCTTCCGTCCCCACGCCGCTTCCGACCTCTTCTCGCGGCTCTACGACTGGAACACTGCGCTCTTCGTCCAGGGCGACCATCGGCCCATCGGCGATCACCGGGCGCTGACCTGCTGGGACGTCGGCTTCCGGCGCTACGTCGCCGACATGCGCGGCGACGGATCCTGCGCCAGCCCCTTTCTGGGCTTGGGCCTGGGCGTGGCGCGTGCGACCCGGCCGTCGCCCGACGGCGAGTCCAGCAACCGGGGCGTCGCCTACCTGGCCGAGATCGGCTACGAATGGAGCCCCCGCGCCGGACTCGTCCTGCTGGCCAAGGCCCAGTGGCGACTATACGACCGCGGCGGCCTGGACTACTCCAACGGCGCTGTCCACGTGGGCGTCGGCGTGCCCTTCCCCGGCTAGCCTCGCCGTCCGGAGCGTCGTCCCAGGAACTCCTGCTCCCGCCGGAAGTTCAAGTATCCTTTCCGCTCCGTCCCGCTCGTGCTAGACTGCCCGGCGATCGAGGACGACCGTCACGGGCCCGCTTCCCGGGCTTCAACGACACGAGGTACGGCATGCTTCTGAATTCCCGCACGTTCCGGCGCGCCTCGACGCGCTTCTTCGCGGCCGCGGCGGTCGTGCTGGCGGCGTCCGCGCTGCTGTCGCCCGCCGTCTCCGCCCTGGAGCCCTTGGATTTCTGGGAGTACACGGCGCTGCAGCGCTCGGCCCATCGTCTGGACAAGATGGCGCTGGTCGGCTCGCTCGAGGACGAAAACGGCGTCTACGCGGTGATCGGCGACCGCTTCGGCCTGGTGCGGCTCTACTACCTGACCCACCACAGCAGCCAGGAGATCTGGTCCAGCAAGCAGCTCAACGGCGTGGTCCACGAGGTCCTCGTCGTTGACCTGGACGGGGACGGCTCCGACGAGATCGTGGCCTGGACCAGCTCCGCGCTGATCTACGTCTGGGACGCGACGAGCCGGCGCCTGCGCTACGAGACGCTGGCCACGGATTTCGAGACCCTGCACGCCCTGACCGTCGGCCAGGTGGACGACGACGCGCCCTACGAGCTGATCGTCAACGCCGACAACCGCATCTACTACCTGGACGGCGAGAGCTTCAACCGCGAGTGGACCAGCCTGAACGAGTTCGAGTGCACCCGCATGGTCTGCGGAGACGTCGACGGCGACGGCAACCGCGAACTGGTCCTGAACACCGGTCAGGTCCTGGACTCCCGCAGCGGCGACGTGGAGTGGGAGGACGAGGTCTTCGGCTCGCGGATCGAGCTGGCCGACATCGACGGCGACGGCATTCCCGAGGTGCTGTCCGAAAGCGACGGCACCGTGCTGAAGGTCTACGACGTGGACCATCGCAAGGAGAAGCACCTGCAGTGAGCGCGGCCTCCGACGACTGCGGCGGGCGGCTCGAGGGAGCCGCCCGTTTCCTTGCCTTCCTGCGTCCACGGGCCTGCCCGCGGAGTTGCCGCGGGGCCCGCCCTGGCCTAGATTGGTCGCTTCAAGCAACGGGAGAGGAAACGATGCGCAAATCGATCCTGGGCGGATTCCTCCTGGCGGCGGCGCTCCTGCTGGGGACCTTCGCCGGCGCGGGCCCGAACATCGCCGGCCCGTCGGAAATCGCGGTGAGCCTGCGCCCCGCCGGGGAGCTCCGGGCCGGGGCGACGGTCCGCCTGGACCTGATCTACGACGTGCCCGCGGGCATGCACCTGACCACCACCTTCGCCAAGGCGACGCTGACCAGCGAGCCCGGGGCGGTCTTCGGCGAGCCGGTCTTCCCGCCCTCGACCGAGTCCGGCGGGATCGCCTACTGGCGGGGCGACGTGACAGTCGGCATCCCGGTCACCCTGCCCGACGAGCCTGGGCCCTTCCGGATCTCGGTGGTCGCCGGCTACCAGCTCTGCGAAGAGGGCGACGCGCCTCTCTGCTATCCGCCCGGCGAGCTCGAGGCGTCCTGGGCCGGCGAGATCCTGCCGGCCGGCGACGGGGACGCGCCCGCAGCCGCCGCGAACGCCGTCGGGACCGGCGGCGGCCTGCAGGACCGGCTGCTGCGCGCCCTGGAGCGGGGGAGCTGGCTCGCCTTCCTGATGGTCTTTTTGGGCGGCGTGTTGGCCAGCCTGACGCCCTGCGTCTATCCGATGATCCCGATCACGATCACCTACATCGGCGGCGGTTCCGGGGGCAGTCCCCTGAAGGGCTTCGTGATGTCGCTGTGGTACGTGCTGGGCATCGCCGTCGTCTATTCCGCCCTCGGGCTGGTGGCCGCGGCCACCGGCGGCGCCTTCGGCCAGGCCACCCAGACCCCGCTCTTCGCCGGGGTCGTCGCGTTGGTCATCGGGGCCATGGCCCTGTCCATGGCCGGGCTCTTCGACCTCCAGGTGCCCAGCGGCATCACCAGCCGCGTGGGCGGCGCGCGCGGCGGTTTCCTGGGCCCCATCCTGATGGGGATGACGATGGGCCTGGTCGCCGCGCCCTGCGTGGGGCCGGTGCTGATCGTGCTGCTGACCTGGGTGGCCGCCACCGGCAGCATGTTCCTGGGCTTCTGGCTGCTGTTCACCTTCGCGTTGGGCCTGGGCCTGCTCTTCGTGCTGCTGGGCACCTTCAGCAGCCTGTTGACCTCGCTGCCCGGCGCCGGCGCCTGGATGGAGACGATCAAGCACGTCTTCGCCGTCGTCCTCTACGGTCTGGCCCTCTACTTCCTGAGGCCGTGGCTGCCCTCGTGGCTGCTGGCCGCGGTCTTCGGCTTGGCCCTGCTGCTTAGCGTCAGCGCCTGGGGCGCGTGGACGCCGCTGCCGGCAACGGCCGGCCATCGCGCCGGCCTGAACCGGGGCTTCCTGCGCTTCCTCTGGCTCGCCGGCGCCGTGCTCGCGCTGCTGGGCGGGCTGCGCGGCCTGGCGCCGGACCTGCTGCCGGCCGCCGGCCCGGTCGTCGGGTCGACGGTCGCGCAGCCGGAGCCGGACTGGATCCCCGACGACGCCGAGGGCTTCGCCAGGGCCCGGGAATCCGGCCGGCCCGTGATGATGGACTTCTGGGCCGAGTGGTGCGCCGCCTGCCTGGAGCTCGATCACAAGACCTACAACCAGCCCGGGGTCCTCCGACTTGCGGAGCGCTTCGAGGCGGTTAAGATGGACATGACCAGGCAGACGCCGGAGAACGGCGAACGCCTGAAGCGCTACGGCGTGATCGGAATGCCCACGGTCATCTTCTTCGATTCGCGGGGCAACGAACTGGAGCGATTCTCGGGCTTCGTCGACGCGGAGGCCATGGCCGAGGTCATGGGCCGCGTCCTGGAACGCAACGGGAACGGAAACGGGAGTTGAGGCCCGCCGCCGCGGCGGGTCGGGAGGAACCATGAGCGAACTGATCCACGTCACCGACGATGACTTCGAGGCCGAGATCATGAACAGCGAGCTGCCCGTCTTGGTCGACTTCAGCGCCGCCTGGTGCGGACCCTGCAAGCAGCTCGAACCCATCGTCGCCGAGTTGGCCGCCGACTACGCCGGCCGGGTGAAGGTCGCCCACGTCGACGTCGACAAGGCCCGGAATTCGGCGCAGAAGTTCCGCGTCATGTCGGTGCCGACGGTGCTCTTCATGAAGGACGGCCAGGTGAAGGCGACCCAGATCGGCACGGCCGCCAAGGCCAAGATGATCGAGACGATCGACAAACTGCTCTAGGAGCGACACCGGAGGAAATCCATGTTCCGCAAGACGCGCACGACTTCCCTGACCTTCCTGGCCCTGACCGCGCTGCTTCTGGCCGCCGGCTGCGGCGGCGGCGACGAGGCCGCGGCCGATCAGACCGCCGCCGGCGCGGGCGCCGCGGCCGCCGAGGAGCCCAGCTACGATTTCTCCCTGCAGGATCTGTCCGGCAACACGCTGCGCCTGGCCGACCTGCGCGGCGAGGTCGTCGTGGTCGACTTCTGGGCCACCTGGTGCCCTCCCTGCCGCAAGGCGCTGCCGCACCTCCAGGAGCTCCACGAGGAATTCGCCGGCAAGGGCGTCCGCGTCGTCGGCATCGCCACCGACCAGCAGGGCGCCGCGATCGTCGCCCCCTTCGTCGAGAAGAACGGCCTGACCTTCCCGATCGTGCTCACCGACGGCAAGGTGGACCGCGACTTCGGCGGCGTCCGCGGCATCCCCACGACCTTCGTCCTGGACAAGCAGGGCAAGGTGGTGCGCAAGTTCGTCGGCTACCAGGAGAAGGACGTCTACAGGGCGGCCATCCTGGAGGCCGCCAGCTCCGGGGGGTGACGCGATGTCGCCGCTGAAGAAGCGCCTGATCGTGGTGGGGGACCGCCTGCTCGTCCGCCCCGAAGAGGGTGAGGAGCGCACGAACACCGGGCTCTACCTGCCCGCCACCGCCGTCAGTTCGCGCATGGCCCAGGCGGGCTGGGTGGTGACCGTGGGGCCGGGCCTGCCGATTCCCGACCTGGCCGAGGCCCACGAGGAGCCCTGGCGCAGCCGCGGCGAGCCCGGCGAGCCGCGCTACGTGCCGATGCAGGCCCAGGAGGGCGACTTCGTCCTCTTCATGCGCAAGGCCGCGGTCGAGATCACCTTCGAGGGCGCGCAGTACCTGATCGTGCCCAACGCCGCGGTGCTGGTGCTGGTGCGCGAGGACTGGATCGACGACCGCTCCGGCGGGAAGCCCTAGCCCGGTTCGAGAAGCAGCCGAAGGACGAAGAAGGCGCCGGCGTTGTCGCCGGCGCCTTGCTTTCGTGGTCGGGAGGCGGACAGAGAAGGTCCCCGGCCTGTCGTCGCGACGTCTGACCGGGGACCTCACTCGTGCGTCTTGATCATTTCCTCAACCACCAAAGGATGTCGATGATGGAGAGAACGATCACCACTTCCGTGTGTGTCATCGGTGATCCCTCCCGGCCAGGTTAATGTTGCTCCGGCGGTCGCCGGGCTTCCCTAAAGGAAATCGGCGCCGCCGAGCGCAACCTTAGCCAGAATGATGCCGGGAATCCTGATTCTCGGGCAAGTCGTTGACGCGCAACAACAACAAGGTGCGGTCGTCGGACTGCTCCCCGCCGCTGAACTCCTCCACGCTGGCGAAAATCGAGGCGCGGATGGTCTCGATTCCCCCGCCCGCCGCGGCCTTCACGGCGTGCTCCAGGCGCTCCTCGCCGTAGAATTCGCCGGCGCCGTCGGTCTCCTCGGTCAGCCCGTCGGTGTAGAGCACCAGCAGGTCGCCGGGCTGCAGGGCCACCGTGCCCCAGGCGTAGGGCTGCTCGGGATTGATGCCCAGCACCAGGCCGCCCTTCTTCAGCTTCTCGCTGAAGCCGCGCCCCGAGCGCAGCAGCAGGGGCTGGTTCATGCCGGCGTTGCAGTAGTGCAGCAGGCGCCGGCGCAGGTCGTAGACGCCGTAGAAGAAGCTGATGAAGTTGCCGATGGTGGCCAGGCCGCAGATGGTGTCGTTCAGGTGTTCGACGACGGTCCGCGGTTCGTCGTAGCGAGCGGCCGTGGAGCGGAAGGCCACGCGCAGGGTGGTCATCACCAGGGCGGCCGGGATGCCCTTGCCGGCGGCGTCGGCGATGGCGAAGCCCACCGTGTCGGCGTCCCGCTGGAAGTAGTCGAAGTAGTCGCCGCCGACCTCGCGACAGGATTCCATGCGGCCGCAGAGCACGGCCCCCGGCAGCGCCAGCGGCTCGGTCGGCACCAGGTTCTCCTGGATGCGCTTGGCCAGCGAGAGCTCGGTCTCGAGGCGCTCCTTCTCGAGGCTGTCCCCGTGCAGGCGCAGGATCTCGAGCAGCGCCGCGGCCTGGTGGCTGAAGACGTGCAGGTTGGCCAGGTCGGCCTGGGTGTAGAAGGTGCCGTCGCGGCGCGCGCCCAGGCCGAGGATGCCGCAGAGCCGGGTCCGCGCGACCAGGGGCACCAGCAGCTGGGCGGCCAGGTCGCGCAGCTGCCTCGCCGTCTCCGTGGGCAGCGGGGTGGCGCCCGGCGCCAGCTCCTCGACGAAGGTGGGGCGGTGGCGCTCGGTCAGGATCGCGCAGAGGGGGGAGTCGACGGGGAACGCCGCCGGCTCGTGCGGCGTCGCGTCGCCGCGCCGGGCGACCAGCGACAGGTTCTCGCCATCGACGACGTAGAGCACGACCCGGCCGGGCCGGTAGAGGGCCTCCAGGCGTTCGATCAGGGTCTGCGCGGCGCGACGGCGGTCGATGATCTGCGAGAGCTCGTGGCTCAGGTCCTGGATCGCGTCGCGGGTGGCCAGGCGAGTGGGGTAGAAGCGGGTCTCGGTCCAGCGGACGAGCCGGCGGCGCAGGGGGTGGGCGACGAGGGCGCTGGCCGCCACCGCCGCCACCACCAGGGGCGTGTTCGAGATCTCGAACCAGCGGGTCAGGATGTGGCCGAGCACCACGACGATGACCACGTAGCCCAGGCCGATCGCCGCGGTCAGGACGCCGTAGACGATGCTGTGGCGGACGACGTAGGCGGTGTCGAGCGCGCCGTAGCGCAGGATCGCCAGGGCGAAGCTCAGCGGCACCAGGATCAGCGAGAAGCCGTACCATTCCTGCAGCGGCAGCCGGGCGCCGGGAGCGGCCATGTTCATGGCGCTGGCCAGCAGGAAGGGGGCGAAGCCCGCCACGAGTCCCACCAGCACCACGCGCATCTTTGTCCGCACCACGGGCTGGCCTCGGCGCATCACCTTGCGCGCCACCACCACCAGCCCGGCCAGGAAGTAGGCCAGGAAGTAGAGCGTGGCCGCGGCCTGGAGCCCGGCGACCAGGGGCGAATCGGCGGGGTCGAGCCGCGCCGCCTGGGCGTAGAGGCTGAGCAGGAACAGCGGCACGACCGGCCACAGCAGCAGGCGGTGCCGGCGCCCCGTTCCCGGCGCCGGCCGCGCGCCCGACGGGAAGTGCAGGAAGAAGAGCAGGACCAGGGCCGGCAGCAGCAGGATCGCGGCGTCGCGCAGCATGTCCTTGAAGGTCATGTAGGTCGGCGAGGGCCAGTCCGGGATGTCCATCAGGAAGAAGGCGAAGCAGGCGCAGAGGGCGAAGAAGTAGCGGGCGACGGGGTCGTTGCGCTGCGCCAGCACCAGCCAGCCCATCAGCAGGAAGAAGAAGCCGGCCACGGACATGCTGTAGCCGCGGATCACGTCGGAGCGGGCGGGGCGTTCGGCGCCGACGGTCACGGCGACCAGGTCCTCGCCCCGTCGCAGCAGGTAGTCCTGGGGGCGCAGGTCGTAGTGGCCCGCCGTGGCGACGTAGAAGTCGATCATGTTGGCCAGCGGGGCGCCGTCGATCGTCAGCAGACGGTCCCCGGGCTTGACGCCGGCCAGGTCCCCGGTGCTCGCCGGCGCCACGCTGACCACCACCAGGTTGTGCACGGCCAGTCCCGTGTCGGGGCGCTGGGCGACGTGGATGGCGACGGGGATCTCGAGGATCAGCAGGGCGGGGGCGAGGACATACAGGGCGAGACGGCGCAGGAGACGCTCGCCGGGGGTTCCGACGACAGGGTTGCGTTCGAGCATGGCCGGCCGCTTCCGTTTTCGGGCGCCTCGGGGCGGCCCGGGACCCACCGATCATACTCCAAGCGCCTGCGGCGGGGAAGGGAAGAGCGTGTCCGGGATGGGGTTGACCCCCCCGGGGGGCGGCGTTACCATTGCCAGTCCGGGTCTTGGCTGCCCGGGCGCGGGAGCGGCTCCGTCCGCTCCCATCCCCGTATCATGGCATCAGTTGGCGCAGCACGTCCCGGGGCAGCGGTCGCCGGGCGAGGAGACGCTCGTGAACGATATCCGCCAGATGGCGCAATACGACCCCGCCGGCCTGGAACAGAAATGGTACCGGGTCTGGGAGGAGGCCGGCCTCTTCCGGCCCGATCCCGGGGCCGTCGGCGATCCCTTCGTGATCACCCTGCCGCCGCCCAACGTCACCGGTCAGCTGCACATGGGGCACTGCCTGGGCAACTCGATCCAGGACATGCTGGTGCGCTGGATGCGCATGTGCGGCCGCCCCACCCTGTGGGTGCCGGGCACCGACCACGCCAGCATCGCCACCGAGCAGGTCGTCTCGCGCCAGCTGCGCGAAGACGGGCTGCAGAAGGCCGACGTCGGGCGCGACGGCTTCCTGGAACGCGCCTGGGCCTGGAAAAAACGCACCCACGGCCGCATCACCGACCAGCTGCGCCGCCTGGGCTGCTCGCTGGACTGGGGACGCGAGGCTTTCACGATGGACGAGGCGCGCTCGCGCGCCGTGGCCCACGCCTTCTGCGAGCTGAAGCGCGAGGGCCTGATCTATCGGGACCTCTACCTCGTCAACTGGTGCCCCCACTGCCGCACGGCGCTCAGCGACGACGAGGTCGAGCATCGCGAGATGCAGGGGACGATGTGGCGCATCCGCTATCCCATGGCCGACGGCGACGGCCACGTGACCGTCGCCACGACCCGGCCCGAGACGATGTTCGGCGACACCGCCGTGGCCGTGCATCCCGACGACTCCGAGCGCAAGCACCTGGTCGGCAGGATGGTGAAGCTGCCGCTGACCGACCGCGAGATCCCGATCATCGCCGACGCCCACGCCGATCCCGAGAAGGGCACCGGCTTCGTCAAGATCACCCCCGCGCACGACCCCAACGACTTCGAGGTGGGGCGCCGGCAGGACCTGCCGCGGGTGATCTGCATGGACGAGACCGGGGTCATGAACGACGCGGCCGGCCGCTTCGCCGGGCTGGACCGCTACGAATGCCGCGAGGCCGCGCTGGCGGCGCTGGCCGAGGCCGGCCTGCTCGAGGGCGAGAAGAAGAACGTGAACCAGGTGGGTCACCACGACCGCTGCGGCACGGTCATCGAACCCTATCTGTCGAAGCAGTGGTTCCTGCGCATGGGCGAACTGGCGGCCCCGGCCGTGGCCGCGGTCGACGACGGCGCCGTGGCCCTCTTTCCCGAGCGCTGGGTGGGCGTCTACCACAACTGGCTGGGCAACATCCGCGACTGGTGCATCTCACGCCAGCTCTGGTGGGGGCATCGCATCCCCGTCTGGACCTGCGGCGGCTGCGGCGCCGAGATCTGCCTGCCCGAGGCCCCCGCCGCCTGCCCCGAATGCGGCGGCGTGGAGCTGGTGCAGGATCCCGACGTGCTCGACACCTGGTTCAGCAGCTGGCTCTGGACCTTCTCGCCGCTGGGCTGGCCGGACGCCACCGAGGACCTGCGCCGTTTCCACCCGAACTCGGTGCTGGTGACCGCGCCGGACATCATCTTCTTCTGGGTGGCGCGGATGATCATGGCCTCCTACCACTTCCTGCAGGAGCCGCCCTTCCGCGAGGTGATCTTCCACGGCATCGTCCGCGACGGCGAGGGCCGGAAGATGAGCAAGTCGCTGGGCAACAGCCCCGATCCGATCGCGCTGATCGACCAGTACGGCGCCGACGCCCTGCGCTGCTCGATGATCATGCTCACGCCCACCGGCCAGGACATCTTCTTCGACGAGGCCACGCTCGAGGTCGGCCGCAACTTCTGCAACAAGATCTTCCAGGCGACCAAGCTGGTGCTCGGCTTCTGGGACGGGTCCGGATGGGGGGAGCCGGCCGGGGGTTCGGCCGCGGACTGCGACCTGGGCGCGCTCGGCGCCGACGCGGCCGCCGCCGCGCCGGCCGCCGCCGTCGCCGCTGCCTGGACGGAGGTCTTCGGCGCGGCGCCTCCCGCGGCGCTGCGCGACGAGCGCCTGGTGCTCGCCGACCGCTGGATCCTGGATCGGCTGGCCGCGACCGTGCGCGAGGTCGACGCCAACATGGAGCGCCGCCGGCTCAACGACGCCGCCTACGCGGCCTACAACTTCTTCCGCCACGAATTCTGCGACTGGTATCTGGAGGCGGCCAAACCGCGCCTGCGCGAGGACGGGACCAGGGCCGAGCCGTTGACGGTCGCGGTCCTGGTGCTGGGCGTCTGCTACAAGCTGCTGCATCCGGTGATGCCCTTCATCACCGAGGAGCTGTGGGCGAACCTGCCGCCGACGCGCGGCCACCTGATGAGCTCGCGCTACCCGACGGCCGCCGCGGGCGCCCCCTTCGCCCGCGAATCCGACCGCTTCGCGAGGGTGATGGAGATCACGGGCGTGCTGCGCAACCTGCGCAACGAGCTGAACGTTTCGCCGGGCCGTCGCGGCGAGGCCGTGCTCCGGGTCGGGGAGGCCGCCGTGCGTGCCGACCTGGAGGTCGACGCCGAATCGATCGCCCTGCTCGCCAAGCTCGAGAAGGTCACGGTCGTCCCGGGCGGGGACGATCCGGCCCCCGCCGGCACCGGCGTCGCCGCCGGCGTCGAGATCTTCCTGCTGATGACCGGGCTGGTGGACGTGGCTCGCGAGACCGAGCGGCTGGCGGCGGAACTCCAGAAGATCGACGGCTGGATCAACGGCTGCCGGCGCAAGCTCGCCAACGCGAACTTCACCGATCGGGCGCCCGCCGACGTGGTGGCGCGCCAGCGCGAACTGCTGGTCGAGAACGAGGCCAAGGCCGAGGCGCTGCGCCAGCGGCTCGGGTCCCTGGGCGGCGCCTGAGCACGCCGGGACGGGAGGTTGTCATGACCGGGACGAGCGGGGGCTTCCAGACCCCTGGGCAGATGCTGAGGCGGGCGCGGGAGGCCAGGGGGCTGAGCGTCGCGGACATGGCCCTTCAGACCAAGATCCCCCCGCGCCAGCTGGCCTCGCTGGAGGCCGACGACTACGGTTGCCTCTCCGGGGATCTCTACGTGCGCAGCTTCCTGCGCACCTGCGCCGAGAAGTTGGGCCTGTCCGCGCACGAGCTCATGGCCGCCTACGAGCACCTGAACGCCGAGGCCGCCGGCGACGACGCCGAGCCCACCTGGGAGACCGAGACCGAGGTCGTGCGCGTGCGTGGGCTGCCCTGGCGGACCATGGGCCGGGTAGGCGCCGTCGTCGTCGTCGTCCTGCTGGCCGTGCTCGTCGTGTCGCGCATCGCCCGCAGGGGAGGGGGCGTGCCGGAGTCCCCGCCCGTCGCCGCCGCGGTCATCGACGGCGATGCGCCGGCCGACGAAGCGTCTCGCGGCGACGAAGGCGTCGCCGCCGCTGCGCTGCCCGTGACCGAGGGCGAGCGCGACGACGGACGGGCCGACGACGGCGGGGCCGTCGCGGCCGACCACGAGCCGGCTCCGGCCCGCGACCTTCCCGACGTGCCCGAATCCGCCGCGCCGGAAATCGCGGTGGAGCCGCCCGTCGGCGATCCCGCCCTGATCTTCGCCGACGGCCGCCGCCGCGCCCTGGTGCTCCGCGTGCTCAGCGACGCGCCCGTGACCATCGCCGTGGCCGTCGACGGCACCACCCTGCAGCCGGCCGCCGCGGTCCCCGCCGGCGCCGACCGTCCCGTGCCCGTCTCGGGGATCGTTCCCGGGCGGGTCTACACCGTCGGCGGCCGCCACGTCGCCTACTGGGGCGGCGACGACTACTTCTACCTGAAGCTCGATTCCGTCGCCGGCGTGACCGTCACGCTGAACGGCCGAGCGGTCGCCGTTCCCGCCAGCGCCGTCGGCCGCGAGTGGGAGCTCACCGCCGCCACGGCCGGACTCTGACCCGGGACGCCGTCGTGTCCGACTTCAAGCTGCACGCCCCCTTCGTCCCCCGCGGCGACCAGCCCGAGGCCATCCGGGCGCTGGTCGCCGGCCAGCGCGCGCGTCGCGAATGGCAGACCCTGCTCGGGGTGACCGGCAGCGGCAAGACCTTCACGATGGCCAACGTGATCGCCGAACTCGGGCTGCCCACGCTCATCTTCAGCCACAACAAGACGCTGGCCGCCCAGCTCTACGGCGAGTTCCGCGGCTTCTTTCCCGGAAACGCCGTCGAGTACTTCATCTCGTACTACGACTACTACCAGCCCGAGGCCTTCATCCCGTCCACGGGCACCTACATCGAGAAGGACGTCAGCATCAACGACGAGATCGAGCGCCTGCGCCTGCGGGCCACGAGCTCGCTGATGTCCCGGCGCGACGTGATCGTCGTGGCCAGCGTCTCGGCCATCTACGGCCTGGGCAATCCCGAGACCTTCCGGCGCAACGTGATCCCGCTGAAGGTCGGCGACTCGCTGGACCGGGACGCCTTCCTGCAGCGCCTGGTCGAGGTGCAGTTCGCCCGTCAGGATTCCGGCGGCGGCCACGGCACCTTCCGGGTCCGCGGCGACGTCGTCGAGGTGCGCGCGGCCCACGACGACCAGGTCCTGCGCATCGAGTTCTTCGGCGACGAGATCGAGCGCATGAGCTACGTGGACGGCCTGTCGGGCAAGACCCTGCGCGAGGCCGTCGACGCGGCGATCTTCCCCGCGCGGCAGTTCGTCACCGAGAAGGCGCAGGCCGAGCGGATCCTGGACGAGATCGGCCGCGATCTGGAACTGCGCCTGGCCGAGCTGGACGAGTCGGGCCGGGCGGTCGAGGCCCAGCGCCTGGCTTCGCGCACGCGCTACGACATGGAGATGATCCGCCAGGTCGGCTACTGCAACGGGGTCGAGAACTACTCCCGCTACTTCGACGGCCGCCGCCCCGGCGACCGTCCGGCCTGCCTGCTCGACTACTTTCCCGAGGATTTCCTGCTCTTCATCGACGAGTCGCACGTCACGGTCTCGCAGCTGACGGCCATGTATCGCGGCGACCGCTCGCGCAAGGAGACCCTGGTCGAGCACGGCTTCCGCCTGCCCAGCGCCCTGGACAACCGCCCCCTGCGCTTCGAGGAGCTGGAGGCCCTGATTCCCGGCGCCATCTTCGTCTCGGCCACGCCGGGGGACTACGAGATGGATAAATGCGGCGGCGAGTTCGTCGAGCAGGTGATCCGGCCCACGGGGCTGGTCGACCCCGCGATCGAGATCGTGCCCGTCGGGCAGCAGGTGGACGACCTGATCGAACGCGCGCGCAAGGTCATCGCCCGCGGCGAGCGGGTGCTGGTGACCACGCTGACCAAGAAGATGGCCGAGGACCTGAGCGACTACCTGCAGCGCCTGGGCATGAGCGTGGCCTACATGCACGCGGACATCGCGGCCCTGGAGAGGGTCGAGATCCTGCGCCGCCTGCGCCTGGGCGAGGCCGACGTCCTGGTCGGCGTGAACCTGCTGCGCGAGGGCCTCGACCTGCCGGAGGTGGCGCTGGTGGCGATCCTCGACGCGGATCGGGAGGGCTTCCTGCGCTCCGAGCGCAGCCTGATCCAGACCGCGGGCCGGGCCGCGCGCAACGCCGAGGGCAAGGTCGTGCTCTACGCCGACAGGATGACCGACTCCATGAGCCGGGCTTTGGCCGAAATGGAACGCCGCCGCACCAAGCAGATCGCCTACAATGAAGAGCACGGCATCGTGCCGCAGACGATCCGCAAGACCCGCGAGGAGATCCTGCAGGCCACCGTCGCGGCGGGGAACGAAGAGGACCGCCGCCCGTCGCGGACCGCCGGCGGAGCGGAGCGTCCCTGGGCGGAGATCATCGACGATTCCGGAACGCCGGAGCAGATCGTGCGGCGGCTGCACGCCGAGATGGAAGCGGCCGCCGAGCGGCGGGAGTTCGAGAAGGCGGCTCTGCTCCGCGATCGCATCGAGGATCTGCGGGCGCAATGGGGACTGCCGCCCCTGCGACCGGAGGGCGGCGGGCGTCGGCCCTAGCCCTCGCCCGAGGAGGTATCCATGGTGACCACCGAGGCGAAGAACCCGGACTTTCCGGCTGACGATTGGCTCGACATCCTGCTGCGGCGTAGCCTGGACGAGGACGTCGGCGCGGGGGACGTGACGACCGAGGTGACCATCGATCCGGCGTCCCGGGCCCGGGGCCGTTTCGTCGCCCGCGAGGCGGGCCGCGTGGCCGGCCTGCCCCTGCTGCCCCGGATCTTCGCCCTGCTGTCGCCGGATGTCTCGGTGCGCCTGCTGGCCGCCGACGGAGACGTCGTGGTCGCCGGCGACGCCGTGGCCGCGATCGAGGGACCGGCCGCGCCGATCCTGACCGGCGAGCGCACGGCCCTGAACTTCCTGCAGCATCTCGGCGGCATCGCCACCCTGACCGCCGGCTACGTCCGCGAAACCTCCGGCACCGCCTGCCGCGTGCTCGACACCCGCAAGACCCTGCCCGGCTACCGCGCGCTGGCCAAATACGCCGTTCGCTGCGGCGGCGGCGAGAACCACCGCATGGGCCTGCACGACAGGATCCTGATGAAGGACAACCACTGGGCCGCCCGGCGGGTCGGCCTGGCCGAGCTGGTGATCCGCGGCCGCCGGCTGCATCCGGGCATGACGATCGAGGTCGAAGTGGATTCGCTGGAGCAGCTGGCCGAGACCCTGCCGCTGCAGGTCGAGTGGGTGTTGCTGGACAACTTCAGCCCCGAGCAGGCGGCTGCGGCCGTGGCCATGCGCGACGCCGTCGAGCCGGACGACAGCGGCGGCTGGCGCACCTGCCTCGAGGCCAGCGGCAACGTCACCCTGGAGCGGGTGCGCGCCTTCGCCCGGGCGGGGGTGGATGCGGTCTCCGTCGGCAGGTTGACCCATTCCGCCCCGGCGCTGGACCTGGGCCTGGATCTCGTGCCGGCGGGGGAGGACAGCGAGTGAGCCGCGGCGGCGACTGGTTCGACCTGGCGAACTTCGACCCCGGACCCGACCGCGCGGCCGCGGGCCGGCTCTTCCTGCTCGACCGCGTCGATTCGACCAGCGATTTCCTGCTGGGACGCGGCGAGGGCGGCATGGGGCGCATCTGCCGCTGCCGGGGCGGCGTCTGGCGGCCCGGCGAGGACGCCCTGCTCGAACCGGTTCCGACCGGTCCCCGCGATCTGGCCGTCGCGAACGTGCAGACGCGCGGTCGCGGACGGCTGGACCGCGTCTGGCTGGCCGGTGGCCTGCAGCTCTCGTGGCGCCTGCCCGACGAGGCTCCGGCGCCCGGGCTCCCGGTCTGGCTGGGACTGGCGGCGGTGCAGGCGGTGCGCGAGCTCTGCGGCGTTCCCGCGGTCCTGAAGTGGCCGAACGATCTCTTCCTGGACGGCCGCAAGCTGGGCGGCATGATCCTGGACCTCGTGACCTGCGGCGATGCGATGACGCTGGTCGCCGGCCTGGGCGTGAACCTGACCCCGCCCGGTCCCGAGGCTCCGTCCGCGGTGCGCGACGGCGCGATCTCGCTGGCCGAGGCCGCGCCCGGCGCCGCGGATGCGGCGGCGATCGCGGGGGCGGTGCTGCGTCGTTGCGACGCCGGCCTGCCGCGTTTCCGCGCACTCGGCTGGGAGCCGTGGCGGGACGAGCTGGCGGCCTGCGACCATCTGCGCGGTCGTCCGGTCGTCCTGCGGACGCCGGCCGGGGACCTGCGGGGCGTGGCCGAGGGCGTGGCCGACGACGGCGCGTTGCGGCTGCGGAGGCCCGACGGCCGCATCGACGATGTCGTGGCCGGGGACGCGAGCGTGGCGGGGATCGGGCCGGTACCCGGGGAGACGGAAGGGGGATCGGGATGCTGATCGTGGACGCGGGCAACAGCGCCGTGCGCGCGGCGGTCCCCGCCGGAAGCGGCGCCGGCGAGGCGTTGCGCCGCTTGCTGGAGATGCCCACCCCGGACGACGCCGCCGGCTTGGCGAAGCTCGTCGCCCGTCTGCTGGATCTGGCCGCCGAGGCCCGGGCCGGGACGGTCGCCCTGGTCTCGGTGCGTCCGGAGCTGACCGCGGCCCTGGCCGTGGTCCTGCCGGGGTTGATCGTGGTCGACCACCGGGCTCCGATGCCCTTCGCCGTGGCCATGGACGACCGGGCCGCCGTCGGCGCCGACCGCTACTGCAACATCGCCGCGGCCGCGGCTCAAGACTGGGATGACGCGCTGGTCGTCGACGCCGGCACCGCGACCACCTTCGACCTGCTGCGCGACGGATGCTTCGCCGGCGGGCTCATCGCCCCGGGCATGGCCTTCGCCGCCCGCAGGCTGGGCGAGGAGGCAGCCCGCCTCAGTCCTCAGCCCTTCCGGCCCAGCCCTCTCGAAGTGGGAGTCACGACCGCCGCCGCCATGAGCGCGGGCGCCTGGCACGTGGGCGCCGCCGGCGTCGTCGGGGTGGTCCACGATCTGCTGGACGTCTACGGTCCCCGGCCCGTCGTGCTGACCGGCGGCCTGGCCCCGATGCTGCATGAGGCCGCGCCCCATGTCGAAGCCGAATGGCGCCTGGAGCCCGACTGGACGCTGCAGGGCGCCCGGCTTCTGGCCGAGGCGGTCCTGGGCGCCTGACCTTCGCGTGACTTCCGGCGGTCCCCGTCCGCGGCGCAGTCGATTCCCGCGGTTGACAGGCCGCCGCGATCCTCCCGATCGTGATTGAGACCTGGCGCCGGTCGGCGCCGATTCGTTCATCCCGGGGAGGGTCTCCATTGATGCCGATCCATGCCGCTGATTCATGCCGGGGCGCGCTGCTCTGCCTGCTGACCGTTCTGACTGTGCTCGCCGGCCCGGCTTCGGGGGGACAGACCGCCGCCTCCGCGGACTCCGTCCGCTTCATCGTCGAGAGCGGAGAGGATCACCCCGGCGGCTGGTTCTCGATCCGCAGCGAGGCCGGAACCGACGGCGCCACGATCTGGTCCGGTCACGCCAGTCTCGGCCGGGGCGTGCGCTTCCATTGGAGCTATGAAGTCGGAGCCGACGGCAGGAAGCCCCGGCATTTTCGCTGGCAAGGTCGCAACCGTGAGGGCGGCCGGATCGAGACCGACGCCGACTTCACCGCCGGCGCCTATCCCGTGCTGTCGGTGCGCATGGACGGACAGGCCGTGCCCATGCGGCCGCCCAAGGTGCCCGGCGACGCTTTCATCTTTCCGGGGCCGGTCGCTCCGCCGATGATCGTGCTCTCGGAATATCTGCGGAACAAGGCGCCGGACCACGTCGAGGAACTGAAGTTCTTCGACCTCCTGCGCCGCGGCACGCTGGTCGTGAAGGGCCGGGGCGCGACGACCCCGGCCTGGGGCGAAGACGATGTCCGGTACCGCACCTTCGACCTCACCTTCTCCTGGCCGAAGACGGCCGACACCGTCGAGATGACGCTCTACCAGACTCCCGACGGGGAGCTCGCCGGCATCGAGCGCAAGGACGGGCCGACGGCCCACCGTCAGATCGGCGACGACTCGACGTCGTGGATCGAAACCGACGTCGCGGTCGTGGTGGACGGGGAGGAACTGGCGGCCGTGCTGACCCTGCCGCGCGAGGCGCCGGGCGCAACGCCCGGCCTGGTGCTGGCCGCGGGACCGGACCAGTCGGGGCCCGACGCGGACCGGGGCGCCTTCCCCTTCTACGCCCACGTCGCCCGGGAGCTGGCGGCCCGGGGGTTTGCGGTGCTTCGCTACGCGCCTCCCGCCGATCTGGGCGGCGGCGACGTCATGGGAACGCTGGCCCGCGCCGCCGCCGCCGCCGTCGCCTCGTTGGCGGCGTCGCCGTCGGTCGGCGGCGGGGGCGTGGGGCTGCTGGGGCATGGACGCGGGTCCCTGCTTCTGGCCGAAGCCGCCGCCCGCGCCCGGGCCGACAGCCTGGACCTGAGCTGCCTGATCGTGCTGGGGGGCGCCGGGGTGTCGGGAGAGGGCCTGGCCGTCGCCGATCCGCCGCCCGCCGACGCGGCCTGGGCCGGCGCGTTCCGGGCTTACGATCCAGCTCCGCACCTGCCGGCCCTCGATCTGCCGGTGCTCATCCTGCACGGGGATCGCGACGTCGAGGTGGATCCGGCCCGGGCCGAGGACCTGGCCGCCCTGCTGCGCGCGGCCGGCAACAGACGGGTCGCGACGACGGTGGCGAAGGGCCTGAACCACCTCTTCCAGAAGGCCGAAAGCGGGGCCAGGGAGGAGTACGGATCCCTCGAACCGGCCTGCGCCCCGGCCATTCTCGAGCGTGTCGGCTCGTTCCTGCGCTACAGCGCGCGCTCGCGTTAGGGGCTTCAGGGGCGCGCTGATTTTGGGCTCTTTCGAAAAAGCGCCCGTTAACTTTTGCTAAAAATGCAAATCCATGTGTGCGGCACAACGAAATACTGTATAATTGGGGTTCTTCGATCACGGACTGATGACCTTGCGTCAAAAATCAGCCGTCACTTCTTCTGGAGGAGAAGAGCGTGAGCCCCATCGACACCGCCGTTTTGCGGCCCTTTCCGGCCGATGTGATCGCCCCGGAGAAGGTGCGCCACGACCTGCTGGAGCGCATGAAGCGCGATCAGGTGCGCTTCCTGCGGTTGATGTTCTCGGATATCACCGGCCAGAACAAGAACGTCGAGGTGCCGGAGAGCCAGTTCGCCAAGGCCCTGCGGGGCGAGATCATGTTCGACGGTTCCTCTATCGAGGGCTTCTCGCGCATCGAGGAATCCGACATGCTGCTGGTGCCCGACCTGGCGAGCTATGTGGTGATTCCCTTCGAGGGAGTCCACGGGCGGGTGGCCCGTCTGATCTGCGACGTCTACAACGCCGACCGCACCCCCTTCGCCGGCTGCCCCCGGCTGACGCTGAAGCGGACCCTGGCCCGGCTCGAGGCCCTGGGGCTGGCGCCGGTCTGCGGCCCCGAAGTGGAGTTCTTCCTCTTCCACCGCGACGAGCACGGCGAGCCGAGCGTGCGGACCCACGACGCCGGCGGCTATTTCGACCTGCTGCCGGTCGACCGGGGGGAGGACGCCCGCCGGCGCATCGTGAACGTGCTCGAGAAGATGGGCTTCGAGATCGAGGCCGCGCACCACGAGGTGGCGCCCGGGCAGCACGAGATCGACTTCAAGTATTCCGCCGCGCTGCGCTCGGCCGATCAGGTCATGACCTTCAAGCTGGTCGTCAAGAGCATCGCTCAGGACTTCGGGCTGCACGCCACCTTCATGCCCAAGCCGCTGTTCGCGGTCAACGGTTCCGGGATGCACACCCACCAGTCGCTCTTCCGGGACGGTCCCGACGGCGAGGACAACGCCTTCTACGATCCCGAGGGCCCGTGGATGCTGAGCGAGATCGCCCGCGGCTACATCGGCGGCCTGCTCAAGCACGCCAGGGCCTACGTGGCGTTGACCAACCCCCTGGTGAACTCCTACAAGCGCCTGGTGCCCGGCTACGAGGCGCCGGTGAACGTGGCCTGGTCAGAGCACAACCGCTCGCCCCTGGCCCGCGTCCCGGCCCGCCGCGGCGTCGGCACGCGGATCGAGGTGCGCGTGCCCGACCCGAGCTGCAATCCCTACCTGGCCTTCGCCGCGATGCTGGCGGCCGGCCTCGACGGGATCGAGAACGGCTACGATCCCGGCGAACCGGTCAACAAGAACATCTTCGACATGAGCCAGCGCGAGAAGAGCCGCCTGAAGATCAGCCAGCTGCCCGAGAACCTGCTCGAGGCCGTCGGACAGCTGCGGCGCAGCGCCCTGATGCGCGAGACACTGGGCGACCACATCTTCACCCACTACCTGCTGGCCAAGGAAAAGGAGTGGAGCGAGTACATCTCGCAGGTGCACGGCTGGGAGCTGAGGCGCTATCTGGCGACGACCTGAGCCCTAGCCGGCAACTTTGGCTGGAGCGGGCGGGGGGCAGGGTGTACATTGCCGCCATGATCCGCCGAGTTCCAGCCATGATCCCGATCGCCGGCGCCACGGGCCGCCTCGGCGGCCTGCTGCTCGCCCTGGCCTGCGCGGCGTCGGCGGTCCCGGCCGTCGCCGCTTCAAACATCCATCCCGAGCGCCCCGGCCGGCTGGTGATCGAGGCCGGATTCGACAGCACCCGCTTCCGCTGGGCCCCGCTGGGCGAGGACGGTCGCCGGGCCCTGGTCTGGGACGGGGGCAGCCTCTCGCTGGAGCCCGGCGTGGAACCGGAGCGCTTCGGCCGGGAGGATCTGGTGCTGGACTACGGCGCCGACCTGGCCGGCGTCGGCCAGGGCCGCCGCTTCCTCTTCGCCCCGGGACGCTACCGCGTCGACACGCCGCTGCTGCTGGCCGACGCGGGCTTCCACCTGACGGTCCTGCGCGGCTCCCTGACCGTCGATCCCGGCGGCCTGCGCTACGTCTCGGATCCGCCCCCCGCCGGTCGGCGGGGGCCCTACCTGCTGCTGGCGGGCCTGCTGTTGGCCACGATCACCTTGATGGCCCGCGCCCGTTCGAGGTTGCGCTCCTCATGATCCCGACGTCCCCACTCCGTCCGGCCGCCAATGCCGTCGCCGGATTCCTCGTCGCCGCGGTCGTCGTCACCTTGCCCTGGATCGGGATGGGCGTGGTGCGCCTGCTGGCCGGAGTCGACACCGGCGCCGGTTTCCAGCCCGCCTACCTGCTGCTCGTGCCGGCCCTGGCGCTGGTCCTGGGGGCCGACGCCGGGGCCGCCGGGCGGCTCCGGCCCGGTCGGCCGGCTTTTTTGTGGCTGGCCGCCGCCGTCGCGGCGCTGGCGCTTTCGGCGCTCGCCCTGGTCCGGACGCCGGGCATGATCGCCCCGGGCGACGCCTGGATGCGGTACCTGAAGCAGATCTTGCAAATTATAGTTATGGCTGGTTTTGTGGCGTTGCCGCTCGCCTGGTTCGCTTCCGCCGGCCGCTGGGTGGGGCTCTGTCGCTGGCTGGGGTGGGGGCTGCTCTTCCAGGCCGCCTACGGAGCGTTGCAGGCTCTCCATTTCAACCATCCCCAGGGCTGGTTCGCCGCGCTGGAGGGCCTGTTCACGAGCAACCCCAGCATCCTGTCCGGGTCGGAGGAGCTCTATCTCGGCGGCGGATTCGTCGGCATCCCGCGTCTGCGCGGGACGGCCTGCGAGCCGCTCTACCTGGGCAGCTACCTGCTCATGGCCTTGCCTTGGCTCGTTCTGGCCGCCCGTCGGTCGCGCGTGGCCCGTGCGGCCCTCGCGGCCGGGGTCGTGCTGTTGGCGGCGACCTGGTCGCGCGGGGCCTGGCTCGCCGGCGGCGCCGGCCTCGGGGCCGGCCTGCTGCTGCTGCGGCGCGCTCGCATCGATGGAGGCGGCGGCTGGAGCCCGAAGGCGAGGCTGCTCGCGGTCGCGGGCGTGGTCGCCGTCCTGGCGGCCGTCGCCCTGATCCTCGGTGCCGACGCGCTGCTGCTGCCCCTGCGCCGCCTCGTCCAGTCCCTCGACCGCCAGGACTGGTCCAACCTGACGCGCCTCTACTCGATGCAGGCGGCCTGGCGCGCCTTCCTGCTCAGCCCGCTGATCGGGGTGGGCTGGGGGCAGTTCGCCTTCCACTTCCCGGCGCTCGTCGATCCCGTCGGTCTGCAGAGCCAGTTCGCCTGGCCGGTGGTCAACAATTTCCCCCTGCAGGTCCTCTGCGAGACCGGGCTGGTCGGGCTGGGCGTCCTGCTCGCCGGCGTCGTCGCCCTGGCGCGGCGCACCTGGCGGAAGGCGGCCCGGGGCGAGCCGGAGAGCCGGCTGAGAGCGGCCGCCGCCGGAGCCGCGGCGGTCGGGGTCGGCGTCCAGCTCCTGACCTTCTCGCAGTACAACCTGCCCCACATCTGGCTGGCCCTGGGTCTGCTGCTGGCCGCGACGCGTGGGGAAGGGGAGGTCGACGATGCCTGAGCGTCCGGTCATCCTGCTCGACGCCCTGGTCGTCCAGCCCCGTCCGACGGGGGTCGGACGCTCGATCCTGGACCTGCTGCGCGCCCTCGCGGCCGAGCCGCGCGGCTACGATTTCGTGGTGGCCTGTACGAACCCGGAGATGTTCGAATTCCTGGCCGCAGCGCCGGAGTGGCGGCTTCTGACCTGCCCCGCGGCCCGGGGGGGGATTGCGAAGAAGACTCTTTTCACGCAAATTGAGTTGCCGAGGCTGGCGCGCCGGATGAACGCCCGGTTGCTGCACGGCCTCCACTTCGTCGCTCCGCTGGCCGCGCCCTGCCCCCTGCTGGTGACGGTCTGCGACATCGCCTTCCGCCTCTTTCCTCGAACCGTGGAGGCCCCGCGCCGCCATTACTATCGTTTCTTCGTTCCCTTGAGCCTGCGTCGAGCTGCCGGGATCCTGACCATTTCCGCCAGCACCGCGCAGGACTTGGCCGCCGCGTACCCCTTCGCGGCGGAGAAGACGATCGTGACCCCGTACGCCACGCCCTCCTGGGTCGAGGGACGGACGGCGGGGACGACGCGGACGGCCGACGCGCCCTTCCTCTTCGTGGGCACGCTCGAGCCCCGCAAGAACCTGGAACGGATCCTGGCCGCCTACCGGCTCTTCCTGGCTGGATGGGACGGGGACGCCGCCGCTCCGGATCTGGTGCTCGTCGGCGGCAGGGGGTGGAACGATTCCACTCTGCGGGAAAGCATCCAGGACCTTGAGGACAGCGGGAAGCTGCGCCTGGCCGGATACTGCGACAACGACCGCCTCTGGGAGCTGTACGCGTCGGCACGGGCCTTGCTCTTCCCCTCGCTGCACGAGGGCTTCGGCCTGCCGATCCTGGAGGCCATGGCCGCCGGGCTTCCCGTCGTCACCGCCGATCGCGGGGCCATGCTGGAAGTGGCCGGGGACGCCGCCCTGACGGTGGATCCCGAGGACGCGGGGGCCATAGCCGGCGCCATGGGGCGTCTGGTGCGGGAGCCGGGATTGGCCGCCGACCTGGCCGCCCGGGGTTCGGCCCGCGGCCGCGAGTGGACCTGGGTCCGGACAGCCGAGACGACGCTGGCCGCCTACGGGGCCCATCTGGCCTAGCAGGGTCCGGGAATCGACGAATTTATCGTTGCCCCCCGGGGCGGCATGGCCTACTGTCCTGCCTATGGCGCCGCCGAGGGAGCGGCGGTATTCGACCTTGAAGGAGTTAGGTTGAGTTCGGACGCCATTGTCCTGCTGAGCGGCCCGGTGGCTTTCCTGGTCTCTTGGTTGGTCCAACCTCATTTCCGCAGCCTCGGCTTCCTGACCGGGATCGTCGACTTGCCCGGCTATCGCCGGACGCATCGGGAGCCCGTGCCCCGAACCGGCGGCATGGCGATCTTCATCTCCTTCTTCGCCACCCTCTTCATCCTGGATTACCTGGTGCTGGACGGACCGCTGCCCTGGTCCTGGCTGGCCATCCTCGGCGGCTCGGGGCTGGCGATCCTGGCCCTGGGCGTGGGCGACGACCGTTTCCACATCCACGCCGAGAAGAAACTCTACGGACAGCTGGTGGTCATCCTGAGCCTGATGGTTTTCGGGCAGCGCCTGGACACCGTGGTGCTGCCGCTGCTGGGGCAGGTCGAGCTCGGCGGCTGGTCCTGGCCCGTGACCCTCTTCTGGTATCTGGGCTTCATCAATTCGATGAACCTGATCGACGGCCTGGACGGCCTGGCCAGCGGCATCGGGGCGATCGCCTCGCTCTGCCTGGTCGCGGTCGCCCTGGTCGTGGGCGATTTCTTCTCGCTGCTCTTCGCCACCACCCTGGGCGGCTCCACCCTGGCTTTCATGTACTGGAACATGAGCCGGCGGAAGATCTTCCTGGGCGACTCCGGGAGCATGTGGATGGGGCTGGTGCTGGGCGGCCTGATGCTGCACCTGAGCCAGCGCAACGGCATCTCGCTCTTCCTGATGCTGGCGCCGATGGTCGTGCCCATCTGGGATACGGGCACCACGATCATCCGCCGCTACCGCAAGCGGGCGTCGATTTTCGAGGCCGACGACTTCCACCTGCACCATCGGCTGGTGCGCCTGGGCTTCGCGCCGCCCACCGCGGTGGTCATCCTGCTGCTGATCACCACCGGGGCCGTGCTCTTCGCGCTCTCCGACTTCGTCGATCTGCCCTGGCTGGGGTTGCCGGCCCTGGCCACCTGGCTGCTGCCGATCCATCTCTGGGGCTCGCGCCGGCGGGATTCCCGCTCGCAGCTGGACTTCTTCAGCGAGATGCTCTTCGCCATGGGGCTCGACGACCGGGCCATCTCCACCGCCCGTGTTCCCGAGACCCAGGTCGCCGAGATCATCGACATCCAGGCCGAACGGCGGAAGGTCGAGCACGCCTTGGCCGCGATGGCCGGCGGCGGCGGGACCGCTGCGGTCGTGGCTCACCCGGGGCGCGTGGACGCGGCGCGGCGCGGGAAGGGGGAGGAGGGCGGCTCCGAGCCCGAGGATGATGTCGTTTTCTCCACTGCCCGAGACATTCCGGACTGATCTGGACCGACGTACCGACCTGCCGGCGCTGGAACTGGGTTGCGGCGACGGCCGCTTCACGCGCCTGTTGCGCGAGGCGGGCCTGCCCGTGGTCGGCATGGATCGTCGGCCGCCGCTGCTCGGCGCGCGTCCCGACCTCGTCGGCGACGCCGTCGCTCCGCCCCTGCGGGCCGCATCCCTGGGCCTGCTGATCGTTCCGAACCTGCTGCGCCAGTGCTGGCCGCCGCCCGCCGGCCTGCTGGGGCGCTGGCGGGAGTGCCTGCGCCCCGAGGGGGTCCTCTGGATCCTGGAGGACGAGCCCGGCGAGACCACGCCGGCGCAGCGGAACTATCGCGACCTGCAGGCCTGGCTGGCGTCGACGCTGCCCGAACTGCGCCGGCCGCTGTTGCCGCTGCGGGAATTCCGCGCGAGCTTGGGCGCGGAAGTCCGGGCCTGGCGCTTCGGCCGCGAGACGAACCGCTATCCCGTGGCCGACCTCGATGTCGTGCTGGATCTCCTGCGTGGCTCCGGCGACACCGGACCGACGCAGGGGGAGGCGGCCCGCCTTTCCGTCCGCATCGCCGAGGACGGCCTGGCCTACGGAAACTACTGGTGGGCGCGACACGCGCCCGGGGAGGCCGCGTCGTGACGCGCCCGCATCGCAACCCCGTTCTCTTGATCGCGCTGGCGGCGGTGGCCCTGGTCGGCGCCGCCTTCCTCTGCGCCGGTCCGCGCGATGCGGCCGACTGGCGCCTGGCCCGGGCCGTGCTCTTCGAGAGCGACGACTGGGGGCTTTGCGGTTTCGTCCCCGACGCGTCGGCCCTGGACTCCCTGGATCGCGCGGGGCTGGCGCCGGGGCCCTTCCCCGAGGTCTACTGGGGCACGACCCTGGAGGACAGCGCGACCGTCGCCCGCCTGCACCGCCTGCTGCAGCGCTCGCGGGGCCGGGCCGGGCTGCCCGCCGTCTTCCAGCCGAACTACATCATGGGCTCGCTGAGTGCCGAGCCGCAGGGGGGATGGCGGCTGCGGGTCCTGCCCGATCTGCCGCCCGCCTACGCCCGACCCGGTCTCTGGGAGGCCGTCGACGCCGCCCGCCGGGACGGCGTCTGGGTGCCCGAACTCCACGGCCTGCTCCACTACGACCGCGAGGCGCGCTACAGGGCGGCCGCCGATCCGGACGGACCCGCCGCCGCCGCCGCGCGCCGTGGCGTCATGCTGTTCCCGGGTGCTTCCGAGGCCGCCGAACTGGGGCCCGACCGCGATCAGGGCGCGCGGGCCGACGTGATGTGGGCGGTCGCCGCCTTCCGGGACCGCTTCGGCCGTCCGCCCCGGTCGACCGTCGCGCCGGACTATACATGGACCCGCTTGCACGAGACGCTGTGGGCCGAGGCGGGGATCGAGGCGGTGCAGGGCAAGCGCGAGCAGCGCCGGCCGCATTGGGGCAACGGCCCCGCGGCCCGACTGCGCAAGGTCGCCGAACGGGCCTGGCGCCGGCTCACCGAACCCCGGCTGGTCTACCTGGAGCGCAACTGCCGCTTCGAGCCCGCGCAGGATCCCGACCCGTCGGCCACCGTCCGGCGCTGCCTGGACGAGATCGGCAATGCATGGAGCCGCGGCGAGCCGGCGATCGTCGAGGTCCACCGCGTCAACTTCGCGCACGTCGACAGCACGGTCGTCGCCCGGGGCTTCACGGCCTTCGCCGAATTGCTCGACGGGCTACGGCCCCTCTCGGGACCTGCGCCCCAGTTCCTCAGCGACGGCGAGGCGGCCCAGTTGCAGCGCTGCGGGGTGAGCTGGCGCCGTCTGGGCAAGGAACTCGTACTGCGCAACATGACTCATTCACGACGGTTGATCACCGTCCCCGGGTCCCTTCCGGACGATCCCCCTCTGCATTTTTTCCTTGATCCTGGAACGATAGTCAGGATACCTTTCTAGTCGGATTTCCTGTCCCCCCAGTCTTTTTGCGACGCGACGGATTGACCCCTGGGTTCCTTGTGTGGTAAAATATCTGTCACATCAAGGAATGGTCGGGGTCGATCCACAGACATGGAGATCTGGCGCAGGGGATCGACGGCGGGGCAGCCCGTCCTTGGACCCGGCCCGCACCTGAAATGCTCTACACCGTGAAGGACACATGTGAGCTCGAAATTCTCTGCCCGGCCTGCGCCCGCCCTTTCCCGGTTTTCTGATTCTCCAGCGACGGCCACGGCGGTCCTCGGATCCCTGGTTCTGCTGCTGGCCGCTTCGCTCCTGCTCCTCGCCGCGGTCGCGCCCGTCCGGGCGGCGACGCCGGCGTTGGAGTGCGCCATCGATCTCGGCGACGATCCCCTGGTCTGGGAGCGGTCCGCCGCGGGCCCGCTGCCGCGGTTGGCCGACCTGCCCCTGCTCGGCGAGCCGGGGCGTCCGCGCCTGCCCTATCGGGACGTAGAGATCCTGCTGCCTCCGGGCACCGAACTCGGCGCCGTGACCATCAGCGCCGAAGGCGTCGACGAGGCCCTGCCCGGGGCCCTCGCCGTCGCCGCGGAGCCGCGCAGTTCCGAGGGGGTGCCCCTGACCTGGCGGCTGGCCCCCGAGGACGGGACGACCTTCCCGTCGGCCTGGGGCGCGGCCATGGGCAGCTACACCCGGCACGGCTTCACCGTGGCCACGGTCCGGCTCTACCCGCTGCGCCTGGTCAGGGACGATGCGGGCGAGGCGTGGAGCGGGGCGCGCTCGGCGCGCAGCTTCCGCATCGTCTGCGAGACCGTGCCCGCCCGCTTCCCTGCGCTGCGTCGGGAGCGCGCCGTGCCCGGCGAGGACGGCGCGCTGCGCGGCGAGCTGGAGGCGCGCCTGCTCAACCCCGAGGCCCTGGACGGCTACGCCGCCGACGTCGGGGCGCGTGCGGTGCGGGAGGACGGCTTCGCGCCCACCGCGGAGCCCAGCCTGGAGGGCTCGTCCGTCGATTACGTCATCCTGACGAACGGCGAGATGGAGGCCGCCTTCCAGAGGCTGGCCGACTACAAGACCGCCCGCGGGATCAGCTGCGTCGTGCGCACCGTGGACTGGGTCCTGGAGAACTACCCCGTCGGCGCCGACCTCCAGTCCACGCTGCGGGACTTCGTGAAGGACGCCTACTCGCGTTGGGCGACCCGCTACGTGCTGCTGGGCGGGGACGTCGAGATCATCCCCACCCGCTTCGTCCACAACTCCCTGCATCCGACCGGCGAGGGCACCGACCTTCCCGTCGATCTCTACTATTCCTGCCTCGACGGCACCTGGAACGCCGACGGCGACGAGATCCTGGGCGAGCCCTACCGCAACGTGCTGGACCCCGGCGACGACGTCGACCTGGTGGCCGAGGTCTACCTGGGCCGGGCGCCGGTCAAGACCGCCGCCGAGGCCGACGACTACATCGACAAGGTCATCGCCTACGAGCGCGACGGCGTGGGCGACCACTACCGCCGCATCCTGTTCATGAGCGAGGTGATCTTCCCCTCGAGCTTCCAGGCCGGCATGGAGATCCAGGACGACGGGGCCTCGTACAGCGAGGACATCATCGATTCGGTGCTGGCCGGATCGCATATGGAGCCCGTCCGCCTCTACGAGAACGACACGGCCTGGCCCGGCTCCTATCACGAGAGCCGCGCCGCCGCCGTCGATTCGCTGCAGTCCGGCCGCTTCGGGATCGTCAACCACATCGGCCACGGCTTCTTCTACAACATGTCGGTCGGCTCGCAGAGCCTGGAGCTGACCGACGCGGCCGCCTTGCGCAACGAGCCCAACTTCTTCCTGCTCTGGGGGATGAACTGCGCCTCGGCCGCCTTCGACTACAACTCGATCCAGGAACGCTTCCTGACCAATCCCCGCGGCGGGGCCGTGCTCACGACCGGCTCGGCGCGGGCGTCCTTCCCCGAGGTCGCGACCCTCTACCAGCGCAGCTTCTACGAAGTGCTGCTCAACGATCCGGCCTACCACGCCGGCGAGGTCATCTCGCTCAGCCGCGTGCCCTTCGACGGGCTGACCGCGACGAACACGATGGAACGCTGGACCCACATGAACTACGCCCTGCTCGGCGATCCCAGCCTGCTGCTCTGGTCCGACGTGCCGCGGGAGCTGACCGTCGCCGCTCCGGATTCGCTGCCGCAGGGCCCGAGCCAGGTCGTCGTCACCGTCACGGACGATTCCGGGCCGGTCGCCGACGCGGTCGTCTGCCTCCGGAAGGCCGGCGAGGACTACGCGGTCGCCAGGACCGACGCCGCCGGCCTGGTGTCGCTGATGTTCTCGCCCAAGTCGGGCGGCGTCGTCCAGCTGAACGTCAACGGGCGCAACCTGCGTCCCGAGACGATCGAGATCCCCGTCGCGGCCCCCGTCGGTCCCTATCTCCGCCTGGCCGGGATGACCCTGGTCGACGACGGCAGCCAGGGCACGGTCGGCAACGGCAACGGCATGGCCGAGGCGGGGGAGCGCGTGGGTCTGCTCGCCGAGTTCGAGAACACCGGCGGCGAGGCGACGAAGCACGGCCGCGTGACCTTCTTCGACGCCGAACCCCTGACGGTCATCCTGACCGCGGAGGCCTCCCTGGAGGCGCTGGCCGCCGGCGCCGCCGGCACGGCCGAGATCGTGCTCCTGGACCTCGACGCCCAGTTGGCGGACCGCACGCGGGTGGACTTCGACATCATCATGGACGGCGGCGCCGGGGACTTCTACCACGACACCGACGCCATCGACGTCCTGCGCCCCGAGCTGGAAGTGTCCGTCATGGCGTGGACGGACTACCTGTCGGGCGACGGCGACGGCGTCGTCGAGACGGGGGAGGACGTCCGGGTCACCTTCGCCCTGCGCAACCGGGGCTGGGGCAGCGCCGACGGTCTGACCGCCTGGATCGAGCCCCTGGGCTCCGGCTTCGCCTCCGCCAGCGGCACCGGCCTCTGGCCGACGATTCCCAAGCTCGGCGAGGCCGAGCAGGAGAACGAGATGATCCTCACGGGCGGGGCCACGCCCGCCACGGCCCGCGGGCGGCTGCACGTCCAGGACATGCTCGGTCACGAGTGGACCCACGACTTCGATATGCTGGCGCCGGACCAGGTCGCCATCAGCTCGCTCGTGGCCCCCGTCGGCGGCGAGGCCCTCCTGATGTGGACGGGCAATTCCGAGCAGGACCTCTACGGCTACCACATCTACCGCTCGAACCTGGCCAACGGCCCCTTCGCGCGGGTGACCGTGGACCCCGTCGTCGGCGGCACCTACTTCCGCGACTTCGATCTCCAGCCGATGACCAAGTACTACTACCGCGTCTCGGCGATCGACTCGTCCCGCCAGCTCGGGCGCCTGTCCTTCCCCCTGTCCGTCAGCACGACGCCGAAGGAGATGGTCGGCTTCCCGCTGCCCTTCGCCGCCGAGTCCTCGGGACACGTCGCCGTGGGCGACGTCAACGGCGACGGCGTCGACGACGTGGTGCTGGGCGCCGACAACCTCTACGTCTGGGACGCCGACGGCCTGGAGCTGAGGGACGGCGACGGCGACCCCGAGACCCTGGGACCCTTCACGGCCTTCGCCTACGACTGGGGGATGGCGGGCATCGCCCTGGCCAACCTCACCAACAAGCCGGGCCTGGAGATCATCGCTTCGTGCCGGACCACCCGCTCGGTCTATGTCTTCGAGGGCGACGGCAGCATCGCCGCCGGCTGGCCCCGCCAGATGAACGACTGGAACTGGGCCGCTCCGGCGGCGGGGGATCTGGACGGCGACGGCGACCTGGAGATCGTGGTCAACAACGTGGGCGGCCGCACCTACGCCTGGCATCACGACGGGACCGAGTTCCGGGACGGCGACGCCGATCCCGCGACCGAGGGCGTCTTCATGATCCGGTCGAACGAGTGGTACTCCTTCTGCTCGCCGGCGCTCGTGGACATCGATCACGACGGCCAGCTCGAGATCATCACCACCACGACCTACAAGGACGACGCCGTTGACCAGGTGTTCGCCCTGAAGAACGACGGCAGCAACGTGCCGGGGTGGCCCGTCACCTTCGAGGACCGGCTGAGCGACTGCCTCTCGTCGCCGGCGGTGGGCGACCTGGACGGCGACGGCGGGCTCGAGATCGTGATCCTGGCCGAGAACGACAAGCTCCACGTCCTGCAGGAGGACGGCAGCGAGCGGGCGCCGTTCCCGATCCCCTTCACGAGCAACAATTTCAGCAGCGGCGCGCCGGCTCCTTCGCCCGCCTTCGGCGATTTCGACGCGGACGGCGTGATGGAGATCGTCGCCGTGTCGGTGACCAACGCCGAGACGGCTGCGATCCACGTGCTGAGCCTGGCCACCGGCGAGAACATCGGCTACTGGCCGCAGTCGATCGCCGGCACCTCGGAATGCTCCCCTCTGGTCGGCGACATGAACGGCGACGGCACTCCCGACGTGCTCTTCGGCGTCGGCGGCGCCACCGACACGGCGCCGAACCTGCTCTACGCCTACCGGGGCATCGGGGCCATGATGCCCGGATTCCCGATGGAGCTCTCCGGGCCCGTCCGCTCTTCCCCGACCCTGACCGACTTCGACCGCGACGGCGACATCGACATCGTCTACGGCGGCTGGGACCTGTCGATGCATGTCTGGGACCTGCCCGGGGCCTACGTGCCCGCCCTGGTGCCCTGGCCCACCTTCGGCGGCAACCCGCTGCGCACGGGCCTGCTGGACCAGGAGTGGATCACGGCCGTCGGCGACGGGACCCCGCCGGCCCGCCGACTGGTCCTGCGCCCGAATCGGCCCAATCCCTTCAATCCGTCCACGCGCATCTCCTTCGCGATCCCGGCGGGCTACCGGGGGCCGGTGCGGCTGGGCGTCTTCGATCTGCGGGGCCGGGAGGTCGCGACCCTGATCGATCGCGAACTGGCGGCAGGCGAGTACACGGTGGACTGGCGCGGCCTGGACGATTCCGGGCGCAAGGTCGCCAGCGGCGTCTATCTCTACCGGCTGAAGACGGACGGCGATCAGGCCCTCGGCAAGATGATGCTCGTGCGCTGACCGGTGCCGGAGGATTGCAATCGATGGCGGAATGGGATTATACTCAAGCGAGGAACATGGACCCGACGGTCCGGATCCTCGCTTCCCCCCAGCTCGGAGGTCCCGGCACCGCGAAGGTTGATAACGGACAACTTCGGAGCGCCGCCGCGGCGCATACATGAAGACCTGAGCAGTTCCGATCGCGACCGGAACCAAGGACAGTTGTGACACCGAACAATGCGGTCGCGTCCGCCGACGTGGATCGTTTGGGCCACATGGGGGTCAAAGCATGAACTTCCCGCACCGTATCGTCGGTCGTCTCGCGGCGGCCTCCTTGCTCGTCGTCCTCCTGACCGGCGCCTCCGCCGCTTCGGCCGGCGTGCTCTACGAGGGAGCGCTCCCCGGGCAGGAGCTCACGTGGCGCGCCGGTCCCGACGGCGCGATGATCCTGGCCCAGCCGGGCTCCCGGGCGTTGCAGGCCGCCGGCGGTCCCGAAGTGCTGATGCGCCCGTTGACGGTGCTGGTGCCCGCCGGCGCGGCGATCGGCGGCGTCGAGATCGTGCCCTTGGCCACCCGACGCGTCCGTCTGCCGGCCCCGCTGCGCTTGGCGACCCCCGCGCTCAGCGACGAGGGTCGTCCCGGGCGCGAGGTCGCTCCGCCGGCGGGCGACGGCGTCTTCCCCACGGTGTGGGGGGAGGCCGGCGGCACCCAGTCGTTGCGCGGCTTCCGCCTGCTGCCCGTCACGGTCTACCCGGTCCGGGTCCTGGTCGGGCCCGACGGCGCCTGGACCGAACTCGAGATCCTGGAACGCTTCGCCATCCGTTCGACCGACGATGCGGCCGCCCCGGCGCCAGACTTCGCCCGCCGCCTGCGCAGCGTGCCCGGCGAGCGCGCCCGCACCGAGCGCCTCCTGCGCAGCATCTGCGCCAATCCCGAGGCCCTGGCGACCTACGCCCGCGACGACGGCGCAATCGTGCCCTCGGCTCCGCGCACCTTCGCGCCGACACGCGTGCCCAGCATCGACGGCAGCGCCGTCAGCTACCTGATCATCACCAACGACGAGCTGAGCGCCGAATTCCAGCGACTGGCGGACCACCGCACCGCCATGGGGCTGCCCGCGGTCGTGCGCAGCGTCGAGTGGATCCGGGACAACTACCGCAACGGCGTCGACATCCAGGAGACGATGCGCAGCTTCATTCGCGAGGCCTACGAACGTTGGGGCGTGGAGTACGTCCTGCTCGGAGGGGACACCGACGTCCTGCCGGCCCGCTACGTCTTCAACTCCTACTACCCCTCGATGGTCGGCTCAGACCTGCCCGTCGACTTGTACTTCAACTGCCTCGACGGCAACTGGAACGGCAACGGCAATGATGTCTTCGGCGAGCAGTACGAGATCATCCAGGGCGGCGACGGCGTCGACCTGGTGCCCGAGCTCTACCTGGGCCGGGCCCCGGTCAGCACGCCGGAGGACGCCGCCAGCTTCGTCGACAAGGTGATCGCCTACGAGGAGCAGCCCGCGGGGTCCCAGTTCGCCAACCGCTTCCTCTTCGCGGCCGAGGTCCTCTTCTGGAAGGACGACCTGGAGACCGAGCCCTGGAGCGACGGCGCCACCTTCGCCCAGGCCATGGTCGACTCACTGCTCGATCCGCTGACGGACATGGAGAACGTGCGGATGTTCGAGAGCTGGGACGGCATCGACGCCGGCTCCGGGCTCCCGCTCTATCCCGGCGCCGTGCCCGAGACCCGCCTCGCCTTGATGGACAGCCTGAGCACCGGCCACTACAGCTACCTGAACCAGATCGGCCACGGCATGTACTTCAACATGTCCGTGGGCGACGCCAACCTGTTCGTGGGCGACGCGGACGCGCTGACCAACGACGGCCGGCCCTTCCTGCTCTACGCGCTGAACTGCGCGTCGGCCGCCTTCGACTTCTCCTGCCTCATGGAGCGCTTCGTCCAGAACCGCCACGGCGGTTCGGTGGCCTCGATCGGCGCCGTGCGCGCGGCCTTCCCCAACGTGGCGAATCTGTACCAGTACGACTTCTTCCGGCAGCTCTTCGAGGGCGGCTCCGACCGCCTGGGCGAGCTGCTCGAGTTGAGCCGCCTGCCCTGGCTCGGCAGCACCGGCACCGACAACATCTTCCGCTGGTCGACCATGAACGTCGTCCTGCTCGGCGATCCGGCGCTGCGCCTGTGGACCGGCGCTCCGGCGGGCCTCGACGTCGCCGCGCCCGCCTCGCTCTCCACGGGCGAGCAGCCCGTGGCCGTCACCGTCAGCGCCGGCGGATCTCCCGTGCCCGGCGCCCTGGTCACCCTCGCCGTCGACGGCGACGCCTACGTCAAGGGCGTCACCGACGGCCTGGGCGAAGTCACGCTCGATTTCACGCCGTCCTTCCCCGGACAGGCCCGCCTCACCGTCAACGGCCACGACCTGGCGCCCGCCGGCCTGGACATCCCGGTCTCCGCCGGCGGCGGATCGTTCATCGCCATGACCGACGTCGCGGTGGTCGACGACGGCAGCCTGGGATCCGTCGGCAACGGCAACGGACGCATCGAGTCCGGCGAGATGGTGGCCCTGCTCGGCACCTTCACCGACACCGGCAGCGGCGGCGGCACCGGTCTGACCGCCGCTCTCTCCACCACGGCTCCGGGGATCGTGGTCGTGGACGGCGCCGTAGCCGTGCCTGCCGTGCCATCCGGCGTTTCCGCGGCCGCGACCGATCCCTTCCTGGTCGCCGTCGCCGCCTCGGTGGCCGACGGCGTCAACGTCGGCTTCACCGTGCACGTCACCGACGGCGGCGGCCGCGACGACGCCAGCCTCTGGACGACGACGATGCTGGCCCCGGAGCTCGAGCCCGTGGACCTGGCATGGACCGACGCCGGCACCGGCGACGGGGACGGCGTCCTCGAGAACGGGGAGACCGTCACTTTCACGGTGAGTCTGAAGAACTACGGCGCCGGCGACTCGGACGGCGTCGTCGGCCGCGTGCGCACCTCCACGCCGGGCGTCGCGATCCAGGATTCGCTGCTGACCTTCGCCGGGATCCCCGCGCTTTCGACCGGCGACCCCGAGGCCGCGGCCTCGCTGTCGGTGGCCGACGTCGCCGCCGGGTACGACTGCTGGATCCTCTTCGAGGACGACCAAGGCCGCAGCTTCCGGCATGATTTCGATCTCGGCGCGCCTGAAGTGCCGGGCAGCCTGACGGTCGACAGCTCGCTGGGCCCAGACGTCCTGGGCGTGCACTGGCTGCCGACCGGCGAGCCCGACCTGCGCGGCTACCACATCTATCGCGCCGAAGTTTCCGCCGGCCCCTACCTGCGCATGAACCAGGACCTCATCGAGGGCACGTCCTACTTCCGCGACGAGGGGCTGGGGCTGCTGACCCGCTACTATTACAAGATATCGGCCGTCGATTCCTCGCTGGTCGAGGGGCCGCTGTCGGCCGCGATCCTGGGCATCACCGCCCCGCCCGAGCTGATTGATTTTCCCCTGCCGGTCGGCGCGGAGACCAGCGGCCCCCTGGCCGTCGGCGACGTCGACGCCGACGGCGATCTGGACATGGTGATCGGCGCCGACGAGGTCTACGTGCTCGATGCCCAGGGCAACGAGCTCTTCGACGGCGACGACAACACGCAGACCCTGGGCCCGATCACGGACATCGGGGGCAGTTTCAATCCGGCCGCGATCCTGCTGGCCGATCTGGACGGCCAGCCCGGCCTGGAGATCGTCGCCACCGAGACCTCGCAGCGGAAGATCCACATCTTCCGCCAGGACGGCACGGAAATGCCCGGCTGGCCGCAGACGGTGCTGGTCGCCTGGAACTGGGCGACCCCGGCCCTGGGCGACATCGACGGCGACGACGAGTTGGAGCTCGTGCTCCAGAACCTCTACGGGTGGGTCTACGGCTGGAACCTGGACGGCACCGAGGTCGCCGACGGGGACGCCAACCCGGCCACCAACGGGCCGCTGATCGTCCGTCCCGAGGCGACGTGGGAGTGGGGCTATTCCTCGCCGGCGCTCTTCGATCTGGACGGCGACGGCGCCGCCGAGATCATCTTCGGTTCGAAGCTCGGCTGTCCCAACCCGAACTACGTCTACGCCTTCCGCCCGGACGGGACCCAGCCGTCCGGCTGGCCATTCGCGACGGGCTACTGCGGCAGCGTGCTGGCCAGCCCGACGGTCGCCGATCTCGACAACGACGGTCAGCACGAGGTGATCTTCAACACCGAGACGGACTCGCTCTACGTCGTCCGCCAGGACGGCTCGCGCTACCCGGGCTTCCCCGTACCCTGCCAGGGCAACGTCTCGCCGCTGGGGTCGCCGGCGCCGAGCCCCGCGATCGGCGACTTCGACGGCGACGGACAGTTCGAGATCATCGCCGTCGACGTCTACGACGGCCATACCGGCCTGGTGCGCCTGGTCGACACGGACATCGCGGGCGGCACCTCGGGCCAGACGATGAGCGGCTGGCCGGTCTTCGTGCCCGGCAGCTCGCAGGCCAGTCCCGTCGTCGCCGACATCGACGGCGACGGTTCGCTGGATGTCGTCTTTCCCATCGGCGGCGACAGCACGCAGTCCGAGGACCTGCTGGTCGCCCTGCGCGCCGACGGGACCGCGGTCGACGGCTTCCCGATCTCTCTCGACGGGCCGGGCCGGGGCACGCCGACGCTCTGCGACTTCGACGACGACGGCGACATCGACATCGTCTACGCCGGCTGGGAGCGGCAGATCCACGTCTGGGACTTGCCGGCTCCCTACGATCCGGCCCTGGCGCCGTGGCCGACCTTCCGCGGGTCGACCCTGCGCGACGGCGTCTATCACGGGCCGAGCCTGACCGACGTGCCCGGCGCGTCGACGCCCAGCCGGCTGTTGCTGGCGCCGAACCATCCGAATCCCTTCAACCCGTCGACGACGATCCGCCTCTATCTGCCCGGAGGCGGCGCCCCGGTCTCCCTGCGGCTCGGCGTCTACGACCTGCAGGGACGGCGCGTCCGCGACCTCTTTTCGGGCGAGCTGCCCTCGGGCTGGCACGAGTGGATCTGGGACGGGCGGGACGACGGCGGGCGCCGCCAGGCCAGCGGCGTCTATTTCCTGCACGCCCGCGGCGGCGGCGAGACCCGGACCGGCAAGATGTTGCTGGTGAAGTGACCGGGCGTTGACGGCCCCGTCCGCGGGGCCATACATTCAGTACAGGCCGTGGCGCGGCCGCTCCCGCGGGGGAGGGCCGCGCCTTTTTCCCCAGGTCCCCGATCCCCGGGCGGCGATCTTGCCCCTCGTGAAGTCCTGCCTTCTCCTGCTGGCCGCGGCGCTGCTGGGCGCCGTCGGCGGCTGTTCGCGCGCGGACGAGAACGCTCCCGCCGGCGCGGCCGCGGCGACGCCGGGAGGCACGGCAGTGATCGCCTTCGCCGCCGAGCCCGACGTCCTGAATCCCCTGATCCACCATTCGGCCTACAGCGGGCAGGTGCTGGTCCTGCTCCAGGACTGCCTGATGGAGTCGGAGTCGGATCTCCATTACCACCCGCGCATAGCCGAATCCGTGACCGTGGCGCCGGACAGCCTCTCGCTCATCGTGCGGATGCGTCCCTGGCTCTGGTCCGACGGCGTTCCCCTGACCGCCCGCGACGTGGCGGCGACCTGGCGGCTGTACGTCGATCCCCGCACGGCCAGCCCCCGGGCCGGCGGCCGGATCGCCAACGTCGCCGCGGTCGAGGTCCTGGACGACGCCACCTTGCGCTACGTCTTCCGCGAACGGCGCGCCGACATGCTGGCCACCCTGGGGCATCACATCCTGCCCGCCCACGTCACCGACGGTCTGGACCCGGGGGAGATCCGCAACTGGCCCCTGAACCAGGCGCCGCTGTCGTCGGGCATGTTCGTGCTCGCCGACTGGGCCCACGACCGCGAACTGGTGCTGGAACGCAACGAACTCTTCCCCGCCCGGCAGCCCCTGCTGGACCGCGTCGTCTTCCGGATCATCCCGGACGAGACATCGCGGCTGGCGGCCCTCGAGGCCGGCGAGGTCGACTTCATGGAAGGCCTGCCCGTGCGCGCGGCCCGTCGCCTGGAGGCCGGCGGCGACATCGAGGTGCACCGGGTGATGGGCCGCCTCTTCGGCTACATCGTCTGGAACCTGGAGCGCGAGTCTTTCGCGGACCGCAGGGTGCGGCGGGCCCTCTCGCTGGCCATCGACCGCAGCGTCTTCGTCGACGGGCTGCTGGACGGCTACGCCCGGCCGGCGGCCAGCCCGATCCCGCCCGGCTCCTGGGCCCACCACGCCGATCTGCCCGCTGATCCCTATGATCCCGCAGCGGCGGCGGCCCTGCTGGACGAGGCCGGCTGGCGGGACGACGACGGGGACGGCATCCGCGAACGGGACGGCAGGCCCCTGCGCTTCACCCTGATCACCCGCCGCGGCGATCCCGTGCGCGAGAACGGCGCGGCGGCCATCCGCGAGAATCTGCGCCGGGTCGGTGTCGACGCGCGGCCGCGGGTGATGGAGTTCTCTGCGGCCATCGACTTCGTGAGCCGCGGCGAGTTCGACGCCTACCTGGGCGTCTTCTCGACCTCGCTGACGGTGGACCCGTCGCCCCTGCTGGGCGGCGACGCCTGGGACCGCTTCAACTACGGCCATTACGCAGGAGCGGAGGCCGACTCGCTGCTGCGCCTGGGGCTCTCGCTGGCCGACCGCGACGCGGCCCGGCCGGTGTGGCGCCGCTACCAGGAAGTGATCGCCGCGGACGCCCCGGTCGCCTTCCTCTATTATCCGGACAGCCTCTACGGCGTCTCCCGCCGTCTGCGCGACGTACGCCCCGACATGCTTTCGCCGTATTACAACATCGAGGATTGGTGGATCGCTCCGGAGGACCGCCGGCATCCCGCAACCGTCCGTTGAAATCTTACTTCTCGCTTTGACAGCCGTCCGGACCTTGTGTATGGTCCCGGTAACATTACTCGCTAACAGCGGCGGCTGCGGCTGCGTCGATCCGTTTCATGGAGGTGCCTTGATGCCACGTCGGAAGATGATTGATCCATCGCAATTGAGCGTCGCCGAGTTGCGTCATTTACTTGTCGTGCGCGAGAAGCTGGAGAAGCTGGACGCCCGCAAGAGCGAACTGACCAGGGATCTCGCGGCGGTGGAGGCCGAGATAGCGAAGGTCCTGGCCAAGCCCGTCGGCGCGAAGAAGAAGCCGGGACGCAAGCCCGGTCGTCCCAAGTCGGCGAAGAAGACCACGAAGAAGACGACGAAGAAGAAGACGGCCAAGAAGGCGGCCAAGAAGGTCGTCAAGAAGACGGCCAAGAAGGCCGCCAAGAAGAAGGTCGTGCGCAAGGCCGCGCCGAAGAAGACCGGACGCAAGGTCGCGGCCCGCGCCAAGCCCACCGTCGAGACCGTGGTCGCCGAGCTGATCCGCAAGCAGGGCAAGGCGATGTCCTTCCAGGACATCCACCAGGCGATCGTCGCCGGCAAGCTGGTGCGCACGAAGAGCAAGAACTTCGCGAACGTGCTGCGCCGGACCCTGTCGACGAGCAAGGCGCTCAAGCGGGTCGGCCGCGGCGTCTACGACGTGGCCTGAGCCTGGGCGCGCGACGCGATACGGGATCGGGGCCGGCTCCCGCGGGGGCCGGCCCCGCTTGTCGCGGCGGCGCTCAACCCGGCGGCCAGCCCAGCTCCCGGCCGCCGAGCAGGTGGAGATGGATGTGGGGGACGGTCTGGCAGGCTTCCCGGCCGCAGTTCACGACCCAGCGGTAGCCCTTCTCCGCCAGGCCCTCGGCCGCGGCCACATTCGTCGCCGCCAGGCAGAGGGCGCCCATCAGGCCGGCGTCGCCGGTCGTCAGCTCGGCGGTCGAGGCGATGTGGCGCCGCGGGATCAGCAGCACGTGCACGGGCGCCTGGGGATTGATGTCGCGGATCGCGATGACGTCGTCGTCCGCGTAGATCGTGTCGCAGGGGATCTCGCCGGAGACCATGCGGCAGAAGAGGCAGTCGTTCATCGGTAGGCACTCCCGGTTGGCGTTGCAGTCCGCCGGGAGGCTAGCACGCCGCCTTGCGCGGAGGCAACCGGAGGTGGGAGATGACCCGGGTCCTGGTCGTCGGCTACAACGCCTGGGACCTGATCGCGCCCCTGGCCGCCGTGCCGCCCGCGGACTCCAAGCACGAGCTGCCCTGGATCCGCGAGGGCGGCGGCGGACCGGCGGCCACGGCCGCCGTGGCCCTGGCCCGGCTGGGCTGCCGCGTGCGGCTGGTCACGACCCTGGCCGGGGACGCCGCCGGTCGGGCGCAGCGGACGGAACTCGAGGCGGCGGGCGTGGACCTGTCGCTGGCCCTCGACGCGCCCGACGCATCCACGCCCCGCGCCCTGATCCTGGTCGACCCCGCCGACGGCGGCCGGCGCATCCTGTGGACGCGCGGCGGGCTGCCCCCGTTGCCGCCGGCGGCCGCCGATCCCGCCTGGCTGGACGCCGCCGACCTGCTCTACCTCGACAGCCACGAACCGGCCTTCAGCCTGCTCCTGGCCCGGGCCGCGCGCCGGCGCGGCATGCCGGTGGTCCTGGACGCCGGGACGGCGCGCCCCGGCACGGCCGAACTCGTCCCCCTCTGCACCGACGTCGTCTCGTCGGAGATCTTCGCGCCGGCGTTGACCGGCCTGGACGATCCGGCGGCCGCGCTGCGCGCCCTGGCGGCGATGGGGCCGCCGCGGGTCGGCATGACCTTCGGCGCCGCGGGCTGCGTGGGCCTGGACGGGGGGCGCTTCCGGCACGTGCCCGCCTTCGCCGTCGAGACGCGGGATACGACGGGCGCCGGCGACGCCTTCCACGCCGGCTACGCCTGGGCCCTGGGCCGCGGCCGCGGCTTCGCGGACTGCCTGCGCGCCGGTGCGGCGGTCGCCGCCCTGAAGTGCCGGGACTACGGCGGCCGGGCGGCGCTTCCCGATGCGGCGGAGGCCGAGGCCATGCTGCGCGGGGGAGGGGCCCGCCCGGAGCTTCCCCCCGGCTGGCCCTTCCCGTCCGGAACCCGGGCTGCCCCCCCGTCCGCGCCCATTGGTTGACGCTGCGCTGGGGTGCCGTTAGCATTCGACTGCGGTCGCGTTGCGCGCCCGCGGCAAGGGGGCATGACATGATCCTGGAGGAAGGACTCCGCTTCGACCGGCCCGGGGACGTCGACGAGATCTTCGAGATCTTCGTCACTTCGTACCATCAGGGCGGACGGGCCGTGCCGATCGAGGAGGATCTCAGCTGGCATCCGGCGACCGACGTCTACGAGACGAGCGATCGTTTCGTGGTCCAGGTCGACCTGGCGGGCATGGATCCCGCCGGCATCGAGTTGCTCACCGACGGCGAGAGCCTGACCATCCGCGGCGTGCGCCGCGACATCGCGCCGCCGGGCAAGAAACATTTCTTCAAGATGGAGATCAACGTCGGGCCCTTCGCCCGGCGCATCGCGATTCCCGTGGATGTCGTCACCGAGAGCGCCGAGGCCAGCTATCGCAACGGCTTTCTCTACGTGACCTTCCGCAAGGGGCGGCCCGCATCGGGAGAGCGCCGCCGCATCGACGTCGGCGGCGAATGACCCGGTCGGGACGTCGCCGCGTGCGACGGCCCGGGCGCGCAGCGAGAGGAGCTCCGTTTGAAAGAGAACGACGTGCTGGAACGGGAGCGGGAAGAGGCCTACGTCCCTTCCGAGTTGCCGATCCTGCCGATCAGCGACGCGGTCATCTTCCCGTACATGATGGTGCCGCTCGTGCTCAGCGACGCGAACCTGATCCGCCTCGCCGACGACTGCCTGGCCCAGGACAAGATGCTCGGCGCCTTCGCCCAGCGCGAGGTGGCCGACGACGACGAGGAGGAGCATTCGGAGCGCGACCTGATCTATCCCGTGGGCACGGCCGTCAAGATCCAGAAGATGCTGCGCTTCCCCGACGGCAGCATGCGCCTGCTCGGGCAGGGCGTGGCCCGGATCCGCGCGCGCGACTTCGTCCAGGAGACGCCGTATCTCAAGGCGCGGGTGGATCTGGTGGAGGAGGAGTCGTCGCCGTCGTCGCGGACCCTGGCCTACATGCGCGGGGTCGCGAACAACTTCCTGAAGATCATCGACGCCAGCGAGAACCTGTCGGATGAGCTGAAGGTCGTCGTCATGAACATCGACGACCCGGGCCGCCTGGCGGATCTGATCGCGACCAACCTCGACATCGAGGTCGCCGAGAAGCAGCAGATCCTGGAGGCCGCGAGCATCCTGCGGCGGCTGCAGCTCCTGGCCCGCATCGTCGTGCGCGAGCTCGAGGTCGTGGAGCTGGGCGAGAAGCTGCAGACGCGGGTGCGCAAGTCCATCGACAAGGACCAGCGCGAATACTACCTGCGGCAACAGCTGAAGGCGATCCAGCGCGAGCTCGGCGAGACCGACGACTCCTCTGTCGAGCTCGATGAGTTGAAGCAGCGGGTCAAGGAGGCCGAGCTGCCCGAGACGGTGCGCGCCGCGGCCGAGAAGGAGGCCGACCGGCTGGCGCGGATGTCGCCGGGGGCCAGCGAGTACACCGTCAGCAAGACCTACCTGGACTGGCTGCTCGAGTTGCCCTGGCTGGTCAGCTCGGACGACAAGCTGGACCTGAAGCGGGCCGAGTCGATCCTGGAGCGGGACCACTACGGTCTGGAGGACGTCAAGGAACGCATCCTGGAATTCCTGGCGGTGCGCAAGCTGAAGAAGGAGCACCGCGGGCCGATCGTCTGCCTGGTCGGGCCTCCGGGCGTGGGCAAGACCTCGCTGGGCCGCAGCATCGCCGAGGCCGTGGGCCGGAAGTTCTTCCGCTTCTCGCTGGGCGGCATGCGGGACGAGGCCGAGATCCGCGGCCACCGCCGCACCTACGTGGGCGCCATGCCCGGCCGCATCATCGCCGGCCTGAAGGAATGCGGCACCAACAACCCGCTGATCATGCTCGACGAGATCGACAAGCTGGGGCAGGACTTCCGCGGCGACCCCGCCAGCGCCCTGCTCGAGGTCCTGGACCCGGAGCAGAACAACTCCTTCACCGACCACTACCTGTCGCTGCCCTTCGACCTGTCGCGGGTGCTCTTCATCACCACGGCCAACATGCTGGACACCGTGCCGCGCCCCTTGCTCGACCGCATGGAGGTGATCCAGCTGCCGGGGTACACCAACCTCGAGAAGCTGGAGATCGCCAAGCGCTATCTGGTGCCGCGGCAGGTCGAGCAGAACGGGCTGACCGCCGCGCAGATACGCTTCACCGACGCCGGGCTGGGCCGGATCATCGCCGGCTACACGCGCGAGGCGGGCGTGCGCGAACTCGAGCGCAAGATCGGGTCGGTCTGCCGCAAGATCGCGCGCAAGGTCGCCAGACGCAGCCGGCGCCGGGGGCACAGCGTCACCGCCCGCACCGTCGTCGATTACCTGGGCGCCCCCGACTACAGTTCCGACCAGTTGCGGCCGCGCCTGAGCTCCGGGGTGGTCACCGGGCTGGCCTGGACCTCGGTGGGGGGGAAGCTGCTCTACCTGGAGGGGGTCAGCCTGCCGAACGGCAACGGCAACCTGAAGCTGACCGGCCAGCTCGGCAGCGTGATGCAGGAATCCGCCAGCGCGGCCTACTCGTACCTGCGGGCCCGCTTCGGCGAACTGGAGGAGTACCGGGAATTCTTCGGCAGCCGCGACCTGCATATCCACGTGCCCGCCGGCGCGGTGCCCAAGGACGGCCCCAGCGCCGGCATCGTCATGGCCACCGTCATGCTCTCGCTGCTGCTGGACGAGCCCGTCGACCGGCGGACCGCGATGACCGGCGAGATCACCCTGACCGGCGAGGTGCTGCCCATCGGCGGCTTGACCGAGAAGGTGCTGGCGGCCCACCGCGCCGGCATCCGCCGCATCCTCCTGCCCGCGGCCAACGAACCGGATCTGGACGCCATCCCCGAGGAGGTGGCCGCGGAGGTCGAGTTCGTCTGCGTGAAGCACGTGCTCGACGTCTGGGAGGCCGTTTTCCCCGGGCGCATCCCCAACCGACGCAAGCGGTCCTGAAAGGTAGTGACCTGTTGGAAGGACGACTTCTTTCCGGTGTTCTCGGACGCGTCCTGCAGCGCGGCGCTTCGGCGGCGCCCTTCGCGCTGCCCGGCGCCCTCGCGGAGCGCTCGCATATCCTGGCCGTCGACACCGGCGATCTGACCGACCTGCTCTTCCACGTGCCGCTGCTGCAGGCGGTGCGCGAACGCTACCCGCTGTCGCGCGTCGATTTCCTGGTGCCCGAGGAGCACGCCTCTCTGGTGGTGCCCAGCGGCCTCGCCCGGCAATGCCTGGTCTACGGGCGGCGGCAGCTGCGGCCCTGGACGCCGGGATTCTATTCCCTGCTGCGCAGCGTCCGCGACCTGGGCGCCGACGCCAGCGTGGTGATGTCCTTCACCGCCCAGCCGGCCCTGGAGATCGTCGCCCTGGCCAGCGGGGCCCGGCTGCGTCTGGGGCCGTCGCACGCCGCGTCCTATCCGGCCGTGAATTTCGAGATCCGCCCTCCGGCCGGCGAGCCCGCCTATCGCGGCGGCCGCCTGCGCGCCGCGGCCCCCTTCCTGGGTCTGCCGCCCCTGCCGCCGACCTGCCGCTGGGATCTGCCCGAGGACCACATGCGGCGGATGCAGCAGCTCGTCCACTTCAACAAACCCCGTCGCGACGAGGTCCTGGTCGGCGTGGACCCGGCCCTGGGCAAGGCCGGGGTCGGGTTGTCGATCTCCAGCCTGCATTTCCTGGTCACGCAGCTGTCCAGCCAGATGTCCTGCCGGGTGCTCCCCCTGACCGCCGACGCCGACCGCGAGCGCCTGGGCCGTTTCGAGTCGGGACTGTCCTCGCCGCCGCTGGCGCTGCCGCGCGAAGCGCTCTTCGACACCGTGCTGCTGGTCGCCAACTGCGACCTCTTCCTGGCCGGGAACACCGACCTCTTCCACTTCGCGGCGGCGCTGGGCGTGCCCACGATCGGCCTCTTCCTGAAGGAGGATCGCGACATGTGGGTGCCCGTCGATTCGCCGCACGTCCGCGCCCTGCGCGTGACTTCCGGACAGCGCGTCGACATCGACACCCTGATGGAGGCCGTCGAGGCGGTGCGGAGCGTGCGATGACCGCGGCCCCGGCCAAGGACGCCGGCCGCCGTCTGCTGGTGGTCGCCCCGAATTGGCTGGGCGACCTGGTCATGGCGACCTCGCTGCTGGAGTCCCTGGCCACGGATCCGTCGCGCCCGCGCCTGACCGTCTCGCTGCGCAGCGAATGGGAGCCGCTGCTGCGCGACGATCCCCGCGTGGACGGCCTGCTGTCCTACGATCGCGGCGGCCGGCACCGGGGTCTGGACGGGCTCTTCCGGCTGGCCGCCCAGTGGCGACGGGAGGGCTTCGCGGAGGCGATCCTGTTGCCGCCCTCGTTGCGGGTCGCGGTCGCGGCGCGCCTGGCCGGGATCCCGCGCCTGATCGGTTTCCGCAGCGACGGAAGGGGCTTCCTGCTCGAAGGGTCGGTGCGGCGTCCGCTGCGGGGGTCGATGCATTACTGCGAGGAACTGGGCCTGCTGCTGGCGGCCTGGCGGCGCGAACCGACCGCGGCCGGCGAGGCTCCGGCTCCCCGCCTGCCCGGGCTGGCGGAGCGGGCGGAGGCCGCCCCGACTCCCGAAGGCCCGCCCCTTTGGGTCCTGGGCGTGGGCACGACCTACGGCAGCGCCAAGAACTGGCCCGCCGCCGCGGTGGCGTCCTTCGCCGACGCCGTCGTGGGCCGGCGCGGGGCGCGGGTGGTCCTGGTCGGGGACGCCGCCGGCCGGGCCATGCGCGACGCGGTGCGCCGCGGCTGCTCGGCGGCCTGGCGCGACGATTTGGTCGGGGGCCCCGCCGTCGTCGACCGCGTGGGCCGAACCGACCTGTCCGAAGTCGCCGCCCTTCTGCGCGACGCGGCCGTCTACGTGGGCAACGACAGCGGCCTGATGCATCTGGCCGCGGCCCTGGGCGCGCCCACGGTCGGCATCTTCGGTTCGAGCAGCCCGGCCTGGACGGCCCCTCGCGGCCGGCGGACCGCCGTCGTCGCCGCGACCGGATTCCCCTGCCAGCCGTGCTATCGCCCGGAGTGCCGGCACGAGACCTTCTGCCTGGACACGGTTTCGCCCGAAGAGGTGCTGGCCGTGGCCTCGAGCCTGGCCGTCCGCCGGGAGGATTCCCCGTGAGCCGTTGGATGCCCGTCGCCGCGCCCCCCTTGCCGCCCGCGCCGGGAGATCCCCGTCCGATCCTGTTCATCGATCGCGACGGGGTGATCATCGAGGATGCCGACTACCTGAGCGATCCCGCCCAGGTGCGGCTGATCCCCGGCGCTGCGGACGCCCTGCGCCGCGCCGCCGCTGCGGGCTGGCGCCTGATCTGCCTGACGAACCAGTCGGGCATCGGACGGGGCTACTATGCCGAAGCCGACTTCGCCGCCGTACAGCGCCGCGTCGATGCGCTGCTGGCCGAAGCCGGCGTGGTCCTGGCCGCCGTCTACTACTGCCCGCACGCTCCCGAGGACGGGTGCGGCTGCCGCAAACCCGCCCCCGGCCTGCTCGCCGAGGCTTCGGCGGCCTTCGCCTGGGAACCGGCGGCGTCGGCCCTGGCGGGGGACAAGCTCTCGGACATCCGCCTGGGCCTGGACGCCGGGCTGCGCACCTACCTCGTCCGCACCGGTCAGGGGGCCGGCGTCGATCCTGACGCCGCCGGCCTGGGCGCCGCGCGCGTCGTCGCCGATCTGGCCGCCGTCGTCGCCGACCTGACCGGGGAGGGAAAGGCGTGAGCTGGCTCCTGGACGGCCGCCCGCTGCGGCGGATCCTGCTGACGCGCCTGCGCTATCTGGGCGACATCGCCATGTCCACCGCCCTGATCGGTGCCCTGCGCGCGGGCGATCCCGAGCTGGAGATCGGCTACCTCTGCGAGGCGGCCCACGGCCCCCTGCTGAGCGATCATCCCGAACTCGCCCACCTCCACCTGCTCGGCGCGCGGCGGCGCGGCGCCGACGCCCGGGCGCGCGCCGGGGCCGGCGGGGCCGGATTGGGCACCGCGGCCATGGTCCTGGCCCTGCGGCGCGCCCGCTACGACCTGGCGGTCGACCTCTTCTTCAATCCGCGCAGCGCATGGCTGCTGCGCCTGGCGGGGATCCCGCGCCGCATCGGCGGCGCCACGAGCGGTCGCCGCCGCCTGTACACGCATGCGGCCCCGGTTCCGGACGCCGCGGCGGATCCCGACTTCCGCCGCCATGCTCCCGGGGGGCTGGGCGACCACCTGGCGCGCCTCTTCCCCCTGGTCCATGGCGAGTCGGGCGCCTCCTTCCGCGATTTCCTGCTCGCCGGCTCCACACCGCGTCCGCGCGTCGCCGCTCCCGCGTCCGGCCTGGCGGCGGCCCGCGACGCCCTGGCCGGGCTGGGGCTGGATCCCGGCGCGTCCTACGCCCTGCTCGCTCCCGGCGCCACCTGGCCCTTCAAGGAATGGCCCGCGGGGCATTGGCGCGCCTTCGCCCCCCTGCTGGCCGAGGGCGTCGGCCTGCCCCTGGTCCTGCTCCGCCCGCCCCTGCGCGCCGGGATCTACGCCCGGACCCTGGCCGACCTGCCTTCCGGGGCGCCGGGCGGCGCCCTGCCCGCCCTGCCCCTGGACGCCGCGCTGCAGGTGACGGCCGGGGCCGCGCTGACGGTCTGCGTCGACGGCGGGATCATGCACGCCTCGGTGGCCCTGGGACGCCCCACCCTGGCCCTCTTCGGCCCGACTGCTCCGGAGATCTGGTTTCCCTACGAGGCGCTGGGGCCGTATCGCGTGCTCTGCCGGCCGCCCCACTGCCATCCCTGCGACGTCCACGTCTGCGACGAGTTCATCTGCCTGCCCGCGATCACCCCGGCGGAAGCGGCCGCGGCCGCCGCCCGGTTGCATGCCGAGGCTCAAGGGGAGGGGCCGTGACGTCGATCCTGGACAGGGAGGCGCGACGGCGCGTGCGGCGGATCCTGGTCGTGCGGCGCAAGGCCCTGGGCGACGCCCTGGTCACGATGCCGGCGGTGCTCGAGTTGGCGGCCGCATTCCCCGAGGCTTCCCTCGACCTGGTGGTGGACCGTCCCTACGCGGAACTGATGGCGGGACTGGACTCCCGCCTGCGCATCATCTCCTGGCCGCCTGACGGGGGCGGCGGCTGGGCCTGGCTGCGCGGCCTGCGTCGGGCGCGTTACGACCTGGTGGTCGATTTTCTGGGCAGCCCGCGCACGGCCGTCTGGACCGCCCTGAGCGGGGCGCCCCTGAGGGTCGGTTACGATCTGCGGCTGCGCAGCTGGGCCTACAACCTGCGCGTGCCGCGAAACCGGCGCGGGGACGTCCGGCTGCGGCAGGTCGCGGGCGAGAGCTTCCTGGATCCGCGGCGTCGCCTGGCCCTGAATCCGTCGCCGTGGCGCCCTGTCGCCGGCGGCGCCGCCGGCGAGGGACGGCTGGGGGATTCCTACCGGGCGTGGCGGAGCGAATGGTCGGCACCGCGAGGCGCCCGCGTGGGGCTGGCGCTGAGCGCTACCTGGCCGGCCAAGGCCTGGCCGGCGGCCCGGGCGGCCGAACTGGTGGGCCTGCTGGACGCGGCGGGGCTGAGCCCCCTGATCGTGCCGGGTCCCGGCGACGAGGCGATCGTCGCGGCCGTGAAGGCGCTGGCGCCGCGGGTCGAGGTGGCCCCGCCGACCGACCTGCTCGAGCTGGCCGACCTGCTGGCCGGGCTGGACGCGCTGGTCGCCACGGACTGCGGCGCGCGGCATATGGCGGTCGCGGTGGGCACTTCCACGGCGACCCTCTTCGGACCGACCGATCCCGTGGGTTGGAACCCTGAGGATCCTCGCCATGTTGCCCTGCGGACGGGGGTGTCCTGTTCCCCCTGCGATTTGACGGAATGCCCCGTGGCGGGGCATCCCTGCCTGGACGAGCTGTCGGCCGCGGCTGTCGCGGCGGCGGTTCGGGAGTTGCTGACGCGGCGCCCCGGACGGACCCGGGACATCCTCTGAGGAGTCGAGTGACCGGACCGAAGGCGACATCACGGCTCGACCGACGGTTTCCCGCGCGCTTCGTCGTGCTGGCGGCCGCGCTGGGCCTGTTCGCGGGCGCGGCGCCGGCCGACGAGCCCGTTCTGCCGGACAGCGTCTCGGCGGCCCCGCCCGACAGCGCGGCTGCGGCCTTCGCGATCGTTCCCTACGCCCCCGGCGAAAGACTCGTCTTCTCGATCGACTACGGCCCGGTCAACGCCGGCGAGGCCAGTCTCGAGGTCGTCGAGGCCGTCGACTCGGCGGGCCATCCCTGTTACGTTGTCGAGAGCCGGGCCAGTTCCAACCGCTTCTTCTCGGCCTTCTACATGGTCCGGGACAAGGTCATCTCGCATATCGACCGCCGGCATCTCTTCAGCCGCTACTTCGCGAAGCGGCTGCGCGAGGGCGACTATCGCAAGAACCTCGCCATCCGCTTCGATCAGGGAGCGGGCAAGGCCTACTACGCCGACGGTCGCGAACTGGACGTGCCGCCAGGCGTGCACGACATCCTGTCGGCCTTCTACTACGTGCGCACGCTCGATCTGGCGGCCGGCGACACGGCGAGCGTGGTCACCCACACCTCGCGGAAGAATTATGCGCTGGAGGTGATCGTGCACGGTCGGGAGACGGTGACGGTGCCCGCTGGGACATTCGACTGCTTCGTCGTCGAGCCCGTGATCCAGGGCGAGGGGCTGTTCCAGTTCGAGGGCAAGCTCACGATCTGGATGACCGCCGATGCGAGGAGGATGCCGGTGCTGATGAAGACGAAGGTCAAGGTGGGCTCGATCGACGCCTCGCTCAAGGAGTACGTGCTGGGAGACGGCCCGGGAGGAAAGCCGTGAACGAGGAGAGCAGGAGCGGAAAAGGGCGCTGGCTGCCGAGCGGGGCCTTCGACGCGGCGGCGGACCGGGATTCGGGAGCCGACGGCGCGCTCTTCCTGGCCCTGGTCGTCGTCCTGGCCGCGCTGGTCCGCTTCATCGGCCTGGGCGCCCAGTCGCTTTGGATCGACGAGTACATGACCTGGCGCGAGCTCTTCCCCGCCGGGGGGCAGGGTTTCTGGGAGCAGATCAGCGACACGATCCAGGGTCCGCTCTATCTGGCCGCCCTCTGGCCGCTGCGTCCGTTCGCCGACGAATTCCTGCTGCGCCTGCCCGCCGCCCTGGCCGGGGTGGCGACGGTGCCCCTGGTCTGGATGCTCGGCCGGCGCCTCTTCGACGAGCGCAGCGCCCGGCTGGCCGCGCTCCTGGTCGCCGTGAGCCCCTTCCACGTCTGGTACAGCCAGGAAGCCCGCGGCTACGCCTTCCTGATCCTCTTCGCCGTGATCCAGAGCCTGCTCGCCCTGCGGTTGATGCGCCGCCCCGTAGCCGGCGCCGGCGTCGCCTACGGCGTTGTCGCCGCCCTGTCCGCCGCCAGCAATTTCTCGGGATACTTCCTGCTGGCGGGCCACGTCCTGGCCATGCTCCTGCTCGCGCGGCCGCGGGACGGCCGCGGCTGGTCCGCGTGGGCCCTGGCGGCCGGGTTGCCGGTGCTGCTGACCGCGCCCTGGCTGCTGCGCGCCACGGGCGTGCTGGCGGTCGACCGCCTGCTCCCCGGCGCCGAGACCGGAACGGCCCTGCGCGGCGAGACGACCTTCACGCCGCTGGCCTATCCCTTCACCTTCCAGGCCTTCTTCTACGGCTTCAGCCTGGGGCCTTCGCTGGCCGAGCTTCACGGGCCGGACCGTCTGCTGGCGATCCGGCAGGCCCTGCCCTGGCTGGCGCCGGCCTGGCTGGCCGCCGGCGCAGCCTTCGTCGCCGGCCTGATCCGCGCCGGCCGCGGGCGGGCAGCGATGCTGGCGATCTGGGGCTTGACGCCCGTGATCCTGCTGACGGTGCTGGCCGTGCAGAACGTGAAGACCTTCAACCCGCGCTACCTGGCCGCCGTCTACGTTCTGGTCCCGCTGCTGACCGCCTGCGGATTGCACGCCCTGCCCCGCCGGCTCGCCCGCGCGACGGGCGCGGTCCTGCTGTGCCTGACCCTGGTCGCGCTGGCGAACCATCATCTGGATTCCCGCTACGCCAAGGCCGATGTGAGGGGCGCGGCCGACTGGGTCGCCGACCGCGCCGCCCCGCAGGATGTGGTCGTGGTGCCGGCGGTGTCCGGTCTCTTCGAGCATTACTGGCGGGGCCCCGCCGCCGTGGACGGGCTCTGGTCCGCGGGCACGATCGCCTCGCCGGCGGCGGCCCGCGCCGCCCTCGATGAGGCCGTCGGCGACGCGCCGCGCGTCTGGCTCGTGCTGGCCCGCAGCTGGCACCAGGATCCCCGGGACCTGCTGCCGGCCGCCCTCGCCGAGCTGGGGCCGGCCGGGGAGTCGCATCGTTTCCCGGGGGTGCGGATCCTGAGCTGCGCCCTGCCGGCGGCCGCGGCTGTGGAGGGGGCGGAGCATGGCTCCTGACCGGCACGACGATCTCTTCACCGGCGGTTTCGCGGCCTTCATCGCGCGCGACTCCGAGGGGCCGGTGCCGCCGGCCGGTCCCGTCGACCGGGCCCTGAAGCGACTGCTCGACATCGCAGGCGCGGTCTGCGGACTGCTCCTCGTCCTGCCGCTCTTCCCCTTCCTGGTCGCCCTGATCAAGTTCGACTCGCCGGGGCCGCTCTTCTTCCGCCAGGAACGCATCGGCAAGGACGGACGCTGCTTCGACTGCTTCAAGTTCCGCTCGATGGTCGTCGACGCGGAGGCGCGCAAGGAGCAGTTGCAGGATCTCAACGAGGCGACCGGCGCGGCCTTCAAGATCCAGGACGATCCCCGCATCACCGGCGTCGGCCGCTTCATCCGCCGCAGCAGCCTGGACGAGTTCCCGCAGCTCTGGAACGTGCTCCGCGGCGAGATGTCGATCGTCGGGCCGCGACCGCAGATTCCCGAGGAGGTCGCCCAGTACACCCCGGCCCAGGCCCGCCGACTGCTGGTCAAGCCCGGGCTGACCTGTCTCTGGCAGGTCTCGGGCCGCAGCCAACTCGACTTCAACGAGTGGATGGAGCTGGACTTGGCCTACGTCCGCCGCGCCGGGCTGCGCATGGACCTGGAGATCCTGGCCCGCACGCTGCCTGCGGTGATCGAGCGCAAGGGGGCCTATTGATGCGGGGGCTCGGCATCGACATCGTCTCGGTCGCGCGCATCGCGTCCCTGCGCGAACGGCACGGGCCCCGTTTCCTGGAACGCTGCTTCCGCCCGGACGAGATCGCGCTGGCGCGAGCCCGCGGCCCCCGCGGCGACGAGGTGCTGGCCTCGCGCTGGGCGGCCAAGGAGGCCTTCGTCAAGGCCCTCGGCGGCCCGGGCCTCCGGGTGCCCCTGCGCGACGTCGAGGTGGTCCGCGGGCAGGACGGAGCCCCGACGCTGCGCCTGCACGGCGCCGCCGCCGCCGCCCTGGCCGCCGCGGGCGCGGCGCGGGCCCTGGTCAGCCTGAGCCACGAGCACGACCACGCCGTGGCCACCGTCGTTTTGGAGTGATTCCCCGCAAGGGCGAACTTGCCACGGGGCCGGCCGGCGGATACCATGGGCCGGACGCGGAGTCGTCCGACTCCACCCCGGATCTCACGTCGAGGCGGTGCCTGAATTGATCCAGCGTGACTTCATGCTGTTCGACGTTTTCACCCGCAAGGCCTTCGGGGGCAGCCGCCTGTCGCTCTTCCCGGCCGGCGCCGGCCTCGACGATGCGGTGATGCAGGCCCTGGCCCGCGAGATGGGATCCGGCGAGACGGCCTTCATCGTGCCCGGCACCGGCGGCGAGAACCGCGCCGGGCTGAGGATCTTCACCCCTTCGGGCGAGATCCCCTTCGCCGGGCTCTCGCTGATCGGCGCGACCTGCGGCCTGGACCTGCGCGGCGGCATCCTCCGCGACGGGCCCGGCACGCGCTTCGTCTGGGAGGTCGAGGCCGGCAACTGCGCCGTCACGCTGGGCGAGGACGGCGACAACGGCACCGTCTACAGCCTGGAGCACCAGGCGCCCGTCTTCATCGGCGAGTACTACCAGCGGGCCAAGGTCGCCCGGGCGCTGGGTCTGGAAGAGAAGGACATCGCGATCACCGGGCTGCCCTGCGAGATCGTCTCGACCGGGTTGCCCATCCACCTGGTCCCGGTCGGTTCCCTCGAAGCCGTGCGTTCGGTCAAGCTGAGCCGGGCCGCCGCTCTCGAGATCGCCGGCGACCTCGGCTTCGGCGACCTCTTCGTCTTCACCTGCGAGACCGAGAGCGAAGACGCCGATCTGCACTGCCGGATGTTCGCGCCCGATCTGGGCATACCCGAGGACCCGGCCAGCGGCAGCGCCTGCGGCTCGCTGGTCGCCTACCTGGTCAAGCACCGGCTCCTGGACCCCGGCCCGCGCGTGCGCGTGGTCTGCGAGCAGGGCATCGAGATGGGACGCCCCAGCCTGCTGGTCGTCGACGCCGACGTCGTCGGCGGCGCCGCCACCACCGTCCACGTGGGCGGCGGTTGCGTGATGATCGGCGAGGGCTCCGTCACCATTCCTTCGGAATCCACCGCCGGCTGAGCCATCGTGCGGCCGGCCGGGCGACCGCTTCAGGAGAGGACCATGACACAGACCGCCGGACTGAGCGCCGAGATGCGCAACATGATCATCGCCACGCTGCGCGAGACCGTCGGCCGGCAGCTGCCCGAGGAGAAGATCCTGCAGCTGGACCGGGATGACGAGTTCCCGCTGGCCCTGATCGAGGAGCTGCTTTCGCCCAACGTCGGCCTGCACTTGATCTTCCTGCCCGAGTCCGTGGGCGGGCTGGGCGGCGGCGCGCTGGACATCTGCAAGGTTTCGGAGGAGATGGCAGCGATCGACCTGGGCATGGCCACCGCGTTTCTGGCCATCTGCCTGGGCACCGACCCGATCGTGGTCGGCGGCACCGAGGAGCAGAAGGCCCACTGGCTGGGACGGATCGCCGCCGAGGGCCTGACCGTGGCCTACGGCGTCACCGAACCCGCCGCCGGCAGCAACGTGGCCTCGCTGCAGACGGTCGCCGACCCGGTGACCGACGAATCGGGGACGGTCACCGGCTACCGCATCAACGGCAACAAGCAGTTCATCACCAACGGCGCCGTGGCCAAGCTCTATACGATCCTGGCCAAGACGCCCGGCGGTCCCAGCTTCTTCGTCGTCGAGCGCGACCGCGAGGGCTTCTCGGTCGGCCGCCATGAGGAGAAGCACGGCATCCGCGCCTCGGACACCGCGGCGGTGATCCTCGAGGACGTGGTCGTGCCCGCGGAGAATCTGATCGGCGGCGTCGAGGGCGAGGGCCTGAAGCAGGCCAACGCGGTCTTCGGCTACACCCGCCTGATGGTGGGCGCCTTCGGCCTGGGCGCCGGGCGCGAGGCCCTGCGCCGGGCCGTGCGCTACGCCAAGGAGCGCATCCAGTTCGGCACGCCGCTGATCGACAAGGAAGGCTACTCGGCCAAGCTGCTCGTGCCCAACTGGGTGGACCTGGCCGCCGGCGGCGCCTACGTCGAGGAAATCGCGGACCGCATCGACGGCGGCGAGCATGGGCTGCAGGTCGAGGGCTCGATCGCCAAGCTCTGGTGCACCGAGGCCGGCAACCGCGCCGCCGAGGACGCCATCCAGGCGCTGGGCGGCTACGGCTACACGCGTGAGTACATGGTCGAGAAGATCAAGCGTGACGTGCGCATCACCACGATCTACGAGGGCACCAGCGAGATCCAGCAGAGCATCATCGCCATGTACCGCTGGAAGGACACGGTGCGTTCCAAGGGCGCCTGGTACGAGCAGCGGGCCGCCGCCCTGGAGACGTTGCATGCGTCGCATCCCGACGTGGGCGCCGATCTGGTGGCCTCGGCCAAGCGGGACCTGTCCCGCATCGTGCTGCTGGGCCACGAGATCCGGGTGGCCCGTCGCCAGGCCGTGCAGTTCCGCCTGGCCGACCTGATGACCGCCTGCGAGGTGGGCGCCGCCTACTGCCGCCGGGCCGCGGCCCTGGCCGAGGCAGGCGATCCCGAAGCCGCCGTGCACGCCGCCGGCAGCCGCATCGCCGCCCGGCGCGTGCGTGGCCTGGTGTCCTGTGTCGGGCTGGAATGCGTGGTCGGCTACGCCGCTGACGAGGCGGCGTCGGTGAAGGCCGCCGCACTGGCCGCGGAGATCGCCGGTGGCGATCCCCTGGCGGCGCACCGCGGATTGCTGGACGACGCGGCCGTCGTCGTCGAGCACCTGAAGGGATCATGAAGGCGACGGAGCCAGGAAACCGCCACGGCGAGGGGGAGTCGCCTCCCCGGTGGGAGGGGAGCGTCGGCAGCCGGCGTCCCCGTCCCGGAACCCTGGCTCCGGACGACGACCGCTTCCTCCTCTCCCTGGCCGTGAAGATCAGCCGGCGCCGCCTCGCGGCGCCGGCGACGCTCTGGCTCGACAGCATCAAGCCCCTTTCCTTCCTGGGCTCGCAGGTCATGCACTTCACCAGTCCCTTCGTCCATCTCGTCGGCGACGGCGACGGCTTCGACCGCCTGGCCGGCCTGCTCGAGGAGCGGTCGCATCTGGACCGTCTGCTGGACCACCTGGCGGCCGTCGACGGCGCGCCGGAAACCGCGCGGAAGGAGTCGAGCGATGGTTGACGTCAAGGACGCCGCGGCGACAGGGGGCGGGGCCTGGCTGATCGCCGACTGCGGTTCGACGGCGACCAAGCTGATCTACGTGACGCATGACGGGGAACGCTGGCGCCTGGCCGGAGCGGCGGACGCTCCGACCACCGTCGAGAGCCCCGACGAGGACGTCACCCTCGGCTTGGCCAGGGCGCGCGACGCCCTGGCCCGGAGGCTGGACGGCGGGCTGCCCGACGACGTGCCCCTGCTGGTCACCAGCAGCGCCGGCGGCGGGTTGCGCATGCTCGTGCTCGGACTCGTGCGCCGCCTGACCGCCGAGAGCGCGCGACAGGCGGCCCTGGGCGCGGGGGCCATCGTCAGCGACGTCATCGCCTACGACGATCCCGATTCCTTCGCCGACCGCGTCGAGCGGATCCGCAGCCTGCGCCCGGACATCAT
>CAZLHO010000013.1:32059-57203 GCA_964559455.1 uncultured Fibrobacteraceae bacterium | reverse complement strand
ACTGACTCTTAATCAGTAGGTTCGGGGTTCGATTCCCTGGCGGCGTACCAGCTTCAAGACAAGGGCCGCGACGCATGTCGTGGCCTTTTCTTTGCATGGAACCAGTCGCTGTCATAGGCTTGACGGACAGGAGCATTCCGCCCCAGCTCGAGACAACGCTCCCACCACGAAGGCCGTACATGATCTTCACCGCCATCGACTTCGAGACCGCCGACTACTACCGCGACAGCGCCTGCAGCGTGGCCCTGGTGCGCGTCGAGGACGGCGCCATCGTCGACGAGGTCCAGCGCCTGATCCGCCCGCCGCGCCGCCGTTTCGTCTTCACCTACATCCACGGCATCACCTGGCCGGACGTGCAGGATGCGCCGCCTTTCGCCCAGGTCTGGCCCGAGCTGGCCCGCCTGACCGAGGGCGCCGACTTCCTGGCCGCGCACAACGCCTCCTTCGACCGCTCGGTGCTCGAGACCTGCTGCGGGGCCGCCGACCTGGCGCCGCCGCCCGCCCCCTGGCGCTGCACCGTCGACCTGGCGCGCGCCACGTGGGGCATCTTCCCGACCAAGCTCAACTGCGTCTGCGAGCAGTTGAAGATCCCGCTGCAGCACCACGACGCCCTGTCCGACGCCCGGGCCTGCGCGAAGATCCTGCTCGCGGCCGCGGCGCAGGGATAGTCTCCCCGAGCCGGAAAGGGGACCGACCCATGCACGACCCGATCCGCTGGGGCATCCTCGGCCCCGGAGCCATCTCCAGGAAGTTCGCCGCCGGCCTGCGCGACGCCGCCGGCGCCCGCCTGGTCGCCGTCGGGTCGCGCGACCGCGAGCGCGCCCGCGCCTTCGCCGCGGACTTCGACGCGCCGAACGCCCACGCCGGCTACGCGGCCCTGGTCGCCGACGACCAGGTCGACGCGATCTACGTCGGCACCCCGCACGCCTTCCACCGCGAGCATTCCATCCTGGCCCTGCGCGCCGGCAAGCACGTGCTCTGCGAGAAGCCGCTGGCGCTCAACGCCGGCCAGGCCGCCGAGATGATCCGCGTCGCCGGCGAGCAGCGGCGCGTGCTGATGGAGGCGGTCTGGACGCGCTTCCTGCCGGCGATCGTCCGCTTGCGCGAACTGCTGGCCGACGGCGCGATCGGCGAGCCGCGCATGGTCCAGGCCGACTTCGGCTTCCGGGTCGGCTACGACCACAAGCAGCGCCTCTTCGACCCCGCCCTGGGCGGCGGCGCCCTGCTGGACGTTGGCGTCTACCCCGTGAACCTGGCGCACATGGTTCTGGGCGCGCCCGAGCGCGTCCTGGGCGCGGCGCGGCTCGGGCCCACCGGCGTCGACGAGGAGGGCGCCGCGCTGCTGGTCCACCCGGGCGGCCGCCACGCCGTGCTGGCGATGGCCCTGCGGCTCGACACGCCGCGCGAGGCCCGCATCCTCGGCACGGAGGGGTCGATCCGGATCCATCACCCATGGTGGGCGGCGTCGCGGCTCACGCTGATCCGTCCCGGACGCGACGACGAGATCCTGGACCTGCCCTTCACCGGCAACGGCTACGCGCACGAGGCCGAGGCCTTCATGGACCTGATCCGCAGCGGGAAGTCGGAGTCCGAGGTCATGCCCCCGGCCGAGAGCCTGGCGGTGCTGAAGACGATGGACGCGCTGCGCGCGCAGTGGGGCCTGCGCTACCCGACGGAGTGACGTCCGCCCCGCCTCTCGTGAACGCCACGAACTTGCTGACGCGCCTACGCTTCCGGTGCTACAATCCCCGATTCGATCCCGAGGCGGAAACGACGGTTCCGGCCGTCCGACACACCCGCGCCCGCAGACCCGAAGGAAAAGAAGGGGACACAGTCATGCCGGTAGATCTGGAGAAGATTCTGCGCCCGACCGACAGTCGGATCGAGCCCTTCCCCGCGAAGTACATGAAGATCGCCAGCGGCGAGGAGATGGTGGTGCGCCAGGCGACGCACGACGAGATCCCGCAGCTGCTGGAGTACGTCGAGCCGCTGATCCACGTCGAACGCGACTTCTACGACATCGTCGCGGTCCGGGTCTACGCCGAGCTGCTGGCCTACTACCGCTACCGCGTGCAGGACGAGTACGTGCTGGTGGCGCAGATCGACGGCGAGGTCGCCGCGATCGTCAACGGCCGGCAGGTCAGCCCCGACGTGGGCATGTCGTACCACACGATCGCCCTGCGCCGCGGCCTGCGCATCGGCGCCCACGCCTTCGCGACGAAGATGGAGTACCACATGGACGTCCTGGGCCACAAGGAGGTCCTGGTCGTCGCGGAATCGCCGATCGGCTTCCGCCGCTGGATGGTCGAGTACAAGCTCGAGAAGCGCTTCGAGGTGCCGCACGAGCTGGGCGGGGTCCCCTCGTGGGCGCTGACCCGGCCGCTCTTCGACCGCGCCCGCGACACCCTGGTCGTCGGCCGCCGCCCGGTCCCCGAGCCGCTGCTGGCCAAGGCCAACGCCGGCCTGCTGCCGCCCTCCGATCCGCCCACGCCTCCGGAGGATCTGCTCGCCGCCACGCGCTCGATGTACGACTCCACCGGCACCGCCCTGCTGGCCCAGCGGCGGCGGCAGGGAAAGAAGGGGGAGTAGCCATGCGCGACGTCTACGTGGCCGGCATCGGCATCACCACCTTCACGCGGCTGGAATATCCCCTCTCGGAGATCGCCGCCTATCCTTCGATGATGGCGCTGGCCGACGCCGGCCTGAAGGGGATCGACCACCTCTTCGTGGCCAACATGGGCGGCGGGCGCGTCAACCATCAGACCGGCCTGGCCAGCGCGGTGATCGATTCGCTCAGCCTGACCCCGGCCGGCGCCGAGACGATCGAAAATGGTCCCGCCTCCGGCGCCTCCGCGGTCAAGGCGGCCTACATGGCGGTCGCCTCGGGCATGCACGACGTCGTCATGGCCACCGGCGCGGAGCGGATGCGCGAGGTGAACAACCTCGAGGCCACCGACTTCGTGGCGACCCTGACCCACCCGCTGGCGGAGTACGTCTACGGCGTGACCCTGCCCGCGCTGGCCGGCATGTTCACCCGGCTCTACATGGAGAAGTACGGCGTCACCGAGCGGCACCTGGCGATGGTCGCGGTCAAGAACCAGAACAACGCCCTGCTGAACGAGTTCGCCCACCTGCACCAGGAGATCTCCATCGAGGGCATCCTCGACTCGCCCGAGGCGATGACCAACAACCCCTTCGTGGCCGAGCCGCTGCGCTTCTTCGACTGCTGCCCCGTCTCGGACGGCGGCGCCAGCGTGATCCTGGTCTCGAAGGAAGTGGCCGCGACCCTCGGCAAGCCGATGATCCGGCTGGCCGGCGTGGGCCAGGCCACCGACACCCACGCCGTGCACGAACGCGAGGATCCCACCGACCTGCTGGCGGTCCGCAGCGCGGCGGCGCAGGCCTTCAAGATGGCCGGCCTGAAGCCCTCCGACGTGAACGTCGCCGAGCTGCACGACGCCTTCACGATCCTCGAGATCGTCGAGAGCGAGGAGGTCGGCTTCTTCGCGAAGGGCCAGGGCCACATCGCGCTCGAGAAAGGCGTGACCGCGCTGAAGGGGAAGCTGCCGATCAACCCCTCCGGCGGCCTGAAGGGCAAGGGGCATCCGGTCGGGGCGACCGGCGTCGCCCAGGTCCACGAGATCGTCACCCAGCTGCGCGGCGAGGCCGGCGAACGCCAGGTCGACGGCGCGCGGGTCGGGTTCACCTGCAACTTCGGCGGCTTCGGCAACAACGTCGTCTGCCTGGCCTTCGTGAGGGAGGACTGACATGGCCCGCGAGATCAAGGCTTACCGCTGCCGCAAGTGCGGGACCCTGCACTACCCCTTCCGCATGGTCTGCAGGAAGTGCCGGGGCAACGATTTCTTCGAATTCGATACGGAGGATCTGCCGAGCGCCGGGACCTTGCTCACCTTCACCTTCGTGCACGCCCTGCCGGCGGACTTCGAGGTGGCGAAGCTGGGCCTGGCCATGGTCGAGCTGGAGAACGGCATGCGCATCGTCGGGCAGCTGCGCGCCGACGATCCGCAGCTGGGCATGAAGGTCCGGGGCAGGGTGGAGCCCGTCCGGCAGGACGGCTACACCACCCATTACGGGATGGTGTTCTACGCGGCATGATCACCGTGGTGAGCGTGGGGGACCGGGTCCGCCGCGGCCCCTGCTCGCCGCGGGGCCGCTTCCGGCGGTCGGCCCATTTCCAGGGCCCTGACGGCCCGGTCGTCCTCGCCGACGAGCGGATCGGCGCCGGACCGTTGACGGTCGTCCTGCGGGGCGGCGATCCGGCCTCGATCGGGACGCTCTCGGTCGCCGACGGCGCCGTGGTCGTCGACGGCAGGCCAGTCGCTTTCGGCGCCGCCCAGGTCTACCGCTCCGGGATCGGCCACCTGCCGGGGCCGGGGCCGCGGTGGCGCCGGGGGCTGGACGCTCTCGAGGCCTGTCTGGTCGAGGAGGCTCATCCTCAGAGCCTGGCCTTCCTGCTGGACCCCGGCCGCGAGGACGCTTTCGAGCGCGGGTTCGCGCGGGCCTTCGCGCGGCGCATGCGCGAGGGCGTGCGGCTGATGGGCGCCGGCGACCTCGCCGGCGGCGCGGCGACCGTCCGCGGCTGCGGCTTCGGCCTGACGCCCGGCGGCGACGACTGCCTGGCCGGGGTGATGATCGCCCTGAACGTCCTGCAGGGGATGGACGGGCGGTCCCGGGCCGATTGCATCGACGCCGTCTTCGCGGCCTGCGCGGCGGGCGACGGCTTCGGCGGCGCCTGCCTGCGGCTGGCCCGGGACGGCCGGGTCGACGCGGCGATGAAGGGATTGATCGCGGCCCTGGCGGCCGGGGATGTGCAAGGGGTCCGCGGAAGCGCGCGGGCCGTGCTCGCGCACGGAGCCACCTCCGGCGCCGACCTGGCGACCGGATTCCTGATCGCCCTGCGCTGGGAGACAGAAACGGGAGAAGCGAATGATCGCTAAGGGCAGGATCGTCAAGGGCGCCTACTTCGACTCGGTCGCGCTGATGACCGTCGGCAAGGAGATCGGCCGGGCCGAAGGCGTGGACGACGCGGCGGTGGTGATGGGGACGGCCGAGAACCGGGCGATCCTGGACGCCTCCGGCCTGCTGATGCCGGAGTTCGCGTCGTCCGCCGCCACGGACCTGCTGATCGCCGTCAGGGCCCGGGACGAGGCCGCCGCAGAGGCCGCGATCGAGGCGACGACGGCCCTGCTCGCGCAATCGGGCCGCCGCCGCGAAGGGGGCGGGCAGCCGCGGCCGCGCAGCATCGGCGGCGCCGTCGACGCCCTGCCCGGGGCGAACCTGGCCTTGATCTCGATCGCGGGCCGCTACGCCGGCGCCGAGGCGATGGCCGCGATCGACGCCGGCCTGCACGTGATGCTCTTCTCCGACAACGTTCCCCTGGAGACCGAGATCGAGCTGAAGCGGCGCGCCGCGGCCAAGGGTCTGCTGATGATGGGGCCGGACTGCGGCACCGCGATCATCAACGGCGTTCCGCTGGGCTTCGCCAACGTCGTCCCGCGGGGCGACATCGGCATCGTGGCGGCCGCCGGCACCGGCCTGCAGGAGGTCAGCTGCATCATCGCCAACGAAGGCGGCGGCGTCTCGCAGGCGATCGGCACCGGCGGCCGGGACGTCAAGCGCGAGGTGGGCGGCGTCATGTTCCTGCAGGCGCTGCGCGCGCTCGCCGCCGACGACGCCACCCGCGTGATCGTGCTGGTGGCCAAGCCGCCGCACCCCGAGGTGCTGGCGAAGATCCGCGCCGCGGTCGCCGCTATCGACAAGCCGGTGATCCCGCTCTTCCTGGGCGCTCCGGCCGCCGGCCCCGACGACGCCGCGACCCTGGAGGAAGCGGCCCTGCTCGCGGTGGCTCGAGCGGCCGGCGGCGATCCGGCCGGCGTCCGCGAGCGGCTGCGGCGGCGCGACGAGGAGATCGCCGGGATGGCGCGCGGGCCGGCGGCGAAGCTGTCGCCGGGGCGCCGCCGCCTGCGCGGCCTCTTCAGCGGGGGAACCTTCGCCGCCGAGGCGCAGATCCTGCTCTCGGGCGTGATCCCGGACATCGTTTCGAACGCTCCCGCGGGCGGCGCGCAACTGATGCGCGATTCCCTGCGCAGCGAGAAGAACACGATCGTCGACTTGGGCGAGGACGAGTTCACGGTCGGGCGGCCGCACCCGATGATCGACTACTCGCTGCGCACCGCGCGCATCGCCCGCGAGGCGGACGACCCCGAGACCGCCGTGATCCTGCTCGACGTCGTCCTCGGCCACGGCTCGCATCCCGATCCGGCGTCAGAGCTCCGCGACGCGATCGCCGGCGCCTGCGGACGGGTCGCCGTCGTCTGCTCGATCACCGGCACCGAGGGCGACCCGCAGCGTCGCGGCGACGTCGCGCGCCGGCTCGAGGCGGCCGGCGCCGTCGTCATGCCCAGCAACGCCGCCGCCGCGCGGCTGGCCGGCGCGATCGTCCGCATCCGGGAAGAAGGAGGGAGCCGATGAGCGACCTTTTCGCCGACGAGCTGAAGGTGATCAACCTCGGCCTCGAGTCCTTCGGCCGGAGCGTCGTCGCGGCCGGCGCCGCGGCCGTCCAGGTGGACTGGCGTCCGCCGATGGACGTCGCTCCGGCGGCGACCGAGACGCTCCGGCGCCACGCCGCGGCGATCGAGGCGGCGAACGCCCGCGCGGCGAAGATCATCCTCGCGGGCATGCCCCGCCTGGTCGACCTGCAGCGGGCGATCGACGTCGTCCCGGGCATGCGGCCCGACCTCTTCCTGCACGCCGGCCCGCCCATCGAATGGGCGCGGATGTGCGGCCCGATGCGCGGGGCGGTCATCGGCGGCCTGATCTACGAGGGGAAGGCGGCGACGCCCGAGGAGGCGGAGCGACTGGCCGCGTCCGGCGGCGTCGACTTCGCGCCCTGCCACGAGCACGCCGCCGTCGGGCCGATGGCCGGGGTGGTGACGCCGTCGATGCCGGTCTTCGTCCTGAAGAACGAGGAGTTCGGCAACCACGCCTACTGCACCATGAACGAGGGGCTGGGCCGGGTCCTGCGCTACGGGGCCTTCGGGCCCGAGGTGATCGCCAGGCTGCGCTGGATGGAGTCGGAGCTCTACCCGGTGCTGCAGCGGGCGGTCGCCGCCGTCGGCGGCGTCGACCTGAAGAACATCATCGCCCAGGCCCTGCACATGGGCGACGAGGTCCACAACCGCAACCGGGCGGCCACGTCTCTGCTCTTCCGGGCCCTGGCCCCGGCGGTGCTGCGGACCTCCGAACCCGACGCCGCCGCCAGGGCGCTCGAGTTCATCGACGGCAACGACCACTTCTTCCTGAACCTCTCGATGCCCGCGTGCAAGGCGACCCTGGATGCCGCCCGCGACATCCCCGGCAGCAGCCTGGTCGTCGTCATGTCCCGCAACGGGACCGACTTCGGCATCCAGCTCGCCGGCACGGGCGGGGAGTGGTTCACCGGTCCGGCCGACGTGCCGGACGCCCTCTTCTTTCCCGGCTACACCAAGGCCGACGCCAACCCGGACATCGGCGACAGCTCGATCACCGAGACCAACGGGCTCGGCGGCTTCGCGATCGCCGCGTCGCCGGCCATCGTCCAGTTCGTCGGCGGCTCCGCCTCGGACGCCCTCGACTACACGCTCTCCATGTACGAGATCACCGCGGCCGAGAACACCGTCTACCAGATTCCCGCCCTGGATTTCCGGGGGACGCCGACCGGCATCGACGTCGTCAAGGTGGTCGAGCGGAACATCCTGCCCTTCATCGACACCGGCGTCGCCCACCGGGAGCCGGGGGTCGGCCAGGTCGGCGCGGGCGTCCTGAGCGCCTCCGCCGAGCCCTTCCGCCTCGCCTACGAGGCCTTCGCGCAGCGTCTGAAAGACAGGCAAGACTGATTGGAGGATCCGATCGTGAACACGGAGCAATTCCTGAAGCTGATGGCCGAGTCCCGGATGTACGACCTGACCCAGCGCCTGAGCATCCACACGCCGCCCTGGCCCAGCTACATGCCGATGGGCCTGCAGTACTTCAAGCGGCTGGCCGGGGCGCATATGGGGCAGGGGGCCAACGGCCAGATCATGACCACCAGCAACCACGTCGGCACCCACATGGACGGCGAGATCCATTTCCATCCCAGCGGCCGCCCGATCGGCGACGTGCCGTTGGACGAGTGGGTCGGCCCCGGCGTCGTGGCCGACATCGCCGACGAGGTCGAGGACTACGGCCTCTACTCGCCGGAGATGATCACCGGCCGCGTTGACGTCGAGAAAGGCGACATCCTGATCATCAACACCGGCTACCACCGCTATGGTTGGGACCAGCCGGCGTCGGACGAGCTCCGCTACTTCGTCAAGCACCCCGGCCCCGGCCCCGACTTCCACAAGTGGGCGCTGGAGAAGAAGATCAAGTGGATCGGCGTGGACTGCGGCAGCGCCGACCATCCCATGAACACGATCATCCGCAACTGGCACCCGGCCCTCTTCGCCAAGGCCGAGGAGAAGCTGAAGCGCGACTTCGGCAAGGCCTGGGACGAGCTCTTCCCCCAGGACGAGTACTATCAGGTGATGCACCTCAAGCTCTTCCCGAAGAAGCTCGTTCACGCCGAGAACCTGGGCGGCGAGATCGACGCGGTGAGCAACCGGCGCTGCTGGATCGGCTGCTTCCCGCTGCGCGGGATCGAGCTGGAATCGTCCATGTGCCGGATCGTGGCCCTGCTGCCACCCGAATAGGAGCGGACGCATCATGACCATCGCGCACGAATTCGCCTACCACCGGCCGGCGTCGCTGGACGAGGCGGCGGCGATCCTCGGCCGCTACGGGGGGAAGGCCTCGCTGCTGGCCGGCGGCACCGACCTCGTCGCCTGGCTGCGCGACGAGCAGGCCGCGCCCGAGGCGCTGGTCGACCTGAAGGGGATCGCGGGCCTCGACCGGATCGCGGTCGAGGACGGCGCGCTGGTGCTGGGCCCGCTGGTCACCTTCGCCGACCTCATCCGCTCGGACGTCGCGAACGCGAGCCTGCCGCTGCTGGTCGAGGCGGCCCGCACGGTCGGCTCGACGGCGATCCGCAACCGCGCCACGGTCGCCGGCAACATCTGCTCGGGCGTGCCCTGCTGCGACGCCGGACCGCCGCTGCTGGTTCTCGAGGCGGTCGTGCGCGTGCGCGGCGCCGGCGGCGAGCGGCGGATCGGGATCGGCGAGTGGTTCCGCGCCCCGCGCGAGACGGCCCTGGGCGAGGACGGGATCGTGACCGGCATCGAGATCCCCCCGACTCCCGCGCCCCACGGCGGCTGCTACGCCAAGCTCGGACGCTACGAGGGGGAGGACCTGGCGCAGGCGAGCGTGGCGGTGCTGGCGCTGCCGGGCCGGAAGTTCCGCGTCGCCTTCGGCGCGGTGGCCCCGACCCCGGTCCGCGGCCGCCGCATCGAAGCGCTGCTCGGCGGCGCGGAGCCGGACGCGGAGCTGCTGGACCAGGCGACGGCCCTGCTGCCGCAGGAGATCGCGCCGATCACCGATATCCGCGCGGACAGGGAGTACCGCAGTCACATGGTCGGCGTCATGCTCCGGCGCGGCGTCGCGGCGGCGGTCTCGCGGATGGCGACCGGGGAACCGGCCTACGGGACGAGGGTGATCTGATGAAGACGACCATCACGCTGCGGATCAACGGCGAGTCGCGGAGCTTCGACGTGGCGTCCGGCGAGACGCTGCTCGAAATGCTCCGGGAGCGCGCCGGCGTCAAGAGCCCGAAGATCGGCTGCGAACGGGGCGACTGCGGCAGCTGCACGGTCCTGCTGGACGGCAGGACCGTGCGCAGCTGCCTGGTGCTCGCCGTGGAGGCGGACGGCCGCGAGGTGACCACCGTCGAGGGGCTGTGCCGGGACGGGCTGACCCCGCTGCAGGAGGCCTTCGTCGCGCTCAACGCCTTCCAGTGCGGCTACTGCGCGCCCGGCGTCCTGATGACCGCGACCGAACTGCTGGCGCGCAACCCGGATCCCACCGAGGACGAGGTGAAGGAGGCGATCGCGGGCAACCTTTGCCGCTGCACGGGCTACGAGCCCATCGTCCGCGCGATCATGAGCGTCGGCGGCCGCGAGGCGAGGAAACGGGGGGAGAAGGACAGTGGCTGACCACGGACAGATCGGCAAGTCTCCGCCCCGGATCGACGGGCCGGACAAGGTGACCGGCGCGGCCTGCTTCGTCGACGACATCGACTTCGGCCCCGACCTGCTGCACGCCGAGATCGTCGAGAGCCCGCACGCCCACGCCCTGATCAAGGGCGTCGACACGGCGGCTGCGGCTGCGGTGCCGGGCGTCGTCTGCGTCGTGACGGGCCAGGACTTCCCCTACCACTTCGGCCTGTACATGAAGGACCGGTACATCTTCGCCCGCGACCGGGTGCGCTTCGTCGGCGAGCAGGTCGCGGCCGTCGTCGCGCGGGATCCGGTCACGGCCCGGCGCGCCGCCCGTCTGGTGCGGGTGGACTACGAGCCGCTGCCGCCGGTCCTTTCGGTGGAAGACGCCCTGCGCGAGGGCGGCACCCTGATCCATCCCGGGCTGGGCGACTACGCCCACGTGCCGTGGTTCTTCCCGCGGGGAGACACGAACATCGCCCACTGGCGCAAGACCCGTAAGGGCGACGCCGAGGCCGGCTTCCGCGAGGCGGACGTCGTCCTCGAGGACACCTACACCGTTCCCCGCTACGCCCACTGCGCGATCGAGACCCACGTCATCGTCGGCCGGCTGGACCACGCCCGGCGGCTCACCCTGTGGTCCTCGTCGCAGTCGCCCTACACGCAGCGGCACGTCTTCGCCGAGGCGCTGGCGCCGCTCGGTTTCAGACACCAGGACATCCGCGTCGTGACCCCCTACGTCGGCGGCGGCTTCGGCGGGAAGGCGGGGGTCTCGATGGAGATCATCGGGGCGGCCCTGGCGATCGCCGCCAAGGGGCATCCGGTGAAGGTCCGCTGCAGCCGCGAGATGGAGTTCACCAACACCTACCAGCGGCAGGGCCTGACCGCCCGGCTGAAGATCGGCGCGCGGCGCGACGGCACGATCACCGCGATGGAGCACACCCTGCACTGGGACGCGGGGGCCTACGTCGAATACGGCGCCAACGTCGTCAACGCGGCCGGCTTCTCGGCGACCGGCCCCTACCGGGTGCCCAACCTGAAGATCGATTCGGTCTGCCTCTACACCAACCTGCCCCCCGGCGGGCCCTATCGCGGCTTCGGCTACTCCGAGTTCCTCTTCGGCGTCGAGTCGCACATGACCCGCCTGGCGCAGAAGATCGGCATGGATCCGGTCGAGTTCCGCCGCCGCAATGCGATCGCGGAGGGCGACACCCTGGCCTACGGCGCCGCGATGAACCCCTCCGGCATGCAGGAGTGCATCGAGAAGACGGCCCGGGCGATCGAGTGGGGGAAGAAGGAGGAGCCGGAGGTGCCCGGACGGGTGACCGGCAAGGCCTTCGCCCTGCTCTGGAAGGCCCCCGCGATGCCGCCGAACGCCGGCTCGGCCGCGTTCCTGAAGTTCAACGAGGACGGCTCGCTGAACCTGGCGGTCTCCGGCATGGAGATCGGGCAGGGCTACATGACGGTCATGGCCCAGATCGCCGGCGAGGTGCTGAGCGTCCCGGTCGAGAAGATCCGCGTCGAGACGCCGGACACCGACCGCAACGCCTACGAGTGGCAGACCGTGGGCTCGCACGTGACCTGGGCCTGCGGCAACGCCGTGCGCGACGCCGCCCTCGAGGCCCGGGCCAGGATCTTCACGGTCGTGAACCGGGCCCACGGGCATCCGGTCGAATCGCTGTACCTGGAGGACGAATGCGTCCGCTGCCGGGACGACGCCGGCTTCTCGCTCCCCCTGCGCGATTTCGTGATCCTGGGCATCATGACCGCGGACGGCACCTTCCGCGGCGGCCCGATCATGGGCAGCGGCATGTTCATGCCCGAGTTCGCGTCGGCGCTCAGCGACCCCGAGACGAGCCAGGGCGGCAAGCCGAACGTCCACTACACGGTGGGGGCGGGCGCGGTCAGCCTGGAGATCGATCCCGAGACGGGCCGCATGCGGATCCGGAAGGCGGTCCTGGCGATCGACGCGGGCAAGGCGATCAACCCCGAGCTCGTCAACGGCCAGATCACGGGCGGCCTGGTGCAGGGCTTCGCGACGGCGCTCTACGAGGACATGCGCTTCGACGCCGCGGGCCGGCTGCTGAACCCCAACTTCACCGACTACAAGATCCCCACGGCGATGGACGTGCCGGACGAGATGGTCCCGATCATCGTCGAGGTTGCGCAGCCGGACGGGCCCTTCGGGGCGCGGGGCGTGGGCGAACACACGATGATCCCCTCGGCGCCGCTGATCGCCGACGCCGTGGCCGACGCGCTGGGCGTGCGGATCACGTCGATGCCGATCACGGCCGAGAAGGTGTGCCTGGCCTGCAGATCCGCGAAACGGACCTGATCCCCTCCCTCCGGGGAGAGGATCAGGCGCCCGCAGTCCCTCGAGGGCAGGAACCGCCGGCCGGGGATCAGCGGGAGGGCTCGTCGGGGGTGGCGAGAGCCTGCCAGGATCGGATCGCCAGGGCGAGGATCGCGCCCATCTTCGCCAATTCCAGGCCCAGGCTGAAGAGACCGCTGCCGGTGGACAACAAGTGTCGGCTCGTGAGGATGTCCCGCAGCCAGAGGCCCTCGACCCGGGCCGTGGCCAGGGCTCCCAGCAGCAGGATCGGCACCAGGGCCCGCAGCCGCGACCCGCGTTCCAGGAGCACGTGCACGGCGAAGGGCAGGACCATGGGCGCGTACATGACGGGCGTCTTCGTGCTCAGGAGCATGAAGGCCGCCAGGATGAAGGACAGGTGGGCCGCGGCGGCGTCGAATTCACGCTCCGGGCGCCGGCGGCGCAGCCAGCGTCGGGTGGCCGCCGTCCAGACCGCGATGAACGAGCCCGCCGACAGGTACGTGACGAGGGGCGCACCGAAAAATCCCGGGACGGCGACCGCCGCCAGGAACCAGACGTTGCCGCCGGTCCAGCTGGATTTCTCCAGGCGCAGGGGCATGAGCACGTCGAACCCCGCCAGCATCGCCGCTCCCAGCGCGACGGCGACCCCCGCGAAGGCGGCGAAGCGTCTTCCCGCGCCGTGACGCCGGGCCAGGACGATCGTCGGCCACGACAAGACCCCCAACGCCTTGCAGGCGATCCAGCTGCAGGAGCCCAAGAGCCCCGCCGCGACCGGTCGTCCGCCGCAGGCGAGCACCAGGCCGAGCATGGAGAACAGGGCGATGAGCACGGCGTTGTAGCCCGTGACTCCCACCCAGTAGACCATGATCGGCGACGAAGCCATCAACCAGGCGCCGCGGGCGAAGCGGAGGTCGCGACCGTTCCGGGCGCCGAATCTCCGGTAGACGAACAGCAGCAGGGCCTCGGCGGCCAGCATGACCATCACGATCGCGGCCGGGGAGCGCCACAGGGCGACGGCCGGGGCGAGCAGCGCGTGGAAGAGGGGCCCGTAGCTGGTGATGAAATCCCGGTAGGGCAGGCGGCCGGACAGCAGGGATTCGGTCTGCGGGAGGTAGAAGGCGATGGTGTCGGAGTGGCGGACGAGCCCGGGGGCCGCCAGGTAGAGGGCCGGCGCCAGCAGGACGCGCCCGGCGAAGGCGGCCACGGTGAACCTGTCGAGCAGTCGCGCTTCGCCGGGGCGATCCCGCAGGGCGCGCAGGACGAGCCAGGAACAGGTCGCGATGGAGATGGTGATGATCAACTTGGCGTGATCGATGTTCAATCGGGTTCTTCTTCCGGATACGGGTCTGACTAGTCCCGGAACAACAGCTTCAGCGCGCCCCAGTTGGCGTTCTCGTTCGGGGGCAGGTCGTTGATCAGGGCGCAGGGGATGTTCGGGGAGCCCGAGGAGACCTCGCAGTAGATCATGAGGTCCTTGTTGACGCCGGGGATGTAGACCGGCAGCTCCTCTTCCAGGCCGGGATCGTCGCGGTAGTGGCCCACGTAGAAGCGGGCCGCGTCGGCGGCCGAGGGCACCAGCGCCGTGCATTCGGCCAGCACGACCACGCTGCCCTGGGGGAAGGGCTCGAAGAAGGCGGCGAAGTACTGCGGGGGAGCGGCGACGTTCACGGCGTTGGCCACGGGCTGCCACATGATGGTCATCGGGTCGCCCTCGACGGAGATCTCGCATTCGAAGGCGGCGACGCCGCCGGATTCCGAGGGGTTGACCAGGCAGAGGAAGGCAGGGACGGCCTCGTAGCCCGCCGCGGTCGCGTAGGCGTTGGCGTTGGCCTCGCGGTCGAAGAAGATCCCCATCACGTCGCTGCCCGAGACGCCCTGGGCGCCTGCGGCGCAGACGGAGGCCAGCAGGACGGCCAGGGGCAGCAGAGTCGTCTTCATCGCGGGCCTCCCTCGTCGCGCGGCGGGTCGGGTCGGGAACACATCATCAAATTACTGCCGGTCGGGGGCGGAGATCAACCTCGCAGACGCCGGGGGGCTCGCGGCTGGCCATCCCCGGCTTGATCGCTTACCTTCGGGGCTTCCTTGCCACGTCGCCGCGGCGACCCCCCGAACGGGAGAGATCCATGAACACGACCCTGATGACCGTCAACGGCCATCCCGTCAGCCGTTTCGAGCGTGACAACGTCATGCAGGAGATCGCCCTGGGCGAGCACGAGAAGAACGTGCACGAGCTCGAGCAGGAGCAGCTGCAGGAAGTCGCCGGCATGGCGATGGACAAGCTGCTGGTATGGGAGCTGCTGGCCCAGGCCGCCGCCGACGACGGCATCTCCGTCGCCGACGCCGAGGTCGACGGCGAGATCGACCGCATGGCCGCGCCCTTCGACGGCCCCGAAGGCCTCTTCGCCAAGCTGGCCGAGGCTGGGGTCGAGCCCGAGTCGCTGAAGCGCCTGGTGCGCCGAGATATGACCGTCGACCGGCTGCTGGCGCGCGAGGTCCAGGCCGCGCCCGAGCCCACCGACGAGGCGGTCGCGGCGGAGTACGAGAGCTACCTCGAGCAGATCGGCATCTCCGAGCCGCCCAGCCGCATCATCGTGCCCGGCCGGCCCGAGCCCGCCGCCGCGAAGGCCGAGGCGGCGCCGATTCCCCGCGCCGAGGCAGAGCCGATGATCCGCGACGCGCTGCGCCGCCGAGCCGGCTCTGAGGCCGTCCGCGCTCGCCTGGAAGGGCTGCGCGAGGCCGCCGAGATCGAGTTCCCCGAGCTGCCCGCGGGGCCCGAGGAGCCGGGACAGGACTGAGCCTTCCGCTCGCTCCGCCCCGTACCGAGACGGCCGCCCCGGGGAAGCGATCCCCGGGGCGGCCGTATTTTTGTCGCGGGGGTCCACTCGCCCATAAGACCCCCGCGCGGCCCGGTCGACTCATGGAATCGACACGGCCCGATCTCCTGAAAATCTGCTATCATATTCCGATACGCCCGTTCCGTCGGACGGAACGGTCTACCTCTATTCTGGAGACCATGATGCAGATCAAGAAGGACCCCGACGCCTCCTATGGCGAGAAGCTGATCCGTCTCTTCGCCCGGCTGCTCTTCACCGGCCGTCGCTACACCCTGGCCGAGCTGGCGCGCTCGCTGGCCTGCTCGAAGCAGACCGTGCTGCGCCTGATCGACGACATCACCGGCGGCTACGGCGTGCCGATCCGCGACGAGATCCGGGGCAACCGCAAGTACGTCTGGATCGAGCGCTGCGAGGCCTGCGCCGAGCCGGCGGCCCTGCTCACCGAGTCCGAGCACCGCACTCTGCAGATGTGCCGCGCCTTCACCGAGCACCTGCTCGGCGGCGAGACCTACCGCGAGGTCGAGCGCGCCCTCGAGAAGAGCGCCCGCCACCTGCCGCCGGGCGTGGAGCCCGAGGGCGGCGGCTTCGGGGTGCTGCGCTCCGGGGTGATCGACTACACCGCGCAGGAGGGGATCCTGCGCACCCTGATCGAGGGCCTCGACCGCCGCCGCGTCTGCGAGATCGCCTACCGCAGCCTGGGCGCCGACGCGGCCAAGGTCTTCCGCATCAAGCCCCTGAAGATCTTCGCCCACCGCGAGAGCGTCTACGTCCACGCCCGCAAGGCCCGCATGCCGGGCAAGCCCTACCGCACGCCGAAGTTCGATCCCCTGCTGGCGCTGCACCGCTTCGAGAGCGTCACGCTGACCGACACGCCCTTCCGCCGTCCCGCAGGCTACGATTTCGAGAAGGTGATGAACCGGGGCTTCGGCGTCTGGAACCAGAAGCGCTTCCGCGTGGTGATGGACCTGACCGGCTGGGCGGCGGCGCTGGCCGGCGAGCGGACCTGGAGCCCAGACCAGACGATCGAGAAGCGCGGCGACGCGACCCGGCTGTCCTTCTGGTCGACCTCCGAGCCGGAGGTCGCGTCGCTGGTCCTGGCCTTCGGCGCCCACGCGCGGCTGGTCAAGCCCGCGTCCCTGGCGGCGCAGGTGAAGGACGAGCTGGCGCGGGCGCTGGCTGCCTACTGAAAAAGGCGCTGGCGCTCAGTGGGACTCTTCCTCGACCTCGGCGCCGGGGACCTGCTCTTTCATCAGGTCGATGCCGTGCATGCAGTCGGACTTCTCCTTGTAGCCCTCGCCGGAGTCGGCGATGGTCTCCCAGTTGCCGCCCGCGCGGAACCGCCAGCGCCATTCGCCCTTCTTGTCCTCGTAGACCTGGAACTTGCCCATGCGGAGTTCTCCGTGACCGGGCGAGAACCCATGTGCGGGGGTAGTGCGGGCGCACCGGCCCCCTGGAGAGGAACGGCGCCATTCTACGCGATGGGAAATGGAAAATCAATATGCGGGGGTCTGGTTTTCGGCCGCTAGCGCGACGTCCACTCCATCGTCTCCAGGTATTTCCGCAACCGGCCTGCGTTGCGGAACTTCCGCCGGATCAGCGTGCGTTTGAGGCCGCAGCAGATCGCCTTGACCTCCGGCGGGTGCTTGGCGTAGCGCGCCGCGCCGCCCAGGATTTCGTGGAAGATCCGCACCAGGTTGTAGACGTCTTCCTGGATGTTCTCGGCGCTGGGCGGCCCCCAGTGGTAGATGTCCACCAGCCGGGCGCTGAAGCCCAGGCCGCGGCGGCGCACCAGCACGTTGTCGGAGTGCAGGTCGCCGTGGTAGTCGCGCATGTCGTGGATGGTCTCGATGCCGCGGGCCAGTTCGTGGAGCAGCAGCAGGCCCTGGAAGGGCTCCAGGCGGTGGCCCGGCTGGCGCTTGACGAAGCGGCTCAGCAGCTCGCCGTCGATGTACTCCGAGACCAGGAAGGAGACGTCCTCGCCGTCGAGCTCGACGCTCTCCTGGGTGTGGTAGCCGCTCAGGATCGGGCAGTCGCGCAGCTTGTGCATCTTGCGGGCGTGACGGCGCAGCGCGCGGTTGCCCGGGTTGCGGGCGGGGAAGAAGAGCTTCACCGAGCGTTCGATGCCGGTGACCTTCTCGCGGACCAGGTAGACCTCGCTCTCCCAGCCCGACCCCAGCTTCTCGACGATCACGTACTTGTCCGCCAGGATGTCGTCCGGGCGAAGGCCGAAACCGTGGCGGCGTTCGGGCTGAGCCATGGGCTGGAGTCTCCTCGGTGGGGGTGGCGACGACGCCGGCCGGGCGATCTCTCCGGCCTCGAACCGGCACAATTTCGCTCCTGGCGGGGCCCGTCGGCAAGTGGAGATCCGCGCGTCCCCGGCGGGGCGCTCAGCGGTCGGGATTGGACCGCAGCCGGTAGGCGTGGCCGGCGGTCCCGGCGTGGGTGTCGAAGACCGCGACCTCCATCAGCCGCTGCACGTCGTCCAGCACGGCCACGTTCAGGCCGCGGCAGTTGAAAAGGGCTTCGACGCCGTCCAGATCCAGCGAGGCCCGGTTGGTGCCGGTGCGGCCGCCCGAGGCGACGGTGAAGGGGCGGCGCACCATGACCTCGCCCATGCGGGCGCCCGCCGACCCGCCCAGCACCACTTCCTGGTCTTCGTCGAACTGCTCGAAGACGAGGTCGCCGTGGACGACGATGCCCACGTAGGCGCCGCCGTAGGGCAGCTGGTCGATGCGCGAGCCGAGCCCGCGCATCCGCTCCTTGAAGGCGGGGTCCAGCCGTTGCGCGGCCTCGTCCTTGGCGACCATCACCACCGTGCGGCCGGCGTGGCGCTCCAGGTAGTCTCCCAGGCCCACGGTCTCGACCCGGTAGACGCGCCGGGGGCGGAAGCCGCCGTCGCGGGCGAAGAGCACCGCGAAGCCGTCCAGGTCGGTGGCCGTGAAGTCCTGCATCAGCGCCGGGTAGTTCTCCGCGAAATAGGCGTAGCGCAGCACGTAGAGCGCGCGCGGGTCCGGCTCGCCGCCGAAGAGCTCCTCCTTCATGCCCTCGACGCCGGCCACCACGCTGCTGCGGAAGTCGCGGGCCGCGTAGCCGGCCGAGGTCGTTGCGCCGTGGCGCAGGGCCAGCAGCGAGAGGTCCAGGAAGTCGTCCTCGAAGACGGTGTGCTTCATGCGCGGGGGATAGGTCAGGATCTTGTCGGCCCGGCGCATGGCCTCGTCCCACTGGGGATCCTGCAAGCGGGTCGTGAAGGTCATGTCGCGGTAGTGGTCGCGCCGGTCGAGCAGCGGTCCCAGATCCCACAACTGCAGCGCCAGGCAGCCGGCGACCACGGCCAGGGCCGTGCGCGGGCGGAATCGGCGGCCCGTCGCCGTCAGGGCCGCCGCCAGGAGCAGGTAGGCCACCGGCCAGGCGAAGCGGGCGCTGGCCCGGAAGGGGTCGAGCAGGGTCGCCAGCGGGCCGGGCGCGGTGTACGACAGCAGGACCGCGCCGTTCCAGGCGATGCGGTCGCCGACGGCCATCAGCCAGAAGACGAGCGTCACCACGGCCAGGGGCCAGTGTCGCCGCAGCGTTCCCGGGCCCAGGCCGGCGCGGCGCGCCGCCAGCATCCCGATCGCCAGCGCGATCGCCAGCAGCGCGCCCAGGCCCAGGTAGTTGAAGGCCTCGTAATCGTTGACCACGGCGATCGGCAGCCCGGGCAGCCGGGCCAGCCCCTGCGAGTTCCAGAAGCCGTTCAGGTTCAGGGACGAGACGGCGAAGCTCGAGCCGGTGTCGCGGGTGATGTCGCCGAACTTCAGGAAGCCGAGCAGGGCCCAGCCGCCGACGGCCAGGCCCAGCGCGGCCGCCGTCTCGACCGGCCACAGCCAGGGACGCCGCCGCGGCGCGGTCAGCCGGCCGCGGGCCAGCGCCGCCGCCGCGAAGCCGAGCACCATCACGCCCAGGTAGAAGTGCGTGCCGCAGGCGACCGGCAGCAGGACCAGCCACGGACCCAGCCGCCGCCGCCATCCTTGGGCGCCGTCGCCCGCCCGCAGGTAGAGCCACAGCGCGGCCAGCAGCTGCCAGTGCGCGGTCAGGGTGAAGTGGGCGTCGCGGTTCAGGAAGGCCGGGGCCAGGAAGATCAGCGCCGCCGCCGCGGCGCGCAGGGCCCGTCCCGGCAGCAGCCGCGCGGCCAGCAGCCAGGCGAAGGCGCCCTGCAGCGCGTAGCAGAGCAGCAGCCAGAGGCCGAAGAACTGGAAATCGGCCGGCAGCAGCGGCGCGAAGAGCTTCAGCAGGACGGCCGCCAGCGGCAGCGAGTCGGTCATGGCCACGGTCGTGCCCTGCGGCGCCATGTAGCCGGTGATCGCGCCCAGGGGCAGGCGCCAGGGCTCTCGGCGCAGGAACTCCCAGCCCAGCTGGCACATCGCCGAGTCGCTGTTGGCGTGCAGCCAGGTCACCGATCCGGTCGGCAGGATCCGCGGCCCGATGCGCAGCAGGAAGACGCCGGCTCCCAGCAGGCCCGCCAGCAGCGGTCCGAGCGGGAGCCGGAAACGTCGTCCTTCCTTGCGCGGGGCGGCCATCGGGTCAGCGCCAGTTCTTCTCGGGCTCGGGACGGTTCTCCAGGATCGCCTCGATGCGCTCCATGACCGCGGTGTCGAGCTGCGCGGCCACCTCCAGGGCCTTCATGTTCTCGACCACCTGCTCGGGCCGCGAGGCGCCGGTGATCACGGTGCTGACGTGCGGGTTCTTCAGGCACCAGGCCAGCGCCAGCTGGGCCTGGGTGCAGCCCAGGTCGGCGGCCACGCCGCCCAGGGCCCGCACGCGCTCGATGCGCCGGTCGCGGTCCGGCCCGAAGACCCACTCGTGCAGCCACCCGTAGGCCTCCAGCGCCAGGCGGCTGCCCTCGGGGATGCCGTCGTTGTACTTGCCGGTCAGCAGGCCGCTGGCCAGGGGGCTCCAGGTCGTCGTGCCCAGGCCGTAGTCGCGGTACAGGGGCGCGAACTCCTTCTCGACCCGCTCGCGGTGCAGCATGTTGTACTGCGGCTGCTCCATGGTCGGCGGGATCAGGCGCTCGCGGCGGGCCAGCTCGCAGGCGTGGCGGATCTGCTCGGCGCTCCACTCGCTGGTGCCCCAGTAGAAGGCCACGCCGCTGTCCACCAGCCAGTTCATGGCCTGGACGACCTCGAGCATCGGCGTCTCGGGGTCGGGGCGGTGGCAGAAGACCAGGTCGACGTAGTCCAGCTGCAGCCGGTCCAGCGCCGCCCAGGTGCCCTCGAGGATGTGCTTGCGCGACAGCCCGCGCTGGTTCACGCCCGGGCCGCCCCAGAAGATCTTGGTCGAGACCACGATGTCCGCGCGGTCCCAGTCCGCGTCGGCCAGCACCTGGCCCATGATCAGCTCGGCCCGGCCTTCGGCGTAGACCTCGGCGTTGTCGAAGAAGTTCACCCCGGCCTCGCGGGCGGCGTGCATGCATTCGCCGGCGGGGCCGGCGTCCATCTGGTCGCCGAAGGTGACCCAGGCGCCGAAGCTCAGGGCCGAGACCTTCAGGCCGCTGCGTCCCAGGTTGCGGTATTCCATCTCCATGACGGCGGACCTCCTGTTCGGGATGCTACTGCGCTTGCTGCTCGGCGATCCAGGCCAGCGCCTCGTTCAGCTTCTGGTTGAACTCGACGGTGCGCTCCATGTGCGGGAAGTGCCCGACGCCGGTCATGGTGAACAGCTTGAAGGCCTTGGCGTGCCGGGCGTCGGCCTCGACGTTCGTAGGAAAGCGGTCGCTGTTGATGGCCGCCAGCGGCAGGCCGGTCTTCTCCAGGCGCTCGGCCGCGGGGTAGCGCAGCAGGTTGCCCATGGCCGAAACGGCGATTTCGGGCGGCGCGGAGGCCATGTCCTCGGCGACCCGGTCGCGCAGCTCGGGATCGGCGTCCGCGGGGAAGAGGGCCTGGCCCACGAAGCCGCGGGCCGTCTCGGCGTAATTCGAGCGCATGGGGGTCATGAAGGCCTCGATCTGCTCCTCCGCCAGCGCGCGCTCGACGTCCTGCAGGGTGTCCACGGCGATCAGGCCCTCGACGACGCCCGGCAGGCGCAGCGCCGCCTCGATGATCACCGAGCCGCCCATCGAATGGCCGATCAGCACGGCGCGCTCGAGGCCCAGGTGACGGACGACGGCGGCCACGTCCTCGCCGAACTCCTCGATGGTCATGTCCTCGCGGCCAAGCCCGGATTCGCCGTGGCCGCCCAGGTCGACGGCCACCACGCGGTGATGCTCGGCGAAGAGGGGCAGCTGCGCGCTCCAGTAACCCCGGTCGCAGCTCCAGCAGTGGACGAAGACCAGCGTGGGCGTGCCGGCGCCGGCGACCTCGTAGGCGATGGGCACGCCGTCGTTGGCGATCACCGTGCCCGAGGCGCTCTCGGCGAGGGCGGACGGCGCGGCGGCGAAGGCGGCCAGCAGGACGAGGGCGAAGACGGCGGCGGCGCGGCGGCGGATCATGGCGACCTCCAGGAAAAGGGCCGGCGGAGCGGCCCGGTCATGTGGGCGAAGGGTCCAGACTAGGCCAAGCGGGGGGGCGGGCGCAAGTCCGCGCGCGCCGGATCGTCGAATCGGGGGCGGCGGATAGAGATAGCCCCCGACAGTTCCGCGGGGGTGCAGGGGGAAGCAGGAACCATCAGGGGCAAGTCAGTCTTTTTTTAACAAGAGAATCGTAGCAAATACTGGAATCGCATGTCCAGGAATATTCCGCCGGGCTCAGCGCTGCAAGAACAAGGCCTTGATGCTGCCGATGGACGTTGAGTCGCACGGACGCTTGTAGATGGCGCCGAGATCCTCCCACCCGCACAGGCGCCACTCCATCACGTTCTCATCGGCGGCCGACGGCGTGTCGATCATGTAGAAGCGCTGCAGCGACCGGACACTGAAGGACGCGTCGTCCCCGTAGGTGTTGGTGTAGTAGAAGACGATGTCGGTCTCGTAGTCGCATCGGACAGCGCCGGGATGGTAGGGGTCGTCGGGCGAGAGGCGAACGAACGGCGTGAGGATGTCCAGCACGTTGAAATCGATGCTCATGATGGTCTGCCCACCCGAGCCTTGCACGTGCGCGAACATCCGGCCCATGATCTGATCTTCCTGGACGCGGGTCAGGATGTCCGTCACCAGGCCCAGTTCGGGATCCTCCATGTCCTGCTGGCAGAAGCGGAAGGTGAAGTTCTCGTCCAGCAGGCCGCTGTAGCGCTCGATGTCCATGCCGCCGAGGGCCTGCTTGAAGCCCTCCATCAGCAGGCCCTCGCTGTGGTAGACCGTCGGCGTGTCGGCGGGCGGGGCGGTGGTGTCGTCGTCGTCGCTGCAGCCGGCGCAGGCCAGCAGCGCGGCGGCGAGCAGGACGACCGGCAACAGCGGGCGCAGACGTGATGAAGAGTCGTTCATAGAGGATCTCCATGGATTCAGCCGATGGGGTCGAGACGATGCCGGAAGTCTAGCATCCCGGCCGGCCCGGCGCCACTGGGGGTTGCCAAAAAGGGACCGAAGGCGCATTGTCCTGGATTCGTTCGCGGCGCCGGCCGAAGAGGGCCCGCGCCGCCATCGGCGAAAACCCAGGAGTGCAGACCGATGTCCTTCTTCAAGAAGATCCAGGACTTTCTGACCCGTTCGTCGAGCCTCACGCGGGGCGGCGGCGAGAAGGCCGTGCAGAAGCAGATCGACAGCGGCAAGCTGACCGCCCGCGATCGCATCCAGGCCCTGCTCGACCCCGGCTCCTTCCATGAGTACGACCTCTTCGTGGAGCACAAGTGCCAGGACTTCGGCATGGAGGGCAAGAAGCTGCCCGGCGACGGCGTGATCACCGGCACGGGCACCGTCTCGGGCCACCCGATCTGCATCTTCGCCCAGGACTTCACCGTGGCCGGCGGCTCGCTGGGCCTGATGCACGCGCGCAAGATCACCAAGATCATGGACCACGCCCTGAAGATGGGCGTGCCCCTGATCGGCATCAACGACTCCGGCGGCGCGCGCATCCAGGAGGGCGTGAACTCCCTGGCCGGATACGGCGAGATCTTCTACCGCAACACGCTGGCCTCGGGCGTCATCCCGCAGATCTCGGTGATCCTGGGACCCTGCGCCGGCGGCGCCGTCTACTCGCCGGCCCTGACCGACTTCGTCTTCGTCGTCGACAAGATCAGCAAGATGTTCATCACCGGGCCCGAGGTGATCAAGACCGTGCTCGGCGAGGAGATCTCGATGGAGGAGCTGGGCGGCGCCCGGGTCCAGGCCGAGATCTCGGGCAACGCTCACTTCTACGCCCGCAGCGAGCTGGAGTGCTTCGAGCAGATCAAGCGCCTGGTCGAGTTCATTCCCTGGAACAACCGCAAGCGGGCCGACGACTTCGATCCGCAGGAGCCGAGGGGCGACCTGCGCATCGAGACGGTCGTGCCCCCCGAGCCGAACAAGCCCTTCGACGTGCGCGACGTGGTGCGCGCCCTCTGCGACGACTCCGACTTCCTCGAGATCCAGGAGTTCTTCGCGCCGAACATCGTGATCGGCTTCGCGCGCCTGCAGGGGCGCACGGTGGGCGTCGTCGGCAACCAGCCCCTGGTGCTGGCCGGCGTGCTCGACGTCGACGCCTCGGACAAGGCGGCCCGCTTCATCCGCTTCTGCGACGCCTTCAACATCCCGCTGGTCACCCTGGTCGACCTGCCCGGCTACCTGCCCGGCGTGGACCAGGAGCACGCCGGCGTCATCCGCCACGGCGCCAAGATCCTCTACGCCTACAGCGAGGCCACCGTGCCCAAGGTCACGGTGATCCTGCGCAAGGCCTACGGCGGCGGCTACATCGCCATGTGCTCGCGGCATCTGGGCGCCGACTTCGTCTTCGCCTGGCCGACGGCCGAGATCGCGGTGATGGGCAGCGAGGGGGCGGCGAACATCATCTTCCGCCGCGAGATCGCCGCCGCCGACGATCCCGATGCCATGCGGCAGCAGAAGATCCAGGAGTACACCGACAAGTTCGCCAACCCCTACATCGCCGCGGCCGAGGGCCACGTCGACGCCGTGATCAAGCCCGAGGAGACCCGCGAATACCTGGTGCACGCCATCGCGGTATCGGGGCAGAAGACCGAGGCCCGCCCGCAGCGCAAGCACGGCGTGCCGCCCTTCTAGGGGGGGATATGGACGAGAAGGATCTGCAGAACCTGCACATCGACGGCACGGACTACGCCACGACCCTGCCGCCCAAGTACCACCGCCGCAAGGGCTGGAAGGCTCGCGACGACCGCCAGGTGCGCGCCTTCATCCCCGGGGTGATCGTCCGCGTCTCGGCGAAGGCGGGCGGCAAGGTGCGCCGCGGCGACGAGCTGCTGGTGCTCGAGGCGATGAAGATGCAGAACCCGGTGCTGGCCCTGCGAGACGGCGTGGTGCGCGCCGTGGCCGTCCAGCCGGGACAGATCGTGCCCAAGGGCGCGCTGCTGGTGGAATTCGAGTAGGGCGGCCGTGAATCCCGCCGACGGCACCGTCCACGATCCCGTCGCCGAGCTCTTCGGCGACCGCCCCCCGTCCCGCCTCCTGGCCGCCTGGTACGCGGCCTCACGGCTCAAGCGGATCCACAGGCGCGGCTGGCTCGCGCGAGGCCTGCCCGCCGAGCGCGGCGAGAGCGTGGCCGACCACGTCTTCGGCGTGGCGGTGCTCGCCCTGCTGCTGGGCCCCGGCCGGCCCGCGCTGGACCCCGGCCGCCTGCTGCGCCTGGCCCTGGTCCACGATCTGGGCGAGAGCGGGGCCGGCGACCTGATCCCGTCTGACGGCGTGCCGCCGGCCGAGAAGACGGCCCGGGATAATATAGGGCAGGTCAGCCAGGTCAAAGCTGATGGTTACAGTATCTTTCTTCTCCTCCGGGGGG
>CAZLHO010000013.1:0-32049 GCA_964559455.1 uncultured Fibrobacteraceae bacterium | reverse complement strand
GCCGCCGTGGCGGCCCTGGCCGCCGACCTGCCCGGCGGCGCGGAGTTGCTGGCGGACTGGGAGGAATACGAGGCGGGCGCCTCGCCCGAGGCGCGCTTCGTGCGGCAGCTCGATCGCCTGGAGATGGCCCTGCAGGCCGTCGCGTACGCCCGCACCGAGGGCCTTCCGCCCGGGGAGTTCCTGGCCTCGGCCGGCCGGGCCGTCGACGACCCGGAACTGCGCGGGCTCCTGGACGAACTGGCGACCCTGCTTCCCGCCGGCGACTGAGCCGCCGGCCTCACGCCCTCACTTCTTCAGCTCGAAGACCAGGAAGACGGCCTCGGCGTCGCCCAGGTTCTCCACGGCGTGCGTGTCGATCTCGTGCCAGTGCGCCTGGCCGGCCTCCAGGTCGTCGATGCCGGCGTTGCCGGCGTCCGACTCGAATTTCAGCTTCATCGGCGTCAGGGCGTACATCACGCGGTTGGTGCCGTGGTGCGAGGGCAGGGTCGCGCCGGGGGCCAGCGTGAACTCTGCCACGCGCATGTAGTCGTTCTCGAAGCGCAGGCGCGAGCGGTCCGGCGCCACGTGCGTGATGTCCTGCTGCTGGCCGCGGATCGGCGCCTCGAGCAGCCGCGAGGCCTTGCGTTCGACGACCAGGTAGCGCGCCTCGGTCTGGCCGATGTTCGCGATGGCGTGGTCGCCGGCGGCGTGCCAGTGGATCGAGCCCTTCTCGTGCTCCACGTCCCTGGCGACGCCGTTCTCGGTGAAGGACGCCTTGAAGTCGCTCAACGCGTAGACGACGCGGTTGCGGCCCCGGTGCGGGGGCAGGGCCTCGCCGGGGGCGAGATGGAATTCGGCCACCCGCACGAAGTCGTTCTCCAGCAGGACGGTGGCGGATTCGGGGGCGTCGCGGGCGATATCGGTGACGACGGAATCGTCGCCGGCCTGCTGCGCGTCGCCGTCCCCGCCGCCGCCGCATCCGAGGACGATCAGCGCCAGGGCCGTGCAGGCCAGGATTGCCAAGCGGGACATGGGCCACCTCCAGGCGGAAAGAGGGGTTGGGGGGCGGGCGATACCCCGTTTTCGGAATAGGATCTTATAGGGAGTTTCGAATGTAAGCAACACTGACTTCGCGGTAATGCGGGGCGGATCAGCGGAAGAGCTGCTTGACCGACCCCCAGGTCGGCGGCGGGGGCGGCGGCGGATCCTGCGAAGGGATCGCGTCGACGAGGGCCTGGCAGAAGGACGGCGCCACGGCGACGTTGGCGGCCGTGTTCGGGTGCGAATCGCCGTCGGACGCCGATCGCTCGAACTCCGCGCGCAGCATGTTGCGCCGGTCGCCGTCGTCGTCCGGGTGGGCCAGGGCGTCGAAGAAGTCGAAGCCGACAACGTTGTCGGCGCCGGCCAGGTATTCCGGCCCGGTCAGCCAGTTCGCGAAGGCCCGCGCCCGGTCGGCCTGATCCAGGGTGGTGGCCAGCCGGTGCCGCGGGGGCGGCGACAGCACGACGAAGACCTTGTCGGGATGCTCGGCGAAGACCTCCCGCATCTCCAGGTACCAGGCCTTGTACTGCGCCAGCATCTCGTCGCTGGTGATGGCCGAGGCCGTGTAGCAGGACTTGAAGGCGATCACGGTGTGGTTCTGCAGGATCGCGGCGCGGGCGTCGTTCCCGGTGGTCCAGAGCTTGTGCAGCCCGCCGGGGTCGGTGTCGTTGTCCGGGATGATGTAGGACTCGGCGACGAATGCGCCGTCGGGGCCGCGCAGGCCGATGTCGTTGTAGTCCTGGTCCCAGAATGCGACGCCCAGGTCGCCGTCGGGGTCGAGGGCCTCCAGCAGCCCACGCACGTCGCCCTGGTCGATCAGGTAGCGACCGGTCGAGTTGTGCAGGAAGAAGAGGTTCCCCGGCTCGGCGGCGCCGGCCGCGACGGCGGCCAGGCAGATCGAGAGGGCGATGGCGGCGGCGCGAGCGCGCATGGCGGTCCCTTCGCGTCGTCGGCGACGGACGGGGTCTTGACCCCGGCCGCGGCGTGGTGGAGATTCGGCCTCCGAGGAGGTTCCCGATGCAGGATCTTATCAGATCGATGCAGGATTCGCGCCATCTTACCGTCTTCACCGGCGCCGGCGTCTCGACCCTGTCGGGCATCCGCGACTTCCGCGGCCCCGACGGCATCGGCCGCGAGATGGACGCCGAAAGCATCTTCGACATCGACGAGTTCCGGGCGGACCCCTCGCTCTACTATCGCCACGCCGCCGAGTTCATCTACGCCCTGGACGAGCGCGAGCCCAGCCTGGTCCACACCGAATGCGCCCGGCTCGAGGCCCTGGGGGTGGTCAAGGCCGTGATCACCCAGAACATCGACATGCTGCACCACCGGGCGGGCTCGCGTCGGGTGATCGAGCTGCATGGCTCGCCGCGCCGCCACCGCTGCCTGGGCTGCGGGGCGACGACCGATTTCGCCGGGGTCCGCGAGACGGCGCGCCGCGGCGAGGTGCCCCGCTGCCGCGATTGCGGCGGCGCCTTCAAGCCCGACATCACCTTCTACGGCGAGATGCTCGACCCGGCCTCGCTGGACGCGGCCGCGGCCGAGGCCGAGCGCAGCGACCTGATGCTGGTGCTGGGATCCACGCTGGTGGTCCAGCCCGCCGCCTCGATCCCGCTGCTGACCCTGCGCGCCGGCGGGCGGGTGGCCATCGTCAACGACGGGGCCACTCCGCTGGACGGGATGGCCTGCTTCCGGCACGACGACTTGCGGACCTGCTTCGCCGCGATCGCGGCGGCCTTCCCCGATCCTGCCGGCTTCTGACTCCTGTCCCTGCGCATAGCATGCGACATAACGAGTCCGGGAAACTGCGGAGGGCGGAAAAAAACGGGGAGCCGAAGCCCCCCGTCGCTGATCGGTATCGAACTCAAGCGCGCAGTTTCTCAAAATTTCATCGAGTATCTGTGTTGCACGTGGCCGTCGATCCGTCAGCGCCATGAGTATACGGGATTCCGGGCGCCGGATCAACAGGGCCGGGACCTAGTCGGCCAGCTGGGCGGCCACGAAATCCCAGTTCACCAGGTTCCAGAAGGCCTCGACGTACTTGGGCCGCGCGTTGCGGTAGTCCACGTAGTAGGCGTGTTCCCAGACGTCGCAGGTCAGCAGGGCCTTGCGGCCGGCCGTCATCGGGGTCTGCGCGTTGCTCGTGCTCATCAGGTCCAGCGCCCCGTCCTGGTTGCGCACGAGCCAGGCCCAGCCCGAGCCGAAGGTGCCCATGGCCACCTTGGCGAAGGCGTCCTGGAACTTCTCGAAGGAGTCGAAGGCGGCGCGCAGCGCGTCGGCCAGGTCGCCCTTGGGCTCGCCGCCGGCGCCCGGAGCCAGGCAGTGCCAGTAGAAGCTGTGGTTCCAGACCTGCGCGGCGTTGTTGAAGAGCCCGCCCGAGGATCTCATGATGATCTCTTCCAGCGGCATCTCGGCGAATTCGGTGCCGACGATCATCTTGTTCAGGTTGGCGACGTAGGCGGCGTGGTGCTTGCCGTGGTGGAATTCCAGCGTCTCGGCGGAGATGTGCGGCTCCAGCGCCGACACGGCATAGGGAAGGTCGGGCAATTTGTGTTCCATGGCTCCCCTCCATCCGGTATTAGATTGGCTGAGGCGTTGGCGCGGCGGGCGCGGCGCATGCGACGCAGCATAGTCCGCCGGCCCCCGGTCTGGCAACCCCCGCCGTCTTTTGCCGTAGTGACCCGGGTGACGTCGAAGCGCTTCGCGATCAGCAAGGAGTGATCATGTCCGATCCCCGCCGGCTATGCTGCGCGCTCGTCCTCTGCGGCCTCGTCCTGGGCGGCGTCGCCCGGGCGGGCGGCGACGAGCCCTTCCTGGTCCTCGAGAATCCCTATCCCGACGAGCTGATCAGCTCGGCCTTCACGGTCGAGTGGCCGATCGTCCTGAACATCGAGTCGATCGGCATCAGCCAGAAGGCCAGCGACGAATACCTGTCCTACGCCTGGATCCTGGACGCGTCCTCGCGCGAGACGGTCTGGCGGATGGATGCCGAGCAGCGCGACCGGGTGGCCGACAGCCGGGTCTTCCGCTCCGCCGAGGAGTCGATTCCCCTGCCGGCCGGCACCTATGTCGTCTATCTCTGGGCCGGCTCCCGCTGGGGCCGCGGCGTGAAGATCAGCGGCGTGCGCAACCTGCTGAACGACCTGGCCGACCTGCTCAGCCGCGAGGATCCGACCGATGAGCTGGACAAGTATCTCGAGCGCTGCTTCGTCAGCCTCTCGGTGGCCGGGGATTCCGCGCCCGCGGTGAAGCCCGCCGTGCCGCCGGAGCCGTCGGGCTCGCTCGTCTCGCTGGTCCGCGTCGAGAACGGGTCGCGGGACGTCCAGCCCTTCCGGGTCAAGCGCGACACCCGCGTCCGGGTGCGCGCCCAGGGCGAGTCCTACCACGGCGACCAGGATCTCGCGGACTTCGCCTGGATCGCGGACGCGAACACCGACGCCACCGTCTGGCGGATGAAGGACTCCGAGTCCCGCCCGGCCGGCGGCGCCGAGAAGAACCGTCTCTGCGACAAGACGCTGGACCTGCCCGCCGGCGAATACCTGCTCTGCTACTTCAGCGACGATTCGCACGCCTGGAACCGCTGGAACTCAGCGCCCCCCCTGGACCCCGACGCCTGGGGCGTGGCCCTGCTGCCGACCCGGGGCTACCGGGACGGCGATCTCGAACCGGTGGCCCTGGATGCGTTGACGGGCTCGCGCGGCATCCTGGCGCGGATGATCGGCGTCGGGGACGACGAGGAACTGGTCGAGGAGTTCACCCTCGACCGCCGCGAGCGCCTGCACCTGACCGTGCTGGGCGAACTGGTCGGCGGGGAGTTCTTCGACTTCGGCTGGATCGAGGACCGGGAGAGCGGCCACCGGGTCTGGGTCATGGAGCCCGAGGAATGCGGGCCCGCCGGCGGCGGCAGGAAGAACCGCATCTTCGACGGCGAGATCACCCTGGACGCCGGACGCTACCGGGCCGTCTACGTGAGCGACGGCAGCCACAGCTTCGACGGCTGGAACTCCACGCCTCCCGACGAGCCCCACCGCTGGGGCCTGACCCTGCGCCGGGCCGACTGAGCCGCGGACGGCGCGCGGATCGCGACTGGTCGCGCCTGTCCCGTGGTGGTAGATTCTCCTCTTCGCCACACCGGCGGGGGGAGGATCGACGTGGGCAAGGCCGACGAGAAACGTTTCTTCGACGAGAGCTACGCCACCAAGGTGCGGCGTCCGCTGTACAAGTACTACGCCCTGACCCGAGCCAGCCTCGAACGCTACGAGCAGGAGCTCTTCCGCGACTGCGACGGGCGGGATGTCCTGGAGTACGGCTGCGGCGTCGGGTCGTACAGCCTGCCTCTGGCCCGGCGCGGCGCCCGGGTCACCGGCATCGACATCTCGGCCGAGGCCATCCGCATCTCCGCCGCCGCCGCCGAGAAGGAGGGGCTGGACCAGGCCCGCTTCATCGAGATGGACGCCGAGGCGATGAGCTTCGCCGACGACAGCTTCGACATGATCGTCGGCACGGCCATCCTGCATCACCTGGATCTGCCGGTGGCCCTGGCCGAGCTGGGCCGCGTGCTGCGCCCGGGCGGGCGGGCGGTCTTCCTGGAGCCCCTGGGCCACAACCCCGCGCTGAACGCCTTCCGCCGGCTGACCCCCCAGTACCGCACCGCGGACGAGCATCCGCTGCTGCGCGGGGATCTGAAGCTGCTGCGGAACCATTTCGGCGTTGTGGACTGCTACTACTATCACCTCTTCTCCTTCCTCTCCCTGGCCTTCCTGCGCACGCGCTTCTTCTTTCCCGTGATGCGCGCGCTGGACCGCTTCGACCAGGGTGTCTTCCGCCTGGCGCCGCCGCTGCGTTCGTGGAGCTGGTACGCGGCCATCGTCCTGCGCGACCCGGTTCCGGCGGACTGACGGCCCGCGAACACCCATCGCCGTCGATGTCGGGATTGATCGGGGAACGGAGAAAAGCCGCACTCCGGTCCGGAGTGCGGCTTTCCCTTCGGGGGCTGCGGGATCAGTCGAAGTGGGCGTTGACCAGGGGCAGCAGCCTCAGGCCCTTCCGGTTGTTGCCCGCGTAGTTCAGCAGGCCGACCTGCATGCCGTGCAACTCGCCGGCGTAATTGAAGATGCCGATCATCAGGCCCTCGACGACGCCGTTCGCGCGGTTCACGGTCGCGATGCCCACGCCCTCGAGGTCGCGGGTCTGCAGGTAGCCGCCCGCGGCGTAGAAGCCGCGCAACTCCTCGCCGCCGACCGCGCCCGCGGCCAGGCCGACGCCTTCCATGCGCTGCGCGCCGACGCCCAGTCCGGCGGCGAAGAGGCCCTTCAGATCCTCGCCGCCCACGCCCAGCCCGGCCACGCCCAGGCCGGTGAAGCGCTCGGCGCCGACGGCGAGTCCGGCCAGGGCCACGCCGTCCAGCTCTTCCGAGCCGGCGCCCAGGCCGGCCGCGACCAGGCCGGTCACCTTCTCGCCCCCGGCGCCCAGGCCGCCGAGGAAGATGCCGGTCATCTCCTCGCCGCCGCAGCCGAGGCCGCCGACCATCAGCCCGGTCATGCGCTGGCCGCCGACGCCCAGGCCGCCGATCGCCACGCCGCGGATGTCGTCGCCGCCCAGGCCCAGCCCGCCGACGGCGACGCCGGTCAGTTTCTCGGCGCCCAGCCCCAGGCCTCCGGCGAAGATGCCCGTCATGCGCTCGGCGCCCATCCCCAGGCCGGCGAAGCCGACCCCGTAGATCTCGTCGCCGACCAGGGCTCCGGGCGAAAAGGCCACGCCGCTGATCTCGTTGCCGGCGGCCACCAGGAAGGCCGCGGTGACCCCGCGCAGGGCCCGGCCGCCGATCGCGGTGGGGGAGATGTTCAGGCCGGTGAAGACGGCCTCCGGGTTCAGCCGCGAGGCGGGGGTGCCGCCGCCGCTGTACTTCGCCACGAAGGTGTCGTCCTCGTCCGTATCGAGATCCGAATCGAAGCGGAAGCTCCGCTCGGTCATGTCGGAGAGGGGATGCCAGAGCGTGAAGTTGAGCCCGGTGACGCTGCGAACGCCCTTGTCCTGGAAGTTGAAGCGCAGGCCGACGAATTCCTGCGAGTTGCCGAAGCTCAGGCCGTAGCCGCCGCCGGGCAGATCCAGCGACGCGGTGGCGGGGGCGGGAGCCAGGAGCAGCGCGCCGGCCAGGGCGAGGGCGCTCAGGACGCCGAGCGGGCGCGGGACGGTCGTGATGGGGTGGGGCATGGGACACTCTCCTCGGGGCTTGTCGTCGATCGGCGTGAATCGGGAAGCCACAGCACAGACGCAGACGTGCGGGGGAAGTTTCCCACAAATCGACCCCGAAGAACATCCTGTCGTGAATAGGTAATTTCTTGAAGATGCGAAATCGTTGTTTTATTATCAGGGGGTCCCCGCTGATCCGATCCCGAGGAGGATTCCATGCGCTATGACGAGGCCCTGAAGATGGTGGGCGCCGAGGTCATCGATTACGCCCGCTTCGGTTCTCCCCAGGGACACTGGTGGGCCCGCGTGGCCTGGCAGGGGCGCGAAGGATGGGCGCACGGCTATTTCGGCGCCTGCCCTTCCTGCGACGTGGTGGACGACGAGTTCGGCGAGTTCTACCGCCGCCGGGACGACGTGCCCCGTCGGGTCGACGGCCGTCTCGCCGAACCGGAGGAGCAGTGCGAGGGCTGCGGGGCCCGCTCCCGCCGCCTGATGCAGCTCGCGCGCGAGCGCCTGGACAACCTGCTGGCCCAGGGCGAGGCCGAGGACATCGCCGCGCTCAGCCCCGGCCGTGCGGTCGATCGCGAAGAGACCCTGGTCTGGCTCCGCGCTCACGCTCTGCGCCGTTCGCCGGCCCTCCAGTCCTGAGCATGCGACGACCGCCCCTTGCGGGGCGGTCGCCCGCCTCCCGATCCTGCGCCGTCGTCCCCTGGCAGCGGACGACGAGCCGCAGTTCCATCCCCTCGAAATCCGGCACCTCGTAACAGGTTCCCGACGTGCAGGCCGTGCCGCCGCGACGCTCGCCGGCGGGGCCAGGGGCGCGGCGGGTGGTCGACGGTATCAGCCGCCGGTCAGCCCGCTCGGGTTCCGGTTCCTGTTCTTGAAGAAGGGCGCGTGGGCGGCGCAGGGGCCTCGCAGCAGTCCCGAGAGGAATCCGCAGCCGGCGCCGAAGTGGATCGCCGTGAAGGCGACCATGACCAGGGGCAGCAGGCGGGGGGACTCGCGTCCGACGGCCCAGACGGCGGCTACCGCGGCGGTCGCGAGATAGAGGGCGAGCATCAATCCCCAGAGGATGATCAGCGCCGGTTGACGCAGGGCGGCCAGGGGCAGGGCCAGGGTCGCGACGCAGAAGAGCGAGAGGCCGAAGGTCAGCGGCGACAGGCTGCGCGGGTCCTTGCCGAGCAGCCGGGCGCGGCCGTAGCCGTAACGGTAGAGCTGGCGGAAGAGGCCGCGGGGGTTGCCCCGCGGCAGGTACTGCACCGTGAACTCGCGGGCGTGCACGGCCCGCACGCCCCGGCGACGGACGCGCCGGTTGAACTCCAGATCCTCGCAAGCGTCGAAGCTCTCGTCGAAACCGCCCAGTTCCGTGAAGAGCTCGCGGGTGTAGCCGCAGCCGGCGCTGGTGGGATCGCGCAGGCCGTCCTCGTCGCGGTAGATCTGCGAACCGATGTAGTGGCCGAACCACGAGGCGCGCGCCAGCGAGACGGCCTGCCGGAAGGGGGACACGTCCTCGCGCAGCTGGGGCTGGGGGCGCGAGATGCAGCGGGCGCCGCCGCGGAAGGCCTCGAGCACCGCGGCCAGCATGTCCGGCGAGGGGATGCGGCAGTGGCCGTCGATGAAGAGCAGGTAGTCGCCGCGGGCGTTGCGGGCGCCGATGTTCCGGGCGGCGCTGGCCAGATAGCGGGGATTCTGGAGCAGGCGCAGGTTGTCGCCCTCACGCACGCGGGCCTCGACCAGTTCGCCCGTGCCGTCCTCGCTCATGCCGTCGACGACGAGCACCTCGTAGCGGTCGGTGGGCAGGGTCTGGCCCCGCAGCTGTTCGAGCACGACGGCCAAGGTGCCCGCTTCGTTGCGCACGGGCAGGATGACCGAGAGTTCGGGTCTGTCGAGCGTCTCGTTCGGCAAACCTGCCGTCCTTTCCTGGGTCCGATGCCGGGCATGGGTCGTGGCGGTGGCGGGACCGGGCATGGTCCCACGGGAATAGAATCGTCCGCATTCAGTCCATGTTGAAGTTTTTCTGCGACCAGCGGCGTCGGGCAAGATAGAGGAATCCGGGCCGATGCGCGTCGATCGCCCGGACGCGGGCCGCAGTCTCCTTCGTCCAGACTTCGCGGCGGCGGCGCATCGCCGGGAGCCCGGCCAGGCCGTCGCGGACGGCTCGCAGCCAGGTCAGGCAGCGCCCGTCGCGCAGGGCGTAGACGGCCATCGCCCCCAGGTTGCGGGCGAGGTAGCGCAGGGCGTAGCCCGCGGGCAGGTTCCTGGCGGCCACCCAAAAGAGGTTGCGCGTGTCGTAGTAGTGCCGGCGGTCCCCGGAACGGCCGCCGCCGTGGTGGCTGTGGCGGACGGTGACATCGCCGTCGTAGACGATCTCCCAGCCCCGGTTCATCAGGCGGAAGGCCAGGTCCAGACCCTCGTGGCTGATGAAGAAGTCGGCGGGGTACCAGCCCGCCTCCGCCAGGGCCCGCCGCCGGAAGGCCACGGCGCCCTCGGTGATCTCGTAGGTGGGGAAGCCCAGGTCGGCGTCGGCCAGGGGACGATGGTGCACCCAGTCGCAGACCCGGCCGTCGTGGGCGTGGACGACCTTCAGGCAGACGGCGCCCAGCGCGGGCTCCGCGGCGAAGCGGCGGCGCAGGCGGGCCAGACCGGCCTCGTCCAGGCCGCTGACGTCGTCGTCCAGACAGACCACGATGTCGCCGCGGGCGCGGCGCAGGCCGTGGTTGCGGGCGCCGACGCCTTCGTTGGCCGCCAGGGCGATGCAGGCGGCGTGGGGGAAGTCGGCGGCGACCATCGCGGCGGTGCCGTCGCCGCTGCCGTTGTCCACGACGATGATCTCCAGTTCGGGGCCCGCCAGGGGCGTGAGCCCGGCCAGGGTCGCGCGCAGCGACTCGCGACGGTTCCAGGTGAGCACGACGACCGACACGGGGGTCACGAGGCGCCCCCTCTCGTCGCCCGCACCGATTCGACCAGGGCCGTGGTCCCGTGCGCGAGGTCGAACCCGCCCCGGGACAGGGTCGGCAGCAACACGTCCAGCAGGGCGTGGGCCGTGGACGCGAAGTCGTGCAGCAGGACGATGTCGCGGGAGCGAGCGACCAGGGCGATCCGGGCCGCCGCGGCCCGCGCCTCGGCCTCGTCGCGGCAGCGCCAGTCGTCGGCGTCCACCGACCACAGCAGGGTGCGCAGTCCCAGGCGTCGCGGCGCCAGCAGCGTCGCCGCGTCGATCCTGCCGGCGGGGGGGCGGAAGAAGAGGGGGGGATGCCCGGCGTGCTCCGCGACCAGGTCCTGGCAGCGGCGCAGTTCGCCGGTCAGCGCGGCCGGGGAGAGACGGCGGTCGACGACGTGGTCCCAGGAGTGGTTGCCCAGCAGGTGTCCCCGCCCGGCGATCTCGGCCAGCAGCTCCGGCGCGGCTGCTGCCTTGCGCCCGACGACGAAGAAGAGGGCGCGGGCGCGGGCGGCGTCCAGGCGGTCGAGCACGCCCTCGGTGACCCCGGGGGTGGGGCCGTCGTCGAAGGTCAACAGCACCGAGCCGCGGGCCGACTCGGGCAGGCGGTCGACGAGCAGGGTGCGCACGAGCGCTGATTTGAGCAGACGGCGCACGGCGGGGAACAACGGAGCGGGCCTCCCGGTGAGCGAGGGTACGAGCGGCGGAAAAGGTAGCACGACGCCGCCGGGACCGGCCACCCCTTCCTTGATCCGGCCCGCCCGGACCTGACGCCGCCGCCGCCATGGTGTATCTTCGTGCCGAGTCGGCCGCACCCCGTCCCGATCCCGAGGAGTCCCGACATGGTCCTGCTCGAATTCTCCATGTATCCCTCCGACAAGGGCGCCAGCGTCTCCGACTACGTGAAGCGCTCGCTCGAGATCATCGACGACAGCGGTCTGCCCTACCGTCTGGGCCCCATGGGAACCACGATCGAGGGGGAGTGGGACGAGGTCATGGCGGTGGTCGCGCGCTGTTTCGAGGCCATGCGGCGCGACAGCGGACGCATCGCCTGCCAGATCAAGATCGACTGGCGCGAGGGCCCGGGCGGGCGCCTGGAGGGCAAGGTCCGGACCCTGCGCGAGAAGACCGGCCGCGACCTGAAGACCTGATGCGCGTCGACCTGAAACCCCCGTCCTGGGCCGCCCACCTGCTCAGCGACCGCCACGACTGGAGCCGCCGGCCGCTGCCTGTGGCCGAGCTGGCGCCCTTCGACCTGCCCGACGACGCCTACTTCGAATACGCCTGGCTCGACGCGTCGGGCACGCCGCGGCCCGATCCCGACAACCACGACCGGCGCAATCCCTGGTGGGAGCACGCCTGCGCCCTGGTCGGACCGGGCTACGCGCCCGAGCCCTGGCGGGACCGGGCCGCCGAGCATGCCGCCGGCCGCACGCGGCGGCTGTGGTTCACGTCGCCGCGGCTGCCCGGACGCCGGCGCGTGCTGGTCTACGCTCCCGACGGCGATTTCGACGCGCCGCGGCCCGCGGTCTATGTGCAGGACGGCAAGGGCTTCTACCACTACGGCCGTCTGCCGCAGGTGGCGGACGCGCTGTTGGCGGCGGGCCTGATCCCGCCGGCCCGCCTGGTCTTCGTGCAGCCGGCCGACCGGAACAGCGAGTACATCTTCAACGCCGACTGGGCCGCCTTCATGACCGAGGACCTGCTGCCCTCGCTGGAGCGCGCCGCGCCCTGCGACGGTTTCCGCGCCCTGCTGGGCGTCAGCCTCGGCGGTCTGGCCGCCGCCTGGCTGGCCTGGACCCGCCCCGACCTCTTCGCGGCGGTGGGCGCGCATTCCGGCGCTTTCCTGATCGGCCCCGACGACGCACCTCCCGATCCCTTCGCCGGTTCGGAGTGGCTGCGCGCCGCGCTGGCCGCGGGGGAGGGCCCGTGCCTGCGCTGGTACCTGGACTGCGGCAGCCTCGAGTGGCTGGCGCCGGCCCACGAGCGCCTGGCGCCGCTGCTGGACGCCCGCGGGGACCCGCACCGCCTGGTCTTCCGCTCCGCCGGTCACAACTGGGAGAACTGGCGCAACGGCCTGGCGCCGGCGCTGCGCTTCCTGCTCGGGGCGCGTGCGGCCCGACCCGGCGAGGACCTGCCCGCCCCGGGTTGACCCGATCGGGACTTGATTCCCCGACTGCGGCGGCTCAAATTACCGGAGTCGCACAGGTATTTGACCCGCCCCCCGGAGGATGACCATGCCCGCACGCATCATCACGCTCTGCCTCGTCGCCTCTGTCCTGGCCGCCGGCGCCGCCATCGCCGCCGAAACCGTCTACGGCGACGGCGTCAGCGCTCCCGACACGGTCCTGGTCAGCCGCGTCCTGGATCATCCCGAAGCCTGGGCCGGCAAGACCGTGCGCGTGGCCGGCACCGCGGTCGCCGTCTGCGCCGAGCGGGGCTGCTGGGTCGACATCGCCTCGGACCGCGAGGGCCAGACCCTGCGCCTGAAGGTCAAGGACGGCGAGATCGTCTTCCCGCTCGAGGTCGCCGGGCTGCCCATCGTCGCCGAGGGCGTCTTCAAGGTGAACCCGCCCGAGACGTCCGGGAAGGTCTGCCCGCGCGAGGCCGCCCGTCTGGCCAAGACCTGCGACGCCGAGAAGGCCGCGGCCTGCATGACGAGCTACGAGATCGCGGGCACCGGCGCCGTCGTCACCCCGGCCGGGGAATGACGTGGGCCGCTTCCGCCGCGTCTGCCGCTGGCTCCATCGCGAACTGGGATTTTTGGCCGTCGGCTTGACCTTGGTCTACGCCGTCAGCGGCGTGGTCGTGAACCACGTCCACCACTGGAACCCGAACTACGCCGTCGGCGAACGCAGCTTCCGCATCGAGGCGCCCGGGGCGGGCGAGACCGAGGACGTGGCGCCGCTGGTGCTCGAACGCCTGGCCCTGGACGAGCCCGTGCGCAGCACCTGGCGGGCCTCGCCGGAGATGCTGCAGGTCTTCGTCGAGGGCGCGACCCTGGACGTGGATCTGCTGAGCGGCGAGGTCGTCCGGCGGGGCCACGTGCGGCGTCCCTTCCTCTACTCCCTGAACTTCATGCACCTGAACACGGGCAAGGCGCCGTGGACGGGCATCGCCGACGGCTTCGCCGCCGTGCTCGCCGTGCTCGCGATCACCGGGATCTTCCTGGTCCAGGGCCGCCGCGGACTTGCCGGGAGGGGGGGCGTGCTGCTGCTGATCGGCGTGCTGATCCCTCTGGCCTACGTCCTGTGGGAACGCTGCTTCTGAGTCTCGGCCCCGCTTGACTGGCTCCCCGCCGCCGCCTAGCTTTGGCGGGTCGTCGCCGGCGGTCGCTGCGCCGGAGTTCCGGTCGGGATGCGGAGGAGAGGTGCGCCGTGGCGGTCGTTTTCGGTATTCGACGCGAGGACAAGAACAAGTGGGAGCGGCGCGTGCCGCTGATCCCTTCCGACGTGGCCACGCTCCAGAGCGAGCATGGCCTTTCTTTTTTCATCCAGCCCTCGCCGATCCGCTGCATCCCCGACGACGCCTGGCGCGACGCCGGCGTCGAACTGCGCGAGGACCTGGCCTCCGCCGACCTGGTCGTCGCGGTCAAGGAGATCCCGATCGATCTGCTGCGGGCGGGCCAGGCCTACCTCTGCTTCTCGCACACGGTCAAGGCCCAGGACTACAACATGCCGAACCTGCGCCGCATGGGCGAGCTGGGCTGCACCCTGATCGACTACGAGAAGATCGCCGACGACGCCGGTCGCCGCCTGATCTTCTTCAGCCTGCACGCCGGCTACGCCGGCATGATCGAGTCGCTGTGGGCTCTGGGCCGGCGGCTGGAGGCAGAGGGCGTCGTCACGCCGCTGGCGAAGATCCGCCACGCCTGGGAGTACGGAGGCCTCGAGGTCGCCGAGCGCGAGATCCGCGCCCTGGGCGACGAGATCGCCCGCGACGGCCTGCCGGGCGCCCCCCTGGTGATCGGCGTCGCCGGCTACGGCAACGTCTCGCGCGGCGCGCAGGCCGTGCTCGAGTGGCTGCCCGTGGACCGGCTGGAGGTCGCGGACCTGCCGCGGGCGGCCGCGGTCGCCTCGTCCCCGCTGGCGGCGGTCGTCTTCCGCGAGGAGCACATGGTGCGCCCGCGCGACGCCGGGGCCGACTTCGACCTGCAGGAATACTACGCCCGCCCCGAACTCTACGAGGGCGTCTTCGCCGACCACCTGCCGCACCTCGACCTCCTGGTCAACACGATCTACTGGGAGGCCCGCTACCCGCGCCTGGTCACCAACGCGTGGGCGCGCGCGGCCTTCGCCGACGGCGCCCGGCCTCGCCTGCGCGCGATCGGCGACATCAGCTGCGACTTCGAGGGCAGCATCGAGATGACGGTGAAGGCCACCGAGCCCGACGCTTCCTGCTACGTCTACGACCCCCGCGACGGCTCCGTGACCGACGGCGTCGCCGGCGAGGGCCTGGTGCTGATGACCGTCGACAACCTGCCCTGCGAGTTGCCGCTGGAGTCGTCGCAGCACTTCAGCAACGTGCTGCGCGACATGATGCCGCCCCTGGCCGCGGCCGACTGGAGCGCCGATTTCGCCGAACTGGACCTGCCCGCCCACCTGAAGCGGGCCGTGATCATGCACCGCGGGGCGCTGACGCCCCCCTACGCCTATCTGCAACCCCACATCGCCGGCTGAGGCCGCGGAGGAATCGTATGCCCAAGGTACTGGTGCTGGGTGCGGGAATGGTGGTGCGCCCCCTGGTGCGCTACCTGCTGGAAGAGGGCCACGAGCTGGTCCAGGCCGACCTGGAGGTCTCGCGGGCCGAGGCGATGATCGCCGGCCATCCCCGCGGCCGGGCCGTCGCCCTTGATTTTTCCGACACCGAGGCGGTCGCGGCGCTGGTCCGGGACTGCGACCTCGCCGTGAGCCTGGCGCCCTTCCAGTTCCACCCCGGCGTCGCCCGGATCTGCATCGACCACGGCAAGCCGATGATCACCGCGTCCTACGTCTCGCCCGAGATGGAGGCCCTGGACGGCGCGGCCCGCGCCGCCGGCGTGACGATCCTGAACGAGATCGGCGTGGACCCCGGCATCGACCACATGTCGGCCATGCGGGTGATCGACGCCGTGCGCGCCGAGGGCGGCGAGATCGTCTCCTTCCACTCCTACTGCGGCGGCCTGCCCGCCCCCGAGGACAACGACAACCCCTTCGGCTACAAGTTCTCCTGGGCGCCGCGCGGCGTCCTGCTCGCCAGCCGCAACGGCGCCCGCTACCTGGAGGACGGTCTGACCGTCGAGGTGCCCGGCGAGCGGCTCTTCCGGCACATGCACCTGGTGTCGGTGCCGGGCGCCGGCGATTTCGAGGCCTATCCCAACCGCGATTCGCTCTGTTACGTCGAGATCTACGGCCTGGACGGCATCCGCTCGATGTTCCGCGGCACGCTGCGCAACACCGGCTGGTGCGACTGCTTCTTCAACTACCGGGCTCTGGGCCTGCTCGACCTCGACGAGTTCGACGCTTCCGGGCTGACCCGCGCCGGGCTGCTGAGGCGGCTGGCTGGCGCGGCGCCGGGCGACGACCTGCCGGCGGCCCTGGCCGCCCGTCTGGGCCTGCCCCGGCACTCCCTGCCGATCCGCAACCTGGAGTGGCTGGGCCTGCTCGAGGACTCGCCCCTGGGGGAGGGCCGGACCACGGCCCTGGACGTGCTGGGCGGCCTGCTGCAGCAGCGGCTGGTCTACGCGCCGGGCGAGCGGGACATGCTGGTCATGCTGCACGAGTTCCGCGCCGTCTACCCGGACGGCCGCCAGGAGCGCATCACGTCGCATCTGGTGGACTTCGGCGTCCCCGGCGGCGATTCTTCCATGGCCCGCACGGTGACGCTGCCGGTGGCCATCGCCGCGAAGCTGATCCTGTCCGGCGCCATCCGGGCTCCCGGCGTGCTGCGACCGATCACCCCCGACATCTACGGCCCCGTGCTGGACGAGCTGTCCGACCTGGGCATCGACTGTCACGAGAACAGGAACTGAACGCGAACGACAGGTCAACCGACTGGAGGAAGTCATGACTCCGCAGGATAAGAACAAACTCTTCCGCTCCCTCGGGCTGAAGAACAAGCTCAAGGGCGCCAACGTGGGCGGCGAGTGGTTCGCCGGCAGCGGCGACTACCTGGAATCCGTCAACCCCACCACCGGCGAGGTCCTGGCCCGCATCGAGCAGGCCGGCGCCGCGGACTACGCCAAGGTCATGCGCCAGGCCGAGAAGGCCTTCGTCGCCTGGCGGGCCGTGCCCGCGCCCCGGCGCGGCGAGGTCGTCCGCCAGCTGGGCGAAGCCCTGCGCGAGAAGAAGGATGACCTCGGCCGGCTCGTCTCGCTGGAGATGGGCAAGATCCTGACCGAGGGCCTGGGCGAGGTGCAGGAGATGATCGACATCTGCGACTTCGCCGTCGGCCAGAGCCGCTTCTTCTCGGGCCCGACGCTGCAGAGCGAGCGGCCCATGCACCGCATGATGGAGCAGTGGCATCCGCTGGGCATCATCGGCGTCGTCACCGCCTTCAACTTCCCGGTCGCGGTGTGGGCGTGGAACAACGCCCTGGCCTGGGCCTGCGGCGACGTCGCCGTCTGGAAGCCGTCGAGCAAGACGCCCCTCTGCGCCATCGCCTGCCAGAACATCGCCAACGAGGTCTTCCGGCGGAACGGCCTGCCCGAGGGCGTGAGCAACGTCATCATCGGCCGGGGCTCGGTCATCGGCGAGAAGCTGATCAACGACCCCCGCGTGCCCCTGATCAGCGCCACCGGTTCGACCCGCATGGGCCAGCGCATCGGCGGCGTCGTCGGCGCGCGCCTGGGCCGCACGATCCTCGAGCTGGGCGGCAACAACGCCCTGATCATCTCGGAGAAGGCGGACCTCAAGGGCGCCCTGGCCTCGGCCTTCTTCGGCGCCGTCGGCACCGCCGGGCAGCGCTGCACCTCGACGCGTCGCCTGATCATCCACGAGAAGATCTACAAGACCTTCGTCGCCAAGCTGGTCGCCAACTACAAGAAGGTGCGCATCGGCGACCCGCTGGATGCCAAGACCCTGATGGGCCCGATGATCGACGAGGGGGCCGTCAAGGACTATGAGGACGCGCTGAAGGCCGCGGTCGCGCAGGGCGGCAAGGTGCTCTACGGCGGCAAGGCGATGAAGAAGTTCGGCAGCCGCACCTTCGTGCTGCCGACCATCGTCGAGATCGACAACAAGGCCCGGATCGTCCAGACCGAGACCTTCGCGCCGATCGTCTACGTCATGAAGTACCGTCGCCTGGACGAGGCCGTCAGGAAGCACAACGACGTGCCCCAGGGCCTGTCGTCGGCGATCTACACCGACAGCGTGGGCGAGGCCGAGACCTTCCTCAGCTTCAAGGGATCGGACTGCGGCATCGCCAACGTGAACATCGGCACCTCGGGCGCCGAGATCGGCGGCGCTTTCGGCGGCGAGAAGGAGACCGGCGGCGGCCGCGAGTCCGGCTCGGACGCCTGGAAGGCCTACATGCGCCGGCAGACGAACACCATCAACTGGGGCGGCGAGGTGCACCTGGCCCAGGGCGTGGAGTTCGAGGCCTGATCCGCAGACCTGAGCGGCGCCGATGCGGCGCCGGATCGTGATCGGGGCCGGCGCCGCGGGGCGCCGGCCCCATCTTCTTGCCGGAAAACGTTTTTGGTGGTCTGCGCAGACGTCGGTGCTACTATGGAGAGGAGCGGTCGGGGTCGGAAAGACTGACGATGGGAGCGGCATGGCCAGGGACGACGTCGCCGGGATCGAGACCCTCTGGGAACAGCTGCGCAACCTGAGCCGGGACCGCTACACCGGCTTCGAGTCGCTGATGCGCTTCCGGGTGCGTCAGATCCTGCTCGTGGCCAGCCTCTACGACTCCTTCACCCTGGAGGAGGGGGGGCGCCTGACCGAGCTGCTGCTGTCGGAGTACCGCGAGCTCAACCTGAGCGAGGCCCCCCAGATCACCCGCGCGCTGAGCGGCGGCGAGGCCCTCGATCTGATCGAATCCCATCGCTACGACCTGGTCATCACGATGACCCGCATCGGCGACATGGCGACGGGCGAGATGGCGCGGCGGGCCAAGCGCGCCCGTCCCGACCTGCCGGTGGTCATGCTCGGCTACAACGTCCGCGAGATCGAGCGCATCACCGACGAGGCCGACAGCAGCATCGACCGCGCCTTCATCTGGACGGGCGACGTGCGGCTGCTGATCGCGCTGATCAAGCACGTCGAGGACCTGCGCAACGTCGAATGGGACACCCGCCACGGCGAGGTGCGCACGATCATCCTGATCGAGGACTCGGTGCGCTTCTACTCGTCCTACCTGCCCCTGGTCTACACCGCGGTCGTGCAGCAGACCCACGACCTGATGGCAGCCGGCATCAACCTCAGCCAGAAGCTGTTGCGCATGCGGGCCCGGCCGAAGATCCTCTTCGCCGCCACCTTCGAGGAGGCCTGGTCCTTCTACGACCAGTACCGCAAGTACACCCTGGGCGTGATCAGCGACGCCCGCTTCCCGTGGGGCGGCGGGCGCCGCGAGGACGCCGGCGTGGAATTCGTCCGCCGGCTGAAGGACGACGATCCCCACATGCCGGCGGTGATCCAGTCCTCGGATCCCGCGGTCGCCGAGGCCGCGCGGGCGGTGGGCGCGGACTTCATCCGCAAGGATTCGCCCAACCTGCTCCACGAGCTCAAGCAGTACCTGGACGACCACTTCGGCTTCGGCGATTTCGTCTTCCGCGACCTGGACGGCCGCGAGGTGGGCCGCGCCCGCAACCTGCGCACCCTGATCGAGCAGCTGGCCGTCGTGCCGGCCGAGTCGCTGCAGTTCCACGCCAGCCGCGACCACTTCTCGAACTGGCTGCGCGCGCGCACGAAGTTCACCCTGGCCGGCATGATCAGGCCGCGCAAGATCGGCGAATTCCCCGACATCGAGGAGCTCCGCCGCTACCTGATCGAGACCTTCACCTGGTATCGCGGCGAGATGCAGCGGGGCGTGGTCGCGGACTTCTCGCGCCAGAACTTCGAGGCGGGATCGAACTTCACGCGCATCGGCACCGGCTCGATGGGGGGCAAGGCGCGGGGCCTGGCCTTCATGAACCACATCATCGACCGCTACGGCATCCGCGAGCGCTTCGAGGGCGTGACGGTGAGGGTGCCGCCGACGGCGGTCGTGGCCACCGACGTCTTCGACGACTTCCTGGACCGGAGCGGACTGCGCGCCGCGGCCATCGCGGCCGTCGACGACGAGTCGGTGCGCCAGGGTTTCCTGGCCGCCAAGCTGCCGCCGGAGATCTACGACGACCTCTCCTATTTCCTGGAGCAGGTGCGCTACCCCCTGGCCGTGCGCTCGTCGAGCCTGCTGGAGGACGCCCAGTGCCAGCCCTTCGCCGGCGTCTACAGCACCTACATGCTGCCCAACAGCCACCCCGACCTGGCGGTGCGCCTGGACCAGCTCTGCGACGGGATCAAGCTGGTCTACGCCTCGACCTTCCTGCAGGGCGCCAAGGCCTACCTGGCGGCGACCGGCAACCGGGTCGAGGAGGAGAAGATGGCCGTCATCATCCAGCAGGTGATCGGCGGCCGGCACGGCGACCACGTCTATCCCGACTTCGCGGGCGTGGCCCATTCGCTGAACCACTACGCCTCCGGCGAGCTCAAGCCCGAGGACGGCGTGGCCCTGGTGGCGCTGGGCCTGGGCCGGACGGTGGTCGAGGGCGGCAAGTGCCTGCGCTTCTCGCCCCGGCATCCCGAGCGGCTGCCCCAGTTCGCGACGATCAAGGACACGCTGAACAACAGCCAGCGCCAGTTCCTGGCCATCGACGTCAGTCGGCCCGAGGCCTACCCGCGGGGCGACGAGGATGACAACGTGGTCAGCCTGGAGCTGGCGGTCGCCGAGGCGGACGGCACCCTGGACGCCGTGGGGTCGGTCTACGACCACCAGAACGGGCGGATCCACGACGGCATCCACCGCGAAGGCGCGCGGCTGGTCACCTTCGCCCACGTGCTCAAGTCCGGCGTCTTCCCCCTGCCCCAGGTGCTCGACTTCCTGCTCGAGGTCGGCCGTCGCTGCCTGAACTGCGCGGTCGAGATGGAATTCGCCGCGAGACTGTCGCCGGACGGCGGACCCGACGAGTTCGGCCTGCTCCAGATCCGCCCCCTGACCACCGAGCACGAGACGCCGTCGGTGCCGCCCGACCTGCTGGCCGACCCGGCGGCGCTGGTGGCGACCGAGATCTCCCTGGGCAACGGCAGCTACGGCGGGATCCATGACGTCGTCTACGTGCCGCGCGAGGTCTTCGACCGCGGCGAGACGGCCGCCATCGCCGAGGAGGTCGGGCGAATCAACGCCGGCCTGGCCGCCGCCGGCCGGCCCTACCTGCTGCTGGGGCCGGGCCGCTGGGGCTCGGCCGACCGCTGGCTGGGCATCCCCGTCCAGTGGTCTCAGATCAGCGGCGCCGCGGTGATGGTCGAGACCGATCTCGACGATTTCAAGGTGACCCCCAGCCAGGGCACCCATTTCTTCCAGAACCTGACGGCCTTCCAGACCGGTTACCTGACGGTCAACCAGGCCAGCGGGGGCGGACGCGTCGACTGGGACTGGTTCGACGCCCGGCCGGCGGCCGTCGAGACCCGCTTCCTGCGCCACATCGTGCTGGACCGGCCGCTGAGCGTGCTCGTCGACGGCCGCAGCGGCCGCGCCGTCGTGCTCGCCCCGGATGCCGGGGGATCCGCCGCCGTCGCCGGCGACCGCCGCGGCTGAGCCGCCGTTCGCGAACCGAGAAAAGGAGCGAGATGCCCGAGAACGAAGCCTTCAATCCCTTCGCCGTCGCCCAGGCCCAGTTCGACCGCATCGCCGACATGCTGGACTTGGAGCCCGCCGCCCGTGCGCTCCTGCGCCAGCCGATGCGCGAGCACCACTTCCTGATCCCGGTGGCCATGGACGACGGGTCCGTGCAGGTCTTCCGGGGCTTCCGGATCCTGCACAACGACGCCCGCGGCCCCGGCAAGGGGGGGATCCGCTTCCACCCCGAGGAGACCGTGGACATCGTCCGCGCGATGGCGATGTGGATGACCTGGAAGTGCGCGGTCGCCGACGTCCCGCTGGGCGGCAGCCAGGGCGGCGTGATCTGCGACCCCCATACCCTGAGCGCCCGCGAGCAGCAGGCCCTCTGCCGCGGCTGGGTGCGCATGCTGCACCGCGACATCGGCCCCGAGACGGACGTGCCGGCGCCCGACGTCATGACCAGCGCCCAGCACATGCTCTGGATGCTGGACGAGTACGAGACGATCCGCGGCGAGCACAGCCCCGGCCTGATCACCGGCAAACCCGTGGGGCTGGGCGGCTCGCTGGGCCGCACCCAGGCCACCGGCTACGGCCTGGTCTACGCGCTGCGCGAGGCGATGAAGGAGCTCGGGCTCAAGCCGGGGGGGACGACGGCCTCGGTGCAGGGCTTCGGCAACGTCGCCCAGCACGCCATCGAACTCTACCGGCAGATCGGCGGCACGGTGGTCTGCGTCTCGTCGTGGCACCAGGCCGAGCAGCGGGCCCAGGCCTTCCGCCGGGCCGACGGCGTCGACCTGGACGAGCTGCGCGGCGTCAGCGACCGCTTCGGCGGGATCGATCCCGCGCGGGCGGCCGAACTGGGCTACGAGGTGCTGCCGGGGGACGACTGGCTGGCCCAGGACGTGGACATCCTGATCCCCTGCGCCCTGGAGAACCAGATCACCGAGGCGAACGTCGGCCGGATCCCGGCCGGCGTGAAGATCGTCGCCGAGGGCGCCAACGGGCCCACGTCGGCCGCCGCCGACGCGATCCTGCGCGAGCGGGGGGTCTTCCTGATCCCGGACTTCCTGGCCAACGCCGGCGGCGTGACCTGCAGCTACTTCGAGCAGGTCCAGAGCAACATGAACTACTTCTGGGAGATGGAGGAGGTCCTGGGCAAGCTGGACCTGAAGATGACGGCGGCCTACATCGCGGTCAGCGACCTGGCGCGCAAGCAGGGGCTGAGCCTGCGCGACGCCGGCTGGGTGCTGGGCGTCAACCGCGTGGCCCAGGCCTGCCGCGACCGCGGTTGGCTGTGAGCGGAGGAGCGATGAAGCACGGCGACGGCGGCGCTCCGCCCGAATTCGGCCGGGAATTCTTCGGGGCGACCGAGACCTTCACCCGCATCGGCGACGGCGAACTGGGCGGCAAGGCGTCCAGCCTGGACCTGGCCCGGCGCGGGATCCTGGGCGCGATCGACGCCGCCGAGTTCCCCGACGTGACCCTGGCGGTCCCCACCCTGACCGTGCTGACCACCGAGGTCTTCGCCGAATTCATGGCCCAGAACCGGCTGGACGGCCAGGACTGGAGCGACGTCTCGGACGACCGCATCGCCCACGCCTTCCAGCAGGCCAAGCTGCCGCCCCGCTTCGTCGGCGACCTGCGCGCCCTGATCCAGCGGGTGCATACGCCGCTGGCCGTGCGCTCGTCGAGCCTGCTCGAGGACGCCCTGGACCATCCCTTCGCCGGCGTCTACGGCACCAAGATGATCCCCAACAACCAGATCGACGCCGACACCCGCTTCCGGCGGCTGGTCGAGGCCGTGAAGTTCGTCTACGCCACGACCTTCTTCCGGGCCGCCCGCGACTACCGGCGCCGCGTGGGCAAGACGGACGCCGACGAGCGCATGGCGGTGCTCGTCCAGGAGGTCGTCGGCCGCCGTCGCGGCGACCGCTTCTATCCCGACATCAGCGGCGTCGCCCGCTCCTACAGCTACTACCCGACCGGCAAGGCCCGGCCCGAGGACGGCGTGGTCGACCTGGCGCTGGGCCTGGGCAAGACGATCGTCGACGGCGGCCTGTGCTGGGTCTACTCGCCGGCCTGGCCCAAGTCGCCGCCGCCCTACAACAGCCTGCGCGACCGGCTGCGCAACAGCCAGACCCGCTTCTGGGCCGTGAATATGGGCCGGCCGCCCCTGCCCGATCCCGTCCGCGAAACGGAATATCTGGTGCAGGAGCGGCTGGAGACGGCCGAGGCCGACGGAGCCCTGGACTTCCTGGTCTCGACCCTGGACGCCCGCTCCGACCGCATGCGGCCCGGCCTGCGCGGCGACGGCCCGCGCATGCTCGACTTCGCTCCGATCCTGGACGCCGAGTGTGTGCCGCTGAACGCCGTCCTGCGCCGGCTGCTGGCGACGGCCGAGGAGCGGCTGGGCGCCGCCGTCGAGATCGAATTCGCCGTGAACCTGGATCCCGACCGCGGGACGCCGGCGCGGCTGGGCTTCCTGCAGGTCAGGCCGATGCAGGTGTCGGCGGAGATCGTCGTCGTGGACGAGGCCGACCTCGCCGGCGACGACGTCCTGCTGGGCTCGACGACGGTGATGGGCAACGGGACCGTCGACGACCTCGTCGACATCGTCTACGTCAAGCCCGAGGTCTTCGAGGCCAAGTACACCGTGCGCATCGCCGGCGAGCTGGCCGAGATCAACCGCGCCCTGGCCGCCGAGGGACGGTCCTGCCTGCTGATCGGCTTCGGCCGCTGGGGCAGCTCGGATCCCTGGCTGGGCGTGCCGGTGGACTGGAGCCAGATCGGCGCCGCGCGGGTGATCGTCGAGGCCACGCTGCCCGAGATGAATCCCGACCTGAGCCAGGGCTCCCACTTCTTCCACAACCTGATCAGCTTCAAGGTCCTCTACCTGTCGGTCCGCCACCGCGGCGGCCCGGGCATCGACTGGGCCTGGCTCGACGCCCAGCCGGTCGTGGCCGAGAAGGATTTCGTCAAGCACGTCCGCTGCCCCCGCCCGCTCTCGGTGCGCGTGGACGGCCGCGGCGGACGAGGGGTGGTGACCCGCCATGAGTGACGCCGACGGCGCCCGCGACAAGCTGCTGAGCTCGCTGCAGGAGAGGGCCAAGGAGCTCAACTGCCTCTACCAGGTGGAGTCGGTCTGCAGCCGCGACGATCTGGAGCCGGCGGCGGTCTACATGGCCGTTGCCGAGGCGCTGAAGAACGGCTGGCAGTACCCGGACGTCTGCGAGGCCGAGATCGTCCACCGCGGCGTCGCGCAGCGCACGCCGGGATTCGCGCCCGTGCCCCTGCCCTGGCAGCTGGCCAGCCCGATCATGGTCCAGGGCGAGGAGGTGGGGCACGTCACGGTGATCTACACCGAGAAGCGGCCCGACGAGGACGAGGGACCGTTCCTGAAGGAGGAGGTGCAGCTGCTGCGGACGGTCGCCGACCGCCTGGCCCACTGCATCCTCTTCCGCCGCCTGCGCAGCTGGCGCCAGGCCAACGACGACGCCGACGGCCGCGAGCCCACCTGGGCCGTCCCTCTGCATCTGCTGCGGGGCTCGGACACCGGCCTCTACCTGCGCATCGCGCGCAAGTTCATGAACCTGCTCAGCCTGGGCGGCGTGACCGAGGCCCAGGCCATCCTGCAGGAGGTCGGCGGCGCCGACGATCCCGACGAGATGTACCGTTCCGAGGCCAACTTTCCCGGCCGCCGCCGCGAGCAGAACGAGTCGGTGCTGATGACCGACGCGCCGCTGGAACTGGCCGTCAAGCACCTGGGCGAGCCCGAGATCCTGCGCCGGGTGCAGCAGTGGATGCAGGAGGACAAGGCCAGTTTCTTCCTGAAGGTTTTGGACAACCCCCGCGCCTCGTTGCAGGAGATCGACGACGCCCTGCGCCGCTACCACCACCTGGTCGGCGGCAAGACCGCCGGCCTGCCCCGCTCCACGCGCGACAGCCTGCGCGTGTCGCTGATCCGCCGCTTCCTGACCGACCAGCTCGACTACATCAAGATCGCCAAGGGCTACCTGGAGACGACGGACTTCCAGGACGTGCTCGACCGCATGGTCCTGCCCGCGGACAGCCACGGCAAGCTGGGCGGCAAGGGTTCGGGACTGCTGCTGGCGAAGCGCATCCTGGACCGCGACGCCTGCGACGAGACTCCCGTGGGCGAGATCCGGGTGCCGCGCACCCGCTACGTGGCCTCGGACGCCCTGCTCGACTTCATCCGCCACAACGACCTCGAGGACGTGCTCGAGCAGAAGTACAAGGACATCGAGCAGGTGCGGCAGGAATACCCGAACATCATCCAGCTCTTCAAGAACAGCAACTTCCCGCCCGACCTGCTCAAGGGGCTGTCGCTGGCCCTGGACGACTTCGGCGACGCGCCGCTGATCGTGCGCTCGTCGAGCCTGCTCGAGGACCGCATGAGCACGGCCTTCTCGGGCAAGTACAAGAGCCTGTTCCTGGCCAACCAGGGCACGAAGAAGGAGCGGCTCGAGGCCCTGACCGACGCCATCGCCGAGATCTACGCCTCGGTCGTCGGTCCCGACCCCATCGAGTACCGCCGCGACCGCGGGCTGCTGGACTTCAACGAGGAGATGGGCATCCTGATCCAGGAGGTCGTCGGCGTCCGGGTCGGCCCCTACTGGGTGCCGGCCTTCGCCGGCGTCGCCTTCAGCCGCAACGAGTTCCGCTGGTCGTCGCGCATCCGGCGCGAGGACGGGCTGATCCGCCTGGTGCCCGGCCTGGGCACGCGCGCCGTGGACCGCACCGGCGACGACTACCCGACCCTGGTCGTGCCCGGGCAGCCGAAGCTGCGCGTGAACGTGGCCGTGGACGAGGTCGTGCGCTACGCCCCGAAGAAGATCGACGTGATCAACCTCGAGCGGAACGCCTTCGAGACCGTGGACATCGCCGGCTTCGTCGAGCGCTTCGGATCGCAGGTGCCCGGCCTGGCGCGGGTCTTCTCGATCCTGGACAACGGGCTGCTCAAGAAACCGGTGCCGTTGCTGCTGGACACCGCCCGCGACGACCTGATCGTCACCTTCAACGGCCTGGTCGAGGACACCGATTTCCTGGGCCGCTTTGCGAACATGATGAAGCTGCTCGAGGAGGGGATGGGCAAGCCCGTGGACGTGGAGTTCGTGCACGACGGCCGGGACTTCTACCTGCTGCAGTGCCGTCCGCAGAGCTCCGCCGCGGACGAGCAGCCGGCCCCGATCCCCAAGGATGTGCCGAAGGAGAACGTCGTCTTCTCGGCCGACCGCTTCGTCTCGAACGGCTGGCTGCCCGACGTCTCGCACATCGTCTACGTCGATCCGCAGCGCTACTCCGATCTCGGGGAGCGCGCCGACATGGTGGCCGTGGGCCGCGCCGTCGGCCGGCTCAACATGCTGTTGCCCAAGCGCCAGTTCATCCTGATGGGGCCGGGCCGCTGGGGAAGCCGCGGCGACATCCAGCTCGGCGTCAACGTGACCTACGCCGACATCAGCAACACGTCGATGCTGGTGGAGATCGCCCGTCGCAAGGGCAACTACCGGCCCGAGGTCTCGTTCGGCACCCACTTCTTCCAGGACCTCGTCGAATCCCGTATCCGCTACCTGCCGCTCTTCCCGGACGACGAGGGCGCGATCTTCAACGAGGGCTTCCTGCTGCGCTCGCGCAACCTGCTGCCGGAATTGCTGCCCGAGTTCGCCCGGCTGGGCGAGGTGCTGCGGGTGATCGATGTCGCGGCCGCCTCTTCGGGACGCGTGCTGCGCGTGCTGATGAACGCCGACCTGGACGAGGCCCTGGCCCTGCTGGTGACGCCCGACACGAAGGCCGTGCCCGCCCTCGAGGCGCCCGAGACGCTGCGTCGGCAGCGCGAGGAATTCTGGCGCTGGCGCCTGCAGTTCGCCGAGCACATCGCCGCCGAGACCGACGCCGAGCGTTTCGGGGTCGTCGCCATGTACGTCTTCGGCAGCACCAAGAACGCCACCGCCGGTCCGGGCAGCGACATCGACATGCTGGTTCATTTCCGGGGGAGCGCCGAGCAGCGGCGCGACCTGGAGACCTGGATGGAGGGGTGGAGCCTGTGTCTGGGGGAGATGAACTACCTGCGCTCGGGCTACCGCTCGCGCGACCTGCTGGACGTGCACATCGTCACCGACGACGACATTGCCCGGCGCACCAGCTACGCGGTGAAGATCGGCGCGGTGACCGACGCCGCCCGCCCCCTGCCCCTGGGGGGGGCCCTGCCGCCCGGGCGGGAGCGCGGCTGGTCGGCCCGGCGCCGCGGGCCCGGCCTCAGGCCGGCGGCGCCAGGAAGGACAGCGCCCGCCCGCCCTCCCCGTCCATGTCCACGTTCAGCAGCCGGCCGCCCGCGGCCGCCGGCACGTGGATCACCCTGACCACCTCGGCCAGCGCCGCATGCTCTGGCAGCAGCTCGGCCAGCAGGCCCGCGTCCGCCCGCAGCACGTCGTCGTTGAACTCGTTCCCGGGATCGTCGGGGTAGAGGGGCAGGTACTTGATGTCCGACTCGACCAGATCCTGGAAGAAATGGCTGCCGAACGAAACCTCGGGCAGGTAGTCGTCCTGGCGGCGGGCGATCTCCACCAGCATCGAGGTGTTGTCGATGTCGGCGTAGCCGATCCGCACGCCCAGCATCATGTCCTTGCTGCCCCAACGTCCCGGACCCATCAGGATGAAGCGCTTGCCGGCCAGGCGCTGGTTGAGCAGATGCACGACCCGGGCCACGTTCCGCCGCTGGTCGTTTGTCTGCAGCCGGCTGTAGTCGCGGGGGTCGATCAGCACGACGTACTCGATCCCGTGCACGGCCCCGGACATCACGTCGCGCGAGGCCGAGAAGACGCGCCGCGACGCCGGCAGGTCGGTCGGCGGCGGCACCGGGGCCTGGGCCTTCGCCATGGCCTGGGGGCGGCACTGCAGCAGGTGGAAGCTCTCCCCGTCGCAGGCGAACTCGATCTCCACCGGACAGCCGTAGGCTTTCTCGAGCGTCTGCAGGCACCAGCGCAGGTAGGCGGGATAGGGCGAGCTGCGCGCGAAGCGGTCGAAGGTGATCACCATCGACCCGGGGTCGCCGAGCTGGTCGCCCATCAGGGGACGCAGGATGCCCTCGTCCAGGCCCGAGAAGACCATGCCCAACCCGGCCAGCCGGGGCTTCAGATCCAGGATCGATTCCAGGGGCACCGACTTGAATGTGTTGTTGGCGATGTCGATCACGTCGACGCGCCTCTGGGTGGAGCGGGCGATCTCGGCGGGGGTCGACTCCGCGCGCAGGGTGGGCTGGCCGAGGGCGATCATGCGCGGGAAGTCGCGCGAGACCCGGTCCACGGCCCGCGTGCCGAGGCCGAAGACGACGCGGGCCAGCCCGTCCTCCGGCCGGATGCGCGTGTTGCGCCGGAAGGCGTTGTGCGAGAAGCCGACGCCCGCCCAGACGGGCAGGAAGTAGTCGCCGACCCGCGTGCCGACCAGCTTCTGGATCATCACCGCCATGTTCTCGGAGTAGTCCAGGAGGTCGTGGCGCCGGCGGTAGCTGATGGGGTCGGGGTGCAGGGTGCTGGCGTAGACCTCGGCGATGGCGCCCAGCAGCTCGTCCAGGCGCTGCTCGGGATCGCCCTGGTTGCTGACGAAGACGCTGCGGTACTTGCCGGCGAACGCGGTCTCGAAGCGGTCCTCGAGCAGGCTCGAGGAGCGCACGATCAACGGGTGCTTGCCGGCGCGCTCCAGGATCGTCCGCACCTTGGCCACGATGCGGGGCGGGAAGTCGGCGTTCTTGAAGAGGTCCCGGATCATCGGGTACTCGTTCCGGACCTCGTCGATCGGGCGGTACTTGTGGTCCTGGAGGTAGTGCAGGCGGTTGTGCCTCAGGAACTGCTCGATGACGTCCGAACGCAGGTAGAAGGTCTCGGGCGTGCGGAAGCTCACCTTGGGGGCGGCGAGATCGCCGGCGGCGGCCGCGGCCAGGATGTGCGAGCCCAGGAGCATGCCGCCGGCCTTGCCGCCGATCAGGCCCGAGCCCTCGTCGTCGGCGATGATCCGGTCGACGAGGTCGTCGAAGTCGCGGATGCGCAGGTGGTGCTTGGCGATGCCGATGAAGCGCAGCTGGTCCGAGATGATGCGGCGGATCAGGGCGACGCGGGTGGAGATCGACTCGTGCTCCGACAGCGTCGTCTGACCCTGCGGCAGCCGGCAGAAGCTCTTGACGCGCTGGGCGAGCAGGCTGAACGAGACCGACGAGAGGTTGGCGATCTCCTCCAGGTCCTGCGCCTCCTCCCGCTTGCGGGTCAGGTTCACCAGATCGTCCACCTCGTCGGCGCTGAAGCTGGCGGCCGCGTGCTCCAGGGTCAGTTCCTGGATGTGGCGCCGCTCGCTCTCGTCCCAGCGCGAGGCCTGCTGCACGTTTTCGTCGGGCTCGTCGCCGGGCAGGGTCTCGGCGTGCTTGCAGAGCCGCCGCGCCTCGCGGTGGATCTCGTCCAGGGTCACGATCCCCCGGCTGTGCAGCGCGATGAGCAGGGCGCGGCCGATGCGCTCGCGCATGTCGGGGTAGCGGTCGAGCTGGGCCCGGATGTGGGCCAGGTTGGCGGCGTGGGTCGGATCCTGGGTCATCGGCGGCCTCTCCGGGGCTCGCGCCGGCCGCCCCGGTCCGGGGCGGTGTCGGCGTCGTTCCCCCAATGCCTAACCCCCGGACCGGCCCGCCGCAAGCGGTCAGATCAGATCGCGCTCGGCGCCCTCGGGGTCGGCGGGATCGAAGCGGACCAGGGCCAGTTCGGGGCCGTCGTGGGCGGCCGTCAGCATCACGGTGCCGCCCAGGCGGTCGCGCCAGGAGCCGGTCAGCCGGGCGGACTCGTGGACGTGCCCGTGCAGGGTCAGCCGCGGCCGGCGGGCCGCGATGAAGCGGCGGATGGCGATGCTGCCCACGTTGGGGTCCAGGGGGGCGTGGTCGATGCTGCGTCCGTCCAGCGCCGCCCGGTCCAGCAGCGTGCGGTAGGGAGGGGAGTGGAAGAGCATGACGGCGTCGCCGAGTTCATCGTCGCCGGCCAACTCTTCCAGGTGCTGCCGGATGGTCTCGTGGCGGACCTCGCGGGCGGGGCGGGGCACCGAGCGGCGTCCCTCCTCCGGCGAGACGCAGCCGGGATCGACGAAGCGCGAGACGTCGTAGCAGTCCCAGTCCTTCAGCATGAAAGGCGTCGGGGGGACGCAGGCGTAGCCGTAGACCGGCACGCCGTCGACTTCCGCGCGCCTCAGGTGCAGATAGTCCCAGCGGCCCGCGGCGGCCTCGGCCAGGAAGGCCTCCTCGCGGCTGCGCGGGTCGTCGTTGCCCAAAATCAGCAGCACGCGGACGCCGCCGCCGGCGCCGTCGACCGCGGCGGCGAAGCCGGGAGCCAGGAAGTCGCGGACGAAATCGCCGCGCTGCGATCCCTTCGCCCAGCCGGCGTCGAGGCCGTGGGGCAGGAGGTCGCCGCCGAGCAGCACGGCGCGCGGCCGGTCGGCGGCGATGCGCGCGAAGAGCTTCTCGTAGCGGTCCGTTCGGCCGTGCAGGTCCGAGACGAAGAACCAGGTCGAATTCATGCGCACCGCCTGTCGAATCGGCCCGTTAATTGTTTAACGAATTCACGGCTTATTCTGTGTTCCGCCGATCAATTTCTTCGCGAATCATCACGGAAACTCCTTGAATCTGCAATTGTGAATGATGATGTTTGTTCGGCATTTCACACTCCGGTCTCACACCGGGGATTTACATCTCGGACGTCCCCCAAGGGGAGGAATCAAAGTGGCTGACACAGTTGCCGCCTTCATGGACGAGGTAATCGCGAAGAACCCCGAGCAGAAGGAATTCCATCAGGCCGTCGATGAAGTCGTCGAATCCCTCTGGCCGGTGCTGGACAAGCGTCCCGAGTACCGCAAGGCCCGGATCATGGAGCGCATCGTCGAGCCCGAGCGCGTGATCCTGTTCCGCGTGCCGTGGGTCGACGACAACGGCGACGTCCAGGTCAACCGTGGATTCCGCATCGAGATGAACAGCGCCATCGGCCCCTACAAGGGCGGCCTGCGCTTCCACCCCAGCGTCAACCTGGGCATCCTGAAGTTCCTGGCCTTCGAGCAGGTCTTCAAGAACGCCTTGACCACGCTGCCCATGGGCGGCGGCAAGGGCGGGTCGGACTTCGATCCCAAGGGCAAGAGCGACAACGAGGTCATGAGCTTCTGCCAGAGCTTCATGTCCGAGCTCTTCCGCCACATCGGCCCGAACACCGACGTGCCCGCCGGCGACATCGGCGTGGGCGGCCGCGAGATCGGCTTCCTCTTCGGCCAGTACAAGCGCCTGCGCAACGAGTTCACCGGCGTCCTGACGGGCAAGGGCCTGAACTGGGGCGGCAGCCTGATCCGTCCCGAGGCCACCGGCTACGGCCAGGTCTACTTCGCCGCCGAGATGCTGGCCACCCGCGGCCAGACCTTCGAGGGCAAGACCTGCCTGGTCTCCGGCTCCGGCAACGTCGCGCAGTACTGCACGGAGAAGGTCCTGGACCTGGGCGGCAAGGTCGTCACCCTGTCCGACTCCGCGGGCTTCATCTATGACGAGGAAGGCATCGACCGCGAGAAGCTGGCCTTCGTCATGAACCTGAAGAACGTGCAGCGCGGCCGCATGAAGGAGTACGTCGAGAAGTACCCGAAGGCCGTCTACAAGCCCGTCGATCCCAGCCTGGACTACAACCCGCTGTGGGACATCAAGGCCGACGTGGCCCTGCCTTCGGCGACCCAGAACGAGATCAACGAGAACGACGCCAACAACCTGCTCAAGCAGGGCGTCTACTGCGTCTCCGAGGGCGCCAACATGCCCACGACTCCCGAGGGCATCAAGGTCTTCGTGGACTCGGGCATCCTCTACGGGCCGGGCAAGGCCGCCAACGCCGGCGGCGTCGCCACCTCGGGCCTGGAGATGTCGCAGAACAGCCTGCGCCTGAGCTGGACCCGCGAGGAAGTCGACCAGCGCCTGCACGGGATCATGAAGTCGATCCACAAGGCCTGCGTCGAGACCGCCGCGGAATTCGGCACCCCCGGCAACTACGTCAACGGCGCCAACATCGCCGGCTTCCTGAAGGTCGCCGACACGA
>CAZLHO010000012.1:0-58357 GCA_964559455.1 uncultured Fibrobacteraceae bacterium | reverse complement strand
CGGCTGTTCATCCTCGCCATCCGCGAAGGAGACGACCTGGCCGACCCCGCGCGCGCCGCCCGACTGGGCGCCGCCGCCCGCACCCGCATCGCCGCCCGCTTCGGCCGCGAGGCCATGCTCGACCGCCTGGAAGAACTGCTCGCCGCCCCGCCGGCGTCCCCCGAGGAGGAATCATGACCCGACTGCGCGTCGCCGCCGTCCAGACCGACCCCGTCTTCGGCCGCGTCGACGAGAACGTGGCCACGGCCCTGGCCCTGGTCCCCGCGGACTGCGACCTGGCCGTCCTGCCCGAGCTCTTCGCCACCGGCTACCAGTTCCGGGATCCCGCCGAGGCCCTGGCCTTGGCCGAGCCCGCGCCCGACGGCCCCGTCTGCGCCGCCCTGCGCGAATTCGCCGCGGCCCGGGACGTGACGCTGGTGGCCGGGCTGGCCGAGCGCGCCGGCGACCGCGTCTTCAACAGCGCCGTGCTCCTGCGCCCCGACGGCTCCTGGTCCGTCTACCGCAAGACGCACCTCTTCCGGGACGAGCACGCCCTCTTCGCCCCCGGCGACACCGGCTTCGCGGCGACCGCGGCCGCTGGCGTCGCCGTCGGCCTGATGGTCTGCTACGACTGGATCTTCCCCGAATCCGCGCGGACGCTGGCCCTGGCCGGAGCGCGCCTGATCTGCCACCCGTCCAACCTGGTCCTGCCGTGGTGCCCCGACGCCATGGTGACGCGCTGTCTCGAAAACAGGGTCTTCGCGGTCACCGCGAACCGGGTGGGGCATGAGAACCGCACGGGGATCCCGCTGCGCTTCATCGGGCGCAGCCAGGTGGTCTCGCCGCGGGGCGAGCGGCTGGCGGCCCTGGGCGAGGACGAGACGGGGGCGGCCGTGGCGGAGATCGTGCTGGACGAGGCCCTGGCCGTCGAGCGCGACGACCTGCTGGGCGCCCGGCGCCCGGAGTTCTATTCGCTCTGAGGAATCAGTGGAGGGAGGGGGGCGGCCAGCCGTCCTGGCCCTCGCCGCCGTCATCGACGGCCTCGGGCTGGTGGAAGGGGTCGGCGTCGGGGTCCATCAGCATGCAGATCTCCCACAGGCGGTAGAGCCCCTCGAAATCGATGTGCTCGGTCGAGGCCTGCACCTCGTCCAGCAGGATCTCCTCCAGGAAGTTGGTGCGCCGGTCCGCTTCGCTGAGCTTCTGGACCAGGGGCAGCTCCTCCTCGCGCTGGTCCGGCGCCACGCGGGTGCCCGCCAGGTAGTCCAGGTAGAGGTCCCAGTTGCCGCGGAAGTAGCGGAGGCAGATCAGGCTCAGCCTCTCCTCGAGCTGGCTGAGGTCCGGCAGATTCTCCTCGGACGTGACGGTTCCCGTGGCTTCGTCCTCCTTCTTGCGCCTCTTGTCGCGCTTGGCCATGAGGCCTCCCCTGCTCAGCGGTCGGATGCGGGCCCCGGGCGCGACGGCGACGCCGCGACGGGTGACCGTAAGGAACTCCCCATCCCCTCCCCGGTCAAGGCCGAACCGAGCCCCGGACGGCCCGCTTCGGGGACAGGGAAAAAAATGCAGCAGCCGGGGAACCTTTTCCGCCGGTCGCCGTAGGATACAACATCTTGGGAGGCAGGCAAACAAGAGCTCCCCAAGGGGCAAGAGACGAGTTGAGGATTGGTGCAGACGGGAAGAGCGAGAGGGGAACCCCGCTCTTACTGTTTTTTGTCGCCCGGCGAGGAAGAACTCTTCCTGGCATCCCCCCCTATCATGCCATAGGATGCAGATTCGGGCCTTTGCCCGAGCACCATCCGCGAGGGAGAGTAAGATGGCCGGGGTATCCCTGCATGGCGTGAGCAAGATCTACCCCGGCGGAGTGGTCGGCGCCCGCGACATCGACCTCGAGATCGCCGACGGCGAGTTCGTGGTCCTGGTGGGGCCTTCGGGCTGCGGCAAATCGACCTGTCTGCGCATGGTGGCGGGCCTGGAGTCGGCCACCGTCGGCGAGCTGCGCATCGGCGACCGCGTGGTCAACGATGTCGAGCCCAAGGACCGCGACATCGCGATGGTCTTCCAGAGCTACGCCCTCTACCCCCACATGAGCGTCCGCGAGAACATGGCCTTCGGCCTGAAGCTGCGTCGCTTTCCCCGGGAGATGATCGACCGGAAGGTCGACGAGGCGGCCGCGGTCCTGGGCATCCGGTCCCTGCTCGACCGCAAACCCCGGGCCCTTTCCGGCGGCCAGCGCCAGCGGGTGGCTCTCGGCCGGGCCATCGTCCGCGATCCGGCGGTCTTCCTCTTCGACGAGCCCCTGAGCAACCTCGACGCCAAGATGCGCGTGCAGATGCGCACCGAGATCAGTCGCCTCCACCACAAGCTGGACGCGACCATGATCTACGTGACCCACGACCAGGTCGAAGCTATGACCATGGGCCAGCGCATCGTCGTGATGAACGAGGGGCGCATCCAGCAGGTCGATACGCCCCTGAATCTCTACGACGCCCCGGCCAACCGCTTCGTGGCCGGCTTCATCGGATCGCCGGCGATGAATTTCCTGTCCGGACATCTCGACGGCGACACCGCCTTCATCCTGGCCGACGGCGACTCCCTGCCCCTTCCCGCCGGTTGGCGCGCCCCTCCCGGCGCAGGCGACGGCGTACTCGTCCTGGGCGTGCGCCCGGAGCACCTCGGCCTGGCCGGACCCGACTCGCCCGCCTCCTTCAAGGCGGTGCTGCGCGTTCTCGAGCCCCTCGGCAACGAGACGCTGCTGTACCTGGAGATCGGCGACCAGCCCCTGGTCGTGCGCGCCCCCGGGCACGTCGAGACCCCCATCGACGAGCCGCTCGACATCGCCCTGCCTGCCAAGCATCTGCACCTCTTCGCCGCCGATGCCGCCGGCGCCAGGCTGACCTGACAGCCTGGTACGGCTCTTCTCCCTCGGCGTGAACCTTCCCGCCGGGATTCCGTAATGATCTTCCGGGCATCCGACCGCCTTCCCACCCCCGCCTCGTCGAAAGGGAGAAGAACGATGTTCCGCCATGGACTGCACACGATCCTGCCGCTGTTGATCACGCTCGCGCTCTCTCCCCTCCCGGCCGCCGCCGCCGAGATCCACGAGGCGGCCCAGGCCGGGGACCGGGCCGTCGTCGCCGCCCTGCTGGACGCCGACCCCGCGCAGGTCTCGCTGGCCGACGCGCGCGGCTGCCTTCCCCTGCACTTCGCGGCCGACGGCGGCGCGACCGCCGTGATCGCCCTGCTCCTGGACCACGGGGCCGCGACGGACGTCACCGACATCGACGGCGACACCCCGCTGCACTGGGCGGCCTTCCGCGGCCGCATCGAGGCCATGGACCTGCTGCTGGCCCACGGCGCCGAACTCGAGGCCCGCAACCACGGCGACGAGACCCCCTTCTACTACACCGTCAAGATGAACGAATACGCTGCGGCGGCCTGGCTGCTGGACCGCGGCGCCGACATCGAGGCCGCCAACGACTACGCCCGGACCCCGCTGCTGTGGGTGGCGCGCGAGCGCGGCAACCTGCGCATGGCCCGCCTGCTGCTGGACCGCGGCGCCGACGTCAACGCCGCCGACCGCTTCGGCGACACCCCCCTGAACCTGGCCTCGTGGCGCGGCTTCCGCACCCTGGTCGACATGCTGATGGACGCGGGCGCCTCAGTCCCGACCAGCGGCAACCAGGCGAACCAGCTGCTCTTCCACGCCACCGAGCGCGGCCTGGCGCAGCTCTACGCCGCCCTGGCCGACGGCGGCATGGCGATCGACGTCGGCGCGGACGAGAACGGCGGTTTCCTCCATCTCGCCGCCGCCGGCGGCGCGGCGCCCGTCGTCGCCGATCTCCTGGCCCGCGGGGCGGCCGTCGACGCCGTCGATCGCTACGGCTGGACGCCGCTGCACTACGCCGCCAGCCGGGGCCGCGCCGAAGCCGTCGCGCTGCTGCTGGACGCCGGCGCCGACGCCGACGCCGCCACGCTCTCGGGCCGCACTCCCCTGAGCCTGGCCGCCGCCCGGCCCTCAGCCGAGACGATCACCGAACTGCGCGCCCAGGGCGCCCGCCGCGACAGCCGCAACTTCCCGGACCTGAGCGGCCCCTGGCTGGGCCAGACGCCGCCGGCCGCCGGCGCGGCGATCTTCGCCCCCGACATCGTGGCCACCTGCTTCGGCGAGCACGGCAACGTCTGCTTCACCCCGGACGGGCGCGAGGCCTACTGGTCCGGCGGCTGCGTGGCCCCTCCGGATTCGGGCTACACGGGCGGCGTGCTGCTGACGTCCCGCCTCGAGAACGGCCGCTGGTCCGAGCCCGCGCCGGCCTCCTTCGCCATCGGCGAGGCCGACGACGTGCCCTTCGTGACGCCGGACGGCAGTCGGCTCTTCTTCATGTCGTCGCGATCCCTGACGCCCGGCGGCCCTGACGGCGCCGAGCACATCTGGGTCGTGGACCGGGAAGGCGACGGCTGGGGCGAACCGCAACCGCTGCCTCCCTGCGTCAACGACATGCGCCAGCACTGGCAGATCGCGGTCGCCGCCAACGGCAACCTCTACTTCTCGTCGCGGCGCGAGGACCGCCGGGGAATCTTCGTCTCGCATTTCGAGAACGGCGAGTACACCGAGCCCGAGGAGCTCGGCTTCGTGGGCGACGCGCCCTTCATCGCCCCGGACGAAAGCTACCTGATCGTCTTCGAGTTCTCGCAGACGGGCCCGCGCAACGCGATCCGCTTCCGGCGCGGCGACGGCGGCTGGGGCGAACCCGTGGACATCGCCGAAGCCGCCGGACCGAGCGTCAGCGGCCTCTGCCCGATCGTCTCGCCCGACGGGCGCTGGTTCTTCTTCCTGGCCAGGGGGATCGCGAACAACATCCACTGGACGTCGGCGGACTTCATCGAGGAGTTGCGGCGGCGCCACGCAGAGAGCTGAGCGCCTCAGACCAGGGGCAGGTCCCGCACGGGCAGCCCGCCGGCGGCCCGCAGCGCGGCGACGTGGGCGCCCATGGTGGTGAAGGTCCCTTCCTTCAGAAGAGCCTCCAGCTTGGGGCGGGTGGTCGCCTGCCCGCCCTGGCTGCGCAGGCGCGAGGCCCCGGCCAGGGCCTCCTCGGGCCGGTAGTCGTCCAGCTCCCAGGGGTGCAGGTAGGTGATGACGGGCTGGCCCTGGCGGCGCGCCAAGCCGCGCAGCAGCCGGTGGGCGAAGCGCGGCAGCAGGCGCAGGTAGGCGCCGCCGGCGAAGGGCAGGTTGACCCCCAGCACCCGGGCGGTCGTCATCGGCAGCACCAGCAAGGGCGGCCGGTCGGCGCCGCCGGTGCCGGCCAGCAGGAAGGGGCGGCGCGGCCCCGTGGGCTGTCCGTAGCGGGGATGGTGCACGGGGAAGAGCGAGGCGTCGTAGGCGAAGCCCCGCTCGGCCAGGATCCGCCAGTAGGCGTGCACCGGCGGGGTGATCGTGAAGCTCGGCGCCCGGTAGCCGGCGGGGCGGTCGACGCCGGCGGCGGCCAAGGCGGCCAGGGCGCGGTCCAGGTCGGCGCGGAAGGCGTCCGGGGTCATCCTGTGGACGATCGGGTGGTCGTGGCTGTGGCAGGCGATCTCGTGGCCGGCGGCGGCGATGCGGCGCACCAGTCCGGGATGGCCCTCGGCCACGCGCCCCAGGACGAAGAAGGTGGCGCGCACCCCGTGGGCGGCCAGCATCTCCAGGCAGAGGTCGGTCGCGGCCTCGACCCGGCTCTCCCGCCCGGCCCAGGTCTCGGGCGGCGCGGCCTCCAGGTAGTTGTGGCCGTGGAACCACTCCTCGACGTCGATGGTCAGGATGTCGGGCGGCGCGGACTGCATGACGAACCTCCGCGCCCATTCTAGCCGAATGCGCGGCGAACGCACCGAAAAAGCGGACGGGGATCAGGGAGCTTCGGGAGCGTCCAGCTCGGTGCCGGCGCGGCTCAGGCGGTCGACGTCCTCGCTGCGGCCGACCACGACCAGGCGATCGCGGTAGCCCAGGGGACGATCGGGGTCCGGCAGTTCGTTGTCGACGGCGCCGCTGAAACCCTTCCTCTTGAACGCCAGGACCTCGACCTTGAAGCGCCGCCGCAGGTCCAATTCGCGCAGCGTGCGGCCGACCCACGATTCGGGCGGGTTGAGCAGCTGCACCCGGTAGGCCTCCGGCAGGGTCACGGTCTCGGCGGTGCCGGAGTCGCGCACGAGCTTGATCCCCAGCACTTCCTTGTGCAGCACTTCCCGGTTGTAGACCTCCAGGATGGCCTGCCGCGTCAGGATGCCGCAGATGCGGGCGTCTCGCGGCGACTCCAGCACCGGCAGGTCGGGGTCCTCGCTCTCGCCGAACATCAGCAGCACGTCCTCGATGTTGTCCCGGCGATAGCAGACCCTGCCGATCGGCGCGGCGACATCGTCGGCGATGACCACGCCGCCCAGGCCCTTCTCGTGCAGCAGGTCCTTGATGTCGTGCAGCGAGATGCTCCCGACCAGCCGGTGGTCGTCGTCCACCACGTAGTAGTGGTCCTCGCGGTTGCCCAAGAACAGCTTCAGGATCTTGTCGAAGGAATAGTGCCGCGGGATCGTGGGCGGGTTGGCCTCCATCACGTCCTGCACGTGGTAGCTCTGCAGGATCGCGCTCTCGCGGCCGAAGTTCAGCCGCCGACCCTCCATCGCGAACTTCAGCGTGAAGATGCTCTCGCCCATCAGGCCCTGCGAGACCAGCGTGGCCACGATGCAGGCCAGCATCAGGGGCAGGATGGTCGAGTACTCGCCGGTCATCTCGAAGAGGATGAGGATCGCGGTGATCGTGCCGCGCGTGGAGCCGGCGACCATGGCCGCCATGCCGACCATGGCGAAGGCGCCGACCTGGGTGCCCAGCACGGGCTGCAGCAGCGAGCCGAAGGCCCCGCCCAACATGGCGCCCAAAAACAGCGCAGGGGCGAAGATGCCGCCCGAGAAGCCCGAGCCCAGGGTCAGGCAGACCGCCGCCAGCTTCACGAAGAAGAGCAGCAGCATCAGCGTCCAGTCGAGCCGCCCGAAAAGGGCCTCGACGTTCGTGCCGTAGCCGATGCCGTAGACCTGAGGGAACCAGATCAGGAGCATGCCCAGGGGCACGGCCCCGAGCAGGGGCTTCAGCGGCTCCGGGAAGCGCAGGCGGTCGAAGAAGCGTTCGCTGCCGTAGAGGGCGCGGACGTAGAGCACGCTGCCCAGGCCGACCAGCACGCCCAGCACCGCGTAGGCGGGAATGTCCGTCCAGGCGGAGATGCTGAAGCCGGGCACCGGAAAGGCGGGGAAGCTGCCCAGGTAGTAACGGCTGACGGCCGTGGCGAGCACGCTGGCCACGATGATCGGCCCGAAGGTGACGATGGCGAAGTCGCGCAGGATGATCTCCAGCGCGAAGAAGACCCCGGCGATGGGGGCGTTGAAGGTGGCGGCGATGCCGGCGGCCGCGCCGCAGCCGACGAGGGTGCGCAGGCGCTGGGGCGAGAAGCGCAGCCACTGGCCGATGGTGCTGGCCATCGCCGCGCCGATCTGGATGATCGGGCCCTCGCGGCCGACCGAGCCGCCGAAGGCGATGGTCAGGGCGCTGGCCGAGATCTTCACGGCCGCCACGACGGGCCGGATGATCCCGTTCTTGAAGACGACGGCGTTGATGACCTCGGGCACGCCGTGCCCCTTGGCCTCGCGGGCCCCCCAGTGCACGAGCGGCCCCACCAGCAGGCCGCCGACCACCGGCAGCAGGATCTTCCGCCACCAGGGCACGTCCGCCAGCAACTGCACGACCTGCTCGCCGCGGCCGATGGCGAAGCCCTGGAAGAGCTGCACCAGCCAGCGGAAGAGGATCGCGCCGTAGCCTCCGGCGACGCCGACGACGGCGGCCGTCACCAGCATCACCGTGGTCTCGTCCGGCGAAATCCGGTCGAAGGTCCGGAAGACGAGGCGGCGCAGGGCCTGGGATGGATGCGGGGCGGTCATGGCTCCGGATCGGGTGAGGGTTTCTCGCTGCCGTGGACGGGGCAAAGCTGTCACAAGGCTCCGGCCCCGTCAACCCGCCGCCCGCCAGGCGGCAAAGAAGGTTCGCGCCCCGGCGGCGTCGGCACTATGGTGGGGCCCTGAACTGATCCCTGTCCTGGGCCGGAAAGGCGACGACGGCATGGCGAACGACAACGATCGGATCCCCCGGCGACGGGTCGGCGAGGCCCTCGTGGCCGAGCCCGCCGGCGGTCCACGGATCATCGTGATCCCGGACCCGCGCACCCCCGTGGCCACCTGCAACGTCTGGGTGCGCGTGGGGTCGAACCGGGAGCCCGACGCGGCGCGCGGCTGGGCCCACGGCATCGAGCACATGCTCTTCAAGGGCACCGAGCGCCGGGGCGAGAACGACTTCGCCCTGGAGGTGGCCGAGATCGGCGGCTCGACCAACGCCGGCACGGGCTACGAGACCACGAACTATCACATCACCGCCCCCGCCGAGCACCTGCCCCGGGCCGTCGACATCCTGGCCGACGCCCTGGGCCGCTCCCGCTTCGAGCCCGCGGCCCTGGATTCCGAGCGGGGGGTGCTGGTGCACGAGAACCACATGTACGACGACCAGCCCGCGGGCTTCGGCGTGACCTGGCGCTGGGCCCTGGAGCTGGCCTTCGACCGCAGCCCCTACCGCCATCCCATCGGCGGACGGGACGAGGCCCTGCTGGGCACCCCGCGCGAGACGATCCTCGACTTCTACCGGGCCGCCTACCACCCCCTCAACATGACGGTGGTCGTGGCCGGGGACGTCGATCCCGACGTCGTGATCCCGATGGTCGCCGAGGCCTTCGCCCCCTCCGCCGGGGACGTCCCGCCGCCGCTGCCCGCGCCGCCGGTCGAGCCCGAGCACGACGGGCTGCGCTTCCGCCTGGAACGCGGGGATGTCCGACAGGTCTACGCCAAGGTCGTCTTCCCCGCCCCGGCGGAGAACGACCCCGACCGCGCCGCCCTGGCCGTCGCCCAGCAGATCCTGGCCGACGGGCGCAGCTGCCGTCTCTACCGCGAGGTCCAGGAGGAACGCCAGCTGGTCAGCGGCGTCACCCTGCTCGTCGAGACCGGGCCCCGCGAGAGCCTGGCCATGATCGACCTCGAGACCGACGTCCCGCGGACCCCCGCGGCGCTGCGGGCCGTGGCCGAGATCCTGCAGGGGATGAAGGACGCCCCTCCCTCCGCGGCGGAGCTGGCCCGGGCCAAGATCCGGGCCGAGCGGGCGCACCTCTTCGCACAGGAGACGGTGCAGGGCCGGTCCAGCCTGGCCGGCTGGCACGACGCCATGGGCGACCTCGCCGGCGCCTTCACCATGCCCGAGCGCATCGCCGCGGTCCGGCCCGAGGACGTGCGGCGCGTCTGCCGCCGCGTCTTCCGCCGCCGCAACGCCTCCTTCCTGCTCTACGTTCCGCGCGACGCGGACGACGACGCCGACGGCCTGCCCGCGACGCCGGGGGACGTCGAGGCCCTGCTGGGCCCGGCGCTGGACGACGCCCCCGGGGACCCGGCGCCCCGGCGACCCGCGGACCCCGCCCCGACCCCGGCCCCGCCGGGACCCGCGGGCCGGCGCGGCGGCGAGATCCCCTTCCGGGAGATCCCCCTGGACTGCGGCGCCCGGCTCTTCGTGCGCCCCGACCCCGGCCGCCCCCTCTTCACCCTGGCCGTCCGCGCCCGCGGCGGCTCCTGCCTCGAGCCCGCAGGCGCCGAAGGCCTGGCCTACATCACCGGACAGGTGCAGGCCAAGGCGGCCGCCGGCGAGACCGCCGCCGAGCTGCACGACTTCGTCGAGAGCCTGGGGGCGTCGCTGTCGCCCCTGGTCACCCGCGACGACGCCGGACTCTACCTGACCGGTCTCAGCCGCAACCTGGAACCGCTGATGGAGCGGCTGGGGAGACTCTGCCGCGAACCGGCCCTGGCCGCGGACGAACTGGACCGGGAGCGCCGCTACGCACTGGACGAGTTGAAGGCGATGGCCGACGAGCCCTTCACCGCCGCCGCGCGCGAGTTGCGGGCCCTCGCCTACCCCGGGCATCCCTACGGCCACCCGCTGGAAGGCACCGAGGCCAGCCTGCCGGGGCTCCTTCCCGCCGACCTCGCGGCCTTCCACCGCCGCAGCTGGACGGCGGCCAACCTGGCGGTCTTCGCCTCCGGCGACCTCGACCCCGACCGCCTGGCCCGGCTCTGTGACGACGCACTCTCCGGACAACCCGCCGGCCCGGCTCCGGCCGCCCCGTCGCCGGCCCTTCCCGTTCGCGGCGAGCCCGTGGTGCGGCGGCTCGAGCGCGACAGCCGGCAGAGCGTTGTGCTGACGGCTTGGCCCGGCCCCGCGCACCCCGACCAGGATCGCGCCGAGCTGGCCCTGCTCGGGAGCCTGCTCAACGGCCAGAGCGGACGTCTCTTCCTGGAGCTGCGGAACCGCCGCTCGCTCTGCTACAACTCCGGCCTGCAGGTGGTGACGGGTTTCGGCGGGGGACTGATGGCGGCCTACGTGCTGACCGACCCCGACCGGGCGGACGAGGCCCGCGACGTGCTGGTCGACGTGCTCCGCCGGGTCGCGGACGCCGACCCGCCCGCCGACGAGTTCGAGCGCGCCCGGGCCCAGGTGCTGGGCCGGATGCTGATCGGCCGGCAGTCCCACGCGTCGCGCGTGGAGTCCTGCGCCCGCGACGTCCTCTACGGCAAGGGCCCCAACGACACCGATCGCCTGCTGGAGGAACTGCGCGGGATGGGCGCGTCCGCCGTGCGCGGGACCGCGGAGCGTCTGCTGACGGCGCCGCCGATGATCGAGATACGGCTGGGGCCGCCCCCCAAGGGAAGCGGCCCCGAAAACTGACGGCGAATCGTGTCAGCGGCGCCTAGCGCCGCCCGACGAGCGGGAAGCGGCCCGGGTCGTCGCCCAGGTCGATCAGATGGGTGTTCTTGCTGAAATGGGTGCGGTGGCTGGTGCCCGCCGGGATATGGTAGACGTCTCCCGGTTGGTAGAACTCGGTCCGGCCCCCGATCTCGAGCGTCATCTCCCCGGTGACCAGGTAGCCGGTCTGGGACCGGTGGCTGTGGTCGGGCACGCTGGCCCCCTCGGGGAACATGATGAACAGGAGCTGCTTCTCTTCGTTCATGAGGCTGTAGCCGACGGCGCCGGCGACGGGAATCTCGACACGCGGGAGACGGAGGATCTCTTCCGGCCAGACGGTCTGTTCGAGCTGGGATTTGTCAATCGCCATACGTCGTCCTCCTCGCGGTTGTTCTGCGGCAAAGGGAACGGTCTACTACTACAGCTAAGGCGAAGCGGGAGGATTGGCAAGCCCCCCGTCCCGCCGCGCCCTCAGGGAGCGTAATCCGCCCCCCGCATGGGCAACGCGGGCCCTCCGGCGACCACCTCGGAATCGATGATCTCCCCCAGGAAAAGGTCGTGATCCCCGGCCGGGAACCGGCCGGCTGACCGGCAGAGGAAACGCGCGGCGCAGTCCGCCAGCGCGGGGGTCCCCTCCCCCAGCAGCACGTGCTCCGTCTCGGCCCACTTGTCCCGGTCGCGCCGGGAATGCAGGCCGAAGAGGCGGGCGGCGTCCAGCTGGCCGTCGCGGGGCAGCGAGACGGTGAACTCGGCGGCCCCGCGGAGCAGCCCGTGCGTGTGCCGCGTGTGCCCGACCGAGACCAGCAGCATGGGGGGATCGATCGAGACGCGCGTCAGCCAGGCCGCGGTCAATCCGCCGCGGTTTTCGCCGCTGCCGACGCCGATCACGGCCACGGGCGCGGGGATCAGCTGCAGGGCCTCGTCGTGAGGGGAAGGGTTGCGGGTCAAGTGCGGCTCCTCGGGTGAGTGTCCCTCTCGCCCGCAGCATAGACAAAGGTGGGCCCCGTCGTCGAGGGGGAATCGCAACGGGGCCCGGATGGAACTGGGGCGGGCGAGGGCTCAGCCCCCTCCTTCCCCCTGCTCCATCATCTCGTTGGGAATAGTGAAGATGAAGCTGGAGCCCTCTCCCTCCACGCTCCGGGCCGAGATCTCCCCGCCCATGGCCTGGACCAGCTTGCGGCTGATGTCCAGCCCCAGGCCCGTCCCGCCGTGCTTGCGGGTCGTGCCGCGCTCGGCCTGGCTGAAGGCGTCGAAGATGCGCGGCAGCCTGTCCGCGGCGATCCCCGTCCCCGTGTCCTCGACCCGCAGTTCGAGCATGCCCTCGTCGTGTCCGCGCCGGCAGACCAGGCGCACCTCGCCCCGGCCGGTGAACTTGAGGCCGTTCGAGACCAGGTTCATCAGGACCTGCCGCACTCGGGTGGGATCGCCAAGCTGCTCCCGGGGAACGTCGGCGGCGATGTCCGGGATCAGGGCGACGCCCTTCTCGCGGGCCGACGGGCTGAATACCGCCAGGATCTCGTCGGCGACGACGCGGATATCGTAGGGGATGCTCTCCAGTTCGAGCCGCCCGGCCTCGATCTTGGACAGGTCCAGCACGTTGTTGATCAGGGACAGCAGGACCTGGCCGCTCTCCTTGATCGACTCGGCGAAGTCGCGGGCCTCGGCCAGCTGGATCCCGGGCAGGGTCAGCAGGTCGGCGAAGCCGATGATGCAGGTCAGGGGCGTGCGGATCTCGTGCGACATCGTGGCCAGGAACATGCTCTTGGTGCGGTTGGCCCGCTCGGCCTCGCGGCGGGCGGCCTGCGCGGAGGTCAGGGCGGTCTCCAGTTCGCGCTTGGCCTCGCCCAGGTGGAGCGCCGTCTTCTCCTGCAGGATCAGCGCGTCGCGGGTCTCGTCGGTGGAGCGCTGCAGCTTGCTCGTGTAGTTCCGGACCAGGGTGGCGACCTTCATCTCGAGGGCCGTGTTCAGCTGCGAGGCGTATTCCTCGCTGGCGTAGCGGCTCGCCATCCGGGTCACCAGCTCCACCATCCGCTTCAACGGCTCGGCCGGCTGGGTCAGGTCGTGGCCGACCAGATAGCCCAGCACCGCCAGTTCGCGCTCGTGCTCCAGATGGATGGGCACGGCCCAGACGCCGCCGCCGCAGTGGGCGCAACGCCAGCCCACGGCCCCCGACTGGTCGGGCAGCCTCTGGATCTCCTGCTCGACGCCGGCCAGGCAGTCCCGGCTGCAACGCCCGAGCACGGGCAGCTGGGTGGGACTGTTGCCCGCCGAGCGGCGTCCGCCGTCGTCCTCGAGGAAGAGCAGGGTCTGCAGGCCCGTGGCCTGGGCCATCGCCTGGCGCCAGTAGGAGAGCTCGGTGAGGTCGAGCACCGACTCCGGAAGCACCTCGGCGATCGGCGTGATGCGGCCGTTGCGGATCAGCTCCAGATGCAGGTGCTTGCCGCGGAAGCGGTTCTCGAGGGCCACCTGGACGTCGACGTCCAGCGACCCGGCGATCTCGTCGCACATCGTCTGCACCTGCAGGCGCTCGCGTTCCAGCCGGGCCTTCTCGGCCTCCAGCTGCAGCACGCGCGTCTCCAGACGCTCGACCACGCGCCGGTCCTCATCGTCCCCGGCCGGGCGTGCGGGCTCGCGCTCCCGCGTCCGGACCTCGTCCCCGGTGGCGGAATGGTGCGGAAAGAGATCGACGGTATGTTGGGCCATGTCCCCCTCACCCATGTGGCAGTGGATCCGCCCGGACGGCCGGGCGGGCGAGTCCGCCGAGCCGGGCCCTTTCTGATCTTCGGTCGGATCGGAGGGGACTTGAGGGATCTTTGGCGGGAAATTCGCCTCATCCTGCGCCGCGACAAGGCCTTGGCCGACTAGGCGTGGCCGTTGCGGCCGAGTTCGTTGAAGAGGTCCAGTTGGGGCGCGCGGGGAGGCAGCTTGAGGGCCCGCAGGACCTCGGGAATCCAGCCGTCGCGGGCGCCCGCGGCCAAGCGGAGGCAGTCCAGGCGGAACTCCCGCAGCAGGTCGGCCAGGATCCGGTCGATCTCGGACTGGAAGGTGACGGAGGTGTCGCGGGTGCCGTCGAAGGACGGGGCGGCGACGACGGGTACGCGCACCAGCAGGGTGTAGGTGCGCAGCCAGTCGATCAGGAAGGGCTCGAGCGCGGCCTGCCGGCCGCTGGCGTGGACCATGTAGGCGTAGTTGTCCAGCACCGAGCGGTCGCAGACGATCGCTTCGAAATCCGGGACCAGCTCGATCTCACGCGCCACCTGCGTGTGCAGGATCCACTGCTGGGCGGGAATCGTGGTGTCGCGGTTGATGGGCAGGGGGCAGTTGCGGGCCACCTCCTTGACGACGTCGACGCTGATGTCGAGCCGCTTCAGGCAGGCCGCGAGTTCGAAGCAGAGCGTGGTCTTGCCCACGCCGTGGGTGCCGATGAAAGCGATCTTCATGGTGACCGCACGATAACCGGGGCCTGCGGGCAAGTCCAGGGCGAGATGGACCGCGGCGGCGCGACCGGCGGTTTCGTCAGTCCCGGAGCACCCTTTCGGCCTCGGCGAAGTCCTCGGCCTTGACCTGCAGCAGGTAGCCGTAACCCCCGCGGCCGTCCGAGACCCCGGTGGCGTGGACGACGTTGACGCCGGCGTCGCAGAGCTTCTGGTGGTAGCCGACGATGGCGCCCAGACGGTCGTCCCCCTGGATCAGGAAGGCCCGGTGGGGCCCCTGCAGCACCAGCCCCAACCCGCCCGCCACCCGGGCCAGGCGGGAGGCGCTGAGCGGGTAGATCACGAGCTGGGTCTTCTCGGCGCCCATGGGCATCGCGTGGAAAGCCAGCAGGTTGACCTCCTCGGCGGCGAGCTGCCGCAACAGCCGGCAGGCCTCTCCCGGACGGTCCGGCACGGTCGTGTAGTAGTACTCGACGCTCTGAATCAGGGCGGGCATGTCCCCCTCCTCGCGCATGGCGCCCCCGGCTCCCCCGGTCGGGGATGCCGACGGCGACAGCATAGCACCATCGGGACGATTCCCGCGCGGAAAAGCCTCAACCGTCCGTCCATGCTGACGAAATAGAATCGAGACCTTGAACAGCGGAGGAGATCCGGCCCCTTGGCCCGGAGTCACAGGGCTCCGACCGCGCCCCCGGGTTTCCCGTTCACCGCCTGGAGAAGAAGCAGCATGAAGATCCTCATCGTCGACGACTCCCGGGCCATGCGCCGCATCGTCCAGCGGTCCATCCGCAAGGCCGGGATCGGCAGCCACGAGATCATGGAAGCCGAGAACGGCGCCGTCGCCATGGAGAAGGTCCGAAGCGAGAAGCCCGACCTGATCCTTTCGGACTGGCACATGCCCGAGATGTCCGGGCTGGAGTTCAAGCACGCCCTGAACGCCTCGGGGCTGAGGATTCCCTTCTGCTTCGTGACCTCCGAAGGCACGCCCGAGATGCGGGAACAGGCGACGGCGGCCGGCGCCGACTTCCTGCTCGCCAAGCCCTTCACGACCGACGAGATGGCCAAGGTGCTGGGAGAACTGGTCAAATGAACCACGGCGTCCCGGAAACGGAACCGGCCACGAGGATCGACGAGGAGGCCTTCCTCGAAACCGCGACCCGCGGCTTCCGCGAGGCCTGCCTCCGGCAACTGGCCGTCCAACTGGATGCGTCCGGCGCCGCCGCCGCGGCCGATCCCGGGCGCCCCCCTCGACAGGGCAGCGCCATGGTCTGCAGCGTTCCGGGCGGCAGCTGGGTGCTGGGCGTGGGCAGCGACGAGCTGGGCTGCCTGATCCTGACCCGGATGCTCTTCGCCATGGAGGTCGACGAGCTGCCCGTCCCCCGGGACGTCGCCGACGCCCTGGGCGAGATCGTCAACGTGGCCGCCGGCGTGATCAAGAGCCTGCGCGGCTACGGCGAGTTGAAGCTCGGACTGCCGGTCTACCTCGACGGCTCGGGCCACGGCCCCTTCGCCGCCGACGCGCCGCGCCGCACCGTGCGCCTGGGCAGCGAGGACGGCCTCTCGCTGGAGATCAGCGTGCAGTGGCGGCCGGAACCCCTCTAGCGGCGCAACTTCCCTAAATTATCCGAGCTAGCGGGTGAGAGATGCGGCGGAATGCCGCGGGACGGCCCATTCCCGTGCGGCCGCCTCGGATCGGCGCCCCTGCGTGCCGTGCAGTACGGCGAGCAGGATGTGCTGGGGGATGCGCGAGAGCGGCAGGATCTCGCAGGCGGCCCCCCGGGCGACGGCCTCGCGGGGCATGCCGTAGACGATGCAGGTGGCCTCGTCCTGGGCGACGGTGTGGGCGCCGGCCCGCCGCATCTCGAGCAGGCCCTCGGCGCCGTCGCGTCCCATGCCGGTCAGCAGGACGCCGATGGCGAAGATGCCGGCCTGGGCGGCGGCCGAACGGAAGAGGACGTCCACGGAGGGCCGGTGGCGGTTGACCGGCGGCGCCAGGCTCAGGTCGACGACGTACCCGCCCCCCGACCGGCGCCGGATCTCGATGTGCCTGTCGCCCGGACAGACCAGGGCCAGTCCTGGCCGCACGGCGTCGCCGTCGCGCGCCTCGCGGACGACGATCTCGCCCAGGGAGTCCAGGCGGGCGGCGAAGGCCGCCGTGAACATCCGCGGCAGGTGCTGGACGATCACCATCCCCGGCGTGTTCGCCGGCAGGGCCGCCAGCAGGCAGGAGAGAGCCTCGGTGCCGCCGGTCGAGGCGCCGACGACAAGCACCGCCTCCGGCGGGGACGACGCCGTCCGCAACAGGCCGTCGATCGCGCTGGGAGCCTCCTCCGGAGCCGCGTCGTCGGTGTCGCGCAGGGCGGACAGGGGCGATCGGACCGTGAGGGCGGCCAGCTTCACCTTCTCGACGAGTTCGGCGAGGACGGCCGCGGGATCGGTCTCGGCGTCGCCCTTGTGCACGGTCTCCACGGCCCCGCGCGCCAGGGCCTTCAGGGCCATGGCGCCGCCGTGCGGCGTGTGACGCGAGAAGACGATCACCGCGCCGCTGAAGACGTGGCGCAGGCGGCCCAGGAAGCTCAGGCCGCTGATATGCGGCAGGTCGAGGCCGGTGACGACGACGTCGGGCCGACGCTTGGCGACGATCTCGAAGGCGGCCAGCGGGCTGGCGACGCAGCCGACCACGGTCAGCTCTGCGTCGCTTTCCAGGCGCGCCTGCAGGATATGACGGACCAGCGGGGACCCGTCCACGACCAGCACCCGGTACATCAGGCGCCCTGCCTGCCCGAGCCCATGCCGAAGAGCACGGGGTAACCCTCGATCAGGAAGCCCATGGTCTGCGGATCCTCCCTCATGGCGCGGGCGGCTTCCGGACTGAGCCGGTTGAGCGTCGGCGGCGCCAGGCGGATGTCGGTCTTCTCCTCCGAGACCGCGCAGACCATGTGTCCGCTGATCACGTTCAGCAACTCGGTCACCGAGTCGTCGACGATCTCCGCGCGGGCGCAGTCGCCGTCGCCGAGCCCCAGGATGTTGCGGGCGATCTCGCCGGCGACGGATTCGGGGACGACCAGCATGATCCACCCCTCGCTGTCGCCCCAGAAGGTCTGGACCGCCTGCAGGCAGGACTCCCCGCAGTTCGGCAGGTCCGTCTTGGGCACTTCCTCGCCGAACATGAAGCTCAGCCGCTCGACGATCTCGAGGAAGACGCTGGCGACGGCCTCCGGCATGATTGTCTTCATCACTCCTCCACCTTCTTCAGCACCTGGTCGAAGACCAGACGGATGTCCTCGGGGCGAAACGGCTTCATCAGGAAGGCGCGGACCCCGAGTTCGCGCAACCAGTCGATCGTCGGCTCGGTGCCCGACGACGATATCATGACCACGGGCAGGTCCGGCAGCCGGCCGTCCTGCTTCAGGTGCTCGACCATCGCCACGCCGTCCATGACCGGCATCGTGATGTCGCAGAAGACCAGGTCGACCTGGCGGGTGGCGATGGTGGCCAGCGCCTGCCGGCCGTCGGCGGCCTCGAGCACCGTCGCCGTTTCGATACCGGCCAGCCGCAGGGATTTCCGGATGACGGTGCGGACGGTCGCCGAATCGTCAACCACGAGAATGTTCAGGGACACGCTGTCCTCCTTTGCCGGAGCCCGCCGCAAGCAGGCTCTCCATTTCCTTCAGCTTGTCGAGGACGCGGCACATCAGCTTGTCGCCGATGTCCCCGCCCATGCCGAGGCGCTCGACGGCGCCCTGTTCCAACCGGTAGTGAAGACCGTCGGCCCCCAGCCCCCAGCCGACCGAGGTGCAGAGGATGTCGGAGACGTGGACCAGGTCGGTCAACGGATCGCTGCCGGCCTTGAAGGGCCGGTGGTGCCAGCGCGTCGACCGGACCACGTGCTCGGGCAGATGCCACTTCTCCAGGATCAGTCCCCCCGCCTCGGCGTGGTCCAGGCCCAACTCCCGCGCCTCGGCCTCGTCGAAGGACATGTCGGCGTCGGCGACGGCCGACTTCAGGGGGCCGTCGTCGATCTGCAGGAAGGTACCCAGCGCGATCTTGCCGATGTCGTGCAGCAGGCCCGCGGTGAAAGCGTCGGCGACGCTCTTGAGGCGCAGCAGCTTGGCCAGTTCGTCGGCGCAGGTGGCCACGGCGATCGAATGCAGCCAGAGCACGTCGCCGGCCATGCCGTAGCCGCGGATGGGGCGCCGCACGAGGTCGGCGACCGAGAGGCAGAGGATCATCTCGTAGATGCGCTTGGTGCCCAGCCGGACCACGGCGCTCTGCAAAGAGCTGACCTCGCCGGACCATCCCAGCAGCGCCGAGTTGGCCAGCTGCAGGATGTTCGCCGTCAGGCCGGGGTCCATCTCGATGATCCGGGCCAACCGCCTGAACTCGACGTCCGGGTCGCGGAGCAGCTCCTGGAGCTTGATCACGACCTGGGGCAGCGAGGGCAACCCGTCGACTTCGAGCAGGATCTTCTCGTGAAGGTTCACAGCTCCACTTCCTTCCCTCGACTGCGGACCAGGGTGCGGCCGCTCGCCATCTCCAGGACGAGCGTCCGGGCGGCCGATCCGCCGACGTCTTCCCCCGCGATCAGGATGTTGTTCTTCCAGAGAATCTTGCGCAGGACCGTGAAGTTGCGCTGCCCGATCCTGAAGATCTCGTCCGGGCCCAGCGGCGACCCGGCGCCCGCCACCTTCGCGATCAGGCTCTGCTTCGTGGCGCCCCAGCGGAAGAGCGTGCGCAGCAGGGCGGCCACCCCCGTGTCGACGAACATGCAGGGGTTCGTCTCCGCCCGCTCGGGGTCGATCTTGGACAGCGGCAGCATGCAGTGCATCATCCCGCCGACCCGCGCCACCGGATCGAAGAGCGTCAGGCCGACGCAGGACCCCAGCGAGTAGGTGACCAGGACGTCGCTCTGCCGTCTGGTGGCCTTCAGGTCCGAGATCTCCACGACGTGCAGGTTGTCCACCTGCTGGCGCCGGTTCATGGATTTAGCCTCGACGACCAAGTTCTCTCTCAATCGCAAAGTCCCCGCGGCGGGCGTCGCGCTCGCCGCGCTCGAATCAGGTCTTCCGGTAGATCGACGGCACCAGCATCCGGAACCGCTCGTCCATGCCGATCAGCGTCTCGGAATGTCCGACCAGCAGGAATCCGCCGGGCCGGAGCAGGCGGTAGGCCTCGCCCACGACCCGCCGCCTCAGGGCGGCGTCGAAGTAGATCATCACGTTGCGCAGCACGATCACGTCGAAGACGGTCGTGCTGCGGTAGGGCGTCCGGCTCAGGTTGAAGCGCCGGAAGCGCACCATCCGCCGCATGCTCTCGGTCAGCTCCCAGCGCTGCGGATCGCCGTCGGGCGTGGGCCGGAAATAGGCCCGGCGCAGCTGCGGCGGCACCGTCTCCAGGGAAGGCTCGTCGTAGACGGCGCGCTCGGCGGCGTCGAGCATGCGCGTGGAGATGTCCGTGGCCAGGATGCGGACCTCGATCTCGCGGCCGGCGAGCGGCCCCGCCAGGGTCATGGCCATCGAGTAGGGTTCCTCGCCGCTGGAGCAGGCGGCGGACCAGAGCCGGACCCGGCGCCGCCCCGACTTGGCCCAGCGCCGGGCGAGACGGGTCAGGAACTCGAAATGATCCGGCTCGCGGAAGAAGTGGGTGACGTTGGTCGAGATGACGTCGATCAGGCGCACCAGTTCGGCGCCCGAAGCGTCGGCCCTCAGGTGCGACAGATATTCCGAGAACTCGCCGATGCCGAGATCCTGCAGGCGCCGATGCACGCGCGCCTCGACCAGGGCCAGCTTGTTCTGGTTCAGGACGATGCCGACCCGCTCGTGGATCAGCCGGCTGAGCGTGGCGAAGGAATCCTGGTCCAGCCTGCCGAGCGGCCGGACGTCGAAGTCCTGTCTTTTCATCGCGGTGCCTGGCATCTCTTCTCCCGGGCCGCGTCGCGGCCCCGATTTCAGTCGACGATGTCGGCCAGCGCGTCCCGCACGCCGTCCGCGAGTGCGCGATCGATGTCCACCAGGATCAGGACCCTGTCCGGCAGCTTGCCGAGTCCGGAGAGGAACGACACGCCGCCGTCGGTCTCCAGGGGCGGCGGCGGCTCGATCGCCTCCGGGGCGATGTCCAGCACCTCGCTGACCTCGTCGACCACCAGGCCCAGTTGCGCGCGCCTTTCGGCGGCGCCGACGTGGACGATGATGATGCAGGTCTTCTCGGTGTCCGGCTCGGCGGGCATGCCGAACTTGCGCCGGGCGTCGATCACGGGGATCACCCGGCCGCGCAGGTTGATGACGCCGCGCACCCAGTCCGGCGTCCGCGGCACCCGCGTCACGTTCAGCATCCCGATGATCTCCTGGACCTTCAGGATCTCCAGGCCGTACTCCTCGCCGGCGAGCCGGAAGGAGAGATAGCGACCCATGTGGGCCGCGGTCGGCGTCAGCATCTCGACCGTCATCGCCATCCTCCGGTGCGGCCGCGCGGCGCGCGGCTCATGGGTCGACGGGCGCTCCGCCCGATCTCGTCTCGATCTCCCTGGCCAACTCGGCCATCTCCAGGATCAGGGCCACCTCGCCGTCGGCGAGGATGGCGCCGCCGCCCAGGGTCGAGGCCCCGTGCAGCGCCTCGCCCAGGTTCTTGATCACGATCTGCTGCTGGCCCAGAAGGGCGTCGGCCGCCAGGCCGAAGCGCCGCCCCCCCGCCGTCACCACCAGGACGACGCCGCGCTCCGCCCCGGATCCCGCCGGGGGCCGGCCGCAGATGCTCCGCAGGCGGAGCAGGGGCAGCAGTTCGTCCGCGTAGCGCAGCATCTCGGCCACGCCCGCCACGGTCAGGACGTCGCCCGGCCCGGGGCTGACGACGCGCTCGACGGCCAGGGCGGGGACGATGTACCGCTCGTCGGCGACCTTGACGATCAGCCCCTCGATGATGGCCAGGGTCAGCGGCAGGGTGATGCTGAAGATGGTGCCGCGGCCGGGTTCGCTGTCGATCGCCACCGCCCCGCGCATCGCTTCGATGTTCCGCCGCACGACGTCCATGCCGACCCCGCGGCCGGAGACGTCGGTGACCGTCGGGGCCGTCGAGAATCCGGGCTCGAAGATCAGGGCCTGGATCTCGCCGTCGCTCAGCTGCTGGTCGGGCGTCACCAGTCCCCGTGCGCGGGCCTGGGCCAGGATCGCCCGGCGGTCCAGGCCGCGACCGTCGTCCTCGACCTCGATGCGGATGTTGCCGCCCTTGTGGAAGGCGCGCAGGCGAATGCTGCCGCGTTCCGGCTTTCCGACCTCGCGCCGCGCCTCGACCGTGGGTTCGAGCCCGTGGTCCGCGGCGTTGCGCAGCAGGTGCACCAGGGGGTCCGCCAGCCTGTCGACGACCGCCCGGTCGAGCTCGGTCTCCTCGCCGGAAAGCTCGAAATCGATCTCCCGCCCCGAGTTGCGGGCCAGGTCCCTGACCAGGCGGCGCATCTTGCGGAAGAGCGGGCGCACGGGAGTCATGCGCAGGGACATACCGATCGCCTGCAGCTCGCGCGAGATCTTGTCCAGGTTGTCCACCTGCCGCTTCAACGCGTCGCCGTCGCCCCGGCTCCCCTCCACCGACTTGCTGACCATCGACTCGACGATCACCAGTTCGCCGATGGCCTCGACGAGCTTGTCGAGCCTGGCGGCGTCCACGCGCAGGGTATCGCCCGAGACGCGCGCGGCTCCCGTCGCGGCGGCGGTCTTCGACTTCGGCGCGGAACCGGACGCCCTGTTCAGGATGACCGGACCCGCGCCCACCGCGCCCGCCGGCGCCGGGCCGACGACGGCGTCGAGGCGCTGCAGCAGCACCGCCAGCTCCGGCCGCTCCGGCAGGGAGCCGTCGCCGGCCAGCGCGGCCTCGATGTCCGCCAGTTGCCGGCGCAGGCCGTCCACCGCGGCGAGCACCAGATCCCCTGCCTCACCGTTCAGGGCGACTTCGCCCTCGCGGACGCATCCCAGCAGGCTCTCGGCGCGATGGGCCAGTTCCCGGACCTGGGTCATCTCGACGAAGCCCGCGACGCCCTTGATCGAGTGGAAGGCGCGGAAGACCGCGTTCAGGGGTTCGGCGGCGGCGGGATCCCGTTCCAGTTCGAGGAGCTGGGTCTCGGCCTCGGTGAGGTGATCCTGCGACTCGACGACGAAGTCGCCGAGCAGGTCGCGGTCGATGCCGTCGAGACCGCCCCGCCGGCATGCGACCGGCGGTTCGGCAGTCTCGGCGATCGCGAAGCCGTTCACCCGGCCGTCGTCGCGCATCGGTTCCTCCATGAGCCGGGCTCCGGACGCAGCGCCGCATCGCGGCGGGCGCCTCAGACCTCGATGAGTTCCTCGTCCTCGAGGGCGATGTATCGATCCATGTCCGCGGCCAGGCTGTCGCCGTCGACGAAGTCGCCGTCGGCGTCGTAGTAATCCTCGCGGTCCCTGACGACGCGGCGGCTGCGGTTCGTCCCGCCGTGGGCGCCACCACCGCCGGGGACGCTCACCCGGCGCGTGATCGGCTCCTTCCGGTCGCGCTCCAGGCGCCCGCGGTGACCCTTCAGGATCATATCCAGCATCATGACCAGGTCGTTCAGGTCACGCGCCTGTGCCGAGAGTTCCTCGCTCGCCGAAGCCGTCTCCTCGGCGTTGGCGGCGTTGGACTGGGTCAGCAGGTCCAGCTGACCGACCGCCCGCTCGACCTCGACGATGCCCTGCGCCTGCTCCTGGCTGGCGGTGCTGACGTCGTTGATCAGCCCCGTCACCTCGACGGTGCCCTCGCCGATGCCGCGCAGCATCGTGAAGACCTCCTGGCAGACCGTTACGCCCCGCCCGGCGCTGACCTGTGACTGGGCGATCAGGTCGGCGGTGTTGCGGGCGGCGTCGGCGCTGCGGCGCGCCAGGTTGCGGACCTCCTCGGCGACCACGGCGAAGCCCTTGCCCGCCTCGCCGGCGTGGGCCGCCTCGACGGCGGCGTTCAGGGCCAGCAGGTTCGTCTGGAAGGCCATCTCGTCGATCGTGCCGATGATGCGCGCCGTCTGGTCGGAAGCGCTCTTGATGTCGGCGATGGCGTCGTTCATCCGCTGCATCGCCTCCTGGCACTCCTCGGTCGAATGCCTGACCCGGCACGAGACCTCGTCGGCGCGGCTGGCGCTCTGCGCATTCTGCTTCGTGGCTGCGGACATCTGAGCCAGCGAGGCCGAGGTCTGCTGGAGGTTGCTGGCCTGCTTGCTCGCCGCCGACGCCATCTCCTGGCTGGCGTGGGCGACCTGCCCGGACGCCGTCGACACCAGGTGGGCGCCGTTGGTCAGGCCCGAGACCATGCTGGCCAGGGTGCCCGAGATGTTGCGGATGATCAGCACGGCCATCGTCGCCGAGAAGACACCGGCCAGCCCGCCCAGGGCGATGAGCATCCAGAAGGCGTGCCGAGTGTCGGCCAGTTGCCTCGTGGTCCCGTTCTCGTGGCTCTGCGCCAGATGCTCGGTCAAGTCCACGAAGCCGATGTCCAGCCTTTCCGCTGCGGGCAGGATCTTCTCGGAGTAGATCCGTTCGGCCCGTTCGGCCGCGCCGGACTCGCCGCGCCGGGCGGCCGCGACCGCGGCGCCGAGCTCTTCGCCGAGTACGTGGATGCGCTCGTGCTCCTGTTCGAGCGCGGCCAGCCGGCCGGCCAGGTCGCGCGATCCGGCGGCGGCGGTGACCGACCTGCCGTCGCGGAACCACTCCCCGAGGACGCAGTCCTCGCCGGGATTCGGGATCGGGCGTCCGGGATCGCGGATCGCCGCGCCGAAGTCGCGCAGGTACGCGGCCTCGCCGAGCTGGAGTCCGGCCAGGTCCCCCAGCAGGGAGCTCTGGACCTCGCTCCTGGCGATCTTGTCGCCGAGACCGTTGATCTCCACGAGGGACAGCCCCGTGCACAGGGTCACGAACGCCAGGACGACCACGAAACCGAAGCCGATCGTCTGGGCCAGGTTCATGTTCTTGAACATGCATCCACTCCGTTGGTGATCGAATCCAGCGGCGCGTCTCCGCCGCGGCGCCCATGGGGGGCGCGGCGTCCCGCTTACGGCGAGCCGGGCGAACGGGTCCCGGATCGGCGCTCTGCTCATGCATCGTCCGGGCGGCGGCGTCCTTGACTGTTAATTTCGGGAAAAGCGGGGGCTAAGCCGCCTTCGGACATGGGGGTTCGGCAAATGATGGGGGAAGCCGGCGGGGAGGCGTAAAAAGAGCCCCGCGACCGGCGCCGCGGGGCTCTTCAGGGAGCGAACGGGGACCGAGGAGATGCGATCAGTCCACGTCGCAGAGCTTGAGCAACTTCGCCCATTCGCGATCCACCCAGTTCTGGATTTCCTCCAGGATGGGCTCGTTGCCAGGCTTGAACAGGTGCCTGAACCGGACCTGCTGCTTGAGCCAGTCCGCGATGGGCATCCGTTCACCCTTGGGCGTGTGGGTCAGCCGGTAGACCCCGTTCTCGACCTCGAAGAGAGGCCAGAAGTTCGTCTCGACCGCCTGCTTCGCGATGTCCATGCCGATGGCGGGGTCGAATCCCCAGCCCACCGTGCAGGGCATCAGGACGTTCAGGAAGGCCGGTCCGTCCACCGAGAGGGCCTTTTCGACCTTGGTCTGGAGATCCTTCCAGTGGAACGGCGTCGTCTGGGCCACATAGGGCAAGTTATGGGCGACGAGGATCTTGGTCAAATCCTTGCGGTGCCCCTCGCGCCCCTGCCGGACCTTGCCGGCCGGCGAGGTCGAGGTGTGCGCCCCCATGGGGGTGGCGCTGGACCGCTGGATGCCCGTGTTCATGTACGCCTCGTTGTCGTAGCAGACGTACAGCATGTTGTGCCCGCGCTCCATGGCCCCGGAGAGGGACTGCAGCCCGATGTCGTAGGTGCCGCCGTCGCCGCCGAAGGCGATGAAGTTGACCTTCTCGCGCTCCGAGGGCATGTCGCCGCGCTTCTTCAGCGCCCGATAGGCGGTCTCGACGCCGGACATCGTCGCCGCGGCGTTCTCGAAGGCGGTGTGGATGAAAGGCACCTTCCACGCCGTGTAGGGGAAGATGGTCGTCACGACCTCCATGCAGCCCGTGGCGCAGCCGGTCACCGTATCCGGTCCCGCGGCCAGCATCACCTGGCGCAGGATGTTGGCCCCGGTGCAGCCGGCGCAGGCGCGGTGGCCCCCGGAAAGGAGGTCCTCACGCTTGCTCATTTCCTTCAGAGTCACAGCCATGATCATGCCTCCTTTCTAGAGCCTGACGCCCAAGAGGTTGACGGTGTCCTTCGGCTTGCCGGCGGCGATGTCGACCAGCGAGTCGATCAGGTCGCCGACCTGGTGCAGGTCGAGGTCGCGGCCGCCGAGACCGTAGATCCAGTTGTGGATCTCCGGCGCGTCGGGACGGCCGTAGAGCGCCGAGCGGATCTCGGTGAAGAGCGGGCCGCCGAAGCCGCCGAAGGAGGCCGAACGGTCCATGACGCCGACGACCTTCTTGCCCGCCAGGGCCTCGGCCAGTTCGGCGTTCGGGAAGGGCCGGAAGAGCCGGGGCTTGAGCAGCCCCACCTTGACGCCCTTCTCGCGGTAGTCGTCGATCACGTCCTTGGTCGTGCCGGCGCCGGAGCCCAGCGCGACGATCGCGATCTCGGCGTCGTCCAGGCGGTACTCCTCGAAGATCTCGTACTCGCGACCGACCTGCTCCGCGAAGTCCTTGAAGACGTCGCGGATGACGCCGGTCGCCCGGGCGTGGGCCTCGATCTCGGAGATCTTGTGCTCGAAGTAGTAGTCGGTCAGGTCGAGCGGTCCGACCGTCACCGGCTTGTCGAGGTTCAGCAGGGCGTAGCCGGCCTTCATGTCCTTCGGGCCGATGAACTTCCAGGCGTCATCGTCCTCGAGGATGTGCAGCGACTCGGCGGTGTGGCTGATGATGAAGCCGTCGTAGTTCACCATCACCGGCAGCCGCACGTCCGCGTGCTCGGCGATGCGGAACGACATCAGCGACATGTCGTAGGCTTCCTGGGCGTTCTCGCACCAGAGCTGGATCCAGCCGCTGTCGCGCCCGCCCATGGCGTCGCTGTGGTCGCAGTGGATGTTGATGTTGCCGGACAGCGCCCGGTTCACCAGGGCCATGCAGATCGGCAGGCGCAGCGAGGCGGCCACGTAGACCATCTCCCACATCAGCGCGAAACCGGCCGAACTGGTCGCGGTGATCGTGCGGGCCCCGGCGGCCGCCGAGCCGACGGCGGCGGACATGGCCGAGTGTTCGCTCTCGACCAGGATCATCTCCGTCTCCACCGCGCCGTCGGCGACGAAGGAGGCGAACTTGTGCATCATCTCGGTCTGGGGCGTGATCGGGAACGCCGACGCCACATGCGGCCTGCCCTGCTTGAAGGCGGTCGCCACGGCCTCGTTGCCCGTCAGCCCGACGTATTTCTGCTTCATCGACCCCACATCCTTTCGCGGGCTACTTCTCTTCACGGACCATGACGATGGCCGCCTTGCCCTTGGCGGCGGGCGGGCAGTGGTGGGCGCAGATGCCGCAGCCCTTGCAGTGGTCGTAGACGAAACCGATCATCCGCGGCTTCTCGCCGGAAGTGTCGATCTTCACCGCGGAATCGGGGCAGTAGATCCAGCAGAACATGCAGTTGATGCAGTTCTCCTCGATGAAATCCGGCCTGAAGGTGCGCCAGTCGCCGGTCTTGTACTCGGCGGCGTTGCCGGCCCGGTCGATGATGCCTCCCTCGACCAGTTCGTTCGCTTTGAGCAGACTCATTCCGACACCAACTCCTTGTGGGCCCGCTCGACCGCGGCCAGGTTGCCGTCGATCACGGTGCGCGAGAACTTCTTCTCGAACTGCACGCCGAGGGCGGTCTTGAGCTCCTCGAGGTCGAGGATCTCGGTCACCGAGGTCAGGGCGCCGATCATCGGCATGTTGGGGATGGACCGCCCGAAGCAGTCCAGCGCGATCTGGGTCGCGTCGATCGTATGGACCGAGCCGCCCTTCAGCCCCAGCCGCTTGCGGATCTCGGCGGGGGTCTCGACGGTGTTGACCAGGAACATCGTGTCCTGGCCCACGCCGGCGGTGACGGCGGCGGCCGGAGAGTCCATCAGCGTGGAGTCCAGGATGATCACCACGTCGGGATTCTCGATGCTGCAGTGTCGGCGGATGGGCTTGTCCGCGATCCGCGTGTAGCCGCGGATCGGGGCGCCGCGCCGCTCCGGGCCGTATTCCGGGAAGCCCTGGCTGTGCTTGCCCTGGACCATGACGGCCTCGGCGAGGAAGATGGCCGCGGTCTTGGCCCCCTGCCCCCCCCGGCCGTGCCAGCGGATTTCGGTCATTTTACCAGCCATATCCACACTCCTTGAGGACAGGATCCGGGGGGGCGGGAGACGCCCCTCCCCGATTCAAATTTAGACGCCGATGCAGGGGGGTCAATTTAAAACCCCACCCGGCACGTCCCTTTCTGCGGGCAGGGACGGCGAAACCATCCCGGGCTTGTGCCGCCGCCGGCTTCTGCTAGGATGGGAATCGCCCAAGCGGCGTCCCGGCAGTCGCTTCCGGCTCCTTCGCGCGCGACCGCCCCGCAGCGCGGCCGCAAACCCGAAAGGAACCGAGGATGAGACGCGGCCTGCATGAGATCGACGCGAGCGCCCCCGGCGCGCCCAGCCGCTGTCTTCTGGGCGCGGGCGCCCTGGCGGCGCTGCCCGAGCTGCTGTCCGATCTCCCCGCCGCGGCCGTGGTCGACCGGCGTCCCGCCCGCCTCCACGCCGCCGTCCTGCGCGCATCGCTCGTGGACGGCCGGGGCCGTCCCCTGCCCCGCCGGACCCTGGCCGGCGGCGAGACCGTGAAGACCCTGGACGAGTTCGCGCGTCTCCAGGAATGGCTCGCGGACCGGGCCCTGCCCCGCGACGGCGCGCTGGTGGGCGTCGGCGGCGGCACCCTGCTGGACCTGACGGGGCTGGCCGCCGCCACCTGGACGCGCGGCGTGGCCTGGCTGGCCGCGCCGACGACCCTGCTCGCCATGGTCGACGCCTCGGTCGGCGGCAAGACGGGCGTGAACGTGGCGGGGGTCAAGAACGCGGTCGGCACCTTCCATGCGCCGCGCTGGATCGTCGCCGATCCCTCCGTGCTAGCCTCCCTGCCCCGGTCCGAGTGGCGCAACGGTCTGGCCGAGCTGGTCAAGACGGCCTGCATCGGCGACCCCGCCCTCTTCCGGACCATGCACCGCCGCCGTGCGCAACTGGCCGCCCTCTTCGCCTGCGGCCGGGCCGACCGCCCGCCGGCCGGGGCGCTGTCGGCCCTGCCCTGGACCGAATGGATAGGCAGGTCCGTGCGCGTCAAGGCCGCCGTGGTCGCCGCGGACTACCGCGAGGCCGGCGGACGGCGGGTGCTGAACCTGGGCCACACCCTGGGCCACGCGCTCGAGCCCCTGCTCGGGCTGGGCCACGGCGCCGCGGTGGCCCTGGGCATGGCCGCCGCCGCCCGGATCGCCCGCTGCCGCGGCCTGCTCGACCCCGACGACGCGCAGCGGCTCTGCGGGCTGCTGCAGGCCTGCGGGCTGCCCGTGACCGCGACGCCCCCGCCCGCCCCAGCGGTGGCCCGCCTGCTGCTTCGCGACAAGAAGCGCCGCGGCGGAAGCCTGCCCTGGCTGCTGCCCCGGCGCCCCGGCCTCGTCGAGGACGGCCACCCGGTCGCCCTGGACGAAGCCCTGGCGGCCCTGCGCGGCGACCTGCCCTGACCCTGCTTCTTCGTGCCTCTGCGGTGATCAGTAGAGTCCGGTGGGATCGACGTCCAGGACGACGTCCAGGCTCCGCTCGCCCTCGTGCACGGTGCGCGCGCAGGCGGCCAGCCACGCCTTCTGCGCGGCCGACAGGTTCCCCTTGAGCAGGATCTGCCAGCGGTAGCGGTCCTGGAGACGAGGGAAGACGGCGGGCGCCGGTCCCAGCAGCTCCGGCCCGCCGTCGGCGAAGGCCTCGCGCAGGGCCGCCGCCAGGCGCGAGGCGGCGGCCTCGACGTCGCCCAGGCGGCGGCCGACGACCGCCAGCCGCAGCAGGCGGCGCGCCGGCGGGTAGCCCAGCAGGTCGCGCACGACCAGCTCCGATTCGGCGAAGCTCTCGTAGTCGTGGGCCGCGGCGGCGCGGATGACGGGATGGTCCGGCTGCCAGGTCTGGAAGACGACCCGGCCCGGCGTGGTGCGGCCGGTGCGGCCGGCCACCTGCATCAGCAGCTGGAAGGCGCGCTCCTGGGCCCGGAAGTCGGGCAGCGTCAGGCCGTCGTCCGCGGCCAGCACGCCGACGAGGTCCACGTTCGGAAAGTGGTGCCCCTTGGCGACCATCTGGGTGCCGACCAGGACGTCCGCCTCGCCGGCCGCGAAGCGCGAGAGGATGTCCGCGTGGCTCCCCCGTCGCCGGGTGGCGTCGTGATCCAGCCGCAGCACCCGCGCGCCGGGGAACTGGGCGGCCAGAGCCAGCTCCACCTTCTCGGTGCCGCCGCCGGCCGGCAGGAAATCCTCGCCGCCGCATTCGGGACACTCCGCCGGGGCGGGCCGGGAATGTCCGCAATAGTGGCAGAGCAGGCGCCGGGGCCGCAGGTGCAAGGTCAGGGCGATGTCGCAGCTCGGGCAGGAGGGGGACTCGCCGCAGGACGCGCACTGGAGCACCCGGGCGAAGCCGCGGCGGTTGTAGTAGAGGATCGACTGCCGGCCGGCCTCCAGGCCCTGCTCGACCAGTTCCAGCAGCCGTTCCGAGAAGCCCTCCGGCGCCCGCTCCCGACGCATGTCCACGATCTCCACCAGCGGCATCTCCCCCACCGGGCGGCCGGGCAGCCGCACCAGGCGGAACCGGCCCAGCCTGGCGCTGCGGTACGAGGCCAGATCCGGCGTCGCCGAGCCGAGGATGACGAAGGCCCCGGCCGCCCGCGCCCGGATCAGGGCGGCGTTGCGGGCGTGGTAGCGGGGCTTCTCCTCCTGCTTGTACGAGGTCTCGTGCTCCTCGTCGACGACGACCAGGCCCAGGTCGGTCAGCGGCGCGAAGAGGGCCGAGCGCGGGCCGAGGACCACCCTGACCTCGCCCGAAGCCGCCGCCTCATGCACCCGGCAGCGCTCCCCCGCCGAGAGCCCGCTGTGCAGGACGCCCACCAGGTCGCCGAAGCGGGCGCGGATCCTGGCCTCGGTCTGCGGAGTCAGGGCGATCTCCGGCAACAGGAAGAGGGCGCTGCGGCCCAGTTCGAGCGCGCGGGCCACGGCGTTCAGGTAGACCTCGGTCTTGCCGCTGCCCGTCACCCCGTGCAGCAGCAACACCCCGAACTCCCTCCGCTCCAGGTGGTCGGCGGCCATGGCGGCCGCCTCGGCCTGCGGCGGGGTGAGGACGACGGACGCCGCCTCGTCCAGGGGGAAGACGGCGAGCTCGCCGCGGGACGCCCGGCGCCGCGTCCCGGGCGCGGGCGGATGGAAGAGGGGCACGACCTCGCCCAGGGGCAGGGCGTGGTATTCGGCCAGCCATTCGGCCAGGGCCAGGCGGTCCGCGCCCAAGCGGTAGGCCGGGCCCAGGACCGCCGTCACCTTCCGCAGGGGATTGCCGTCGACCTCGCGCACGTCGCCGGCTGCCGCGCGGGCTCCGACCGTCAGCCCGATCACCCGACGGCGCCGGCCGAAGGGCACGGCGACGAGATCGCCCGCGACGGGCGGTTCGCCGTCGCCGTCGGGATCCCAGCGGTAGGTGAAGTTCTGGGGCAGGGGCACCGGCAGGGCCACCTCGACGAGCCACGTCGAGGCCGCGTCGCCGGCCGGGGCGGCAGGCGCCACGGCATTCTCCCGGGTGAAGGACGTCGCCGCGCGCGGCGGTCGCCGCGGCGGACTGTTCATGGTATAGCGCCGGCCCGGGCCAGGCAACCGCGGGCTGGCGACGATTTCGCGGGGAGGGTCGTCAGGGAGACGGTCAGCTGCAGACGCTGAGGAACTTGCGGACGGTCTCGACCAGCCGTCTGGGGCTGAAGGGCTTGGTGACGTAGGCGTCGGCCCGGGCCTCCTCGCCGCGGCGCCGGTCGCCGGGCGTGACGCGGGCGGTCAGCAGGATCACGGGGATGTCCCTGGTCCGACTGTCCGCCTTGAGCTGGCGACAGGTCTCGATCCCGTCCAGCCGGGGCATCATCACGTCCAGGATGATCAGGTCCGGGCGCAGGGCGCCGGCCACCAGCAGGGCGTCCTCGCCGTCGGGGGCCTGGATCACCTCGAAGCCCTCGGCGGCCAGGCTGAAGTCCAGGATCTCGCGGATGGAGGGCTCGTCGTCAACGACCAGGATGCGTCGCAAGGCTGTCTCTCCTCGGGGAAGGCGCGGGCCGCCGGGGCGGCCCGCCGGCTCAGGGCTGCAGGCTCGTCTCGACCGGCTCGATGGTCGACTCGTCCAGGGGCGCCATGGGCTCGCCCGTCGAGAGGCGGAGCAGACCGGGCAGCGCCGGCACGCTCTCGTCGCCGAAGTCGTCCACGGGCTGCATCGGCATGTCTTCGGGAACCGAGACGTCGATGACCGTCTCGGCGTCCAGCGACCCGTTGAGCACGATGTTCTCGGGCTCGGGCTGGAGCACGAAGTCCTCGGGCATGTAGCCCAGGGCGGCCGGATTCAGCGAGCGGTCCTTCTGCAGGGTCGCGATGCGCGGCCGATTCCGCTTGGCCTCGGCCACGAAGACCTCGGCGCAGCGCGGGCAGAACTGGGCGCCGGTGCGGTCCTCGATCTCGCGGATGGCGTCGTCCAGGCTGACGGCGCGGCGGTAGGGACGTCCCTGCAGCATGGCGTTGAGGCCGTCCACCAGCACCAGCATGCGCGAGCCCAGCGGGATGTCCTCGCCGCCGAGGCCGTCGGGGTAGCCCGTCCCGTCGTAGTGCTCGTGGTGGTGCAGGATGATCTGCCGCACGGCCGCCGAGGCGTCCAGGGGCGCCACCAGCTCCAGGCTGCGCAGGACGTGCTGCTTGATCGTCTCCCACTCCTCCTGGGTCAGGGGCGAGGTCTTGTAGAGGATCGCGTCCGGCACCCCGGAGAGGCCCAGGTCGTAGGTCTGCAACGCGAAGGCCAGGTCGGCGAGCTCGGGCTCCTTCATGCCCAGCTTGCGGGCCGAGGCGACGCAGATCTCGTGGCAGATCTCGGTGATGTGGTCGTAGCGGGCGCGGCGGATGGCGACGCCGGTGCGCAGCGACTCGCGCAGGGCGGCAAAGTCGCGGCTGCGGTGCTGATAGGCCGCGGCCCGGTAGAGGATGTGGCCCAGCCGGCTGGCGACGGCCTCGATCAGGAGCTTGTCCCGGGGGGTGAACGGATTGCCGTCGAGACGGTTGTTCACGTTCAGCACGCCGATGATCTCCTCGTCGCGGCGCAGGGGCACGCTGAGCAGCGAGCCCGTGTCGTAGCGCTCGCGGGGCTGCAGCCCCTGCAGCCGGTCGTCGGCCGAGACGTCGGTCACGAGCATCGTCTCCCCCGACTCCCAGACCTTGCCGGCCACGCCCTTGCCGCGCGGGATGCGCGCCTTCTGGACGACGGTGTCCTCCAGGCCCATCGCCGCCTCGATCACCAGGTGCTGACCGTCGCTCTCCGGCACCATCAGCGAGACGATGCGCACGCGCAGCAGCTCGCCGATCCAGTGGATCAGCTTGCCGGCGAACTCCTGGGGATCGCCGAAGACGGGCAGCTTGTCGCGCCGCGTGGAGCGGTGGATCACGCCGTGCTGCCGCGGCAGCACCACGTTGAAACGCATGCCGTGGGGCTGGACGCTCTCGCCCCAGATACGGCCGCCGTGCCGCGTGACGATGTCCCGGCACAGCGACAGGCCGATGCCCTGTCCGCCGTGCTCGCGGGTCGAGGAGCTGTCCACCTGGTAGAAGCGGTCGAAGATGTAGGCCATCTTGTTGGCGGGGATGCCCGTGCCGGTGTCCTCGACGCAGAGCCGCACCGACGTGATGCCGTCCATCAGGGACAGGCGCACCTCGCCGCCGATGGGCGTGAACTTGAAGGCGTTGTCCAGCAGATGGCGGATCAGCTGCCGCACCAGGTCCGGGTCGACGGCCAGGCGGACCTCGTCGCGGTCGATCGCCACGCTGAAATTCACGCCGTTGCTCTCGGCCTGGGAGCGTCCCCCGACCTCGATGCCGCGGACCAGCGCCACCAGGTCCGTCTGGTGGCGGTTGATGGTGACCTGCTCCGCCTCCATGCGGGACAGGTCCAGCAGGTTGTCGATGATCCCGGCGAGCTTCTCGCTCTCCTGGTGGATGACCTCGAGGAATTCGTTGCGCGACGCCTCGTCCATCTCGCCGCCCCGGCAGAGGGCCTCGCTGTAGGCCTTGATCGAGGTCAGCGGCGTGCGCAGCTCGTGGCTGACGTTGGCCACGAAGTCGCTCTTCATGTCGTTGAGCTGCTGGGACTGCTGGGCGGTCCGCGCCAGTTCGGCGTTCTGCTGGTGCAGCTGCGAGTAGAGCTCGGCCGAGGCGATGGCGGTGGCCGCCTGGCGCGCGAAGAGCTCGAGCTGGCGGATGACCTCGGGGCCGGGCACCATGCGGTCGATCGGGTCGTCCACGCTCAGGTAGCCCACGATCTCGCCGTCGGGCGAGGTCAGCGGGACGATGAGCATGTCGTTCTCGTTCCACTCGTCGTCCGCGCGCACGCCCAGATCGGGGACGTAGCCGCCGCTGACGGCCTCGTTCCAGCCCTCGTCCCGGTGCAGGATCAGATAGCTGTTCGAGACCCGGAAGCAGGGCTGGGCCATCTTCTGGAAGTCCTCGCGCGAGACCGGATTCTTGCTGAGGTACTCCTTGCCCTGGTCGTCGATGCCGGCGAAGGCCCGCGCCTCGAAGAGCTTGCTCTTGGCCGAGTAGATGCGCAGCAGGACCATGGCGAAGCCCAGCGATTTCCGCACCGCCTCGGCGATGTCCTCGAGCAGTTGCTCGGTCGTGCGCGTGGCGTGGATCCGCGCTGCGATCTGGAGGATCCGCTCCAGGTTCTGCACGCGGGCCCGGGACTCGGCCAGCTCCGCCTCGCGCCGCTTGCGCCGCCTCAGCTCGTAGCTCGCCGCGATCGCCAGCAGGGCCGCCATGCCGACGGTCAGAGGGATGGCCCAGGCCGCCCCCCCGTACGTGGTCACGGCCAGACAGGATTGGAGATTCGTGAGCATCATCATCGTTATCCCGCCATTCCTTTTCAGACCATCCCGGCGCGGGCCAGCAACAGCTCCTTCACCTGGCCCACCAGCTGGGAGATCACGAAGGGCTTGCAGACGAAGAGGTCCGCGCCCGCCTTGCGCATGTCGCTCCTCGTTTCCTTGTCCGAGCGAGCGGAGAGAGCCACGATCACGATATCCCGGTAGTCCCGGTTCCAGCGGATCAGGCGCGTGGCCTCGATCCCGTCGAGCTTGGGCATCATGATGTCCATCACGACGGCGTCGGGCCGGAAGACCGCCAGCTTGTTCATGCCGTCGATGCCGTCGCAGGCCCGCGCCGTCTGGAAGCCTTCGTTGGCGAAGGTGCGCTCCAGCAGCATGGCCAGCGGACCTTCGTCCTCGACGATAAGGACCCTGAGCGCTCCCATCCTCAGCCCCTGTCCCTGTTGATGTCCCCGGCGGGAACCCCCACGACCAGGGACCCGCCATCCCCGGGCGTGCGCCGGTCGCGAACGACCACGCTGCCCGGAATCGTCTTGCCGTACTTCTTCAGTTCCGCCATCACCGAGTTCAGCTTGCCCAGGTGCTCGTACTGGCCGGGCACGGCCCCGAGGACGGCGATCGTCACCGAGACCGGCGAGAACTTCTGCATGGCGTCGGTGCGGTCCTGGACCTCGATGTAGCCCCGCTCCCAGTCCTCGGGCTCGTAGAGCAGCCGGATGCGCTCGTCGAAGATCCGCTTGATGGCCTCGCCCACGTTGTCGGCGTGGTTCGCGGCGGTCAGGACCACGAAATCGTCACCGCCGACGTGCCCGACGAAGGTCCCGTCGGCCGCGCATTCCAGCAGGGAGGCGTTGACCGTCTCGGCCAGCAGCACGATCACGCGATCGCCCCGCGAGTAGCCGTAGTAGTCGTTGTAGGCCTTGAAGTTGTCGAGATCGATGTAGAGATAGCCGAAGGGCTGTCCCGAATCCAGGCGCCGGCCCAGCTCGTGCTCGATGGCCCGGTTGCCCGGCAGCCCCGTCAGCGGGTTCGCGTCCCGCTGGCCCCGGCTCAGCTGCAACATGTTGCGCACGCGCAGGATCAGCTCGTCGGGGATGAAGGGCTTGGTCAGGTAGTCGTTGGCGCCGCCCTGCAGGCCGCGCACCCGCTGGGGGGTGTCGCCGCGGGCGGTGAGCATGATCACCGGGATGTTGCTGGTCTGGAACTGGCCGCGCATGCGTTCCAGCACCGTGAACCCGTCCAGCCCCGGCATCATCACGTCCAGGAGGATCAGGTCCGGCGTGTGATCGTGCAACCAGGCGAGCGCATCCTCCCCGCAACCGGCCAACGCGACCCTAAACCCATCTTTTTCAAGTAGATACTTCAGTATTGTCCGGATCGGCGGTTCGTCGTCCACGACCAGGATGAGATCGCCATCGGTCATATCGAACTCCATGCAGAATGAGAGCTTGGCATGCATGCGCATAGGACCGGAGCCAGCATCTGCAATATGCATGCCATCTGAGGAACGATGATCAGCGGGAGGGAATCCCCGGGGACGGCGGGAACTCAGCGCCAGGAAGCGAGGGGGCGGCGGGCGAAACTGTCCAGATCCAGGCCGTCGACGCGGCCGGCGGCCAGCTTGGCCCAGCCGGCGTAGGCGATCATGGCCGCGTTGTCCGTGCAGTATGCCATTTCGGGCGGCAGGAAATGCACCCCCAGGCGTTGGGCCTCGGCGGCGGTCCGCTCGCGCAGGAAGGAATTGGCGGCCACCCCGCCGGCCAGGTAGACGGCGCGGACCCGGTGAGCGCGGGCGGCCTGGGCGAGCCGGGTCACCAGCACGTCGGCGACGGCCTCGTTCAGTTCGCGGGCCACGTCGGCCGCATCGCTCTCGGCGACGGGACGCGGCAGCTTCTCGATCTCGATGCGGACCGCCGTCTTCAGGCCGCTGAAGCTGAAGACCAGGCGCGGATCCCGGATCAGGGGACGGGGGAAACGGAAACGGCCGGGACGCCCCCCCCGGGCCAGCCGGTCCAGGACCGGTCCCCCGGGATAGGGCAGCCCGAGCACCTGGGCGCATTTGTCGAAGCACTCGCCGGCGGCGTCGTCCAGGGTCCCCCCCAGCCGCTCGTAGCGCCCGACCTCGGTCATCAGCACGACCTCGCTGTGCCCGCCCGAAACGACCAGCACCGCGGCGGGCAGCTCCAGCGGCGCGGTCAGGGCGTTGGCCAGGATATGCCCCTCGATGTGATGGACGCCGGCCAGGGGGATGCGGGCGGCCAGGCTCAGCGCCTTGGCCGTCGACAGGCCGACGAGCAGGGCGCCGATCAGGCCGGGACCGGCGGTCACCCCGACGCCGTCCAGATCGTCCAGAGCCATCCCCCGGCGGTCGAGCATGAAGTCCACCAGCGGCAGCAGGTTCACCAGGTGGGCGCGCGAGGCCAGTTCGGGGACGACGCCGCCGAAGTGGCCGTGCAGGTCGACCTGGCTCGAGACGAGGTTCTCGAGCACCCCGGCCTCGGAGTCGTAGAGGGCGACGCTGGTGTCGTCGCAGGAGGTCTCGATGCCCAGGACCTTCACGCGTCCTCCCCGACGGTCTCCAGACCCTGCGCCAGGATCTCCAGTTCGGCGAAGGCGTCGGGCAGGCGGTCCGCGACCTCGCGGGCCAGCAGCGAGCGCCTGCGGCCGCCGGCCGCCGCCAGCTCCCCGGCCCTGCCGTGCAGCCAGCAACCCAGCACCGCGGCCGCCTCGGCGTCGCAACCCTGGCCCAGCAGGCCGCCGATCAGCCCCGTCAGCACGTCGCCGGTGCCGCCGTGGGCCAGGGCGTCGTCGCCGGTCGGGTTGATCACCAGGCCGCCGTCGGGCAGACCGATCATCGTCGGCGAGCCCTTGGCCACGACCACGGCGCCCCAGCGGGCGGCCAGGTCGGGCGCCAGGTCCATCCGCGCCGCCGGCGTCGGCGCGGCGTCGAGTCCGGCCAGCCGGGCCAGCTCGCCGGCGTGGGGCGTGAGCACGACGCGGTCCGAGGCGAAGCGCGGGACGACGCCGGTGCGGGCGAAGGCCGACAGCCCGTCGGCGTCGACGACCAGCGGCAGCTCCGTTTCGCCCAGGAAGTCGACCAGGAAGCGGTCGGTGTCGGGGGCGTCTCCCAGGCCCGGGCCCACCGCCAGGGCGTTCTGCCGGACGCAGAGCTCCCGGCGGGCCGCGGCGTCCAGGGGGGCGAGGCCGCCGCCCGGCCCGGTCGGCAGGGCGATCTGGGGCGCCTCGGGCAGGGCGGCCAGGGCCGCCGCCGCATGACGCTCGGGCAGGGCCAGCGTGACCAGGCCCGCCCCGGAGCGCAGGGCGCCCATGCCGGCCAGCAGGGCCGCGCCGCCGTATCGTTGCGATCCCGCCAGCACGAGCACGGTGCCGGCCCCGTATTTATGCGTGTCCGATGGCCGCGACGGCAGCAGGGCCGCGTAGTCGGCGGGCAGCAGGTAGTGCCGGTCCGCGGTGTGGCGCGCGCAGACCTCGTCCGCGAAGCCGATGTCGACGATGGCGAGGTCGCCGACGAAATCCCGGCCCGGGGGCAGCAGCAGACCCAGCTTGGGCAGGCCGACGGTGAGGGTGGTCTCGGCGCGCACGGCCACGGGGTCGACGGCGCCGTCGTTCCCGGCAACGCCCGAGGGGACGTCCACCGCGACGACCGGCGTCGGCGCGGCGTTGAAGGCCCGGAAGAGACGGGCGTGGTCCTCGCCCACGGGCGGACGGACGCCGGTGCCGAAGACGGCGTCCAGGGCCAGATCCGACTCCTCGCAGAGATCGGTCCAGCGCGCGGCCCAGTCGCCGGGCGCGACGACGGCGACCTCGACGCCGGGCGGCAGCCGGTCCAGGTTGGCGCGGGCGTCGGCCGAGAGCTCGTCGGCGGGAGCGAGCAGCATCACGGCCACCTGGAAGCCCAGGGCCTCGAACAGGCGGGCCATCACCAGACCGTCGCCGCCGTTGTTGCCACGGCCGCAGCAGACCGCGATCTGGGCGGGCGGCTCCAGGTGGGGGTACTGGCGCAGCAGCTCCCAGGTCATCTCCCGTCCGGCCCGCTCCATGAGCTCCAGGCCGGGCGTGCCGCCTTCGATCGTCTCGCGGTCGACGGCGGACATCTCGCGGGCGGTGGCTACGCGCATGGGCCCTTCACTCCCTCCCCGCCGTTCAGGCGGTCGAGTACGTCCAGCAGCTGCAGCAGGTCGTCGATGACGAAGTCGGCGCCCGAATCGCCGCCGCGCTTTTCCCGGTCGCCGGATTCGTAGGTGTCGCCGTAGCGGGCGTAGACCGTGTGCAGCCCCGCGCCGGCGCCGCCGACGATGTCCCGTTCGGGCCAGTCGCCGACCATCACGGCCTGGTCGGGGCGCACGCCCAGCTCGGCCAGGGCCATCTCGAAGGGGCGGGCGGCCGGCTTGCGCGCCCCGGTGTCGTCGAAGGTGAGCACGACGTCGAAGACGTGGTGCAGCCTCAGGTTGCACAGGCGCAGCCAGGCCTCGAAGCGCGGCGCGTCGCTGACCACGGCCAGCTTGTAGCCGTCCTTCAGCAGGCGGTTCAGGGTCAAGAGCACGTGCGGATAGGGCTGCAGCGAAGCCTCGCGGGCCCGGCGGTAGGCGACCACGGCGCTGGCCAGGATCCGGTCGTCGACATGCCCCTGCTCCTTCTGCAGGAAGAGGTTGAAGACGCGCTGGTGCTCGATCCCCTCCTTGTCGTAGATCTCGTAGATCCGCCTCACGACGTCGCCGCGGTCCAGGCAGAGGCCGGCGTCGATCATGGCCTCGGCGGCGGCCTCGATCGCCGCGTTCTTGACCTGCATGAAGTCGGTCAGGGTGTTGTCGAGATCGAAGACGACCGCGCGGATGCGGCGGTCGGCGCTCGGGTCGCCCATGGCGTTTCCTTTCCGGACGGGCGCGCGGGCCCGATCCCCGGGGATAGTAGACAATGACCGCCCCGCTGCCAAGGCCGCGCGATCCCGGGCCTGGACAGCCGGTCCGGGCGTTGCTACTGATTAGGACGATCCCCGCGCCGTTTCCGGACCGGTTCCGCCCCCGGAGGAGCGTCCATGCCCGAGACCTTCACGCCGCCGCCGATCCCGCCCGCCGCGCCCGCCGGGATGTGGGAGCGCTGGAGCAGCCTGCGCCTGGCGCTCTTCGCGACGGCCCTGCTGCTCGTCAACTTCGTCGGCCAGGCCTTCGGCTACCTGGCCAGCAGGGACATGTTCGTCTCGGTCGTCGCGGGGGCCTTCTTCCAACTGGCGCTGGCCCACCGGGCCGCCGTCAGCAGCGGGATCGGCTCGGCCGAGGCCTACTCGATAGACCGTCCCTCCCGCCGCGGCCTGCTGCTGGCCGGCGCAGCGGCCCTGGGCGCGCTGATCCCCGCCGCGGCCCTGGCCGGGCTCTCGTCCCTGATCACGTCCCCGCCGGCGGCCTGGCTCGAGCTCTACAACGAGCACATCCCCGACACGCCGCTGAAGATCGCGATCGCCCTGGTCGCCGTCGGCCTGGTCGGGCCGATCGCCGAGGAGCTGCTCTACCGCGGCGTCGTGCACCGCCTCTGCCGCCGCCACTGGGGCGCCCTGCCGGCCGCGGTGATCTCGAGCCTGCTCTTCGCCCTGCTGCACGGCGAGCCCTGGTTCCTCTTCGGCCTCTTCGCGCTGGGCATGCTCTACGCCTTCGTCTACGAGACGACGGGCTCGCTGACCCTCTGCGTGGCCGCCCACAGCCTGCACAACGTGATCTCGATGGTGATGATGCTGCGCGAGGGCGCCCTGGCCGCCCCCCCCGAGGCCTTCGTCGCCTCGGACCTGCCCTGGCTGGTGGGCTCCCTGGTCGTTCTCGTGCCCGCCCTGCGGGGCCTGCGCGCGCTGCGACGCCGGGGGGACTAGGTCTTCTGCGGCTTCTTGCGCGCCGCCGGGAAGAGCACGTTGTTCAGGATCAGCCGGTACCCCGGCGAGGTCGGATGCAGGTCCAGGTCGGTCGGCGGATCCCCCACCGCGTGCTGGTAGTCCTCGGGATCGTGCCCCCCCAGGAAGGTGAAGGTCCCCTCGCCGCGCTTGCCGTGCAGGTAGCGGATCTCGTCGCTGCCCTCGACCTCGGCCAGCACGATCACGTGCCGCTTCAGGAAGCGCCGGTGGTAGCCGGTGGTCTGTCCCATGAAGCCGTCGACGACGGCGACGTGGCATTGGGTGAGCATCGTCGGCACGGGATCGTGCTTGGCCGAGAAGGCGAAGAGGGTGAAGTAGTCGGCCTCGGGCCCGCGCATCTGCACGTCCTCGGTGACGTCCAGGTCCGAGAACTCGTAGCGCAGCGGGTTGGTGATCAGCGAGAAGTCGCGGAAGGCGAAGGTGCGCCGGTCGTCGCGGAGGGTCTCGCGGGTCGGATCCATCCCGTCGCCGTCGAATTCGGCGGGCACGATGTCCGCGCCCAGGTAGGCCAGCGCGATGTCGATGGTGTCGGTGGCCGAGCACATCGCGAAGAGGAAGCCGCCCCGCTCGACGTAGTCGCGGATCTCGAGCGCGACCGCCTGCTTCATCTGCCAGACCTTGGGGAAGCCCATGCGCACCGCCAGCTCCTCCTGCATGCGCTGGTTCTCCCGGTACCAGTCCTCGTTGCGGAAGGTGACGTAGAACTTGCCGTACTGGCCGGTGAAGTCCTCGTGGTGCAGGTGGAGCCAGTCGTAGTCGCGCAGGGCGCCGGTCAGGACCTCGGGGTCGAAGACGATCTCGTAGGGGATCTCGGCGTAGCCCAGCGCCAAGGCCACGGCGTCGTCCCAGGGCTGGAAGCCCGGCGGCGCGTAGACCGCGATGCGCGGCGGCTTCTCGAGCAGCACCTCCTCCATGTTCCCTTCGGCCATCGTCGCGCGGATCGCCGCCGCCCCGGCGTCGTCCAGCACTTCGAAATCCACGCCCCGCAGGCGGGCGGCCAGCCGCGCGTGCGGCGTGTCGGCGGCCAGGAAGCTGCCCCCCCGGTAGTTCAGCAGCCAGCTGACCTTCCCCCCTTCGACCAGGGTCTGGTAGGCCAGGCCGTAGGCCTTCAGGTGGTTCGACTGATCCAGGTCCATGGGCACCAGCAGCTGGGAAGCGGCGGCCGGCGCAGCGAGCGCCGCGGCGCAGAGCAGCGCGAGCAGCGAAGGGATCCGGCGGGCGGGGATCACGGCAACCTCCTGAGACTTTCGCGGACGTCCTCGGCGATCATGGCGTCGGGGTACTGCAGCAGCAGGCGCTCCCAGGCCAGGCGGGCCTCGTCGCCGCGGCCGTCCGCCTCGAGCATCTCGCCCTTCAGGGCCAGGGCCCGATCCGGATAGCGGCCGTCGGGGTGGTCGAGGACGATGCGATCGCAGAGCGCCAGCGCGGCATCGATCTCGCCGGAGTCGCGGCGGGCCAGGGCCAGCGCGTAGAGCGCGCGTTCGAGCAGGGGCTGGGGCGACGACGTGTCCAGGGCCGTCCCCGCCCACTCCACGAATTCGGCCAGCGCCGCGCGCAGCGAATCGGGTCGGTCCATCAGTTCCTGCAACGCCACCGGGGCGTAGCGGATCAGGGTCGGCGGGCCCCCCACCGGATTCTCGAGCTCCTCGGCCAGCAGCAGGCCCAGGTCCAGGGCGTCGTTGGCGAAGTCGGCGCGGGGATTGTCCAGGGCCACGCTGGCGAAGCGGTCGCGGGCCGTCTCCCAGTGCCCCTGGGCCATGTCCAGCCGCGCCAGCAGGTAGTGGGCGTGGCCCGCGGCCTCGGGAAAGCGCGGGCTGCGGCCCAGGCGGGTCAGGACGGTTCGGGCGCGGCTGCTGTCGCCGGCGGCCAGATGGCTGACGCCGAGTTCCAGGCGGCAGAGGGCGACGCCCTCCAGGGGCAGGTCCAGGTCCACGAGCAGGCGCTCCAGCTGGGCGGCCGCCCGCTCCGGACGGCGCAACTCGTCCCGGACGAAGCGCGCCAGCGAGATCTGGGCGGTGTAGAGCCGGCTCGATCCCGGGCTGCCCCGGCGCACCCGCTCGAGCACTTCTTCGAGCCGGGCCACCGCCAGTTCCGGGTCCGTGTCGAGCAGGCCGGCGGCCAGGGCGGCCTCGCAGGCGCCGGCCAGGGTGTCGAGCACGCGCGGCCGCAGCCCGGACGACACGCTGCCCCGGTCGAGCAGATCCTCCAGCACCGTGAGGGACCAGACGTAGGTCGCGGTGCGCGCCGGCCCGTCGTCCATCAGCTCGGCCTCGCGGACCAGCAGGGCCACGTTCTGCAGCAGGAAGGATCCTCCCTGGGGCGTCTCGTGCAGCGGGACGACCGCGGCCCGGGCGGCGGCGGCGTCCCCGCGCTGCAGGTGCAGGTCCACCCGCAGCGACAGCACCGCCCGCAGATCCCAGGTCGGTCCGGCGATCGTGTCCAGGACCGAGGCTGCGAGGTCGCGGGCGTCGCGTCCGCCGAGCAGGTCGAGGGCCTCGGCGCGGACCAGGGGCAGGTTCAGGGGGTTGTCGATCAGGGTCTGCGCGAAGGCCAGCGTCCCCTGCGCCACGTCGCCGGATTCGACGAGGCAGGCGGCCCGCAGTCGGGGCAGCGCGCGCCAGCGGCCGCCCGCCGCCAGCAGGGAGTCGCAGAGAGCCAGGCCGCGTTCGGGGTGGCCGGCGACGCGCCAGGCGTTGACCAGCGCGGGCACGACTCCGCCCGGGTTGGACGACGAGGCCAGGATGCGGTCGAAGACGGTCGCGGTCTCGTCCAGGCGGCCCAGGGTCAGCAGCGATTCGGCGAGGCGACGCAGCAGGCGCGGCGCGTCGGGGGTCATGACCAGGCCCTCCTCGCAGAGCGCCACGGCCCGTTCGTGATCCCCCTGCAGCTGGGCCAGCCGGGCGCGCCGGGACATCAGCGCGGACTCGGGGGCGCCGGCCGCGGCCAGCCGCTGCAGCAATTCGGCCGCGCGGATCGTCTGCTCCAGCCCCAGCAGCCGGTCCAGCTCGGGCAGGCGCTGGCGCCAGTTCCCGCGCGGGGCGGTCATCTCGAAGCCCGGCAGCCCCTGCTGGGCGGCGACCGGACCGGCGGCGGGCCCGCAGAACGCGCAGAGCGCGCAGAGCACCATGAGGAGCCCGGTCGCGCCGGGCAGGATCAGCCTGCCGGTCCTCATGACTCCCCTCCCGCTTCCTCGGCCCGCGCGCGCTCCAGGGCCCGGAAATAGCGGCGCACGAGATCGCGGTATTCCAGGGGCAGCTGTTCGATGCGTCGGCGCCTCAATTCGAAGGCGTCGGTGTCGCCGGCGTCCGGCGGCGGCCCGGTCTCCCCGCGCTGGGGCGCGTAGGAGCCCACCGCGCCGCGGCTCTCGCGCCGCGTCGAGAAATCGCGTTCCCGGACGGAGTTGTGCGCATCGAGCATGCGGCTCAGGATGCGCTCCTGCCGGCGGAGCACGTCGTCGTCCAGGACGCCCTCGCCCAGGTCCCGCACCACGCTCTCCATCTCGGCGGCCAGGTCCTCGAGATCCCCCAGCAGGCGCCGCTCGTCGGCGGCCTCCCGGCCCTCCCGTTCGGCCAGCTCGGCCATGCCCCGGGCCAGGCGCTGCTGGTCGCCGCGCAAGCGCTCCATGCCCGCCCGCGTCTCCTCGCTGAGGCCGTTGGCCCGGCGCTGCCTGTTGAGCATATCGGACAGTCCGTTCAGTCCGGCCTGCTCCCTCGCCATCTGCTGCAGGCGCTGGCTGAAGGCGGGCGAGGGCATGCCCCCGGAGCCCCCCTGCGACACCGACTGGGCGCTGGTCAGCAGGTTGATCACGAAACGGTTCATGGCGCCCAGGCCGTCGCGGGCGGACTCCCGCGCCTGCGAGCCCCAGCCCGCCTCGAGGTTGCGCAGCGAGGCGTCCTGGAGCTCGGTCACGCGGTCCAGGTCCGCGATCAGGCGGCCGGAGATCATCGGGGACATGCCCAGCACCTCGCGCACGCGCTCGCGCAGGGATCGCGTGGCGCGCAGGACCCGGCCCTGCCCGCGCGTCAGCCCGGTCGCCCGCAGGCCCGAGAGGTCGCCGGGAATGCGGGCGGCGATCTCCTCCTGGCGCCGCGAGAGGGCGATGACGTCGAAGGCCAGGCCGCGCAGGCCCTCGACGACGTGCTGCTCCATCGCCGCCTCCATGGACTCCTGACCCCGGCGCAGCACGCTGTAGAGCGACGCCAGCGAGCGCATGGCCTCGCGCTGGCTCTTCCCGGCCTCGTCGAAGCTCTGCTCATCCAGGCGGCGCGCGGCCTCGTCCATCGACGACTCGGCCGCTTCCTCGGCCAGTTCGGCGAGAGCCTCGCGCAGGGCCTTTTCCAGGGCCTCGTCCGAGGGCCGCGGCGATCCGTCAGCGGAGGGAGCGCGTTCCGAGAGGGCGCGCTCCAGGAGTTCCTGCAGGCGCTCCTCCAGACGCGCCAGCTCCCGGGCCAGGGCCTCCTGCCGGCGGGCCTGCTCGGCGGCCTCGCTGCTGAGCTGCTCCTGATCGCCGGGATCTCCCTGTTCGGGCCGCTCCCCCTGGGCCTGGGGCTCGCTTTCGGCCGCGGCGTCGATCAGCTCCTGCTGCTCACGGATCATCCGCTCGATCATGGCCGTCAGGCCCTCGAGCTCCTGCTGGCGCTGCATCTCGCGCAGCAGGGCGATCGCCCGGTCCAGGCGCTCGGCGAATTCCTGCTGCCTCCGGGCCACGTCCTCGATCGCCTCGCGGATCTCCTCGGGCGCCAGGCGGTCCATCGCCTCGCGCATCCGCTCGCGGAGACGGTCAAGCTCCTCGCTCTGCAGGGCGTCCAGGAGCGCCGCCACCTCCTCCATCTTCTCGAGCAGGGGCACCGAGGTCAGGTTGCGCGCCGCCAGGTCATCGAGATCCTGCCGCAGGGCGTTGGCCATGGCCGAGAGCTCCTGCTGCAGCTGGTCCTGGCGGGCGACGGCCCCCTCCATCTCCTGGCGGCGGGCGAAATCAGGCTCGGGATCGCGGCGCAGCTCCCGCTCGATGCGCTCCAGGTCGGCGGACATGCGCGCGCTGCGCTCCCGGAGCTCCTCGAGGTCGGCCAGGCGATCGGCTTCGGTCGCGCTCTCCTCGGCCAGCACCTCGGCGGCCGACGGGACCGTCAACAGGATCTCGCGCGAGACCCCCCGCCCCGGCGGTCCGGGGCGGCGGTTGTCCAGCGCCACCAGGCGCAGCCGGAGCACGTCGCCCGGCACCAGGTCCAGGTCGCCGGCGTCCAGGAGCAGGTCCCAGGCCTTCGCGGCCGCGGCCGCGGGAGGCTCGGGACCGAGCAGGGTCATCGCGGCCCGCCCCAGGGGCGAGACGGCCTCGCGAGGCGCCGCGGCGTCGGCGGGCGGGGGCGTCAACGGGATCGGGATCCAGGCGGCCTCGTCGTCAGCCAGGATCACCGTCTCGTCGAGGCTGCGGTACTGCAGGGCGACACCCTCCAGGCCGAAGTCGTCCTCGACCTCGGCCCGCAGGACGATGCGGCCGTCCAGCGGCAGCAGGCCGTCGTCATCGGGCCGCAGGAGCCGCGCGCGGGGCTGCGCGTCGGGAACGATCAGCAGCTCGTAGCCCAGGCCGCCGCCGCCGCGCAGGCCGCGCTCATCCTCCAGGTGGAGGGTGAACGAGAGCGGCTCGTCGATGCGCCCGGCGCGGGCCAGCGAATCGCCGCGGACGGTGAAGTCCAAGGTGTCGCCGGCGCCGGTTGCCGCGAAGGCCCTGGCGACGGGGCGGTCGACCCTGCCGCGCCAGGCGACGCGGCTGCCCTCGGGGACGCGCAGGCGCGCAGGCACGCGAGGGTGGTCCGCGGCCGGCAAACGCGTGTAGGCCGGCGGCTCGACGCGGGCGGCGAAGCCGGTCAGCAGCGGGGGGTGGAGCACCTCGACCCGGCGCTCCGGGGTGACCAGCCCGTCGCGCCGGAAGCGGTAGGCCAGCGGGTCGGTGACGCGCTCGATGCGGGTCGTGTAGCGATGGAACGGACCTTCGGCGGCGCTGTCGGGAGCCGCCGGCAACGACGTCCAGTCGGCCCGGCCGAAGCGGACCTCGCAGACCACCGGTCCCCGCGGCGATCCGAAATCGCGCGCCGCGAGCAGGAGATCGCCGCCGGCGGCGACGGTTTCGGGGCCCGCTTCCAGGTAGAGGCCGGACGCGGGCGCGGGATTCTCCGGGCGCAGGGGATCGGAGAGCCGCTGCCAGCCCCGGACGACCACCGGCGGCTGGACCACGACGATCCAGGCCAGGCAGAGCGCGGCCACGGCGAAGGCGGCCACGCGGCCGGCGGCGTCGGGCACCGGCAATAGGCGGCGGGGGTCCAGCGTCGCCACGCGGCCGGCCGCCGCGGCGAGCAGACGGGACACCAGGGCCTCGGAGACACCCGCCCGGCGATCCCAGCGCGCCGGCAGGCGCGACGCCTCCTCGGCGGCGACGATCTGGTTGTGGAAATCGCCCCGCCGCTCGAGCGCGCGGGCGAAGCGGCGCAGGCCGCCCAGCCGCGCCAGCGGCCGCAGCAGCGCGCGCCGGGCGACGAGGACGACCGGGACCGCCGCCAGCGCCAGCATCACGATCCTCACCGGAGCAGGCAGGCTCCCCGGCAACCCGGCCAACAGCAGCGTCCAGCCCGCCGTCGCCGCGACGGCCCCCAGCCACTCGGCCAAACCGACCAGCAGGAAGCGCGCCCGCGCTCCCGCCAGGTGGCGGCGCAGGATGCGCTGGAACCTCAGCTTGTCGGCGCCGGTCTTCACCGCGAAACCTCGCTCAGGGGTGGTGCAGGGCGTAGTCCAGCACGTTGACCGCCATCCGCGCCGCCGCCTCGCGCAGGGCCGGCGCGTCGCCGTGGACCCCGGCGTCCTCCAGGCCGTCGCCGATGTCGCTGGAATAGGAGTAGAAGACGACCAGCCGGCCGCCGCGATGCACGCCGAAGCCCTGCGCCGGCTCCCCGTCGTGCTCGTGGATCTTGGGCAGCCCCGGCAGGTCGTAGAAGCCGTGGTAGATCGGATGCGCCGCGTCCAGGGGCGCCAGGGCGTCGTCGGGGAAAAGGCGCGCCGCCAGTTCCCGGAAGGACGGGTCCAGGCCGTAGTTGTCGTCGGCCCACAGGAAGCCGCCGGCGTCCAGGTAGCGCCGCAGGGCCGCCAGCTCCGTCTCGTCCAGGGCGATCCTACCGTGCCCCGACAGATAGAGCAGCGGATAGCGGTGCAGATCCTCGCTGTCCAGGGTCACGACGACCTCGCGCGCGGCCGTCGCGGCGCCCGTGCGCCGCGCGTACTCCTCGAGCCAGTTGGGCAGGGAGCTGGGGTCGCAGTACCAGTCGCCTCCCCCGCCGTAGTGCAGGCGGGCGACGGTCAGGGGCTCGCCGGCGGCGGCCGGGCCCGCGAGCGGCGGGCCCAGCGCGGCGGCCAGCGCCAGCGCGCCCAGGAAGCAGCGGCGGCCCCAGGGCCGCCGCGGGTGGGCTCGGCAGGGGAAGTCGGACATCAGCGATCCTCCGGCGGTCCGGCGTCGGCGCGCGGCAGGGACAGTTCGGCCTCGGCCCCGGTATCGCCGTCGTCCCGGTTCCGCAGCGCGATGCGGCCGTTCATCTTCTCGAGCAGGTTGCGGCAGATCGACAGTCCCAGGCCGCTGCCCTGGCTCTTCGTGGAAAAATAGAGATTGAAGAGCCGATCGGCCACGTCGGGCGCCAGCCCCGGACCGTTGTCCGCCCAGATGAGCACGACCGCGTCCGGCGTCGTCCGCCAGCGCAGGCGCAGCGCCAGGGAGGCGGCGTCGCCGCGGGCCTGCACCGAGTTCTCCATGAGGTTGCCCATGACCTTGGCCAGGGATTCGGCGTGGGCCAGCACCGGCGGCGGCGGGCCGCCCGCCTCGTCCACCGCGGGACCGGCGTCCGCCGATCCGGACGGCCGGTAGCGATCGATCACCTCGCGCACCACCGCCGACCAGTCCACCGGAGCGCACTCCAGGCTCTCCGGGCGACCGAGCAGGCTGAACTCGGTGGCGATCGAGCGCAGCAGGGCGACCTGCTCCAGCACCTGGGCGACCGTGGACTCCAGGATGCCGTCCAGGTCCTCGGCGCCGTCGCGCCAGGCCTGCTGCAGGAACTGGATCGAGAGCTGGATCGGCGTCAGGGGGTTCTTGACCTCGTGCGCCACCTGGCGGGCCAGCTGGGCGTTCAGGGCCAGCCGCTTGTTGGCCAGGAATTCGGTGACGTCCTCGAAAACCACCAGCGTGTCGCTGCTGCCCCCCGGCAGGGCCAGCGGCGCCAGGCGGCCGCGCAGGGTGCGCCGGCCGTCCCAGGACGGGATCTCGGCGGCGCCCTCCCCCCGCGGCAGGCGGCTGCGGAAGTCGGCCAGCAGGCGCGGCGCCAGGGCGGCGATCGCGGTCGGAGCCAGCATCGGCGCGTCGCCGTCCTCGCCGCCCGCGAAGAAGTCGGCCAGGATCGCCTCCGCGGCGGGGTTCACGGTGACCGGCGCCTCCGCGGCGTCGAAGACGGCCACCCCCACCGGCACCTTCTCGAGCAGGTGGGACAGGAAGCGCTCGCGCTCGGCCAGGGTCAGCTGGGCGGCGCGCAGGTCGTCGCGCATGGCGCCGAACGAAGCGCTCAGGGTGCCCACCTCGTCGCGGCCGGGCTCGGGCAGGGGCGCGCCGTAGTCCCCGGCGGCCAGGCGCCGGGTGGCGGCGACGAGCACGCGCACCGGGTCGAAGATCTTCCAGGTCAGAGCCAGGGCCAGCAGCATCGCCGTCAAGAAGATGAGCGTGGCCAGGCCGGCCAGGAAAAGGACCGTCCGCTCGCGCTGGCGCACGAAATCCCGCTCGCGCGCGGGGAACTGCACCGAGATCGAGGCCGGCACGCTCCCCAGATCCAGGCCCGACGGCCCGGCCGCCAGCACCAGGGTCGGCAGGCGCAGCATGCCCGTCCACGAGAGGCGGCTGCCCGCCTCGGTGTGCAGCGAGGTGTTGCCGGGATGCGTGCGCAGCCGCTCCATGACCCGCGGCGACACGAGCTGCGGCGTCTCGCCCGAGAAGACGCGCTCGGGATGGCTGGCCAGCACCGTCTCGCCGGCCAGCTGCAGCGTGATCTCGCCCTGGACGATCTCGGCCAAGCCGGCGATCAGGTCGACGTCCACCCGCTGGCGGTAGAAGAAGAAGCCGTCCCGCGGCGGAGCCTCGGGACCCGCACCGGCGGCGGCTGGCGGCGGCGCCTGCTCGCCCATGCCGCTGAGGTCGACCGGCACCACCGTGCCCAGGAAGACGTCGCCCTCGTGCTGCATCACGACCAGCGGCGAGGACCGGGCCGTCGCGATGAGCAGGCCGGCCTCGTCCGCGTCCAGGTCGCTGAGGGTCTCGTCCAGCATCAATTCGCCGTCGCCCGAGAAGAGCATGCCCTGCCGCACCCCGTAGGGCCCCAGGGGCCGGGCCTCGCCCAGACGGCTGGCCAGCAGGTCGGCGATGTAGTCGCTGCCCGCCAGGGCGCGCGCCTGCTCGGCGAGCAGCCCCTGCAGCTGCTTTCCCGCCGCGGCCAGGCCCTCGCGGGTCTGGGTCTGGGCGTTCTCGGCCAGCCACTCGCGGCTCAGACGGTTGACGAAGGTGCCGGCCAGCAGCAGGGGCAGCAGCCCCAGGGCCAGGTAGATGAAGAGGAAGCGCTGCTGGAAGCCCAGCGGGGCGCGCCGGCCGGGGATCACCAGGCGCGGCAGGGCCAGCAGGGGCAACGGCAGGGCCAGCAGGAGCAGGCTGAGCAGGACGAGCCGCGAAAGGTCGAGCAGGCGGTCGCCGTAGCCGGGACGTTCGATGCCCAGCAAAAAGCCCTCGCCGGCGGTCCCTCCGGACAGTTCGCGCCAGACGCAGCGGTAGCGACGGCCCTCGACCTCCAGCTCGCGCCAGGCGGCCTCGCCCGACATCAGCGCGGCCAGGGCCGGCGCCGCGTCGGGCCCGGGAACGCCGCCGCCGCCGGCGTCGCGCCAGCCGCCGACGTCGCCGCGCAGCAGCAGCAGGGGCCGGTCCACGTCCGAACGCGGCAGGTAGCCGCCGCCGCCGGATTCATTGCCGGAAAGCCTCGCCAGCAGGGTGGGCAGGCGCCGCGACTGCACCGGCAGCTCCAGGCGCACCCAGCCGGCGGCGTCGGGGCGCTGGACCTCGCCGCGCAGCACCAGCTCGTCTCCGGTCGGATAGCGCCGGCGTTCGGTCTGCAGGAAGAGATCCAGCTGTTCGCCGGGACGCGGGACCACGGGCTGGCCCGCCCACCAGTCCGAGCGCTCGCCCAGCTCGTAGCCGTAGTCCCGGAAGAAGCCGGAGGCGAAGAGGCTGGCGGTCGCGCCGTCGGCGTCCAGGACCTCGATCAGGCAGGGCAGGTCCAGCTCGTCCAGGCCCGAGGTCCGCCACAGGACATAGGCCGGCCAGTTGCGCCAGATGCCGTCCGCCTCGCGGGCGTGGGCCCCCGCCACCGGCGTCGGGAAGGGCTCGACCACGGCCATCTCGGCCAGCAGGTCCTCCATCAGGAAGCCCACCCAGTCGTCCTGGGGCGTGACGATCTCCTCGCCGCGGGTCTGGAGCCAGCGGAACTCGGCCCCGTCGTAGGCCTCGGCCAGGCCCAGGTAGTTCCAGGTCACGATCAGCAGCAGCGGCAGCAGCAGGGCGAGCTGGCGCAGCGAGGGCTCCAGCCGGGCGCGCAGCCCCGCGCTCCACCAGAAGAGCACCAGCAGCACGGGCAGCATCAGCCTCGCCGCCGGCGCCAGCGCCGTGCCCAGGGCGACGGCGGCGGCCAGGGCTCCCGCGAAGACCATCAGCCCGGCGGGGCCGTCCAGACGGCGGTGGAGCCGCGAGGCCAGGATCTGCAGCAGCAGGCCGGCGGCGACGGCGTGCAGCAGCAGCGCCAGGTGCAGGCCCCAGAAGGTGACGAAGGTCAGCGGCGCCTTCGGGCCGATCAGCCGGGCGTTGGCGTTGGCGACGAACTCGTCGGCCAGGGCGTGCAGTCCCAGGAAGAGGACCACCCCGGCCGCCGCGAAAAACAGGCTGCGCGCCAGGCGGGCGCCGAATCGGCCGGGGCCCGGTTCGGACGCCGACGCCCCGGTCGCGTCGTCCGCGACGCGGGCGAAGCGGTGGCGGGACAGGATCCAGACGGTCAGCAGGACGAGCAGCCCCGTCGCCAGGGCGTCGGCCGTCGAGGCGTAGAGCCCCGCTCCCCAGCGCGTGGCGAAGTATGCGGGATCGACCAGGCTGGCGGCCTCCACCGGCCGCGGCGGCAGGCGCGGTCCCGAGAAGGCGGGCAGCAGCGCATGGAAGAGATCGGTGCCCGCCCACAGCAGACGACCCGCCCAGAGCCCGACCAGGATCACGGGCAGCCAGCCCAAGGCGGCGCCGAAGGCGGCGGCGGCCCCGACGACCAGGACGTTGCGCAGGATGTCGATGCGCGCCCGGGTGCGCTGGTCGGCCAGGGCCCGCGGGGGCACGTCGAGCACCAGGCGCAGCGAGGCGGCCTCCCCCCCCGGCAGCAGGCCGGGCAGGGGCAGATCGGCGGCGTAGGTCAGGCCCCGCTGGGCGTCGCCGCGCCAGCGTCCGGGCTGCCGGCCGCCGCCCGCCGCGACGTCGGCGCGCAGGCGCGGGCGGGTGCCGAATCCGGCCTGGTACCATCCCACCGGAGGCGCGCCGGGGTCCGGGATCGCCTCGGCCAGCAGCAGCTGCAGTTCCAGCCGGCGCCCGCCGTCGCCCGGCAGCGGCGCCTGCCGCCGCAGGTACCAGCCGTCGGTGCCACGCTGGATCGAGGCCGAATCGGAATCCGCGGCCGGCGGCGGGAAGGGGAAGGCGCCCGCGGTCCAGCCCACGCGCGCGTCCCGCTCCCAGAGGACCGCGGCCAGCACGAAGTGCTCCCGGTCGGCGAGGTCCACCAGGTCGGCCCAGCGACTCTCGACCGCCGCGAGGTTGGCGAAGGGATCGTCGTCGGCAGGCAGGGCGGAGCCCAGGACGAGCAGCGAATCCAGAGCCGATGTCAGGCGGGGCACGGTCGCCGAGAGCCGGGCGGCCTCCGGCGCCAGGGCCTGGCGCCGGTCCTGCGCCCAGGCCGGATCGTCGCCGCGGCCGACCAGGGCGCCCACCCCGGCCAGACCGGCCAGCGCGAGCTGGGCGGCCAGCAGGGCGACGGCCCAGGCGCGGCGTCGTCCCGACGAGGCGCGCATCAGCAGCCAGGCGGCCGGCAGCGCCACCGCGACGGCGATCCCGTGCCAGGGGCCCGGCCCGCCGACGCGCCCTCCGTCCAGCAGCGTGACGCCCTGGACCACGAGGGCCAGGGCGAGCGCCGCCTTCAGCCAGACATTTCCGCGCGGGGCCATCGTCCTCCTCGGGCGTCAGGGACGGCAGCGGATCTCGGTCAGGCGCCAGCCCTCGTCGCCGAGCTCGAGGGTGACGAAGAACTGGTCGTCGCGGTCGCGGCCGGATCGGACATAGCGCCAGCGGCCGACCGCGTGGGCGACCGCCACGTCGACGGCGTGGGGCAGCAGCCGCAGGCGGAAGGAGCCGTCGTCGACGGACTGGAAGAGGGTCTTGAAGTAGTAGTGCGCCTGGTCGGGGCTGAGGCGGCTGCGGGCCGGCGACTCGGGCACCAGGTCGATCAGGGCGCCGTCGGCGGCGACGAGGCGGGCCACCGTCAGGTGGTCGCCGGCCTCCCAGGCGTTGGTCAGCGTCTGCAGCGCGGCGCGAAGCCCGGGGGCCGGGACGCGCAGGCTGTCCGGACCGTCCGGAGCCTGGGCCCGCGCGGCGAGGGGCGCGAGCCCGGCGGCGGCCAGCATGCAGGCCAGCGCGAGCGCGGCGCGCAGGCGCGCCGGGAACTGACTGGTGGAAGTGAAGCGGCGCATCGGGTCCTCCGCAGGGGCGGCCGGGATGTGGCGGCGCTGGGCGGTGCCATTGTAGCGCATTTGCGGTCCCCGGGAAACGCCCGGTAGGGCTCCCGCGTTCCCGAAACGAAAACGGGGCGTCCCCGAAGGGGCGCCCCGTCGCAGGATCCGCCGTCGCCCTAGAGCGAGGGCTGCGCGCGCTTGGTGTCGGTCACGTGCCGCCGATGCCACCACACCAGCACCGGGCTGGCGATGAAGATCGACGAGTAGGTGCCGATGATCACGCCGAAACAGAGCGCGAAGGCGAAGTCGTGGATCACCGGGCCGCCCAGCACCCACAGGCAGCCCGAAACGAAGAGAGTGGTCAGCGAGGTGACCAGGGTCCGGCTCAGCGTCTCGTTGATCGAACGGTTGATGACGTCGTCGTAGGACTCGCGGCGGCGCAGCTTCATGTTCTCGCGGATGCGGTCGAAGACCACGATCGTGTCGTTCAGCGAATAGCCGATGATCGTCATGAAGGCCGCGATGATCGTCAGCGAGATCTCCTTGTTCAGGATCGAGAACATGCCCAGGGTCAGCAGCACGTCGTGGACCAGGGCGACGATCGCCGCGATGCCGTAGCGGAAGATGAAGCGGATCGTGATGTAAAGGACGATCAGCACGAGCGCGGCCATCAACGAGTTGATCGCCGCGGTCTTCAGCTCGCCGCCGATCTTCGGGCCCACCGATTCCTCGCGCCGCATCTCGACCTCGGCGCCGGGCAGGCCGGCGATCAGGGCCTGCTTCATCGTCTCGGCGGCGTCGAGGCCGCCGCTCTCGACCTGCGGCAGGGTGATCAGGAACTCCTCGGGAGATCCGAAGTCCTGGACCTGGAAGCCCGCGAAGCCGCCCGCCTCGAGCGCGCCGCGCACGTCGGCGGTCGCCGGCGCCGGCAGGATCCTCACCTGCAGGATCGTGCCGCCGGTGAAGTCGATGCTCAGGTGCGGCCCGCCGTGGGCCACCAGCGAAGCGATGCCCGCGAGGATCAGGATCACCGACAAGGTGAACGCGTAGCGCGACTTGCCGACGAAACCGATCTGCGTTCTGGTCAGGAATTCCATGTCTGCAACCTCTTCCGGGGCCCCGGCCCCTCGACTCCGCGCCGCCGGGCGCGGTGAATATCGTGCGGCTCCGCGCGGACGCTAGATGCTCAGCTTCACGTTGGCGCGGTTGCGGGTGACGGTCTCCATGATGACCCGGGTCAGCACGAGGGCCGTGAACATGCTCGACGCGATGCCGATGGTCAGCGTGACCGCGAAGCCCTGGATCGGACCGGTGCCGAACCAGAGCAGGATCGCCCCGGCAATCAGGGTGGTCACGTTGGCGTCGACGATCGTGCGCGTGGCGTTGGCGTAGCCGGAGTCGACGGCGGCGCGGGCGGTCTTGTCCCGGCGCAGCTCCTCGCGGATCCGCTCGTTGATCAGCACGTTCGCGTCCACGGCCATGCCGATGGTCAGGATGATGCCCGCGATGCCGGGCAGCGTCAGGACCAGCCCGAACTGGGCCAGCACCGCCAGCAGGATGATCATGTTCACGACCAGCGCGAGCACGACCACCAAACCGGCCAGGCGGTAGTAGATCAGGATGAAGAGCACGACCAGGATCATGCCGTAGAGGGCGGCGTTGACGCCCTGGCGGATCGAGTCGGCGCCCAGGCTGGGACCGACCGTGCGCTCCTCCTCGATGCGGACGTCGACGGGCAGGGCGCCGGCGCGCAGCAGCAGCGCGATGTCGCTGGCGTCCTCGTTCGTGTAGCCGCCGGTGATCGAGGCCATCGTGCCGGCGGGGATCTTGGTCTCGATCGACGGCGCCAGCTGGATCCTGCCGTCCAGGCAGATCGCCAGCTGCCGGCCGATGTTCTCGCCGGTGACCTTGGCGAAGACGCGGCCGCCGCGGCGGTCGAGGTTCAGGTTCACCTGCCAGCGGCCGGGGCGGTCCGAGTCGGGCGCGGGCCGGGCGCTGGTCAGCCGGTCGCCGGTCAGCGACGCGCGGGATTCGACCAGGGCCAGCGGGTAGCCGGTCATGCCGCCGACGGTGCGCGGATCCTTGAAGAACTGGAACTCCATGCTGCGCGGGATGACGTGGGCCTCGGGAGAGGCCAGCATCTCGCGCACCTTGTCCACGTTCTCGGCGGCGACGAAGAGCGAGGTGCTCATCATGCGGCGCAGCGAGGGGTCGAAGATGACGTAGGCCGAGAAGGGATTCTCGCGCACGTACTCCTCGTCCTCGACGTCGCCCATGGGCAGCGGAGCCAGGTCCAGGGAGCCGGCGGTGTCGGCCTCGGCGACCGCGGCGACCTCGTCGGCCGGGGTCGCGGCGGCGGCGGCCTCTTCATCGCCGCCGGCCACGGCGGCCGAGCGGCGGAAGGCCTCGTCCAGGCGCTCGATCGTCGACTGGACGTCGCTGTCCTGCCGCAGCAGGCGGAACTCCAGGCGGGCCGTCGAACCGATCAGGTTCTTGGCGCGCTCGACGTCCTGCAGGCCGGGCAGCTGCACGATGATGCGGCTGTTGCCCAGGGGCTTGATGTCGGGCTCGCTGACGCCGAACTGGTCGACGCGGTTGCGCAGGATCTCCACGACCCGGTCGAGGGCGTCGCGGGCCTGGGCGTCGGTCATGCCCTCGTTGTCGATCTCGAGCACGATGTACATGCCGCCCTCGAGGTCCAGGCCCTTGCGGATGGCCTTGGCGTCGATGGCGTCGAGACGGGCCTTCAGCGCCGGATCGCTCACGGCGGCGGCGCGCTGCTCGTCGCTGATGCGCGCGGCCCGGAGCGTGGGGATGAGGCCGTAGATCGAAGCGAGGATCACGAAGATGACGATCCCGGCCCTGATCTTCAGGGATCGTTGCATGGGCACCTCTCCAGAGACGAGCGGTTTCCTGCGCGCGCGGCGGACCCGGAGGCCTCTGCGGCCGCACAAAAAAACACGCGTGTACGTGTTCGGGAACGTGAAGACGACGGCTCCAGACGGAGCCATGAAACCAGCCTACCAGTATAATAGACCGTCATTTCCTGTCAATCTTCAATCGAGACGGACGAGCCGATAATCGCGGCGGCCCAGTCCCAGGGCCTCCGCGTGGACCAGGCCGGCCAAGGGGTCGACGCCGCCGCACCAGGCCGAGGCCTCCCCCGCGGCCCCCCCGGCGGCGCTCGCCCGCAGGACCAGGTCGCAGGCGGCCCGGTCCAAAGCCACGGGGTCGGCCGAGGCCAGCAGGCCGACGTCGGGCAGACGCGGGGGCTGCGGCCCGCTGCGCGGGCGGGGACGGTCGTCGGCGACCACGAAGAGCAGAGCCAGCGTCCGGCCGGGCTTGCCCGCCGCCGCGCCCGCGGCGAATTCGGCCAGGCGTTCCTGGAGGACCGGTCCGTCGCCGTCGGCCGGGCGGATGGCCTCGGGAAAGCAGGCGGCCGCGCAGTCGCCGCAGCCGGTGCAGAGCTCGGGGTCGAGCCGGCCCCGGTGGCCGTCGTGGCGCAGGGCCGATTCGGGGCAGTAGCCGACGCAGACGCCGCAGCCGCCGCAGATCGCGCGGTCGATCCAGGGCTGGCGGCCCGCCATCAGGGCCGTCCGCCCCCGCGGGGCGGCGAAGGCCAGGCCCAGTCCGGCCACGGCCCCGGCCAGCCCGGAAGTCGTGTGGCAGCCCAGGCGCTGGGCCAGCAGCAGGGCGTCGGCGGCCGCGGCGGCCGGCGCGATCTCCACCCGGGTGAAGTGGCGGCCGGCGACGGGCACGTCCACGCCGGGGGCCGGCGCGGCGCCGTCCCCGGGCGGGGCCGGCCGCGTCGTCGCGTCCAGGCGCAGGCCGCGGGCGGCGGCCAGCGCGCGGAGGGGCTCCAGCCAGGCCGCGGGCGGATCCTCGGCCACGCTCACGCTGCCGTCGGCGGCGCGGGTCAGCAGCGCCGCGCCCGGGGCCAGGCCGGCGTCGTCCAGCAGGCGCGCGGCCAGGCGGGCGGCCTTGGCGCCCAGGAGGTCGTCGCCCTCGGCGGCGGCGGCCGGCAGGTGGTAGACGTCGCTCAAGCGGGATCTCCTCAGCGCGCGGCGATCCGGTCGGCGGCCTCGGCGCGCAGGGCCATCAGCTCGGAGACCGTGACGAAGCGCACCCCCTCGTCACGGTAGCGGGGCAGCTCCTCGCGCAGGGCGGCCAGGGTCTGGGGATGGGGATGGCCGATGCCGACGGCGTGGCCGACGGCGCGGGCGGAGCGCACCAGCTGGGCCAGGTTGCGGCGCACGGCCTCGACCGTGATCGGCTGGTCCAGGAAGATGCGGTTCTCGAGGGTGGGGATGCCGGCGTCGCGGGCGGCGTCGGCGGCCACGCTGCGCGACGAGGTCACGCTGTCCACGAAATGCAGGCCCCGCTCGCGCAGCACCTTCATCAGGCGGTCCATGGTCTCGCGGTCGGCGGTGGCGCCGCTGCCCATGTGGTTGTTGACGCCGGTGACGTTCGGCAGGCCGCGCAGGGCCCCGTCGACCAGGCCCTCGATCGTGTCGCGGCCCATGCCGATGCGCAGCAACGGCTCGCCCGGATCGTGGGCATAGTCCTCGGGCTCCATGGGCAGGTGCAGGAAGACCTCGCGACGCCGCGACGGCAGGCGGCGCGGCCGGGCCTCGCCCAGGCTCAGGCGCACCGGGCAGCCCCGGGACAGGCGCTCGCGGCGGGCCCAGGCGGCGGGGTCGGCGGCCACGGTCGTCGGCACCCGCTCGTCGACGGGCACGGCCAGCTCGGTGGCGCAGAGCGCGAAGCGGCGCGAGAAGGGCAGCCCCGGCAGCACCGACAGGGTCAGCGGAACGTCCAGGGCCAGCAGCTCGCGCGTGGTCTCGTTCTCGAAGTTGCCCCAGTCGTCGATGATCAGGGCGATGGTGGGCGCGTCGGGCCCGCCCAGCAGGTCGCTCGCCGACTGCCGCGGCGCGCCGTCGCCCCAGCGGGCGGCGGGCGGGCCGTCGTCCTCGGGGTAGAGCAGCAGGGTGTGGGTGGCGCGGCCGGCGACGCCCAGGTCCAGGCGCAGCAGCTCGCGCGGCGGCTTGCCCCGCGACCAGCGCGCCGCGGGCCGGACCAGACGCTCGCCCCAGAGCGGTTCCGCGCCGGTCGCGGCGACGGCCTCGGCGACGGCGGCGGCGCCCTCCCAGAGGGTGGTGCCGGCGGGCAGGGCCAGGGCGCGGCAGTAGACGGCGGCGTCGGGACCGACCTCGGGCAGGGGCCAGTCGTGGCGCAGGGGGTCGGCCTCGACTGCGGCGGTGTCCGCGGCGGCGGGCC
>CAZLHO010000011.1:10655-59636 GCA_964559455.1 uncultured Fibrobacteraceae bacterium | reverse complement strand
GAAGCTGGTACGCCGCCAGGGAATCGAACCCCGAACCTACTGATTAAGAGTCAGTTGCTCTGCCAATTGAGCTAGCGGCGCACCGTATCCGCGGTGGCGCTCCGGCCGGAGCCTTGATATCCTCTCAGGCTCGGAGCGGGCCAAAACCTAGCACCGCTCCCCCCCACTGTCAAGGCGACGCGGCCGATTCGTCCCCGTCCACCATCGCCGTCGCCGCCATCGCCGCTCGTCGGCTCCCCGGAGGCCCCATGCTCGACCTCGCCGCCCGCAAGCGCCGCGCCCGCAACGTCGTCCGCATCCTGCGCCAGGAGTTCCCCGACGCCGCCTGCTCGCTGGACCACGCCGACGCCTTCCAGCTGCTGGTCGCCACCATCCTGTCGGCCCAGTGCACCGACGCCCGCGTGAACAAGGTCACCCCCGACCTCTTCGCGGCCTACCCCACGCCGCAGGCCTTCGCCGACGCCACCCAGGAGGAGCTGGAAGAGGCGATCCGCAGCACCGGCTTCTTCCGCAACAAGGCGAAGTCGCTGCGGTCGTGCTGCCGGGACCTGGTCGAGAAGCACGGCGGCGAGGTGCCCCGCAACGTCGGCGAGTTCGTGAAGCTCGCGGGCGTGGGCCGCAAGACGGCCAACGTCGTGCTGGGCGACGCCTTCGGCGAACCCGACGGCGTCGTGGTCGACACCCACGTCGGGCGCATCGGCGTCAAGCTGGGCCTGAGCGACGCCGACCCCAAGGACGCCGTCAAGGTCGAGCGCGACCTCAACGCCTGCGTGCCGCGCAAGGACTGGGTCGACTTCGGCCACCTGCTGATCGACCACGGCCGCAAGACCTGCAAGGCCCGCCGCCCCGACTGCGACGCCTGCCCCCTCTACCGCCACTGCGAAACGCGGGCCTGACGTCGGTCAGGCCCGCGCTTCGATTCGTCGACGCGTCGCCGCTAGTCCATCGAGTAACAGATGACGATCAGCTCGGCGGCGTCTGCGTCGCCCTCGGCTCCGCCGCCGCCGAAGGTGTTGTTCTGCGAATCCAGGTTGCCCCGGACGACCACGACCCGGCCGTCGGCCGGCATCAGCACCGCGTCCTGGCGGCCGTCGCCCGGCGCGGCCAGGCGCACCTGACGCACGAAGACGCCGTCGCCGTCGTGGACATCCCAGGTCTGCAGGATGCCCTCCTCGGGGTCGCGGGCGCCCACGCTGCCCAGCACCCAAAGCTCGCCGGCGTCGCTGACGTGCAGCTGCACGATGGCCGGGTCGCGGTCCTCGATGTCCACGTCCACCTGCACCAGCTGGCCGTTCACCACCATGCGCACGCCGTCCAGGATGTCCTGCTTGTCGCGGTCGTCACGCTTGCGGGGCCGGTAGGGGCGCTCGATCTCGCGCTGCACCGAACCGTCCGCCGCGAAGACGCGCACCAGGTAGCGGTCGCGCTCGGGCGGCAGGTAGATGCGGCCGTCCGGGCCCATGGCCCAGCCGCCGTTGACCGGCGTGTACTCGTCGCGCTCGGCGAAGCTGGGGTCGTTGACGTCCAGGGGCCGGGGGAAGTTCTCGAAGCGCCGCAGCTCGGCGCCGGTGACCGGGTCGAAGTGGCTGATGAAGTTGACCATCGTCACTTCCTGGCCGCCGTCGAAGCCCGTGAACTGGCGGCCCGCGGCCACCAGCCAGCCGTTGCGGCAGAAGGCCGTCACGGGGCTGATCATGCTGCCCTCGCCCCCGCCCAGCGGGGTCATGCGGCGCGAGCCGACGGGCTCGCCGTCGACGGCGACCTCGACGATGCGGCCGGGCTGGCGCAGGACGAAGCCCAGGTTGCCGTTGGGCAGCTGCACCAGGGCGCCGGGGCGCCGCACCTCGCCGGGGCCGTCGCCCTCGCGGCCGACGTCGCCCAGGAACTCTCCGTCCGGACCGATCGCGTGGGCGGTGTTGAGCTGCGTGTCCAGCAGCCAGGTGGTGCCGTCCTCGCCCATCACCACCGAATCGATCACCCCCAGCAGCACGTCGTCGTCCGCGCCGCCCACGCGCCACAGTTCGCGCAGGGCGACGGTCTGCACGCCGTCGCGCGGCTCGGCGCCGTTGACCACGCGCTCGGGCTCGGCCGAGACGGCGGCGGCGAAGACGACGGTCAGGAGCAGGAAGATCGGCAGCCAGCGCAGGCGGCGGCGCGTGCGGGCGGGGGAGCGTGCGGTCATGGGAGGCTCCTCGGCGGCGGGGATGGGTTCCATCGGGAAATACCGCTGTCTAGACGGAAAAACGCCCGCCGGTGTTGCCCGCGGGGCGCAAAAAAACGCCCCCGGCTGGAAGCCGGGGGCGCACGCGGGGGTGGACCGCGTCAGACCCAGCGGGTATCTGCATGGCGCTCATCCTCGAAGAGAGCGCGCATCAACCTGTTGATGATCCTCTTCATCCACGGGAACACGACGCTTCCTCCCCAGAAAGCCCCCAGCGAGTTCCGTACCCATGCTGATTGTAGCATAGCCGACGATATGAAGAGCAAAAAATATGCTCATCAATCATCACAATTTCGGGATAACCCGCCCCGGACGAAACCGCCCCCCGCGCACGAGGCGCGAGGGGCGGCGTTTCGGGGAGAATCGGGCCTAGAAGGGCAGGTCGTCGTCTTCCTGGGGCATCGACGGCGGCGCCGGCGGGAAGGGATCCCCCTGGCCGCCGCCCTGGGCCGCGGGCTGCGCGGCGGGCTGACGGTTGCCGCCGGCCGGACCGGCGTCGTAGCCGCCGGCCTCGCCGGGACGACCCAGCATCTGCATGGTCTGGGCGACGATCTCGGTGGTGTAGCGCTTCTGGCCCTGCTGGTCCTCCCAGTCGCGCGTCTGCAGCCGGCCCTCGATGTAGACCTGCTTGCCCTTGCGCAGGTACTGGCCGCAGATCTCGGCCAGGCGGCCCCAGGCCACGATGCGGTGCCACTCGGTGCGCTCCTGCTTCTGGCCGGACTGCTTGTCCGTCCACTGGTCGGTGGTGGCGACGCGGAACGTGGTCACCGGAGTGTTGTTCTGGGTGTAGCGCTGCTCGGGATCGGCCCCGAGGTTCCCCACGATGATCGCCTTGTTGACGCTGGCCATTCCGTCCTCCTGTCGGTGCGGCGGGCGGGCGCCCGCCCGGCCGGCGGCGGGCGCCGGCGCACTACGGTTTCAGGCCCTGGGTTCGGCGCGGCTCCCGAGCGAAGCCTCCCGAAACGAAGCAAGCGGCCCGCGCGGGACCGCCTGCCTTCAGCGAACCGGCCCGGCTGGTCTCCGCGGGACCGGAAATGCTTTGGGGTGGATGATGGGATTCGAACCCACGACCACCTGGACCACAACCAGGGGCTCTGCCAACTGAGCTACATCCACCACCAGCAAAGTCATCTGGCGCGCCTGGCAGGATTCGAACCTGCGACCGCCGGATTAGAAGTCCGGTGCTCTATCCAGCTGAGCTACAGGCGCGAAGTCCGCCTTCAGCTACGCGACCACGCAGGCGCGGAGTCGGTATAATGGGCCAACGTCCCGTCACTGTCAAGCTCGGCAGGATGCCGCAACGATGGTCGGGGCGACTGGATTCGAACCAGCGACCCCCTGCTCCCAAAGCAGGTGCGCTACCGGACTGCGCCACGCCCCGACCGGACTCCCTCGCGACGGCCGCGGGCGGTCGATCCGCCCGGACCCCGGGCCTCCGGTCGGCGCCGTCCCCCGCAAGGGGCGGGCCGCGGAGCCGTCGGCGTCCGATCCCGGCCGCGGCGCCGGAAATGCGGCCCCGAAGGCCGCCCGCAATGGATAAGTCCCACCCGGCGGACTGTCAACAGGGGTTCACGGGCGCAGGCCGTAGGCGCCGCGCGCGGCGTCGAAGAGCTTGCGCAGGGCCCGGCCGCGGTGGCTCAGGGCGTTCTTCTCGTCCGGGTTCAGGTCGGCCAGCGCCCGATCGCAGCCGTCGGGCCGGAAGACCGGATCGTAGCCGAAGCCCCTGCCGCCCTGCGCCGAACGCGTGATCTCCCCCCAGAGCCGCCCCTGGGCGGAAAGCTCGCACCAGACCGGCGCGGCGTCGGCGCGGCCGGGCGCGTCGGCGGGCAGGCCCGTCGGCGCCACCTCGGTGCGCGGGACGAGGTCGTCCCGGCCCTGGGCCGTCCAGATCCTGGTGTCCGGCAGGCGCAGCGCGCCGGGGTCGACGCCGGCCGGCCGGCCGCCCGCCAGGTAGACCGCCGTCAGGTCGTCGCGCACCGACGCCAGGCGCTCCTGGTCCACTCCCCGCACCGTGATCTCGGCGGCCAGCCGCGCCGCGTAGGCGCGCCAGGCGGCGCCGCGGTCGGCCAGGCCGTTCCAGAAGCGGTCCTCGTCGGTCGGATCGCCGATGTGGATGGCGCGCGCGAAGGGGTTGTGCAGCCAGCGGCCGTCGGAATCGCCGGTGCGCGGCGGGCCCGCGCCCACGGCGGCGGGCCGCGGGTCGATCCAGACGGTGGCCGACAGGAAGCAGGCCTCGCGGTGCCCGTCGGGCACGTCGCGCATCAGATCGAGCAGCAGGGCCGTGTTGTCGGCGTAGGAGGCTTCGGGGCCCGCGAAGCGGGCGGCGAAGATGTCCGGCAGGCCGCCCAGGGCGCGCACCTGCAGGGCGGTGTCGTCGGCGACGGCGATCTCGCCGGTGTAGGCCGCGGTCACCAGGGCCTTGCGGCGGGCGTTGGCCAGCGCCGAGGTGCCGTCCTCGAGCACGTCCGGCAGTCCCGGCCAGTCCGACGCCGGGCGCACGTCGAAGGGCAGCCCGGCGCTCAGCTGCTTCATCTCGCGCAGCTTGTCGGGGTTGCGGCTGGCCAGCACGACGACCCGGCGCAGCCCCTTGCCGTTCTCCATGTCGCGACCTCCCCCCCGCCGGGACTCAGGCCTCCAGGGCCTTGTGCTGCAGTTCGACCAGGCGGTCGATGCCCGCCTCGGCCATGTCCAGCATGCGGTTCATCTCGTCGCGGCCGAAGGGGCGGCCCTCGGCCGTGCCCTGGACCTCGATCAGCCCGCCCTTCTCGGCCATGACGATGTTCATGTCGGTGCCGGCGCGGGAGTCCTCGGCGTAGTCCAGGTCGATCACGACCTCGTCGTCGACGATGCCCAGGCTGACCGCGCCGACCAGGCCGCGCATGGGATGGCTGCGCAGCTTCAGGCGCGACAGGGCGTCGTGCAGGGCGACCGAGGCGCCGTTGATCGCGGCGCAGCGGGTGCCCCCGTCGGCGCGGATCACGTCGCAGTCCAGGGTGATCGTCAGCTCGCCCAGGGCGTTCAGGTCGGTCACCGCGCGCAGGCTGCGGCCGATCAGGCGCTGGATCTCCATCGTGCGGCCGCCCTGGCCGCCGGCGGCGGCCTCGCGGCGGGTGCGCTCCTCAGTGGCGCGGGGCAGCATGCCGTATTCGGCGGTCACCCAGCCCTGCCCCCGTCCGCGCAGCCAGCCGGGCACGCCGGCGGCGATGCTCGCGGCGCAGATCACGCGGGTCGCGCCCATCTCCACGAGCACCGAGCCCTCGGCGTGGGGCAGGTAGTCGCGGGTCATGCGCACGGGGCGCAGCTGGTTGGGCTTGCGGTCGTTGGCTCGTCGGGTCACGCCTCGTCCTTTCGCCGGACGCCCTCGCGGGCGTCCCAATCGTCCTCGTCCAGGTTCACCAGCTTCACGCGATCGATCGGCCGGCCCAGGAAACGGGCGCCGACCTCCTTGAACTTCCAGGGGATGTCGCTCAGGAAGAAGGACAGGCTCCCCTCGGCTCCGCCGGCGGGCCGCAGCATGCCCGCCGACTCCAATCGGGCGGCGGCGGCCTCGGCCAGCGCCTCGGCCGAATCGACGAGCCGCACGTCCGCGCCCATCGTCTCGGCCAGCACAGGCTTGAACAGCGGGTAGTGGGTGCAGCCCAAGATCAGGGTGTCCACGCCGGCGGCGCGCAGCGGCTCGGTGTACTCGTCGATCATGCTCCGGGTCACCGCGTGGTCGAGCATCCCCTCCTCGGCGAGGGGCACCAGCAGCGGGCAGGCCCGGGCGTGGACGCGGTCGGCGCCGATCTCCGCGGCCAGGGCCGACTGGTAGCGCTCGCTGTGGATCGTGCCGCGGGTGGCGATCACGCCCACGGGACCGCCGCGGGTCACGCGCAGGGCCGTGGCCACCCCGGGCTCGATCACCCCGAGCACCGGCACCGGCACCGCGGCGACCAGGTCGTCCAGGGCGAAGGCCGAGGCGGTGTTGCAGGCGGCGATCACGATCTTCACGCCCTGGGCGCAGAGGAAGCGCGCGTCCTGCCGGGCGAAGTTCTTGACCGTGCGCACGCCCTTCGAACCGTAGGGTACGCGCGCGGTGTCGCCGAAGTAGACGAGGTCCTCGGCGGGAAGCCGGTCGTGCAGGGCCCGCAGCACCGTCAATCCGCCCAGTCCCGAGTCGAAGACGCCGATGGGTCCCACTCAGCGCCACCTCCGCAACTCGAAGGGCTCGTCCAGGCCGAAGTGGCCGGCCAGGGTCTCGACCGGAGCCCCCTCGACGAGCAGGCGGCAGACCGCGATCTCGGGGAAGTTCACGCCCACGGTCTTGAGGATCGAGCCCAGCGTGGCGCTCTCGCCGGTCGAGCCCCCGGGATGGCCGGTGACCAGTTCGCGGCTGAAGTCCAGCACCACCTCGCGGCTTTCCGGATCGTAGAAGACGCCCAGAGGGCGGGTTCCCGCCGGCACGGCCGAGACCGCGTCGCCGCGCTCGGGGCCGGCGCAGAGCGTGGTCAGGATCGTCAGCAGATCCTCTTCGAGCCGGGCGCGGCTGGGCAGCTGGCGGGTCTCGGTGACCAGGCCCGTGGCCTCGCGGTTCGGGAAGACCAGCACCACGCCGCGGGTGCCGGCCAGATCGTCGGCTCCCGCATCCCGGGGCGCGGTCAGCGGGGCGTCGATCCCGGGGTCGCGGCCCAGGAAGAGCCAGGCCGCCAGGGACAGCGCCACCAGCACGGCGACGACCCCGAGCAGCGCCCACCACAGGCCGCTGTCGGATCGTGTCCCCAGCCAGGTCCGGCGGCTGGAACGCTTCTCCGCCGTCATCGCTCCTCCTCCGTCCCGGCCGCGAGACTCGCGTAGCGGGCGTGGAAACGCTCCACGGCCTCGGCCAGCGCCTCGGCCAGCTCCTTCTGGTAGTCGCGGTCCAGCAACCGACGCTCGTCGGTGGCGTTGGACAGGAAACCCATCTCGACCAGCACCGCCGGCATGTCCACGCCGCGCAGCACCCGCAGCCCGGCCCGGCGGACGCCCCGGTCGCGCACGCCCTGCCGGTCGCCCAGGGCTTCCTGCACCAGTTCGGCCAGGTCGCTGCTGCGGCCCAGATGCGCCTCCTGGACCCGGTGCCAGGGCACGAAATCCCCTGAGTCGCCTGCTTCGTCGTGTTCGCGCGCGGGCGCCGCAGGATCCAGGAAGAAGGTCTCGACGCCGCTGGCCCGGCCGTTGAACCAGCCGTTGGCGTGCAGCGACAGGAAGAGGTCGCCGCCGGCCCGGTTGGCCAGCTCGGCCCGGGCGTCCAGGCCCAGCAGCCGGTCGTCGTCGCGGGTGAGCACGACCTGGAAGTCGCGGCGTCGCAGGGCGTCGCGCAGGGCCTTGGCGATGTCCAGGTTCACGTCCTTCTCGAGCGTGCCCGAGACGCCGACCATGCCCGGGTCGTCGCCGCCGTGGCCGGGGTCGATGACCACCGTGCGCACGTGGACGGGCTGCGAGACGTCGCGCAGGCCGCCCGGCAGCGCCAGGTTCAGATGCCCGCGCGGCGCCGGCTCGGGCAGGGCGTCGCCGCCCCCCTCCTCGAGCACGAGCACGATCACCCGTCCGCCGTCCTCCGAGAAGGTGCGGAAGCGCGAGACCAGGGGGCTGATCCGCACCGAGAGCATGGCGTGGTCCGCATGCTGCCGCGCCTGCACGCTGTTCACGAGCCCCCGCGGCCGTCCGGCGCCGACGGCGGCGCCGTCGACCTCGCCGCCGTAGATCTTCAGCAGCAGCAGCCCCTGCTCGGGGCTGTCCACCCGCCAGCCCAGGCGGTCGGTGCAGCGCACGCGCAGTTCGGTGGCCCGGGTCTGCGAGCGCAGATCGACGCCGGTCACGTTGTAGCTGCGGCTGCCCACGCTCAGCGAAGGCGCCTCCGGGTCCCAGGCCACGACCTCGCCCACGGCGGGCCCCAGGATGCGCACCAGGAACTCCGCCGGCAGCCAGACGTCGCCGGCGAAGGCCAGGGGCGGCGTGCGAAGCAGCAGTTCGCCGCCGTCCTGGTTCACCAGGCGGCTGCCCGCGGTCAGCACGAAGGCGTGTTCGCGCGCCCGGACGTTCAGGCGGCGCGTGGCGGGCTGCCAGTAGCGGCCGGCCCGGAAGACGGTGGCCACGTCGGCCGAGGGAAGGTAGATCTCCTGCGACCCGCCGAGCAGACGGCGGCCCTCGACCCGAAAGCCGTCGCGCAGCCCCTGGAAGATCACGTCGACCGTGAGCGCCGGAGCCTCGGGGTCGAGCCTGGGGGGCGCGCCGGGGTCGAAGTCCTGGGCCAGCGCCGGCATCGCGGCCAGGACCGTCAGGACGAGCAGGGTGGATGCTCTCAGACTCAATGCGCTCCGTTCAGCCGGGTTCGCCGCGCTCAGCCGCGGCGACCCAGTTCGCGCCGGATCCGGCGGTCGACATCCTTTTTGGCCGCCGAATCTCGCTTGTCGTGCAGCTTCTTCCCGCGGCCGAGTCCGATCTCGACCTTCACCAATCCCTTGCGGAAGAAGATCACCAGCGGTATCAGGGTCAGGCCCCTCTCCTCGATCCGCGGCCTGAGCTTGCGGATCTCGCGGCGCGTCAGCAGCAGCTTGCGCCGGCGGAAGGGCTCGTGGTTCATCCGGTTCGCCTGATCATAAGGCCCGATGTGCATCTTGACCAGCCACGCTTCGCCGTCGCGGATCTCGGCGTAGGAGTCGCCCAGATTGCACTTCCCGGCCCGCAGCGACTTGACCTCGGTGCCCAGCAGCACGATGCCGGCCTCCCACTTGTCGAGAATCTCGTACTCGTGGAAAGCCTTCCGATTCTTGGCGATGATCTTGACGCCGCTTTCCGGGGCCTTGGCCATCTGCATCCGCTCTTTCCGGGTTCCGTCGCAATCTGCGGTCCGCGGATCGCGAAGCTAGCTCCCCGCCCGCCTCGTGACAAGCCCCGGAAAAGCACCGGCGGGTTGACAGGGCCCGATCCAACGACTAGATTCATCGCCCGCGGAGCAAGAGGACACGATCCCATGGGCTTCGCGAGACGCACAGTGCGTGCCCGGATGGCGGAATTGGTAGACGCGCTACGTTCAGGTCGTAGTGAGGTTTTCCTCGTGGGAGTTCGAGTCTCCCTCCGGGCACCACTTCTCAGAACTCCCGCTCCCCAGGCGCCTCCGGGCGCTTTTTTCATGCCCGGCGCGGCGTTTTCCGGGGCTCTAGATATAGCCCAATGATTCCAGTTGGCGCCGCACTGCATCTTCGAGTTCCGGATCCGTCCCCACGCTGTCCTCGGGTCCGACGTGCGGGCGCAGGGGCGCGTAGCTCTCGATGAGCTCGGCCTCCAGGCGCTCGACGCGTTTCAGCCCTCCCCCGTTCATCCCGCCGGTGAAGATCCCGCCGGACATCTCGGCGCTCGGCGGCAGCCCGGCCAGGGCCAGCAGGGTCGGCGTGACGTCGCGGATGTCCATCCGGTCGAAGCGCGCCCCGGCCTCGTGCAGGGGGCTGCGCAGGGCGATGATCCCCTGCGGGCGATGCTCGGCCACGCCCCGCATGGCGCGGTTCCCTTCGTAGCGCGGACCGTAGAAACCGTGGTCGGACATCACGGCGACGGTCTCCTCGTCGGGCAGGGCGGCCAGCACCCGGCCCAGCAATTCGTCCGAGAAGGCGTAGTACTCGGGCAGGATGCGGCCGAGGATGGCCACGGCCTCGGGATCGACGCCGCCGACCACCTTGGCGGGCTCGTAGTAGCGCCAGAAGCGGTGGCCGATCAGGTCCAGGCCGCGGAAGTAGACCACGAAGATGTCGTAGCTGCCGTGCTCGGCCAGCCAGACGGCCTGACGGGCGTAGGTGACGTCGGCGGCGTAGACGGCCTTGAGCTCGCCGAGCTCCTTCGCGTAGGCCTCTTCGCGCCCGGCGAGGACCTCGAGATCCAGGAAGCGGTCCAGTTCCGAGAGTTCGATCTGCATGGGGTCGACCCGCAGTTCGGCCAGCGCCTCGCGCAGCGAGTCGGGCCGGACCATGCCCATCTCGCTGCGCCAGCAGCTGTCGTAGGCGTAGGTCTGGTGGTCGCTGACCATCACGCCGGCGATCTCGCGGGCGGGGAAGGTGATCCACCAGCCGAGCACGGCGCTGCGCAGGCCGGCGGCGGCGGCGATGTCCCAGAAGGCGGGCGCCGACCAGTCGGAGGTTTTCGTGCCCCTGCGGGCCCCGCGGCCGCCCTTGGCGCCCTCGCCGGGGAAGCCGCCGATCCCGTGCGCGCCGGGCTCCAGTCCGGTGGCCACGCTGGACCAGATCACCGGGGACTTCTGCAGAGGCACGTAGCTCATCAAGGTGCCCGAGGCTCCCCGGTCCATCACGGACCGCAGGTGAGGCATGCGGCCGGCGGCGACCAGGGAATCGGCCACCGACCAGTCGGCGGCGTCGAGGCCCACGAGCACGAAGCCGCGGGCGTCGGGTTCGGGCGCGCCGCAGCCTCCGGCCAGGGCCAGGACGAGCAACAGCGCCGCCAGGGACAGAGCCAGGACCGTTCCGTGGCCCTGCAGCCGTCTTTCCGGTCCCGAAATCCTGTCCATGCCGATCCTCCCACCTGGGGCTTCAGTTCCCTCACGAAACAGCCGATCACACTACCTAAGCTTCCGCCCCGCGTCAATCTCGGGGCCGATCCGTCCATGAAACCCGGCCGAGGATGCCATGCGCTGGATCCCCGTCGACATGACCGATCCCGCCGCCGCGCAGCGCGCGGAGCCGCTGCTGGCCCGCGCCGCGGACCGGGTGGAAGACGCGCTCGAGGCCCTGGAGCGGGACGGGCTGGACAGCGCCCGCGGGGTGCCCCTGATGGCCGAGGCCGGCCAGTGGCTCTTCCGGGCCGCCGCAGCCGCCTCTCCGGGAGCCTTCGCCGCGATTCCCGGCGCCGGCGGGGACGCCCAGGCCGGGCTGCAGCTGCGGGTCGGTCCCGAACTGCTGGGCCTGCCCTGGAACTGGATGCACAACGGACTGCGCTTCCTCGTCGAGACTTCGCCGGTCTGCGCCGGTCCCTCGGCCCCGTCGGGGTCCGAGGCCTGGCGCCGCCGCCGGGACGACGTCGCCTTCGTGGAGAGCGCGCTCGGTCCGGCGTCCCTGGAGGACGTGCTGAACCGGCTGCGCCCGGAGGACTGCGCCGCGCCCGAGATCCTTTTCCTGCCGGGAAGCGCCGGGCCCGCCGAATCAAGGGAGCGCGAGGCCGACCGGATCCGCGACGCCCTGGCCGGACGCCCGGCCGGACGCCCCCTGGCCAACCTCACGGTGACCGAGCGGGCGCCCACGCCCTACGAGGTCGTCGGGCGCGGCCCCGGATTCCAGGGGATGCACTACGCCGGCAACACGGTCGCGCCCCCGCCCCCGTCGCAGGGAGGCCTGCCCGCCGGGATGCGCCCGGCTGAGGGCGAGACGCCGCTGTCGGGGAACCTGGCCGTGGCCGAGGGCGGCGCCGACGAGGCGACGTCCGCCGATCCCGTGGCCGCACTGTTGCTGGAGGTCGCGGTGGCGACCCGGACGACGCGACGGCGTTCCCGCCGCGCGCGGCCGTCGCCCGCACCTGTCGCCGAGTGGAGGCTGGAGGACGGCCCGGTGCGGCCGGAGGCCTTCGCCGCCGGCGCGCCCCCCTTCGTCTTCTCGAACAGCTACCGCAGCGTGCAGGCCCTCGGCGGTCGCTTCCTGGCGGCGGGTTCGGTCGCCTTCCTGGGCACCCAGGCCCCGGTCGACGCCGCCGTCGCCCGACGCTTCGCCGCGGATTGCTACCGGGCCCTGGCCGGCGGCGCCGGCGTCGCGGCCGCCTGCCGCGTCGCCGCCCTGGCCTGCCGCGCGGGGCCCGGCGGCACGGATCCGGCGTGGCTGGCCTTCGGGATGGTCGGCTGCGGCGACCTCGCCTTCCAATTCCTCTAGGACGCCTCTCCCTCGAACTCGACGATCACGCCGACGAGCTCGTCGTGGAAGCAGCCGTTGCTGGCCACCAGATCCATGCTGCCCTGCCGCCACGGCCGCCCCAGGTGGTCGGTGACGGTCCCGCCCGCCTCCTGCACCAGCAGGATGCCGGCGGCCACGTCGTAGAGCTGCTGGGGGCAGCCCCGGCCGGCGACCATGGCGTCGTAGCGGCCGTCGGCGAGGTAGGCCATCTCCAGCGCGATGGTGCCCAGGCGGCGCATCTTCATCGAGCGGTCCAGCAGGGCCTGCAGCAGCGCGGCGTTGCGCACGAAACGGCCGTCGGGCTGCAGCTGCATGCTGAGCACGGCCTCGCCCAGGGAGTCGCGGCCGCTGACGGCGACGGGACGGCCGTTCAGCCGCGCCCCGCCCCCGCGGACGGCCGTGAAGCATTCGTCCATCAGGGGCTGGTGGACCATGGCCGCCAGGATCTCGTCGCCCTCGAGCAGAGCCACCGAGGTGCAGAAGGCGGGCAGGCCCAGCGCGAAGTTCAGGGTGCCGTCGATGGGATCCAGGTACCAGGTCCGGTCCGAGCCCCCGCCCTCGGTCGCGCCGAACTCTTCGCCGTGCACGGCGTCGTCGGGGAAGGCGGCCCGGATGCGCTCGCGCAGCAGCGTCTCGATGCGGCGGTCGGCCTCGGTGATCGCCTCGTGGCCGTATTTGAAATCCAGATCGCCGGTGTTGCGGAAGAAGCCGCGGGCGATGGCGCCGACCTCGTCCTTCCAGCCGATCATGGTGCTTTCGATGTGCGCGAGGGCGTCTGTCATCGAGATTCCTCCGGGTTGCGGGACGCGGCCGCGAGGCGCGCCAGCAGGCGCGACACGCCGCGTTCGACGTTGGCGACGATCTGAGCGATCTCCTGCCTGGTGGCTGCGTCCTGATGGATGCCGACCACGGCGACGACGGTGCGGCCGGTGGCGGCGGCCAGCCTGGCTGCCGCGGCCTCGGCCAAGGGACCTTCCCTGTGCCCGGGCACCACGGTCAGGGCTCGGCAAGGGCCGGCGACGTCCCGGTGCACGGCCACGGCGCCGACGTGGGCCGAACCGCCGCCGACGCGCAGGATCAGGTCGCGGCCCTGGGACAGCAGCGAGAGGGAGACCGCGCTGCGTCCCGATCCCAGCCGCAGGCGCAACGGAATGCCGGCCAGGGGTGTCTCATCGACATAGGGAGAGGTCATCGCGATCCCCCGGGAAAGATCGGCCGGCCCGGCAAGCGCACTTGATCGATCGCCCCTGCTCGGCGCATAATGCCGGAACCCACGGAAATTGGAACAAACAAGACCTGTTTCCGTTATCTTGACTGCTGTCCGAGCCCGAACCCGCGGCTGCCCGCCAGCACCGCGTCGATCGCCCTCGAAACGCCGGATCAATTATGGCCCCTGAGACGCCGAGACGCCACCGCAAGGGTTTCCTGCCCTGGTTCAGGATCACGCGCAGCGCCTACCTGGTCTGCGCGGTCCTGACGCTGGCGATGTGCCTCTTCGCCGGCCTGGACGCCCGCAAGGTCCGGCCGAACGACGGCACCGTCTGGCTGCTGGGCCGCTCGGACATCCGCATCGTCGAGGTTCTCCCCCGCGCGGACGGCAGCACCGCCACCCTGCAGGTGGGCGACACCATCCTCGGCATCGGCACCACCCTGGTCACGACGCCGCAGGACGCGGCCAAGGAGCTCAGCCGACAGCAGGTCGGCACGACGGTGCCCTACCTGGTCGAACGCGGCGGCCGGGTGCTGCGCGTGCCGGTGCAGCTCGCCGAGTTCCGCACGGCGGACCGCTTCTACCTGTACTACTCCTTCCTGGCCTTCGCCTACTGGCTGATCGGCCTCTGGGTCTACCTGAAGGGCCGCAACGACCTGCCCGCGCAGCTCTTCCTGCTGATGAGCCTGCTCTTCGCTATCTTCTTCATGACGAACCTGAGCCGCTCGAGCTACTTCTGGGGCGACATCATCTCGCAGAACGCCGGCGCCCTGGCGCGCTTCTTCCTGCCGATCATCTTCCTGCACTTCTTCCTGGTCTTCCCGGAGAAGAAGATCTTCATCACGCAGCATCCGGCGACGGTGCCCCTGCTCTACCTGCTGCCGCTGGTCTTCTACGTGCAGTTCACGATCGACCAGTTCTTCGGCGGGCACGCGCCCCGCATCTACAACACGCGCTGGCTGATCCTGGGCATCTACTTCTCGGTGGGCGTGGCCGCGCTGCTGCACAGCTATCTGAACCAGCCCGACCCGGTGCAGCGCCGGCGCCTGCGCATCCTGACCTACGGCACCCTGGGCGGGATCCTGCCCTTCCTGATGCTGACGGTGCTGCCCGGCGGCCGCTCCGACGCCAACATCGCGTTCCTGGGCACGGCGCCGCTGATCGCGATCCCGCTGTCCTTCGGCTACGGCATCGCCCGCTACCGCGTGATGCAGATCGAGGTGCTGCTGAAGCGGCGCCTGATCTACTTCTCGCTGACCGGCGCCGTGATGCTGACCTACTTCCTGATGATCCTGGGGCTGGGCTTCGTCTTCTTCAGCATCAGCGGCCAGACCAGCCAGCTCGTCGCCGCGGCGGCGACCCTGGTGATCGCGGCGCTGCTGTGGCCCGCCCGCGCGCACCTTCAGGAGCTGCTCGACCGGCGCTTCTTCATGAGCCAATCGAACCTGGCCCAGGTGCTGCAAGAGATCAGCCGCGAACTGCCGCGCCTGATCCAGAGCGAGGCCGTGGTCGACCGCGTCGGCAACCGGCTCTGCAAGGTGTTGGACCTGCCCCGCCTGGGCATCTTCCTGCGCGAGCACGGCGACGGCGGCGGCACCTGGCGCCTGGCCGGCGAGGCCCGGCCCGAAGACCCCGACGGCGACCGGACCGCGGCGCCCCCCTCCTGCCCCGAGACGATGGACCTGCCGGCCATGGCGCGCCGCCTCGAGGAGGTGCCGGAGCCCTACTGGATCGAGGTCCGCGACGACGCCTCGATCCGCTCGGTCTCCACCCGCGAGCAGGCCGACCTGGCCGAGCGCCTGGCCGAGGAATCCCTGCTCGCCGAGCGGGGGCTGGCCCTGCTGGTGCCGATGACCACCCAGGGCCGCCTGATCGGCATGCTGGCCCTGCCGCCCAAGCGCAGCGGCGACTCCTTCCTGATCCAGGACCTGGAGCTGCTGTCGATGGTCTCGGGCCAGATCGCGCTGCAGCTCGAGAACAGCCGTCTCTACGAGGAGGAGCTGAAGAACCAGAAGCTCGAGGAGCAGCTCTCGCTGGCGCGCACGATCCAGAGCCGCCTGTTGCCGAGCCGGATCCCGGCGGTCGCGGGCGTCGAGCTGGCCGCCTGCAACATCACCAGCGCCCAGGTCAGCGGCGACTACTACGACCTCATCGAGCAGCCCGGCGGCACGTTGGCCATGGTCATCAGCGACGTCAGCGGCAAGGGCGTTCCCGCCAGCCTGCTCGCGTCCAGCCTGCAGGCCTCGCTGCGCGCGCACTGCGACAGTTCCGACGCCCCCGGCCTGATCCTGGAGCGCGTGAACCGCTACCTGCACGCCAGCACCAACCCCGAGCACTTCGCCACGCTCTTTCTGGCGATCTTCGATCCGGTCTCCCGCGACTTCCGCTACAGCTCGGGCGGCCACGACCCCGCCCTGCTGCGCCGCCGCGACGGGTCCATCGAGGAACTCGGCGACGGCGGACTGCCGATCGGCGCCTTCGAGTTCAGCGAGTACGCCGAGGGCGCGGCCCGGCTGGAGCCCGGCGACCTGCTCTTCCTGTACACCGACGGTCTGACCGAGACCCACAACGGAGAGGACGAGCAGTTCGGCCGCGAGCGGATCAAGACAGTGCTCGACGAGCACCATCACCTGGCCCCCGGCGAATTGATCAAGGTCATGAACCAGCGCCTGCAGGCCTTCAGCGGCCGCACCGAGGCCGACGACGACATCACCCTGATCGCCCTCAAGGTCGCGGGCCGACCCGCGGCGAAGGTGGATTTGCAAGGCAACTTTGGTCCTGATTCTACGTAGAAAGTTGGACAGTTCTGGCGCGCCGTCGTGCGCCCGGGCAACAACAGGAGTCGATCACATGAGGAAAACCATGCTGGCGCTCGTGATCGTGGCCTTCGCCGCGATCGCGGCCTTCGCCCTCTTCGCCCGGAGCGACCAGCAGTTCAAGACGGCCACGCCCCGCTCCTACGAGCTCTTCCAGCAGGGCTTCGCCGACTTGAACTCGTTCAAGTACGCCGCCGCCGAGACGGTCCTGGCCGCCTGCGTCGAGGAGGATCCCGACTTCGCCATGGGCCGGGCCCTCTACGCCGCCCTGCTCTACCGCATGGGCCGCAACGACGAGGCCGCCGCGCAGGCCGAACGGGCCAACGAACTGGTCGCCACCATCGACGACGACATCCAGCGGGTGAAGACGCAGCTCTACCTGGCCAGCATGGTCGGCACCGCCCCCGAGGAACGCGACTCGATGCTGTCGTGGATCGAGCCGCGCCAGCCCGACGATCTGCTGGTGCTCAGCGTCAAGGCCGCGCAGCTCTTCAACCAGAACGACCCCGCCGCGTCCGACGTCTACCGCCACATGCTCGAGATAGAGCCCAACTACGCCGTGGCCTACAACCAGCTGGGCTACGCCGCCGCCAACGACGGCGACTACGACCAGGCCGTGGCCTACCTGAAGAAGTACGCCTTCCTGGCCCCCGACCTGGCCAACCCCCACGACTCCCTGGGCGAGGTCCTGCTCTGGTCGGGCCAGTACGACGAGGCGGCCAAGGAATTCCGCCAGGCCATCAAGGTCCAGCCCGACTTCTTCTACTCGCTGATCAACCTGGGGCAGATCTACCTGGAAAAGGGCCAGATCATCAAGGGACAGCAGCTGCTCAAGGAGGTCCGATCGCAGATCGCCGGCACGAACTTCGAGCAGCGCATCGACGAACTCGTGGCGGGGACCCTCTTCCGCCTGAAGATGTACGACGAGGCCATGGCGGCTCTGGAATCGCAGATCCCCCGGGCCGAGCCCTACACGGCCCTGTACCTGAAGGCGATGCTGGCCGCGGGCCGCCGCGACATCGAGGGCGGACGGGCCGAGTTCGCCGCCTTCGCGGACACCCTCCGCGCCAGCGATATCTTCAAGCGGAACGCCCGGGTCCGCGAGAACCTGGAGATCCTGGGCCACCAGTATGCGGCTTTCGAGGCCACGGCCGTGGCGGACTACGAGACGGCGGCCGCCGAGTGGGGCGAGATGCTGAAGCTGACCAAGGATCGGCCGCCCCACCAGTTGCGCACGACGCGGATCTTCCTCGCTGAGTCGCTGTTGAAGACCGGCGATCCCGCCAGGGCCCGCAAGCTGGCCAAGGAAGCGCTGTCCTCGAACCCCAACGACATCCCCTCGCTGCTGGTGTGGGGGCGGGCGGCCCTGGACCTCCAGCGGCCGACCGAGGCCCGGGCCGCGCTGGACCGGCTGCTGGTGATGCTCGCCGAGGCCGATCCCGGCCTGCCGGCCATCGCCACGGCCGCGGAGATGGAGAGCCGCCTGGCCGAGCAGATGGCCGCCCTGCAGGGCTGAGTTCCCCGGCGCGACCGGGACGGAGATACGGACGGCGCCCCGCTCGCGCGGGGCGCCGTTCTCTTCGTCCTGCCGCTGTCCTTCTTCCCTCGGCCCGGTTCCGGGATCAGACCTCGTTGAAGAAGTAGGTGTTCAGGCACTGGATGATGCGGCTGTAGGTGTCGGGATACAGGGCCCAGATCGCAGCGGCCACCGAACTGAGCAGGCTGTTCCCGTCCTGGGGCGTGAAGCAGAAGCCGGTGATCCCGCGGCCGTCCTCGGAGACGTGGATGCCGTTGTAGGGGATCACGGTCTGGTTGAGGATGCGCCCGTAGAATCCGTGGTCGCGGCCGAACGAGAAGATCGAGTTGGCGGTCTTCTTGTAGGTCATGGCCACGCGGTCGTTCTCCTCGCAGCGCCGGATCAGCTCCTCGGCCGACGTCGGTTTCTTCACCTTCAGGTGGAACTGCAGGACGTGCATGAAGTTCGTGTTGAGCTTCATGGCCGACGAGAACAGGTTGAGGTCGTGGCCCATGGTGCCGAAGAGATGCCAGGCGTCGCGGGCGTGATGGGTGCCGAAGCGCGCATCCTTGTGGCCGCCGACCTCGGGGCTGGGCACGAACTTGTCGTCCTGGCTGATGTCGTTGGAGCGGCGGATGCAGACGAAGCGGCCCTCGACGAGGTTGTCCGGGCCCTCGTCGCCGAGGCCCATCATGTCGATGATCAGCGAGAGGTTGTGCGTGTTGCAGCTGACGATCTGAAGGTACTTGTCGGTCTCGTGGTCCAGCACGGTGTCGTTGATCCCGCGGGCGTACTGCTTGCCGAAGCCGAATTCGCTGCCCTGGGCGACGAAGAGGTCGGTGTTCTCCTCGTACTTCCGGTACCACTTCTCCTTCATCTCGTTGCCCATCGGCGTGCAGTCGATGATCACCCGCGACGCGGCCATCGCCTCGTCCAGCGGCATGTCGACGGTGATGCCGATGCTCTTGAACTCCTCGATCTTCTCCTTGTGCGAGACGGTGTGCGCGCCGCGCCGGATCAGGTTCTGGACCTTGCTCCGGTCGTTCAGCAGCGGCGTGTTCTTGTGGAAGAGGACGTCGTCGATCCCGAGCTGGTCCTTGAAGTGACAGAGCAGACCGATCAGGGGCTCGCCGATGGTCCCGGTCCCCACTACGAGGACGTTGTTCGTCCCAAGCATGATTCCTCCCGACTAAGGCAGCGGCTCAGGCAACTGATTGGAATAGATCGCATTACGGCGACAGGCCAGGTCGCCGCGAGGAATCTTAACATGTCGAAAAGGCGGCTTCCAGCAGAATCGGGCGTCTCAGTCCTCGTGCGGCATGAGCTCCCGGGGGCTGGCGAAGAACTTGTCGACCGGATAGCGCGCCAGGTTGCTGACGCGGCTGGTGTAGATGCAGGCCACGTCGCGGATCTGGGCGCCGAAGCGGCTCAGGGCGCGCCCCTCGCGGAAGAGCGAGCCCCAGTAGGGGTTCTGCACCGTGGCGATGCGGCGCTGCAGCACCGATCGCCGGGCCAGGGAAGCCTCGCGGAAGTCCTGGACCGACGCCACCTCGGCTTCCGCCGCGCCGCGGGACTGCAGACGGTCGCGCTCGAGCGAAAGGTCCTCCAGGGTGATCTCGACCTCGGCCAGGGCGCGGACGGCGTCGCGCACCGGGGACGCGGCCAGGATCTCCGACTCGACCTCCGGCACGATCATGGCCGTGCGCCAGCCGACGCTCTTCTTGCTGCGCAGGATGTCGCCGTAGGTATGGTCGCCGAAGTAGAGGATGCCGTCGCCGAAGGCGCCGATCTTCGACTCCAGGAAGAAGGCGTCGCCGCCGGTGTAGCAGTGGCCCCGGCGGTTGGGGATCGTCGGCAGCTCGCCCCGGGGCTGCGACCGGCCCCGTCCCTTCTGGACGAAGAAGCCCGGCTTGCGCGAGGTGCAGACCACCAGGTCGAAGTAGTCCTCCCACCGGCCCGGGTCGCCGCCGAGCACGTAGCTCATCACGGCGCCGGTGTAGTCGGGCTCCGAATTGGTCAGCAGGAAGAGACGCTTGCCGGCCTCGCGGAAGCGCTCGAGCGTGCGCGGCAGCCTGTCGTCGCGGACGAAGTAGCGGCCCAGATCGGCCATGATCCGTCGCTTCAGGGTGCCGTCGCGGTGGATGGTGTCGATCGCGTCGCGGATGTCGTTGAAGAGCACGCGGTAGCTGGCGCGGATCAGTTCGGGTTGCGAATCCTTCAAGGCGACCAGGGCCGTGTAGAGCGAGCCCTCGGGCAGGTCGAAGAGGGTGTCGACGACGCGGTAGCGCTGGGGGCTGAGGCGGATGCGGCCTCGCTTGTAGGCGCGCCTCCGTTCGTCGCGCGTGAGCAGGCGGCCGCCGTGCCGTACGCGCGCCACGTAACCGTAGGCGTCGACCTTCAGCACGTTGCCCTGGCGGCGGTCCACGATCAGGCCGCGGACGATGGCGGTGCGGTCGTAGGACACCTCCCGGATCGCCTCGGGGTAGCCCTTCCGCTCCACCAGCATCGCGACGGCCAGATCGAAGCAGAGCTTCTCGAAGACGCTCGAATCGTAGAGCGCGATCGTGTGGTCCATGTCGAAACCGATGGCCGCGATCGACTCCAGCCGCAGGTTGCGGTTGGAGAAGACCCGCTGATGGGCGGGAAAATGTCCCGGGGCGTGGCCCCGCGCCGATGTCGTTTCTTCTCTGTTCATGGCCTCGGGCGCGGGCTCAGACCCGCAGCGTTTCGGGAGTGGGGACGTCCGCGGCGTCGGGCACCCCTTCCGCCCGGGCCGGGGGATGCTCCGGGAAACCGCTGCGATGCTTCTGCAGCCAGCTGGCCGCGTTGTCGTTGAAGCCCAGCTCGGTCAGCACTCGGCTGCCGCGCAGCCAGGACCGGTAGTCGAGCTCGCTCGCCGTCACGGCGCGCAGGTAGAGCCCCAGGGCGCGTCGCGGGTCGCCGCCCCGGCGAGCGCAATCGCCCAGGCCGCGCCATCCCGGCGCGTAGGCCTCGTCGCCGGCCAGGCTGGCCTCGAAAAACCCGGCGGCGGCATCGTTCCGGCCTCGCCACAGGGCCAGCTCGCCCAGCAGGCAGAGGGCAAAACGGCGTCGGCCGGTGATCGCCCCGTCGGGCTCCCCGCCCCCGGCCGCCTCGTCCAGGATCCGCTCCGCCGCGTCGGCCAGGCCGGCGAAGGCGTCGTCGGGGGCCTCCTCGCCGCCCAGGCCGCGGACGACCACCGCCGCCCAGCGGAGGTCGAGTTCCGGGTCTTCCCGGAAGATCGCCCTCGCCGCGGTGGCCACCGAAAGCGCCTCGGCGTGTCGTTCCAGCGCGGTGTGGGCGGCCGCCAGGCGTCGGGCGAGGTCGGGACCGTAGTCCAGCAGGGCCGCGTCGGCGGGCGCCATTCCCGCCACGATCCCCCAGGCCCTCGCCAGCGGCGCCGCGGAAGCGGCGAGGCCGGCCACGGGCAGCGCGTCGTCCCCGTCCGTCGTCAGCGTGGCGCAGCCCAGCCGGTAGGCGAAGTAGGGCTCGTAGGGATACTCGGCCAGGGCCTGCTGCAGGATGCGCAGGTTCCGCTCGTGCCGGGCGGAAGCCTTCCCGTCGCCGCCGGGGTCGTGGCGGACGGCGAGGACCGAATCGGCCACGCGCAGCCCCCGGGCCTCGCCCCAGTTGGCCAGGGCGATCCCGATCCGCTCATGGATCGGGTAACAGTAACGCACATGGGGGTGGTTGCGGAAGAGGCGAAGTGTCTCGCCGCTGGCGGGCTCGGCCGCGGCGCCCTCCGCCGCCAGGATGCGGACCCGGTAGCCGGCCACCCCGTCGTCCGAGAGCAGCTTACGGAACTCCACCGGGCGCACCGGCTGCAGCCGTTCGTCGGCGTCGAGGACCAGGATCCAGTCGCTGCCGGCGGCCTCGAGGCCTGCGTTGCGGGCGGCGGCGAAGTCGTCCGACCAGGGGGCGTCGACGATCTTGGCGCCGTAGCCCTCGGCGATCAGGCGGGTGTTGTCGGCGGACCCGGTGTCGACGACGACGATCTCGTCGCTGACGGCCAGAGCCGACTTGATGGTCTGCCCGATTGTCGCTTCCTCGTCCCGCGCGATGATGCAAAGAGTACACGTCTGGCGATTCATCGGGATGATCGGCCCTTTTCGGTTCGGCGATGATGGGTAGCGGCCGGGGTGTCCGCGCTCCATCAGTGTATCGGCCGCCGCGAGTCCCGATTTAGCCTTCAACGACGACGAAGTCCTGGTTGCGGATCCCCGCAGTTGTCGGCATCATTAGCGGGACGTCGCGGAGCACGCCGCCGCCGCCCCGTCGCGATGCCATGCGCCCCGATTCCGACACCGTCCCCGGCCCCCGCAACCGGCTGCCCCTGGCCGACGCCGCGGACCTGCGCCGGGCTCCCGTCTTCGCGCTGCTGGACAACGTGCGCAGCGTCTGGAACGTGGGTTCGATGTTCCGCAGCGCGGACGCCGCCTCCCTGAGCGGGCTCTTCCTCTGCGGGATGACGGCGACCCCGCCCCGGCCCGACATGGAGAAGACGGCCCTGGGCGCCACCGAGACCGTGCCCTGGGACTACTGGCCGGACAGCCGGGCGGCGGTGGAGCACCTGCGCGCGTCGGGCGTGCGCGTGATCGCCCTGGAACAGACGCCCGACGCCCGGCCCTTCGATCAGCTCGACCCCGTCTTTCCCGCCTGCTTCGTGGTCGGCCACGAGGTGCGCGGGGTGTCCGCCGCCGTGGCCGAGGCCGCGGACGTCCGCGTGGAGATCCCGATGAGCGGAGCCAAGCAATCCCTCAACGTCGCCGTGAGTTTCGGCCTGATGGCCTTCGAGATGCGGCGGCTGTGGCTGCGGGCGCGAAGCGCGGAGGCGGGCCGATGAGCTGGCGCACTCCCTGGCGACACAAGTCCTTCGTGACCGGCGTGGCGCTCCTGCGTCGGCTGCTGCGCCCCCTGGGCGACGCCGAGTCCCGCCTGATCCGCTTCCTGGTCGAGGCGCAGAACAGCCGTGTGCTGGCCCACCTGGCCGGCCACCCCCCGCGCACGATGCTGCTGATCCTGCCCCGCTGCGTGAAGAAGCGGGGCTGCCGTGTCGATCTCGGCGGCGAGATGAGCGCCTGCCTGGAATGCCGGGCCTGCCTGCTCGGCGACATGGCCCGCCTGACCGAGGACTACGGCGTGCGGTCGCTGGTCGCTTTCCGCAGCCACATCGCCTTCGCCATGGCCCGCCGCGAACGGCCCGACCTGATCCTGGCGACGGCCTGCGACGACCGCATGATCAAGGCCCTGCGCAGCGTGCCCGAGACGCCCGCCCTGCTCACCCCCCTCGTCGAGACCGATCGCCCCTGCGTCGACTGCACCTTCGATCCCGCCTGGTTCGAGGAACACCTGCGCCGGATCACCGGGCGGACGCCCGCGCCCCGGCCCGCAGTCCCCGCCGCCGCCGACACCCCCTGCCCGCTGCCGCCCTCCGGGGCCGGCGGCCGCTGAGGGGGGCGCATGTACCGCGCACGCAGCCTGGGCCGGCGCTGGTTCGGCGACGCCTTCGACCACGTTCTCTTCCTGCGTCCCCGCCAGTGGCCCATCCTGACGGTCCAGTTCCTGGTCGGCGTCGTCGCCGCGCCCGCCCTGGCGCAGGCCCTGGCCGGCGGGCGCCTGCCGGGACTGCGCGAGATCCTGCTGGGCTGGGCCGCCTGGGTGCTGGGGCTGAACGGCGGCACCCTGGCCTTCAACAGCGCCTTCGACCGCGACGAGCAGGGCGTGGCCTACCTCGACGATCCTCCCCCGCCGCCGCCCGGGCTGGCGCGCACGGGACTGCTGCTGATGCTGGCCGGAGCGGCGGCCGCCTGGACCGTGGCCCCGTCCTTCGGGATCGTCACGGCGGCCTGCGTCGCGCTCTCGGTCCTCTACTCCCACCCGGCCGTCCGCCTGAAGTCCCGCGCCGGCTGGGACCTGGCCGTGAACATGGTCGGCTACGGCGCCGGCACCACCCTGGCCGGCCTCTTCGTGGGCCGGGCCGCGGCCGGCGCGGCCGCCGGCGGCCCGGGCCCCGACGGCTGGTACCTGACCTGCGGCTTCGCCCTGCTCTTCGGATCGTTCTACCCGCTCACCCAGCTCTACCAGATCCGGTCCGACCGCGAGCGCGGCGACCGCACCCTGGCCACGGCGCTCGGCGTCCGCCGCTCGCTGTTGCTGGCGATCCTGCTGGGGGTCGCCGCCGCCTTCTGCCTGCTCGCCGCCGGGCAGGCCTGGAGCCCGCCGCCGGGCGGGGGCGCCCTGCCCCTGCTGGGGGCGGCGGTGGCCTGGAACGTGATGCTGGGGATGTGGCGCCGGCGCGGACCGGCGATGGGCGAAGGGGACCATGAGCGCTGGATGTACATCGCCCTGCTGGTCTGGGCGCTCGTGGATCTGGCGGTGGTGGCCGCACGCTTCGGCCCCTGGTGGGCCGGCGGTCAGAGCTGAGCCCGCCAGCGCCTGCTGATCACGCCGCCCCCGCGCACGCCCAGGGCGGTCATCTCCTCGAGCGCCCTGTTGATCAGCTTGGCTTTGTCGACCAGGGGCAGGAACGCGCTCTTGAACCCGTCCAGGACCAGCTTGGCGATCTGCTCCTCGGTCATGTCCAGGTGATCGACGGCCAGTTGCAGCTCGTGGGTGACGGTCGTGCCCGAGACCAGCCGGTTGTCGGTGTTCAGGGTCAGGCGCAGGCCTTCCTCGTAGTAGCGTTTCACCGGATGGTAGCGCAGATCCTCGACGGCGCGGGTCTGCAGATTGCTGGCCAGGCAGACCTCGACCGCGATGCGCCGGTCGTTGACCCACTGCATCAGGTCGGGATCCTCGATGAGCCGCGTGCCGTGGCCGATGCGGTTCGCGCCGCAGTAGTGGATGGCCTGCTGGATCGAGGCCGGTCCGAAGGCCTCGCCGGCGTGGATCGTCACCGGCAGGTTGTGGTTGAGCACCGTGTAGAAGGCCTGCAGATGGTCCTTGGCCGGGTAGTCCTTCTCGGCGCCGGCGAGGTCGAAGGCCACGACCCCGCGTCCCTTCCAGCGGCAGGCCAGCCGAGCCAGCTCCAGCGAGGAATCGGGCGGGATGTGGCGGATGCCGCAGATGATCTGGCCGGTGAGGATGCCGAACTGGCTGCGCGCGGCCTCCAGCCCGGCCTGTACCGCGGCCACGATCTCGTCGCCGGTCAGGCCCTCGCGGGTGTGCAGCAGGGGCGAGTAGCGGACCTCCATGTAGCGCACGTTCTCGCGGTGGGCGTCCTCGGCCAGTTCGAAGGCGATGCGCTTCAGGTCGTCGGCGCGCTGCATCAGCTGCAGCGTGATGTCGAAGACCTTGAGGTAGTCCTCGAGGCTCTGGCAGCGCTCGCCAACCTGGCAGACGGCCTTGACGTCCTCGTCGGTGGTGAAGCCGAAGGGCAGCCCGTAGCGGGCGGCGAGCTCGCGAACCGTGGCCGGCCGCAGGGAACCGTCCAGGTGGACGTGGAGATCGGTCTTGGGCATGGCGGCGAGCAGGTCCAGGCTCGGCTTGGCGGCTGAGGCCAGGGTCATGGAGCCTCCAGGGGGCGAATCCGGGTCACTGATACAGAAGATCCTGGGCCGGACGTCCTTCGACGCCCGACCCAGGATGCGAGAATGCCGATGCGGCGAAGAGGCGGGGAAACCGGAGGGCGACTCATCCGCCAGTCACCTCATCCTCCACTGCCTTGAAACACGCGAGTCTCATGCACAAGGCCGCATCGACAAAGCGTTATACCCCTTCAAGCGGGTGTCGCCTCGATGATGATACGTGATCGCCAGCCTCCGGGCAAGCCCCGGCTGAGGCCAAGGTCGGAATTGGACAAGCTTTTGTCGGCGCAGTATATTCCAGCAGCGCTTTGTTGCTTCCCCATACCGCGCGAAAGGAGCGCCCCATGCCCTCGGTGCAGCGCATGTTCCGGTCGGGATTCTTCCCGGCGGCCCTCGTCCTCGCCGTTCTCGCGACCGGCTTCGCGCCGGCCCTCGCCCAGCAGGAAGAGGCCGCCGACGCTCCCGCGGCGATCGACCAGGGCAACGACTCCGGCCGCCTGAAGCACCCCTACTTCCTGGCCTTCGACGGCGGCGTCAGCTTCTGGGCCCCGCTGCACATCGTCAAAGAGGACGTCTTCGACATCAACGACCTGACCGATCCGACCCTCGGCTTCCACGCCGGGATCTCGGTCTTCCCCATGGACGGGATGTGCCTGTCCGTGCGCGGCCACTTCGGCGGGCTCGACTTCACCGGCGCGAAGCCCGGTGAGATGGCCGTGGCCGGCGCCGCCCTCGAGGGCGGGCAGCTGACCCCCGATAGCCACATGAAGATGACCGGGGTCTCGTTCGGCCTGCAGGCCTTCGTCGGTTCGGTCATGTGGCCCGATTCCCGCTTCAACCCCTACTTCCGCTCGCAGGTCCTCTACCTCGACTGGGCCCTGCAGGACGAGAAGGGCGGCGAGACCCTGATGATCGACGGCGAGCCGCTGGAGGGCACGGACATGGGCGTGGGCCTGGGCCTGGGCACCGAATACCGCCTGGGTCGCCGCGTGAACCTGACCTTCGAGTGGATGTGGAACTTCTACCTGACCAGCGACGAGACGACGTGGGACTACGAGTACTGGACGAACACCCACGTCTGGGAACTCTCGGCCGGTCTGCGGATCGGGCTCTAGCGCCGCGACGGCGCGGTCGACACGAACGAGGGGCGGCTCCGGCGGAGCCGCCCCTCTTCTCGTTCCCTCCGTCGATTCCCGCCGCTGCTACGTGCCGGCGGAGTAGTCGACGGCGTAGCGGGCCTGCTCCTCGGTCAGCACGTCGACGGCGAGCCCCATCGTGCGCAGCTTGATGCCCGCGATCCGCTGGTCCTGAGCCTCGGGGATGTCGTGGACCGCGACGGCCAGATCCTTCCCCTCCTGCGCCAGGCGCACCATGCTCAGGAACTGATTGGCGAAGGACATGTCCATGACCTCGCTGGGATGCCCCTCGGCCGCGGCCAGGTTCACCAGACGGCCGCGTGCCAACAGGTAGATCCGACGGCCGTCCTTCATCAGGAATTCCTCGCAGTTGGGCCGGATGGTCCGCCACGACCGGGCCCGGGCCTCGAGATCGTCGATGTTGATCTCGCAGTCGTAGTGGCCGGTGTTGCAGACGATGGCACCGTCCTTCATGACGTCGAAGTGGCGGCCGACGATGACGTCCTTCATGCCCGTGGCGGTGATGAAGACGTCGCCGACGGCGGCGGCCTCGTCCATGGGCATCACGCGGTGGCCGTCGAGGGTGGCCTTGAGCGCGGCGGTGTTCCTGATCTCGGTGGCGATGACGCTGGCGCCCTCGCCGGCGGCGCGCATGGCGCAGCCCTTGCCGCAGTGGCCGTAGCCGGCGACGACGAAGTTCTTGCCGGCCAGCAGGACGCTGGTGGCGCGCAGGATGCCGTCGATGCTGCTCTGGCCGGTGCCGTAGACGTTGTCGAAGTCCCACTTGGTCTCGGCGTCGTTGACGGCGATGACCGGGTACTTCAGGGCGCCGTCGTCGGCCATGGCGCGCAGGCGGTGGATGCCCGTGGTCGTCTCCTCGGTGCCGCCGATGATGCCCTCGATCAGCTCGGGATGCCGGTTGTGGACCGAGAAGATCAGGTCGGCGCCGTCGTCCAGGGTCATATGGGGCTTCAAGTCCAGGGAGCGGTCGATGCACCAGTAGAAGGCCTCGACGTCCTGCCCGTGCCAGGCGTAGATCGTCGTGCCGGCCTCGGCCAGGGCGGCGGCCACGTCATCCTGGGTGGACAGGGGATTGCAGCCGCTCCAGGCGACCTCGGCCCCCGCGGCGCGCAGGGTCTCGACCAGCACCGCCGTCTCCTTGGTGACGTGCAGGCAGCCGGCGATCTTCACGCCCTTCAGCGACTGCTTCTCGGCGTGCTCCTTGCGCAGGGCCATCATCACGGGCATGTGGCTCTCGGCCCACTCGATGCGCATCCGGCCCAGCGGGGCCTGGGCCAGGTCGGCCACCTTGTAGTTGGTTCCCTCTGCGAGCTTGGTCGTCATGTCGCCTCCGTTTCAGGTCTGGAAGAGCCGGAACACGGTCCCGGCGTCAGCTCACGAATCTAGTCTCTTTCGATTTCTTTGCCACCCACGGCCAGAAAAACGTCGGGCCAGACGCCGCGCCCGCCCTTCAGCCCGGCGGGCAGTCCGGCGCGGGCATCGGCCAGCGGGGCCAGTCCGCGGGCCAGCCAACGGCGCGGGCGCAGGCCCGCCGCCGTCAGGAATCCCATGATCTCGTCACGCGAGAATCCCGGCCAGCGGTGGGCCAGCTCCTCGCGCATCCAGTCCTGCTCGTGACGCGTGAAGGACATCAGCACGACCGTCCCCCCGGGCCGCACGACTCGCGCCATCTCGGCCACGGCCGCCGCGGGGCGCCCGACATGGTGCAGGACCATCGAGGCGTAGGCCGCGTCGTAGGCGTCGTCGGGAAAGGGCAGCGCCTCGATGTCGGCCCGGTGGAAGGCCACGTCGGTCAAGCCTTCGCGGGCGCAGAGGACGCGGGCCCGGGCCAGCATGGCCTCGGAATCGTCCACGGCCGCGACCCGGGCGCCGGTGGCCGCCAGCAGCGGCAGCAGGGCGCCGGTCCCGGTCCCGATGTCCACCACGCTCAACCCCGCGGGCACGAGGGCGCCGACGGCGCCGGCCTGGATGTCCGCATGCTCGAAGGCGGGACGGATCTCGTCCCAGCGCGCCGCGATGCCGGCGAAGAAGTCGCCCGTGCGTCGCTCCCTGTCGATCAGGACGGCGGCCAGCGCGGCGTCGTCCGCGGCGGCCTCGTCGATGCGCGCCGCCTGGGCGTGCACCGCAGCGTGCAAGGCGCCGCCGGCGGGAAAATCGGCGGCCGGCACCGCCGCGTACCAGCTCCAGGTGCCCTCGCGGCGCTGGCGGATCCAGCCCGCCTCGCGCAGCAGCGCCAGGTGCTTCGACACGGCCGGCTGGCTCAGGCCCAGGATCCGCACCAGTTCCTGGACGTTCATCTCGTCGCGAGCCAGCAGGCGCAGCACGCGCAGTCGCGTGGCGTCGCTGACAGCCTGGAAGAGGGCGGCGGGAGATGAAAGGATCGCGTCCACGGTACGGCCTCGGAGCAAGGACTATTAATCGCTAAATCGGAATAAGGTTATTATAGAGAGCGTAAAATGTCAACCCACTCAAAAAATAACGGCTCAAATAACGATCAATAAAAGATTTAAGCCTGAGCACCCTTGCTTTGGGAAAGGGTGGCGTACCAGAGCAGGTCGCTCAGGGGGAGCACGGGCAGGCCCGGCGCCTCCAGGGCCAGGCCGTCGGCGATCTGGCCCAGGCAGCCCGGATTGGTCGTGACCACCAGGTCGGCGCCCGTGGCGGCCAGACAGCGCGCCTTGCGCCGACCCATGGCGGCCGACAGGTCGGCGTGGAAGAGGCTGTAGACGCCGCCGCTGCCGCAGCAGACCTCGGCCTCGGCGGGCTCCCGGCGTTCCAGGCCCGGGATGCGGTCGAGCAGGCGCCGGGGCTCGTCGACCAGGCCCTGGCCGTGGCGGGCGTGACAGGCGTCGTGGAAGGCCACCGTCAACGGGACGGTCCTGAGCGGCGGCAGGGGGCGATCGGCCAGGAAGGCGACGACGTCGACGACCCTGTCGGCGATCTCCGGCGGGTAGCCCTTCAGCTCCAGCCCGCAGCCCGCAGCCTCGACCAGCAAGGCGCCGGTGGCGGCGACGTCGCCGGCCAGGGCCGCCGCGTTGCGGTCCCGGCGCCGGCCGGCCCGCGCCGCGTCGCCCAGGTGGTGGTCCAGGGCGCCGCAGCAATCCTGTCCCCCCGGCCGGCGGACTTCCAGCCCCGAGGCCTCGAGCAGGTCCACCAGGCGGCGCTGCGTGCCCGCGGTCAGAGCGGCGTTGGCGCAGCCGGCGAAGAGGGTCACGCCGTCGCCGGTCGGGACCGCACGCGACGGTGCGACGCCGGTGGGGGTGCGCAGGCCGGTCAGGCGGTCCAGCAGACGGATCACCTCGCCGTCGCGGGACGGCGAGGCGGGCAGAGTGCCCAGGCTGCGGGCCGCGGCGCGCAGCGGCGCCGGCGTCGACTCCAGTCTGCGTCGCCAGGTCGCGCCGATCAGCGCGGCCAGCACGCGACGCGCGGCTCCGCCCAGGGCGCCGAGGACCGACAGGACCGGGCGCGAGGCCAGCGGGGCGGCGACGCGGGCGCGGGCCGGCGACGCGCGGTCGGCGCGCTCGCGGGCCCAGGCCAACAGGTCGAAGGCGACTCCGCTGGGACAGGCGGTCTCGCAGGCGCGGCAGCCCAGACAGAGGTCGAAGGCCCGCAGCGTGTCCGGCGGCGCCTGGTCTCCTCCCTGTTCCAGCCACTCCCCCAGCAGCAGCAGGCGCCCGCGGGGCGACAGGGTCTCGTTGCCCGTGGCCAGGTAGGTGGCGCAGCCGGGCAGACACAGCCCGCACTGGATGCAGCTGCGCAGCAGCCCGTCGAGACGGACACGGACCTCGGCCTCGCCGTTCATCATCCGTCCCCCTTCCCGAATGCCGCCCCGCTTCCGGCGAGCCAGGACGGCGTCGGCAGGCGTCCCTCGGGATCGAAGATCCGCTTCAACCCGCGCAGCAGGTCCAGGGGAACGCCGGACGCCGGCTCCGGCAACGGCGTCGGCCGGCCGTCACGCATCACGATGTCGGCGGACCAGCCGGCGGGGGCCTCGGGCGCGGACTCCGGCAGCCACAGGACCTCTGGGGCGCCCTGCCAGACGAGATCGGCGCCGTCGGGCAGGTCCGGCCAGACGGCGGCCCCGGAAAGACGGGACAGGCGGGACCAGGCTTCGGCGTCGCCGGCCTCGGTCGCGGCCTCGTCGTAGGCGGCGGCGAAGGGGAGCACGGCGGCCTCGCCCGGGTCCAGCCCGGCTCCGTCGGCCCAGTCGGCCAGCTCGGCGCCGAGGCCGCCCAGATCCCAGTCCCGGTCGCGTCCCGGAGCCATGACCGTCAACGGTCCCCCGCGCCTCCAGAAGGCCGGCGCCCCCAGCGACTCGTCCCGGGCCGCCAGCAAGGCGCGCAGGCGTTCGAAATCCCCGCCGGCCAGCCGGCCGCCGCCCTGCCAGGTCCAGCGGCCCACGGCCTCGGGATGGGGGCGCAGCACGAAGGTCGCCTCCTCGCAGCGGGCCAGGACGCCGCCGCCGCCGGCCACCAGCCGCACCAGGTCCAGTCCGGCCACGTCCTTGGCCGTGGGCGCCCCGGCCCGGAAGGCGCGCCCGTCGCCGCAGCGGGCCCGGATCTGCAGCAGGAAGTCCCGGGACGCGCCCCGCCCCAGCAGCGCGGGACCGGCGGCGCCGTGGTCGACCAGCGCGCCCAGGACCAGACCCGGCCGGGGCGCCCCGCAGGGCACCCAGAACCCTCGCGCCATCGCCGCTCTTTGCAGCGCATCGAAGCCGGCGTCGGCCGGGGCGGTCACGGTCAGCGAGGCCCAGGCGAAATCGGGCGCCGCGGGCGGCTCCGACCCGACGGAAGTGCCGGCGGCGGCCGCTGGGGCGGCCAGGGCCTTGCCGGGATTGCACAGCCCCGTCGGGTCGGCCAGGGCCTTGATCGCGGTCATGAGCCGGGCGGCCTCGGGATCGATCTGGCGGGCCAGCAGGTGCAGCTTCTCGATCCCGACGCCGTGCTCGCCGGTCACCGTGCCGCCCAGGTCCAGGGCCGCCGCGACGATGGCGTCGGCGGCCGCGTGGGCGCGTCGCTCGCTGTCGGAGTCGCGGTCGTCGTACATCACGCCGGGGTGCAGGTTGCCGTCGCCGGCGTGCAGGGCCGTGGCGATGGCCACGCCGTGACGCTCGCCCTCGCGCTGCACGGCCCGGACCATCTCGGGCAGGCGGCCCACTGGCACCGCCACGTCCATGGTGACGTAGGCGGGCGACAGGCGGCCGACCGCGCCGAAGGCCTTCTTGCGGCAGCGCCACAGATCCTCGCGCTCGGCGTCGTCGGCGGCCCGCCTGACCCGCGCCCCGGCATCGGCCAGCAGCGACCCGGCCCGCGCGGCGTCCTCGGCCACGGCCTCGTCCTGTCCGGTGAACTCCACGATCAGGGCCGCGGCGGCGTCGGTCGGGAAGCCGAAGGCGAAGGCCTGCTCGACGACGCCCAGCATCACCCCGTCGATCATCTCGAGGGCGGCGGGCAGCAGCCCCGCGCCGAGCAGCCCGACCACGGCCTCGGAGGCGGCGTCCAGGTCGGCGAAGAGGGCCAGCAGGGTGCCGGCGGCCGCCGGGCGGGGCGTCAGCAGCAGGTCGGCGGCCGTGACCACGCCCAGCACGCCCTCGCTGCCGGTCAGCAGTCCGGCCAGGTCCAGGCCGCGCTCGCCGGCCAGGCCCGCGCCCGTGACGCGCCGCTCGCCCGCGGCGTCGACCCACTCCAGCCGGCGCACGTGCTGCTGGGTCACCCCCACCTTGAGGCAGTGGGGACCGCCGGCGTTCTCGGCCACGTTGCCGCCGATCGTCGCCGCGCTCTCGCTGCTGGGGTCGGGGGCGAACTCCAGGCCCAGGGGCCGGGCGTGATCCGAGACGCGGAGGTTGACGGCGCCCGGGCCGACGCGCACGACCCGGTTCAGGACGTCCACGGGGCCCATCGTGTCCAGACGGGCCAGGCCCAGCACCACGGCGCCGTCCACGGGCAGGGCGCCGCCGCTCAGGCCGGTGCCGGCGCCACGGGCCACGAAGGGGACGCCGCGGCGGGCGCAGAGCCGCACGACCGCCGCGGCCTGCCCGTCGTCGGCGGGCAGGCAGACGCAGAGCGGCCGGCCCAGGCTCAGGTGGGAGGCGTCGCGGGCGTAGACGCTGAGAGCGGCGGGGTCGGCCAGGCAGAATTCCGGCCCCAGCAGGGACCGCAATTCGGCCGCCAACCGCGCCGGTTCAGCCATGGATCGCCTCCCCCAGGCCGACGTGCAGGGCCTCGAGGGTCGCCTCGCTCAGGGTGGGATGGGGATGGATGACGCGGCTCCAGTCCGTGGCCGACATCGACGCGCCCAAGGCGACGGCGGCCTCGGCGATCATGTCGGTGACGTGGGGGCCGACCATGTGCACGCCCAGCACGCGGTCCGTCTCGGCGTCGATGACGACCTTCACGAAACCGTTCGGCTCGTTCAGGATCGTGGCCTTGAGCAGGGCCGCGAAGGGGAAGACGCCGGTCTTGACCGCGTGGCCGCGGTCGCGGGCCTCGGCCTCGGCTAGGCCGACGGCGGCGACCTCGGGCAGGCTGTAGGTGCAGGAGGGCACCTGGTCGTAGTCGATCGGCGGCTCGGGGCGGCCGGCGGCGTGGGCCACGGCGACCAGCGCCTCACGCGAGGCCAGGTGCGCCAGCTGCGGAGTCTTGACGATGTCGCCGACGGCGTAGAGACCGGCCTCGGCCGTCTCCATGTGGGCGTCGACCTGGACGAAGCCTCGCCCGTCGACCACTGCGCCCGTCGTTTCGAGACCGGCGTCGGCGGTGACCGGCCGGCGGCCCACGGCCAGCAGCAGGTGGCTGGCCTCCCGCACGACCTTCTCGCCGCTCGCGGCGTCGTTCAGCACCACGCGCACGCCGTCGCCGACGCGCTCCACCGAGGCGGCCCGGTGTCCGGCCAGCACCTCGATCCGCTTGCGGCGCAGGACCTTGGCCAGGGCCTCGCCGCAGTCGGCGTCCTCCAGGGGCAGGATCCGCGGCAGCATCTCGACCAGCACGACCTTGCTGCCGAAGGTCGCCATGACGTCGGCGAACTCCACGCCGACGGCGCCGGCGCCGAGCACGATCAGCGACTCGGGAACGCTGTCGAGCTCGAGCAGGTGATCGCTGGTCAGGATCCGCTCGCCGTCGACCGCCACCCCGGGAATCGCCGCGGTGGTCGAGCCGGTGGCGAGCACGATCTTCGGGGCGGACAGGGCCAGGGGCTCGTCGTCGGGACGTTCGACCACGACGCGGCCGGGGCCGTCCAGGCGGCCGTGGCCGCGCACGACCCGCACGCCGTGCTTCTCCATGAGCAGGCCCACGCCCAGGCTGCCCTTCTTGACGACCATGTCCTTGCGCTTCTGCACCTGCGCCCAGTCGAAGGACGCCCCCTCGACCTTCACGCCGAAGGTGCGCGCGCCCTTGCGGCACAGCTCCCAGGCCTGGGCCGACTGGATCAGGGCCTTGGTCGGGATGCAGCCGCGCAGCAGGCAGGTGCCGCCCAGGCGGTCGTCCTTCTCGACGAGCACGGTCTTCAGCCCCAGGCCGGCGCCGCGGACGGCGGCCACGTAGCCGCCGGGACCGGCGCCGATCACCACGAGATCGCAGGTGTCGACGGTCATCGCTTCCTCCCGGTTGTCGCTCTGCGGAGCGCCGTTCGAGCCCGCGCCCCGAGACCTGGAACTTATCGCCCGCCCCATCGAAACGCCAGCAGAAGGGGAATTGCCGGTTGACGGATGCGGCCGCCCGCGCCCACCCTGGGCGCAGCGGCGGCGCGCAGGCGTCCGCCCGGACCCCGAGTCATCCCAAGGAGCACCGCCCATGACCCAGTCCCCTTCCGCGCCCGGCCCGGTCGGCGGCTTCCACCCGTCGACCCGCGCCTACCGGTTCAGCGTGCTGGCCTTCGCCAGCCTGCTGACCTTCGGCAGCTACTTCGCCTACGACATCATCGGCGCCCTGGCCCCCTCCCTGGTCGAGGACCTCGGCGCGGGACGCAGCGTCATCGGCGGCTTCTACACCGCCTACAGCATCGCCGCGATCCTGGCGGTCTTCGGCGGCGGCATCCTGATCGATCGGCTGGGCACCCGCCGCTCGAGCATGATCTTCTCGCTGCTCGTGCTCCTGGGCGCGGTCGTCGTGGCCCTGGGCAAGTCGATCACCGTGGTCTTCATCGGCCGCTTCCTCTTCGGCGCCGGCAGCGAGCCGCTGGTCGTGGCCCAGAGCGCGATCCTGGCCCGCTGGTTCAAGAACAAGGAGATCGCCCTGGCCTTCGGCATCGCCCTGACCGTCTCGCGGCTGGGCACGCTCTTCGCCTTCAACACCGGCGAGCTGATCGCCGACGTCTTCGGCGGCTACCGCGCCGGGCTGATGGCGGCCGTGATCTTCTGCGGGATCTCGCTGCTGGGCAACGTCGTCTACGTGCTGCTGGACCGCCGCGGCGAGCGCGCCCTGCCCGACCTGCAGGAGGCCGGCGCCGAGGACAAGATCACCTTCTCGCAGATCGCCAGGCTGAAACCCAGCTTCTGGTACGTGTCGCTGCTCTGCGTGACCTTCTACTCGGCCATCTTCCCCTTCACGGCCCTGAGCACCGACTTCTTCGCCGACAAGTGGGGCGTGGCCCGCGTGGCCGAGACCTCGGGCAGCTTCCTGGCCCAGGTCTTCTCGAGCTTCCTGCACATGTTCAGCACCGCGGGCGGGCTGTCGTCGATCATCATCTTCGCCTCGATGATCTGCGCGCCCTTCGCCGGCCACCTGATCGACCGCATCGGCAAGCGGGCCACGATGATGATCGTCGGCTCGCTGCTGATGATCCCGGCCCACCTGGCGATGGGCCTGACGACGATCTATCCGGTGCTGCCGATGATCGTGCTGGGCGCGGCCTTCGTGCTCGTGCCCGCGGCGATGTGGCCCTCGATCCCGCTGGTGGTGAAGGAATCGCACACCGGCACCGCCTTCGGGCTGTGCACGGCGATCCAGAACGTCGGCCTGGCCCTGTTCCCCTGGCTGAACGGCCTGCTGCGCGACGCCACCCACGACTACACCGCCAGCATGGTGATGTTCTCGGGGCTGGGCGTGGTCGGACTGATCTTCTCGCTGTTGCTGAAGCGCGCCGACGCCCGCGAGGGCGGAGCGCTGGAAAGGGGTCGGGCCGCGGCCGGTTGACGCCCCCGGGCGGCCCGCCTATTATTCCTGATCCGAAATCGTGAGCGGACCCGGGACCCTGGGAGGACCCATGAAGATTGCTGTCTGCGTCAAGCAGGTGCCCGATTCGGAGACCCGGATCAACCTGCCCGGACCCGCGCCGGAACTGGACCGGTCCGGATTCACCCGCGTGCTGAACCCCTACGACGCCTACGCCGTCGAGGAGGCCGTGCAGATCAAGGAGCGGCTCGGCGAGGGCTGCGAGGTCACGGCCGTCGTCATCGGCCCCGAGCGCGTCCAGGAGACCCTGAAGAAGGACTGCCTGGCCGTCGGCTGCGACAAGGCGATCCGCATCGACGAGCCCGCCCTGGAGCTGGCCGAACCCGCCGCGGTGGCCGCCGTGCTGGCCGCGGTCGTCGCCCGCGACGGCTACGACCTGGTGCTGACCGGCAAGCAGGCCATCGACGACGACGCGGCCCAGACCGGGGTCATGCTCGCCGAGAAGCTGGGCTGGGGCCACGCCGCCGTGGTCGTGAAGCTCGAACTGGGCGACGGCGAATTCACGGCGACCCGCGAGATCGAGGGCGGCGCCGAGATCATCGCCGGTGCGCTGCCCGCGGTGATCACCTGCCAGAAGGGCCTGAACGAGCCCCGCCTGCCCAGCCTGCCCAACATCATGAAGGCCGGCATGAAGCCGATGGAGGTGCTGACCTGCGCCGATCTGGGCGTCGAGGTGCCCGCCCCCCAGACGGAAATCCGTCAGTACAGCCCGCCGCCCGCGCGCGCCGAGTGCAAGATCGTCGAGGCCGACGATCCGGCCGCCGCCGCCAAGGAGCTGGCGCGCCTGCTGCGCGAGGAAGCCAAGGTCATCTGACGGGAGGAATCCGATGCCGAACATCGCCGTTTTCATCGAGCAGCGCGCCGGCGAGATCAAGAAGGTCTCGTGGCAGATGCTCAGCGAGGCCCGCCGGATCGTGGACGCCGCCGGCGGCGAGGTCTGGGCCGTGCACCTGCACGGCGCCGACTGCGACGCCGCGGCCGAGGCCGGGAAGTACGGGGCCCACAAGATCTTCACCGCCACCGACGCCGCCTTCGCGGACTACAACTGCGAGACCTGGACCGAGGCCCTGGCCCAGTTCGTGAAGGCGCAGCAGCCCGACCTGCTGCTGCTGGGCTCGACCGCCATGGGCAAGGAGCTGGGCCCCCGCCTGGCGGCCCGGCTGGACTGCGCCTGCCTCAGCGACAGCGTCGGCCTGAGCTGGGACGACGGCTTCGTCGTCCGGCGCCCGATCTTCGCCGGCAAGTGCTACGTCGACGTCGCCCCGAAGACGGCCACGGCCGTCGTCGGGATCCGGCCCAACGCCTTCACCCTGAACGAAGTGGGAGGCACGGCCGCCGCCGAGCCCTTCGCCCCCGACCTCTCCGGCGCCGCGCCGAAGGCCGTGGTGAAGGAGGTCCAGGCCGCCGCCGGCAAGAAGATCGAGCTGACCGAGGCCGAGAGGATCGTCTCGGGCGGGCGCGGCCTGAAGGAAGCCGCGAACTACAAGCTGATCGAGGACCTGGCCGACGCCATGGGAGCCGCCGCCGGCGCCAGCCGCGCCATCGTCGACGCGGGCTGGGTGCCCCACGCCAACCAGGTGGGCCAGACCGGCAAGACGGTCAGCCCCAACCTCTACGTGGCCGTGGGCATCAGCGGAGCCATCCAGCACCTGGCCGGCATGTCGTCGTCCAAGTGCATCGTGGCGATCAACAAGGATCCCAACGCGCCGATCTTCAAGGCCGCGGACTACGGTGTAGTTGCGGACCTCTTCGATGTGGTGCCGGCGTTCCAGGAGGCCGTGAAGGCCCTGGACTGACCGCGTGCGCCGCGGACGCGTCGAGGCCCCCGGCCCGGAAGGGTCGGGGGCCTCTCATTTTTTCGCGCCGGGAAGGACTAGGCCGGCAGCCGCCCCCTCACGGAGCGCACCGCCTCGTCCGCCTCGTCGACCAGCTGCTGCAGGATCTCCCGCAGCGGCTGCTCCTTCCGGATCAGCCCCACCGACTGTCCGGCCATCAGCGAACCCTTGTCGACGTCGCCGTCGATCGCCCCTTCGCGCAGCGAGCCCACCCAGTACTTCTCGACCTCGAACTGGGCTTCCTGCCGGCCCAGATCGCCCCGGGCCAGCTTCTCGAGCAGCTCCATCTGCAGCTCGCCGAAACGGTGCATCGCCCGGTTGTTCAGGGCGCGCACGGCGACCACGGGCAGCTTGGAGCTGTACTGCGGCGTGGCGATCGCCTCGCGCGAGCGGGCCCGGATGAAGGCCTCCTTGAACTTCGGATGGGCCTGGCATTCCGCGGCCACGACGAAGCGGGTGCCGAGCTGGGCGCCGGCCGCCCCCATCAGGCAGAGGTGGCCGATCATGCGGCCGTCGGCGATGCCGCCGGCGACGAAGATCGGCAGGCGCTCGTGGTAGGGGAAGAGGATCTCCTGCAGCAGCACCGTCGTCGATACGTGCCCGATGTGCCCGCCCGCCTCCGATCCCTCCAGGATCAGGGCGTCGGCGCCGTAGCCCAGCATCCGCTCGGCCATCGATGCCGTCGAGGCGAAGCAGACCACCTTGGCGCCGCTGTCCTTGGCCTGCCGCACCTCGCTCTGGCGGGGGATCGAGCCGGCGAAGAAGACGTGGCTGAGCTTCTTCTCGCAGAGGATGTCGAGATGCCGCCGGTAGTTGGGCGCGATGACGATGATGTTGGCGCCGAAGGGCCGGTCGGTCAGGGTGCGCGTCTCGTCGATGGCCGCGGCGAACATCTCGGGCGGCATGTTGCCGCCGGCCAGCGAGGCGAAGCCCCCCAGGTTGCTGAAGGCCGACACCAGGGCCGGATCCGAGATCCAGGTCATGGCGCCGCACATGATCGGCACCGGGCTGCCGAAGAACTCGGCGCCGCGGCGCCAGAGACGGTCCAGATCCGGGGTCGTGCGGACGGGTTCGTAGGCGGACATGGGTACCCTCCGTGATCGATGCGAAACCGCCGCCCCCTCGACGAAGGGCGGCGGTCCCATCATACCGTAAAGGTCGCCTTTCGCAAGCGGCGGTCGCGGGTCAGTCCGCCAACCGGCTCTCCAGCAGTTCGGCCAGGTCCTGGGCGCGCATCGAGTCCTCGCGGCCCGTCTCCTTGATGCCGTCGCCGAGCATCGTCAGGCAGAAGGGACAGGCCGTGCAGACAGCGGCGGCGCCGGTGCCGGCGGCCTCGTCCAGGCGGTTCTGGTTGATGCGCGTGCCCAGGCTCTCCTCCATGAACATGCGCGCGCCGCCGGCGCCGCAGCAGAAACCGTCGCGGCCGTGGCGGGGCATCTCGACCCGGTTCAGGCCCGGCACGGCGTCGACCACGGCCCGCGGCGCGGCGTAGACCTCGTTGTGGCGGCCCAGGTAGCAGCTGTCGTGGTAGGTCACCGTCTCGGCCTCGCCGCCGGCCAGGGGCAGCCTGCCGTCGGCCACCAGCCGCTGCAGCAGTTCGGCGTGGTGCAGGACCTCGACCCCCTCCAGGCCGAACTGCGGGTACTCGTTGCGGATCATGTTGTAGCCGTGCGGACAGGCGGTGACGACCTTCGTCACGCCGTACTTCTTCAGGGCGGCCACGTTGTGTTCGGCCTGCATCTGGAAGAGGTATTCGTGCCCCATGCGGCGCGCCGGGTCGCCGCAGCAGCCCTCTTCGGTCCCGAGCACGGCGTAGTCGACGCCGGCCCGGTCCAGCAGGCGGCAGAGGGCGCGCAGGACGTCCTTGTTGCGCTCGTCGAAGGCGCCGGCGCAGCCGACGAAGAGCAGCCACTCGGCCGAACCCTTGTCGCGCAGGCGCGGCACCGCCAGGTCGCCGATCCAGTCCTCGCGGCCGGCGGCGCCGACGTTCCAGGGATTGCTGTTGTTCTCCAGGCCCTTCAGGGCGTTGGTCAGCTCGCCGGGCATCTTCGCCTCGGTCATGGTCAGGTAGCGGCGCAGGTCGACGACGTGGCCGACGTGCTCGATGGCCACCGGACAGACCGTCTGGCAGTAGCCGCAGGTGGTGCAGGCCCAGATCTCGTCCTCGGCGACGACACCGCCGGCCAGGGGCTCGCGCGCGATCGCCGCCGCCGCCGCGGCGGCCTCCCCCTCGCGCCCCATGGCCTTCAGCTTGCCCACCTTCTCGAAGGCGGCGGCGTGGGCGTAGAGGTGGTCGCGCTGCTCGGTGATCAGCTCACGGGGCCGCAGCGGCTTGCCCGTGGTCGCGGTCGGGCAGTGCACCGTGCAACGGCCGCATTCGGTGCAGGTGTACATGTCCAGCAGGCGCCGCCAGGAATAGTCCTCCAGCTTGCCCACGCCGAAGCTCTCCTTGCCCTCGAAATCCATGCGGTCGAGCACGGCCGGCGGGTCCAGCTTCATCAGGAAGACGTTGGGCAGGGCGGTCAGCACGTGGAAATGCTTGCCGAAGGGCAGGAAGTTCAAAAACGCCAGCACCAGAACGACGTGGGCCCAGAAGAGGGCCTGCGCCCAGAAGGCCGTGGTCGCGGGGTCGACGCCCGTCCAGACGCCGCGCAGCGCGGTCGAGGCGAAGGCCCAGCCGACCTCGCGCTGCCCCGGCTCCAGCGTGAAGGCCGCCGCGTCGCCCAGCAGGTCGCTGACCATCAGCGCGGCGATCCAGAGCAGGATCAGCACGCCTTCCAGGTTCAGGTGCAGCCGCTCGGGGCGCAGCGCCAGCCGGCGCCAGAGGCCGACCAGGACCGCGAGCAGGACGACCAGGGCGAAGGCGTCCTTGAGCGCGGCGTAGGCCAGGCCCAGCCCGCCGCCCAGCAGGGGCAGGTGGAAGTCGGCGTCGTAGCCGCGGCCGAAGAGGGTCAGGGTGCGCAGCGACACCACCAGGAAGCCGGCGAAGATGCCGGCGTGCATCCAGCCCGCGCCCCGCTCGTAGAGCAGGCGGCTCTGGCCGAAACCGATGGTCAGCAGGCGCCGCAGGCGGGCGCCGATCCGGTCCCAGCGCACCTCCGGCTGGGCGGCCCGCAGCACCAGCAGACGGCTGGAGACGGTGCCGGCGAAGAGAGCCAGGGCGAGGACGAGCAGCAGGGTCATGAAAAGGGGGCTCACGGTTCCATCCTTCCCTCGGGGACGCGCGGGGGCCGGGGGCGCCGGGACGTGGGCGGCGCCGCGTTCGGTTGCGGAGAATCTTAATCACTGGGCCGGCCAAGATCCATCCCCAAGGCGTCACGGCCGCCATGCCGAAGAACTGGACAAGATCTCCGACAGCCGGTAGATTGGGCCCGTATCCAGGCACTTGACGCGTCAGCCGCCTCCGGGACCATGCTTCGTCCCGGATTTCTGTGAACGGGGCGGGCCCGCGCCGCTCACCTCCCGCGGAGGAACCATGGCCGACCGGAACGACCCCTTCGTCCCCGACGACGACCGCCTGCGCGAGATCCTGCGGGACGGGAAACGCGTGGCCGTGGTGGGGATCTCCGACAAGCCGGACCGCGCCAGCCACGGCATCGCCCGCTTCCTGATCGGGCAGGGCTACGAGGTCTACGGCGTCAACCCCACCCTGAAAGAGGTCCTGGGCCGCCCCGTCGTCCCCGGCCTGGCCGACCTGCCGGTGACCGTCGACATCGTGAACGTCTTCCGTCGCAGCGAGGCCGTGCCGGCGGTCGTCGACGAGACCATCACCCACGGCGCCCGGGTGCTCTGGCTGCAGGAGGGCGTGATCCACGCGGAAGCCGCCGGCAAGGCCCGCGACGCCGGCCTGGCCGTGGTCATGGACCGTTGCATCTACAAGGAGTGGCTGAGACTCGGGAACCCCTGAACCGCCGCGCGCATTCGAGGAGAGGGCATGAAGAAAGTTCTGATCACGGGCATCACCGGCTTCGCCGGCTCGCACCTCGCCGACCACCTGCTCGACGAGGGCGGCTACGAGGTCTTCGGCCTGCGCCGCTGGCGGAGCCGCACCGAGAACGTGACGCACCTGGCGGGTCGCGTGACCTTCGTCGAGGGCGACATCACCGACCCCGGGCGCATGCGCGACGTCGTGGCCGAGGTCTCCCCCGACCTGGTCTTCCACCTGGCCGCCCAGTCCTTCGTGCCCACCAGCTGGCAGGAGCCCGACGCCACGCTGACGACGAACATCCGCGGCCAGCTGAACCTCTTCGAGGCCCTGCGTGGGCTGGACAAGCCCTGCCGCGTCCAGATCGCCGGCAGCAGCGAGGAGTACGGCCTGGTCCTGCCCGAGGAGACGCCGATCACCGAGGACAACCCCCTGCGCCCGCTGAGCCCCTACGCCGTGAGCAAGGTGACCCAGGACATGTTGGCCTGGCAGTACTACCGCAGCTACGGTCTGGACGTGGTGCGCACCCGCGGCTTCAACCACACCGGCCCGCGCCGCGGCGAGGTCTTCGTCGTCAGCAACTTCGCCCGCCAGATCGCCCTGATCGAGGCGGGCCGTCAGGAACCGGTGATCCGCACGGGCAACCTCGACGCCACCCGCGATTTCACCGACGTGCGCGACATGGTCCGCGGCTACCGGCTGGCCCTGGAGAAGGGCGTGAAGGGCGAGGTCTACAACCTCTGCTCCGGCCGCGACATCCGCATCGGCGACATGCTGGACCGGCTCGTCGCCCTGGCCTCGGTCCAGATCCGCGTCGAGCAGGATCCCGCCCGCATGCGCCCCTCGGACGTCATGGTCCTGCTCGGTTCGGCCGCCCGCTTCCACGCCGCCACCGGCTGGGAGCCCGCGATCCCCTTCGAGCAGACCCTGAGCGACACCCTGGACTTCTGGCGCGCCCGCGTCGCCGTCGAGAGCTGAGAACGTGAACGAGCGGATCGACAGCCTGGTCACCGGGGCCAACGGATTCGTCGGCGGCTGGCTCGTCGACGCCCTGCTGTCCGCCGGCGAGACGGTGGTCGGACTGGGCCTCGTCGCCGACGGCGCCGCCCCGTCCCGCATCGGCGCGAGCGCGCTGGCCGGCGGCGACGACGGCGAATGGATCTACCGCGCCCCCGGCGCCGAGTGGACGCTGCTCTCGCGGGCCCTCGACGAGCCCGACGCGGCGGCCGAGGTCCTGGAGCGCTTCCGGCCCCGCGTCGTCTACCACCTGGCGGGACAGAGCTCGGCGGCCCAATCCTTCGACGACCCCGCCGGCACCTTCCGCGCCAACCTCGGCGGGACCCTGAACCTGCTCGAGGCGGTCCGCCCGCTGCCCGCGGACGAGCGCCCCCGCATCGTCGCCGCCGGATCCGCCGAGGAGTACGGCCGCCCCGCCGGCGACGCGCCCCTGACCGAACGCGCGCCCCTGCGGCCGATCTCGCCCTACGGCGTCAGCAAGGCCGCCCAGTCCCTGCTCTGCCTGCAGTACCACGCCGCCTTCGCGGTGCCGGTCGTCGTCAGCCGCGCCTTCAGCCACACCGGTCCCGGCCACGACGCCCGCTTCGTCTTCCCCTCCTTCGCCCGCCAGGTCGCGGCGATCGAGCGGGGCGAGCAGGAACCCGTGCTGCGCGTCGGCGACCTCGGCGCCCGGCGCGACTTCATGCACGTCCGCGACGCGGTCGACGCCTACCGGCTGCTGGCCGAGCGCGGTCTGCCCGGCCAGGTCTACAACGTCTGCTCGGGCCGGAGCCTGAGCATCCGGGAAGGTCTGGACCGGTTGCTGGCCGCCGCCAGCGTGCCGGTGACCGTGGAGAAGGATCCTGAACGCTTCCGGCCCGCCGACATCCCCTGCCTCGTGGGCGACGCCACCAAGCTGCGCCGGGTCACGGGCTGGCGGCCCGTATCCGGCATCGAACAGGCCCTGGACGAACTGCTCGCCCAGGCCAGGGAGGACATCGGATGATCAAGATCTGCATGATCGGCACCGGCTACGTCGGCCTGGTCTCGGGCGCCTGCATGGCGGACTTCGGGCACGAGGTCTGGTGCGTGGACATCGACGAGGAGCGCATCGCCGGTCTGCGCCGCAGCGAGGTCCCCTTCTACGAGCCCGGGCTCTCGGACCTCGTCCGCAGCAACGCCGCGGCGGGCCGGCTGCACTTCACGACCAGGCTGGCCGAGGCCATGGCCCCGGCCGACCTCGTCTTCATCGCCGTCCAGACGCCGATGTCCGACAACGGCGAGGCCGACATGAGCTACGTCATGAAGGTTGCGGCCGAGATCGGCGGGCTGCTGGACGACTACAAGGTGATCGTGACCAAGAGCACGGTGCCGGTCGGCTCGTCGCGCCGCATCGCCGCGGTGATCCGCGAACACTTGGCGGCCCCCGTCGACTTCGACATGGCCAGCAACCCGGAGTTCCTGCGCGAGGGATCGAGCATCGAGGACTTCATGCGCCCCGACCGGGTGGTGATCGGCGCCGAGACCGAGCGCGCCGCGGAGCTGATGCGGGCCGTCTACCGGCCCCTCTACCTGCACGAGACGCCCATCGCCATGACCGGCATCGAGACCGCCGAGCTGATCAAGTACGCCTCGAACGCGTTCTTGGCCGTGAAGATCTCGTACATCAACGAGCTGGCGCGGCTGGCCGAGCTCACCGGCGCGAACGTCGCCGACGTGGCCAAGGCCATGGGCCTGGACCGGCGCATCGGCCCCAAGTTCCTCCACCCCGGCCTGGGCTTCGGCGGCTCCTGCCTGCCCAAGGACACGAACGCGATCGTCCACATCGCCGACACCGCCGGCGCCGACATGAGCATCGTGCGCGCGGCGATCGCCGTGAACGACGGGCTGCCCGGCCGGGCCCTCGAGAAAGCGCAGCGCCTGATCGGCGATCCCGCCGGCAAGATCGTGGCCCTCTTCGGGGCCAGCTTCAAGCCCAACACCGACGACGTGCGCGCGGCGCCCAGCCACGAGCTCGTGCGCCTGTTCACCGAGGCCGGCGCCACGGTCCGCGTGACCGACCCCGTGGCCCTCGACAATTTCCGCCGCCTGCATCCGGACCTGACCTACTGCGCCAATCCCTATCAGGCGGCCGAAGGCGCCCATCTCTGCTGCCTGGTCACCGAATGGAACGAGTACCGGCAACTGGACCTGGAACGGCTGGCCGGACTGGTCGCCGACCGCGCCTTCCTCGATTGCCGCAACGTCTACAACGAGAAGATGCTCGCCGCCCACGGCTTCCGATACGACAGCTTCGGCCGTCCCGGAAGCGGGGAAAGGAACCCATGACGCACCAGCAACCCCGGCCCGTCGGCCGCTACGACCTCGTCACCCCCATGCAGCCCCTCAAGGACGAGGTCCTGGCCGGACTGTCGCGCCTGATCGACAGCGGCCGATACATCCTGGGCGAGGAGACCGAAGCCCTGGAACGGGAGATGGCGACCGCCTGCGAAGCCGCCGACGCCGTCGGCGTGGCCTCGGGCTCGTCGGCCCTCTTCCTGGCGCTGCAGCTCGCCGGCGTCGGCCCGGGCACCGAGGTCGTCACGACGCCCTATACCTTCCTGGCCACCATCGAGGCCGTCATCCGCCTGGGCGGCACGCCGGTCTTCGTGGACATCCGCCCGGGCGACCTGAACATCGACCCGGCCCGGATCGAGGACGCCGTCACCTCCCGGACGCGGGCCATCCTGCCGGTGCACATCTTCGGGGCGCCCTGCGACATGGACCCGATCCTGGCCGTCGCCGAGCGCCGCGGCCTGGACGTGATCGAGGACATGTGCCAGGCCTTCGGCACCTTCTACCGCGGCCGGCCCTGCGGCTCCTTCGGCCGCCTGAACTGCCTGAGCTTCTACCCGACCAAGAACCTGCCGGGGATCGGCGACGGCGGCATGGTCCTCTGCCGCGACGCCGAAGACGCCGCACTGATCCGCCGCCTGCGCGGCCACGACACGGTGCGCCTGGACGGGCGTCTGCTCTCCGGCTGGAACAGCCGCCTCGACGAGATCCAGGCCCTGGTCATCCGCCTGCGCCTGGCCCATTTCGCCGACGAGCAGGCCGATCGCGACCGCGCCGCGGCGATCTACGACGAGCTCGTCCCCGCGACGAACCGCCTGCGGACCCCGGGTCCCGCCGAGGGCCTGCGCGTCACCCACCATCAGTACTGGATTCGCGTGCCGAATCGTGCCAGACTCACCGCGCGGTTCGACGAGGCCGGAATCGCCTACGGCGTCTATTACGATCCGCCGATCCACAGACACGAGCTGGCCGAATACTGTCGGGTCCACGACCGGCTGGACGAGGCCGAGCGGGCCGGCCGCGAAGTGCTGGCCCTGCCCATCCATCAGGCCCTGCCCGAAACCGACGCCCGGCGGGTGGGCGAAATCGTTCGGGCCGAGATCGGCGCCGAGGGCACCGCCTCGGCGGGCTGACCGAGCGGAAGGAGCGACGGTGAAGCTGACCGGCACGTTCACCTTCGGTACCCTGGACGGCCGCCTCAAACGCGCGCTGACCGAGTACGTCAGCGAGCGGCTGCAGCGTCTGCATCCGAAAGCCGTCTTCAACACCGAGACCATCATCGCCCCCGAGGACCTGGCCCGCGCCGGCGATCAGCTCTTCACCGCCCACTCGGCCGCCCAGATCGTATTTCTGCAGCAGCAACTGCTGGACAAGCGCTGCGACCTGCTGGTGGTCTGCGCCGCCGACCTGATGCAGCCTCCGGTCGAGGGCGTGATCGTCGCCGCCGTGCCCGATCGCGTCTCCCCCTTCGACGCCCTGCTCAACACCGACGGCGCCATCGCCGACGACCTGCCCGAGGGTTCGGTGGTGGGCGTGCTCAGCCAGCGCTCCCAGGCCCAGTTATGCTCCCTGTGGCCGGGCCTGAAGCCCCGCCTGCTGGCCGGCGGCGCGGCCGCGGCCCTGCGCGAGCTGACCCACGCCCACTCCGTGGAGAACCTGGTGCTGCCGGCGGCCGTCGTCGAGCGGATGGGGCTGCAGGACCGGGTCTCGGAGATCTTCTTCCCCGAGACGATGCTGCCCGGCCCCGGCCAGGGCCTGCTGGCGCTGCTGGCCCGCGAGGACGACGCGGCCACGCGCGAGGCCGTCGCGCCCCTGCATTCCGAGGCCTCGTTCCGGGAAATGCAGGGGGAGCTGGCCCTGCGCGACCGCATCTGCTCCGACCAGGACTGCCCGGTGGGCGCCCTGGCCCAGGTCAGCGGTCCGAGCATCGTGATCACGGGCGCAGTCGGGTCGCAGGACGGGGGATCGCTGAACCGGGCGGTGCTGGAAGGGCCGGCGGAGGAGGCCGCGGAACTCGGCGTTCGACTGGCGGAGCAGCTGCTGACCCACACCGTGTCGCTCGCGGACCTGCTGGAGGCCGATTTCCCCGATGGCCTGCCCGAGGCGGTCGGGGACGAGGACGAGCGGGACCTGATGGCCGACGACGAGGACTGATCGCCGGCTAGCAGGCTAGTCCGGGGAACCGCCACCTGCGAGCCCCTTCGCCACCGATGCGGCGGCGAAGGGGTTTTCCATCTGGGCGGTGCCCACCTGCACCGCCGCCGCTCCCACCGCGAAGAACTTCAGGGCGTCGTCCAGGCCGACGATGCCGCCGACGCCGACGACGGGCACGCCTGTCTCCTGGACGATCTCGTCGACCCGGGCCAGCGCCACCGGCAGGATAGCCGGCCCGCTGTAGCCGCCGCGGCGGCGGGGCAGCACGGGAACCCCCGTCCTCAAGTCGATATCCATGCCGATCAGGGTGTTGATGGCCGTGACGGCGTCGGCCCCGCCCTCGGCGGCCGCCGAGGCCAGAGGCGCCAGCCGGCCGACGTTGGGCGTGAGCTTGGCCAGCAGGACGCGGTCGTGCAGATGGGGACGGGCGGCCGCCGCGCAGCGGCGCACCGTGTCGGGATCGCGGCCGAAATCGACGCCGCCCTCGGCCACGTTGGGGCAGCTCAGGTTCAGCTCGACGCCGTGCCAGCCTGGCACCGCGGCGGCGGCGGCGGCCAGGCGGCGGGCCATGTCGCCGAAGGCGTCGGGACGGGTGGCGGCCAGGCTGGCGACGAAGGGCACCCGCAGCTCGGCGAGCCGCGGCACGACCTCGTCGATGAAGCCGTCCAGGCCGACGTTCTCCAGGCCGATCGAGTTCAGGGCGCCGGGGCCCGCGTCCCATAGCCGGGGCGGCGGATTGCCCTCGCGGGGCAGGGGGGTGATCGTCTTCGTGACGACGCAGCCCAGACCGGCGAAGGGAGTGGCGAAGCCCTCCCCCGCGATCCCGTGGCCGTCCAGGCCGTAGCCGAAGCAGCCCGAGGCCGTCCACACCCGGCCCGGGAATTCCCGCGGCCCCAGGGTGAAGGGGCCGGCGAGCCCCGCGGGCAGCCATTCCGGCAGGGAATTGCCGTTCATCGCGCGCCTCCTTCCCCGCCGGCGTCGGCGCCGAAGCGCTTCCAGTCGATGCGACCGGCGTCGAGCACGGGACCCTCGGTGCACGAGGCCAGATGTCCGCCTCCGGCCAGCGGCACGACGCACCCCCGGCAGACGCCGTAGCCGCAGCCCATCCTCTCCTCGACCGAGACCAGGCACTCCATCCCGCGCTCGGCCGCCAGCGCGGCCGCGGCGCGCAGCATGGGCAGGGGCCCGCAGCTCAGGATGCGGCTCGGAGCCGCGGCGGAAGGCGTCGCGTCGAGCAGGCTTCGGGCCAGGTCCACCACCGTGCCGACGAGGGCCTCGCGGCCGGCGGGGGTTCCGCCCGGCAGGTCCTGGCTGACGCGCCAAGGTTCCGGCAGCAGTTCCCAGGGCACGTCGGCCCCGTCGCGCCCGCCGAAGCAGAAAAGATCCCCGGGACCGCCGTACGCGCGTCGCCAGGCCAGCAGCGGCGGCAGGCCGACGCCGCCAGCGAGCACCAGGCTGGAGCCGCCATCGTCCCGCGGCGGGAAAGGCACGCCCAGGGGACCGAGAAAGCTGACCGGGACGCCGGGGCCGGCGGCGGCGAAACGCCGCGTTCCCTTCCCGACGGTCTTGTAGAGCAGGCGCAGGCGGCGGCCCGCCAGGGCGAAGATCGAAAGCGGCCGGCCCAGGACCATGGCACTGGATTCCGTCAGATTGAGCATGCAGAACTGTCCGGGCGCGAAGGCGGCCTCGGCTTCGAGGTCGATCTCCAGCAGACGCATCGAGACGGAGACATCCCGCTGGGCGGCGATGACGCCGCGGAGGCGGCGCGGCGCGGCGGCGGCGGACGGATTCAAGGCGTCGGCCACGATCGTGCTCCTGCGTGCGAAGGGATCAGCCGCGGGACCGGAGGTCCGTGGACGCGGGCTCCGGTTCTTCGGCCGGTGTCTGATCGTCGACGGGCTCGGACGGCGAATGGGCGCTGCCGTCCGGGGCCTCGACCACCGGTGCGGCGGCGGCGCTGTCGGCCGAGGTCTCCACCACCGGTAATGCGGCGGCGCTGTCGGCCGGGGCCTCGACCACCGGTAATGCGGCGGCGCTGTCGGCCGAGGTCTCCACCACCGGTAATGCGGCGGCGCTGTCGGCCGGGGCCTCGACCACCGGTGCGGCGGCGACGCTGTCGGCCGGGGCCTCGACCACCGGTGCGGCGGCGGCGCTGTCGGCCGGGGCCTCGACCACCGGTGCGGCGGCGACGCTGTCGG
>CAZLHO010000011.1:0-10555 GCA_964559455.1 uncultured Fibrobacteraceae bacterium | reverse complement strand
GGCCTCGACCACCGGTGCGGCGGCGACGCTGTCGGCCGGGGCCTCGACCACCGGTAAGGCGGCGACGCTGTCGGCTGGGGCCTCGACCACCGGTGCGGCGGCGACGCTGTCGGCCGGGGCCTGGACCACCGCGGCCGCGGCGGAATCCTCGCCGGCCATGGCCGCCGCCCGGCGCAGGGCGTCGGCTTCGGACTTGCGCGCCAACAGGAAATCCATCAGGTCCCCGTCCTCGCCCGCCGCCAGCATGTGGGCGTGGGGAGAGTCGGGGAACCGCTCGCGCAGGGTCTCGGCGACCAGCGCCGCGGAATCCGGCAGGTCCAGGTACTGTCCGTAGATCAGATGCGCGCCGTAGAGGCCCCGCACGGCGGCCAGCGAATCGTTCTCGGCGGCGGCGACCTCCAGATAGCGGTCCAGCGCCAGGCGGGGACGATCCAGGGTCATGAGCAGGATGTTGGCCTGGGTCAGCTTGAGGGCCGGGGCGCGACCCTCGCGGGCGGAATCCAGGCGCTGCTCGGCGACCAGGTAGCGGCTCAGCTCCGTGTCCAGAGTGCGGGAACGGTCGGGGTCATCCAGCTCGCGCCAGCTGCGGATGGCGTTGCGGAAGGCCGCCGCGGCTTCCTCCAAACGCCACGCGCGCAGGTAGATGTAGCCCAGCACGTCGTTGGCGCGCGGACCGATCGCGCCGCCGCGCCAGGTGTCCGGCATGTTCTCGAGCAGCGGCGCCGCCTCGTCGTCCTTGCCCTGGGCGACCAGGTTATCGGCCTCGGCGATGCGGACCGCGCCCTGGGCCTGGTAGACCTCGGCCTCGGCCATCAGTGCGGACAGGCGCTCGGCGGCCTCCTCGTAGCGGCCCAGCCGGGTCAGGCAGCGGCTGCGCAGCAGGTCGGCGCGGAAGGCGTGCTCGCGGGTGGGTTCGGTGGCCAATACGCTGTCCAGGCGGGCCTCGGCGCCGGCGAAGTCGCCCAGCTCCCACAGGCACTCGGCGTGCATGCGCCCGACTTCGCCGGTGTCGGCTCCCGGCGACGCCGAGGCCAGGTAGCGCGCGAACTGGTCCCGGGCCTCTTCCCAGCGCTCGAGCTCGAAGCTGTTCCGTCCGCCCACCCGCGCCACCTCGCCCCGGAAACGGCTCTCGGGAAACTGGTCGGCCAGGGAGCCGAGGAAGCGGTTCGAGCCGGCCACATCGCCGATCAGCATGTGGTTCAGGGCCTGCAGGAAGAGGGCCTCCTCCTGGTATTCGGAGTTGGGAAAATTCTGGAAGAGCAGGTCGAACTTCTCGACCGACATCCGGTAGGAGCCAAGGCGGTGATAGGACTTCGCCATCAGGAAGAGGGCGTCGTCGGTCAGGCCCGAGCCCGCGTACTCGTCGAGGATGATCTGGCACTTGCGGACGGCCTGCTGGTAGTCGCCGATCTGCTGGGCGGAGGGCTGGGTGACGTCCTTGCCCTGCTTCTGCAGGTTCTCGCGGATCAGTTCGGCCTTCTCGAAGGCGCGGCGGGCGTTGAAGAAGGTGTTGTACTTGGCGCAGCCGCCCAGGACGAGCGTCAGCAGGAGGACGCCGCAGGCGGCGGCGCGCGTCGCCCGGGAGAAACGCAATCCGCGCGCGGTCCGCGGCATGATCACCTCCGAGGGGAACGTCCGGAGGGGCGCCCGGCGGGCGCCCGCATCACTTCACGCTAACGTCGGCGTCGCGCCAGGTCAACCTTCCCCCCTTGAAGGTGGCCTTCACGCGGCCCTGCAGGGTGTGGCCCAGGAACCCGGAGTTCTTGCTGCGGGAGTGCAGGTGCGCTGCGTCCACGGTCCACTCCTCGTCGGGATCGAAGAGGATGAAGTCCGCCGCCGCGCCCTCCTCGAGCCGTCCCGCCTCGAGGTTGAAGATCCGCGCCGGATCCTCGGACATGCGCGCCATCAGGGTCCCCAGGTCCATGCGGCCGGCCTTCACCAGGAAGGTGTTGGCCACCGCCAGGGAGGTCTCCAGGCCGATCACCCCGAAGGGGGCCTGGTCGAACATCAGTTCCTTCTCCATGACCGTATGCGGCGCGTGGTCGGTGGCGATGCAGTCCAGGACCCCGTCGGCCAGGGCCTGGATCACGGCCTCGATGTCCTCCTCCTCGCGCAGCGGCGGGTTCATCTTGAAGAGCGGCGAGAAGTCGCGGCAGCGCGAGTGGTCCAGGGCCAGGTGGTGGGGGGTCACCTCGGCGGTGACCTTCACGCCGTCCTCCTTGGCGCGCCGGATCACCTCGACGGAGCCGCGGGTCGAGACGTGGGCCACGTGCAGGTGGCCGCCGCTGGACCGCGCCAGCTGGACGTCGCGGAAAACCATGCTGTCCTCGGCGGCCCGGGGGATTCCGGGCAGGCCGAGCTTGGTCGACCAGTAACCGGCGTGCATCACGCCGCGACCCGAGATCGAGCTGTCCTCGGCGTGCGAGATGACGGGCAGGCCCAGGCTGCCGGCCAGCTGCAGGGCGTAGCGCATCATGCCGCCGTGCATCACCGGGCGGCCGTCGTCCGTGAAGCCGACGGCGCCGGCGGAGGCCATGTCGCCGAACTCGGTCAGCACTTCCCCCTGCTGGCCGACCGAGATCGCGCCGGTGGGCAGGACCCGGCAGAGGCCCGACTCGCGGCCCCGGTCGATGATGTAGCGCACGGCCACGGCGTCGTCCACCGGCGGCGCCGTGTTCGGCATGGTGACCACGGTGGTGAAGCCGCCGGACGCCGCAGCGCGGCTGCCGGTGGCCACGGTCTCCTTCTCCTCCTGGCCGGGCTCGCGGAAATGAACGTGCAGATCGACCAGGCCGGGCGCGCAGACGAGGCCGGCGCCGTCCAGGATCGGCAGGCCCTCGACTGACGGAGCGCCAGCGCCCACGGCCACGATCCGCTTGCCCTTGACGTGGACGAAGCCCTTGCGCCGCGAGAGCTTGCCGTGGCGACAGATCTTGACGTCGGTGACCAGATACTCCTGGGGGATTCGCTGCCAGTTCCAGTTCATCGCCTCTCCTCTTCTCGCCGGGCGGGCCGGTCAGACCGCCGTGCTGCTGAGCTTGCCGGGGTCGCCCCCCGAGAGCAGGTAGATCACGGCCATGCGCACGGCCACGCCGTTGGTCACCTGTTCCAGGATGACCTGGCGCGGGCCGTCGGCCACTTCCGAGCTGATCTCCACGTCCCGGTTCATCGGGCCGGGATGCATGACGAAGCACTCGGGGCGCGTGCGCTCCATGACTTCCTCGGTGACGCCGTACATGCGGTGGTATTCGCGGTTGCTGGGGAAGACGCGGCGGCTCTGACGCTCGAGCTGCACGCGCAGCACGTTGACCACGTCGGCGTCGGCCACGGCCTTCTCCAGGTCGTATTCCACGTGCACGCCCTGCTTGATGAAGGAGCGCGGCACCATCGTCGCCGGTCCGCAGACCGTGACCGCGGCGCCCAGGCGCAGCAGGCCGTAGATGTTGGAGCGCGCCACGCGGCTGTGCCCGATGTCGCCCAGGATCGTGACCTTGCGGCCCGCCAGGTCGCCCAGACGCCGGCGCATGGTCATCAGGTCCAGCAGGCCCTGCGTGGGGTGCTCGTGCGCGCCGTCGCCGGCGTTGATCACCGAGCAGTCCAGCACGCGCGACAGGTAGAGGGCCGCGCCCGGCGAGGAATGCCGCATGATGATCATGTCGACCTTCATCGCGGCGATGTTCTCGGCGGTGTCGCGCAGGGTCTCGCCCTTCTTGAGGCTGCTCGTCGAGGCGTCGAAGTTGACGATGTCTGCCGAGAGACGGTTCTCCGCCAGCTCGAAGCTGATGCGGGTCCGCGTGCTGGGCTCGAAGAAGAGGTTCACGACCGTCCGCCCGCGCATGATCGGCACCTTGCGCACGGGCCGGTCGAAGATGGTGCGGAACTGCTCGGCCGTGTCGAGGATGCCCAGGATCTCCTCCCGGGACAGTTCCTCGAGGCCGATCAGGTCCTTGCCGCGCAGGATCATTCCCCGTTCACCTCCCCGACGACGACCTCCTGGCGGTCGTCGATCTCCTTGACCCGCACCTTGATGACCTCGCGATGCGAGGTGGGGACGTTCTTGCCGACGAAGTCGGGGCGGATGGGCAGCTCGCGGTGGCCGCGATCGACGAGCACCGCCAGACGGATCACGCTGGGGCGCCCCCAGTCCATGATCTCGTCCAGGGCGGCCCGGACGGTGCGGCCGGTATAGAGGACGTCGTCCACCAGGACCACGTTCTTGCCGGTGACGTCGAGCGGAAGGTCCGTCGGCGAGACCTTGGGGGCCGGCCCGATCGTCGAGAGGTCGTCGCGGTAGAAGGTGATGTCCAGGGAGCCCCGGGGGACGTCCACGCCCTCCACCTGCTTGATGGCCTCGGCGATCATCGCCGCCAGGGGCACGCCGCGGCGCTGGATGCCCAGCAGCAGCAGGCCCTCGGTCCCCTTGTTCGACTCGATGATCTCGTGGGCGATGCGCGTGACGGCGCGCTTGACCTCACTGCTGTTCATGATCACGGTCTTCTGCACGAAGCTCATGCGGCGGACTCTCCCTTCCCGGCGTCGGGCACAAAAAAAAGGCATGGCGGCGCAGACCATGCCCTGGGTTCCCGATTTCGCCTCCTTTTGGACCTCTCAGGGTCTCATTAAAAGAAAGCAGCGCTTGCTGATTTCGAGGCCAAACTAACAGGGATCGGTGCCGCTGGCAAGTTCCATCTCTTCGGGAGACGGAACGCGGGCCGTCAGGGCAGGTCGCCGCCGGTCTCGAGCAGGCGGAGCTGGCGGCGGGCCTCGTCGGCCCAGCGCGAATCGGCGTCGAGGGCCAGGTAGGACCGCCAGGCGGCCGCGGCCTCGTCGCGCAGCCCGGCCTCCCCCAGCGACCGCGCCCGGCTGAAGGCGGCCTGGCGGTGCGCGGGCTGCCCCGCCAGGATCGCGGCGAAGGCCGCGGCCGCCTCTTCGAAGCGGGCCTGGTGGAAAAGGATGTTGCCGCGAGCGAAGAGGAAGTCGGAATCCTCGGGCCGTTCGGCGAGCAGGAGGGTCAGCTCGGACTCGGCCCGGTCGTAGAAGCCGCGCCGGATCAGGACCAGGGTCCGGTTGTAGCGGGCGTCCACGAAGCCGGGGTCCAGGGTCAGGGCCTCGTCGAAGGCCGCCAGGGCCTCGTCCAGGCGCCCCTGGCCGAAGGCGTCGACGCCCCGGTTGTAGGGAGCCATGGCCGCGAACCGGCGCTCGGCGCGCTGCCATTCCCCGGGATCGAAGCGCAGCAGGAGCGCCGAGCCCGCCGCCAGCAGCGACCCGTCGATCTCGTTCCACCCGGCGATGTCGGCGACCCGGGACGCGTCGCCGTAGTAGTTGACGGCGATGCGGGTCAGGGTCTCGCCCTCGGCCACCACGTGGGTCAGCGTGTATTCCTCGCGATGCTCGCGCACGTAGGGCGGCGGTCCCCGGCGCGCCAGCTTGCGGCTGCAGCCGGCGGCGGAGATCAGGGCCAGGCCGGCCAGCAGGCAGAGGACGGGACGCAGGAAACGGCGACGAGGCATCACGCCCGCACCCCCGCGGCGAAGTCGTCCCCGACCGGATCGGCGGGGAAGCCGGTCATGTCGCCGGCGGCGGCGGCCGCGGCGAGCTCGTCCAGCAGGGCCGTCAGCTCCCGTCCTTCCTCGGTGGAGTAGAGCCGGCGGCGGATCGCCGCCGCCCCGGGAAAGCCCCGGAAGTAGCGCGCCAGATGCTTGCGCATCAGCAGCGCCCCCGGCCGCTCGCCGCGCCAGGCGCAGAGGTCGCGCACGTGGCGCGCTGCCGTCCCGGCGATCTCCGACAGCCCCGGCGGCGCGTAGGCGGCGCCCTCGTCCCGGGCGCGCATCTCGTGGAAGATCCAGGGGTTGCCCATGGCGCCGCGGCCCACCATCACGGCGTGGCAGCGGCTCTGGCGGACCGCGTGCTCGTAGCTTTCCCCGTCGACGACGTCGCCGTTGCCGATGACCGGGATGTGCAGCGTCTCGACCAGGTCGGCGATGCGCTCCCAGTCGGCGCGGCCGCGGAACTTCTGGGCCCGGGTGCGGCCGTGCAGGGTCACGAAGACGCAGCCCGCCTCCTGCAGCAGCAGCCCGACCTCGCGGTAGTTCACGCCGTCATCGTCCCAGCCGGTGCGGAACTTGGCCGAGACGGGCATCGCGCTCTCGCGCACCACGGCCTCGACGATGCGGCGCAGCAGGGGCAGGTCGGCCAGCAGGGCGCTGCCGCCGCACTTCTTGACCACCTTCTTGGCGGGACAGCCGAAGTTGATGTCCAGCACGTCGTGCCGCTGGTCGCGCATCAGCCGCGCCGCGGCCCCCAGGTCGTCGGGGTCGTTGCCGAAGATCTGGATCCCCACGCGTCCGCCCTCGCCCCGGGTGTCGATGGCCCGCCAGGTGGCCTCGTTGCGGTAGAGCAGCCCCTTGGCCGCGGTGAACTCCGAGAAGCAGAGGTCGGCGCCGAAATCGCGGCAGATGTCGCGGAAGGGCCGGTCGGTGACGCCGACCATCGGCGACAGCGCCAGGCGCACGTCGGCGAACCAGGGGATGCGGGAATCGATGCGGACGTCCTTGCGGGGCAGCAAGCTCGGGATCCTCCGGCTCGGGTCTCGGGGACGGGACTCTCAGCACAGGATCGCCCCGGTGCAGTCCGGGGTCAAGGGCGGGCGGGCCGTCCGAGGGCCCGAAAAGCGGAGCCGGCCCCCCGCGGGGCCGGCTCCCGAGTCGCGCCGCCGTACCGGTCAGCGGTACGTGCGGATCAGCTCGTTCAGGTTGTCGATGCGTCCTGCGCGCTCGGCGAGGGCGTCCAGGCGCTCGTGCACCGTCGGCCGGTCCTGCTTGTAAAGCACGCCGGTCCAGAGACGGCTCTGGTCCATGGCCAGCTTCACCGCGCCCAGCTTGTCCGTCGGATCGTAGTCCTCGGGCAGCTCGGAGAAGATCTTGCTCAGCATGTCGAAGGTGACCTGCTTGTTGAAGCTCACGCAGGGCGAATGGACGTGCACGATGCTGAAACCCTTGTGCTCGATGGCCTGAATGAACAACTGCTTCAGCTGCTTGGGTTTGCCGGAGAAGCCTCGAGCAACGAAGGAGGCGTTGTAGGCCAGGAAGAGCTCTTCGGGGTTCAGCGGATCCTCGATATTCGTGTAGGGCGCGGTCTTGCTCACCATGTCGATCGGCGACGTGGGCGACGACTGCCCCTTGGTCAGGCCGTAGATCGCGTTGTCGATCAGCACGTAGACCATGTCCACGTTCTTGCGCGCCACGTGGGGCAGGTGTCCGCCGCCGATGCCCAGCCCGTCGCCGTCGCCGCCGACGGCGAAGACGCTGAGTTCGGGGGAGGCGATCTTCACGCCCAGGGCCGTGGGCAGCGCGCGTCCGTGAACGCCGTGGAAGCCGTAGGCGCTGCAGAAGTAGGGCAGGCGGCCCGAGCAGCCGATGCCCGACACGATGACCGTGTCCTTGGGCCGGAGGCCGCAGTGCACCATCGCCTGCAGGAAGGGGTTGAAGACGCCGTAGTCGCCACAGCCCGGGCACCAGACCGGACGCCGGCCCGACTTGAAGTCCTTGACCGTCAATTCGGTGCTCATATCGCCTCCTTGAAGGCCGCGTAGAGCTCTTCGGACGTGAAGGGGATGCCCGCGCACTTGTGCACCTCGATGGGCTTGATGCCGAACTTGGCCTTCAGGAAGTGGGCGAACTGGCCCGTGTAGTTCTCTTCGGGCACGATGATCTTCTTCAACGGCCCCAGGAAGCGGCGGATCGGCCACTCGCGCAGGGGCGAGATGATCCGCGGGTGCAGGTGAGCGATCGTGATGCCCTCCTCGGCCTCGATGCGCTCGATGGCCTCGGTGATCGCGCCGTGGGTGCTGCCCCAGCCGATGACGCCGATCTCCGAACCCTCGGGCTCGACCTCCTCGCGCTCCTCCGGGGTGATGGTCGAGCCCAGCACCTCCAGCTTCTTGAAGCGCTTGGCGGTCATCATCTCGTGGACCTCGGGGGTGTAGTTGGGCGAGCCGCTCTCGTCGTGCTCCAGGCCCGAGGCCATGTAGGGCAGATCGTGCACGCCCGGGTACGGCATGGGCGACACGCCGTTAGGCGTCACCGCATACCGCTTGAAGGTCTCCTTGTGGACGTTCGGATTCGGCGTGAAGCGCGTGCCCAGATCCAGGTTGTTCAGATCGGGCATCGTGATGTTCATCGTGCTGTAGGCCATCGCCTGGTCGGTGAGGATGATCACCGGCATCTGGTACTTCTCGGCGATCCGGAAGGCCCGCACCGTCTGGTAGAAGGCGTCCTCGATGTTGATCGGCGCCATGATGCAGCGGGGCGACTCGCCGCTGGTGCCGTAGATCGCGAACTTCAGGTCGGACTGCTCGGTCTTGGTGGGCAGGCCCGTCGAGGGTCCGCCGCGCATGACGTTGGCGATGACCACCGGGACCTCGGTCATGGCGGCCAGGTTCAGCGTCTCGCTCATCAGCGAGAGGCCGGGACCGGAAGTCGCCGTCATCGCCCGCTTGCCGCTGTAGGCGGCGCCGATCACCGAGGCCAGCGAGGCGATCTCGTCCTCCATCTGCACGGCGCGGCCGCCGAAGCGGGGCAGGTCGCGGCAGAGCTGCTCGAAGATCGGCGTGGCGGGAGTGATGGGATAGCCGCCGATGTAATCCACGCCCGCGGCCAGGGCGCCCAGCGCCACGGCCTCGTTGCCGTTGATCACGACCTCGTTGCGGTCGGGGTGCCGGTCGAACTTGTGCTGCACGACCTTGTCGCGATCGGTCCCCCAGGCGTAGCCGGCCGACAGCGCCTTCAGGTTCTTGCCGACGACCTCTTCGCCCTTCTTGCCGAAGTTCTCGCGGAGCAGTTCCTCGCCGTACTTCAGGGGCACGCCGTACATGTAGAGCAGCACGCCCAGGCCGACCATGTTCTTGCCGCGGGCGTCGCCGGTCTGCTCGACGCAGAAATCCTCCAGCGGCAGGGACTCGGCGTGGGCCGGACCGTGACGGCCGGCGGGCTGGCAATGCTTCGGATCGAAGAGGAGGAGGCCCTCCTCCTTGATGCGGTCGGCGTAGGCGTCGTAGGCCTCCTGGTTGAAGGCGAGCAGGACGTCGATGCGCTGCTTCAGCGACCGCGCCGGCCCGCTGGCGCCGCGGAGCTGGAACATGCAGAGCCCGCCGCGGATCTCCGCCGGAAAAGTCCTGAAGGAGTGGATGTTGAGTCCGCTGCGCGCGACGGTCCGCGACAGGATCTCGCCCAGCGAGATGATGCCGTCACCGCCCTCTCCGGCGATGCGGACGACCAGGTCTTTGCTGACCACGGGATACCTCCCCCACTACGGGTGGGTCGGTCAAGGTTCCACAAGAGAAAGGGGCGAGGTGCAACCTCAGCCCGCATCGCCCTTTTCTCCCTGTCGTTTGTGCCCTATTAATAATACCCGGATCCGGGCGGATCAACTGCAATCGGGGCCGCCGCGCCCCGGTATTCCGCCGCCGCTCCCGCCGCCCCTCCCCGGACGCGAGGACGCCATGGCCTGCGCGACCCGACACGCCATCTTCGCCGACGCCATGCGGCTGCGCGGCGGGGCCGAATTGTGGGTCCTGGACGCGGCCTGCGGGCTGCGCGAACGGGGCTGGCGGACCGGCGTGATCGGCGCTCCCGGCGGTCCCCTGATCGCCCGCGCCCGCGAGCTGGGACTGGACGCCGACGCCGTCCCCGTCCGCTTCGACGGCGCCCCCTGGACCCTGGTCCGGCTCTGGCGCCTGCTGCGGCGGCGCCGGCCGACGGCCGTCTACTGCGTCACCCTGAAGGATCTGAAGGCGGTCGGCCTGGCCGCCCGGCTGGCGGGCGTCCCGGTGGTGCTGCTGGGACGCGAGAGCGACTTCCCCCCCCGCCGCCGCTTCTACTACCGCTGGTACTTCGCTGGCGTGGCCACGGCGATCGTCGTCAATTCGCGGGCCACCCGCGCCGCCACGCTGCGCGGCGCCCCCTGGCTGGACCCGGGGCGGCTGCGCCTGCTCGCCAAGGGCGTCGACACCGGCCGCTTCCTGCCCCGGGACGGGGATCCCGGCGACCGGCCGCCGACGGTCGGCTTCGCCGGCCAGCTGACCGCGCGCAAGGGGCTGCCCGAATTGATGGCCGCCTGGAGCCGGATCGAGCGCCTGGACTTCGCCGTCCCGCCCCGCCTGGTCGTGGCCGGCGAGGGCCCGCTGGCCGCCGAACTCGCCGCCTGGCGCCGGACCCTGCGCCGGCCCGGACGGGTCGAAGCGCGCGGCTTCGTCGCCGACATGCCCGCCTTCTACCGGGACCTGGACGTGCTGGCGGTCCCCTCCTGGAGCGAGGGCTTCGGCCTGGCGGCCGCCGAGGGCGGAGCCTGCGGCCTGCCGGTGGTGGCCGGCGACGCCAGCTCGTTGCCCGAGATCGTCGTCGACGGCGAGACCGGCCTGCTCGTCCCGCCCGGCGACCCCGTCCGGCTGGCCGACGCCCTGGCCGGGCTGCTGGCCGACCCCGTCCGCGCCACCCGGCTGGGCGCCGCCGCCCGCGCCCGCATCGCCGCCCGCTTCGGCCGCGAGGCCATGCTCGAC
>CAZLHO010000010.1:6726-64479 GCA_964559455.1 uncultured Fibrobacteraceae bacterium | reverse complement strand
TATGGCCGTGCCTGCGACATAGGTGCCGGCTTCGTCGTCGTATCTGCGGTCGGACCCGCCCAGGCCGCGGAGCAGGGCGGCCCAGCGGTCGGCGGGCCAGCGCTTGGCGGGCCAGCGCGCGCCCGGGGCCAGCCCCAGGGCGTCGCTCCCGCCATCCGGACGCAGGTGCGCCAGCGGGGGCGGCGCGTCGCCGGCGAGCAGGCTGCGGCCGGGGGCGCCGTCGGCCAGCGCGTCGAAGCGGTCGAGCAGGCCGCGTGCGAGGCGACCGGCGGGAGGAGCGGGCGGCTGCGACGCGACGTCCCGCTGGTGCAGGCGCTGCCGGGCGAGCAGGGCCAGACGGGCCGCGGTGTCCTTGGCCAGACGCGGGCTGCCCGGTCGGCCCATGAGCAGGGTCAGCAGGCGGCTGCGCGTCACGGCGTGGGCGTCCAGCACCCGGTCGAAATCCTCCCGGCGCAGACGGCTCGCCAGGTCCGCCAGGTCGCCGGGGCCGCCGCCGCGCAGGGGGTGGACCGCCGCGACGCCCCGGAAGGCCCCGGCCAACTCGGCGAAGCGCTCCTTGGTGGCGATCTCCACGATGCGCCGCGGGTCGCGCCCGGCCAGGCCGGAGGCGAACCAGCCGCAGACGCAGAGGTCGCCCAGGGACCCGAAGCGGATGACCAGGGTGCGGGGCACGGGCTTCCTTTCGGCGGAGCGGGAGAGCGGGACGGGTCGTCCCGGCGGCGCGGCAGGGCGATCTTAGTGATGCGCTTGCAGGGTGTCAAGGAAGCGGCTATGCTCCGCGGCGCGACGGCACCGGTCCGTCGCCGCCATTCCTTCAAGGGGGACCGTCCGGTTGGATTTCCTGCTCTTGCTGGCGATGCTCCTGCTCTCGATCTTCTTTTCCGGATCCGAGACGTCGCTGTTCGCCCTTTCCGAGACCGAGATCGCCGGCCTCGCCGAACGGCCCGGCCGCGCCGGCAGGCGGGTGCGGGAACTGCTGGACTCCGCTCCCCGACTGCTGGCGGCCCTGCTCATCGGCAACCTCGTCGCGAACACCGTGGCCAGCGTGGCGGCGACCTCGATGCTGATGCGCAGCCTGGGGCCGAGCGGCATCTTCGTGGCCGTGCCCCTGATGACCATCGTGCTGCTGCTGGTCGGCGAGATCACCCCCAAGCTCGTGGCCCTGCGCTACCGGACGGCGATGAGCCTCATCGTCCAGGGCCCGCTCTCGCTGTGGCTGCTCGCGATGCGGCCAGTGCTGGAACTGGTCTCGCGCCTGAGCGAGACGCTGCTGGTCCGCCTGCCCTACGACCGCACCGGCAGCCGTCCCCTGACCCCGGCGGAACTGGCCACGGCGGCCGAGCTGGCGGTCGACGACGGCACGCTTTCGGAGACCGAGGGCCGCTTCCTGGCCCGGCTGCTCCGGCTCGAGGAGCGCGAGGTGCGCGAGGTGATGACGCCCCGCCCGGCCGTGGTCGCCATGGACGCCGGCCTGGACCGCGCCCAGATCCTGGCCGTGGCGGGGGAGGCCGGGTTCAACCGCTATCCGGTGATGGAGGCCGGCGCCGCTCATCCCCTGGGCTTCTTCCACATCAAGGATCTGCTCGGCCGCGGCGATCCCGCCGCGCCGCTGCGCAGCGGCCTGCGCGCCGCCCTCTTCGTGCCCGAGAGCAAGCCGGTGGCCGCCCTGCTCAGCGAACTGCGCACCGGCGGGGGCCACATGGCCTTCGTCGTGGACGAGCACGGCGATTTCAGCGGTCTGGTCACCCTGGAGGATTGTCTCGAGGCCCTGACCGGTCCCTGGCAGGACGAGTCGGACCTGGGCGGGGGCGACCTGATTCCCACCGGGCCGCAGACCTGGGTCGTGGCCGGCGCCACGGACCTGCAGCGGGTCAACGAGGCCTGCGGCTCGGTCTTCGAGACCGTCCGGGAGTACGTGACCATCGCGGGGCTGGTCATGGCCCGGCTGGGACGGATGCCCCGGGTCGGCGACGTCGTCCGGGAGGGGGCCTGGGAAGTGGCCGTGCTGCGGCTGGACGGGCATCGCGTCGAGCACGTCCGGCTGCGCCGGGATCCCCGCGGCGGGAAGGGGGAGGCGTGAGCACACCCCTGGTGATCCTGGTGACCGCGGTCTGCCTGCTGGCCTCCGGCTTCTATTCCGGAGCCGAGACGGGCTTCATGAGCGTCAGCCGCATCCGGCTCAGCTACCTGCGCCGCCGTCGCGAACCCGGCTGGGCCCGCGAACTCTCGCAGCTGGTGCGCCGCGTCGAGGATCCCATCCTGACCTGCCTGATCGGCACGAACCTCTTCAACGTGCTGGGCAGCGCGGTGGTCACGGCGGTCCTGTCCGCGCGCCACGGACCGCGGGGCGAGGTGGCGGCGGCGGTGATCATGTCGGTGCTGGTGATCGTCTTCGGCGAGATCGTGCCCAAGATCATCTTCCGCGAGTATCCCGAGGGGCTGATGCCGCGCGCCAGCCGCCTCGTGCGCTGGACCATGCTGCCGCTGGCGCCGGTCCGCTGGGGGCTGCTCGCCTACTCCCGCCTGCTGCACCGCCTGCTGCCCGGCGAGAGCGGTCGCAGGGAAGAGCGCCTGGACCGGGCCGGCCTCGTCTCGCTGCTCCAGTCCCATCCCTCGGCCCGCCAGGACCGCCACTTCAACGAATTGCTGGACCGCTGCCTCGAGCTGGCCGGCCTGCGCCTGGCCGCGATCATGACGCCCCTGACGCGCATGGTGACCCTGCCCGCCGACGCCACCCTGGACGAGAGCCGCGAGCTGGCCGCCTCCTCGGGCTTCAGTCGCCTGCCGGTGCGCGCCGCCGCCGGCGAGGGACTGGCGGGATGGGTGCTGGCCCGCGACCTGCTGCTGGCGGTCGATCCGTCCGCCGGGGGGGGCGGGACGATTCCCGGCCCGCTCCTGCGCACCTGTCTCTTCGTCGACGAGGACATGTCTCCCTGGGCCCTCTTCGACGAGATGCGCTGGCAGCGGCAGCAGATGAGCATCGTCGTCGACCGCGAAGGGACGCCCCGCGGCATGGTCACCCTCGAGGACCTGCTCGAGGTGATCGTCGGACGCATCGAGGACGAACACGACTTCTCCTCCGCACCCGCCGCGGGGGAACTTGATCCCGCCCCCGGGATTTCCTATTGATCCGGCGGGCGCCGGAGCCCGCCGTCAGCGAAGAAGGAGGATCCGCTCCATGAACGACGCCGCCATGAGCAAGCATGACCGTGTCCTGGTCGGCCTCGTCGCCGGTCTCCAGGCCAACGCCCTGACCCAGCTGGGCAAGCTCAAGAACCCGATCACCGACGCCGTCGAGCGGGACCTGGAGGCCGCGCGCGCCACCATCGACGTGCTCGAGATGCTCAAGGAGAAGTGCCGCACGGGCACGCCGGATTCGGTGCTCCGCCTGCTCGACGGCACGCTGATGGACCTGCAGATGAACTATCTGGACGAGCTGAAGAAGGATCGCGCGGAGGCGGAGGAGTCGCCGGAGGAGAAGCCCGAGCAAGAGCCTGCGGAGACGGAAGAACCCGGGAAGGAATGACCCGAACGTGAATCTGCATCGTTTTCCCGGCGCCGTCGCGTCGCTGCTGCTGCCGGCCGCCGGCGCGCTGCTGCTGGTCGCGGCGGCCGCCCCCGCCTTCGCCCGCCAGGCGCCGCTGCGGGCCGCCGTCGCCGACACCGCCGCGCCGCCCCTCCCGCAGGGGCGTTCCGTCCGCCTGCACCGTCTCCACTCCGGCTTCCTGCCCGCCGACGGCCTGCTCGCCGTGGGTGTCGCCGGCGAGAGCTACAGCACCACCTACGGTCCCGCCGTCGACCGGCGGCAGGTCGATTTCCGGACCCTGAGCCTGCAGCTGGAGTACGGGGCCACGAACTGGCTGCGCCTATTCGGCAGCCTGCCGCACCGGTCGTGGTCCGGCGGCTTCGGCGATCTGCCTCCCGACGCGAGCGGACTGGGCGACGCCGAGGCGGCGCTGGTCTGGCGCCTGCCCTCGCCCTGGCGCAGCCTCGGGTTGAGCCTGCTCACGGGCGCGACCCTGCCCGTCGGCGGTGACGCCGACGGCCTGGGCGAGGGGGAGGAGGCGCCGCGCGTCGTCCTGGCCGCCAGCCGGCGCTTCTGGGCCGGGGCGCAGCTGCCCGAGCTCAGGCTGCACCTGAACCTGGGCCGGCGCTGGAACCGCAACGAGGCCGGCCACGGCCTGGCCGGCGGGGGCGTGCTGGAGCCCTGGCCGCCCCTGTACCCGGCCGCGCCGGGCGACGCGGGGGACAACGACTTCCTGCTGCTCGGGGCCGCGGCCGAGTTCCGCAAGGGCCTGACGTCCCTGTGGATCGAGTACAGCGAGGCCCGTCTGGACGACGCCGCGGGCGTGGCGGACCGGGAGTTCGAGCGTCAGCTGGCGGCCGCCCTGCGCTGGGGCGACGACACCGGCTTGGCCCTGGACTTCGCCGTGGACGTGGCTCTGGGCACCGAGGACCTGGACAACGACTTCGAGGCCGCCTATCCCGATCTCGTCTACCGCATCGGCCTGTCCTACGCCTTCCCCCTGGGCGGACGCGATCGCGACGGCGACGGCATCAAGGACCGCCTGGACCGCTGCCCGGACGCGCCCGAGGATCGGGACGGCTTCGCCGACGGCGACGGCTGCCCCGACTGGGACAACGACGAGGACGGCGTGCCCGACGCGACCGACCGGGCGCCGAACCTGGCCGAGGACATCGACGGCTTCATGGACGAGGACGGGCTGCCCGACCTCGACAACGACGGCGACGGCGTGCCCGACACGGCGGATCCCTGCCCCGACGAGCCCGAGGACCTGGACGGCTACCAGGACGACGACGGCTGCCCCGAGGAGTTCCTGGACGCGGACGGCGACGGCATCGCCGACGCGGACGATCACTGTCCCGGCGACGCGGAGGATTTCGACGGCTTCGAGGACGGGGACGGCTGCCCGGAGCTGGACAACGACCTGGACGGGATCGCCGACGCGCAGGACCGCTGCCCCGGCGAGGCCGAGGACTACGACGGCGTCGACGACGACGACGGCTGTCCGGAGTAGACGGGAGGGAGGGCGACGCGGATCAGTCGCCCCGCTCGGCGCGCTTCGCGGCCTGCCAGGCGGCCTCGAGTTCGTCCAGCGAAGCTTCCTTCATGCGGTCCTGGGAGTTGCCGAAGGCGGCCTCGACCGCGCGGAAGCGGGAGCGGAAACGGTCGTTGGCCTTGCGCAGCGCCAGGTCGGGGTGGACCTCGAGCTTCCGGGCCAGGTTGGTCACCGCGAAGAGCAGGTCGCCCACCTCGGCCTCGACGGCGTCGCGGTCGCCGCCGTCGACCGCGTCGCGCACCTCGGCCGCCTCCTCGTCGATCTTCGCCCACACTCCGTCGATGTCCGGCCAGTCGAAGCCCACCCGGGCGGCGTCCTTCTGGAAGCGGTAGGCCTGGTGCAGGGGGGCGGCGCTGGCCGGCAGGTCCTTCAGGACCGACTCCCGCTCCGGGTCGATCCCCTTGGCCAGCTTCTCCTGGGCCTTGATCTCGTGCCAGCGCTGCTGGCTCTCGCCGGCGTCCCGGGCCGGGCGGTCGCCGAAGACGTGGGGATGGCGGCGCACGAGCTTGGCGTTGGCCTCGCCGGCCACGCCGTCCAGGTCGTCGCCGGTGGACTCGCCCAGGATCTCGGCCGCGAAGCAGACCATGAAGAGCAGGTCGCCCAGTTCCTCGCGCACGTGGGCCGGGTCCTCCTCGAGGGCCGCCTCGAGCAGCTCGGCCGACTCGTCGTGCAGGTGGTGGACGGCCGAGGCCAGGTCCTGCTTGCGGTCCCAGGGGCAGCCCCCCGGCGCGCGCAGGGTGTGGATGGTCCGCAGCAGGGTCTCGAGATTGGGCAGGGCCATGGTCGCTCCTCGAAGCTGGATCCGGGAATCGGGGGACTCGGGAAACGTCCTCACCTTAAACGTCTTTTACAATAAGACCAAATGTTGATACCATGGCCGTTTGTTCCGATCGGCCCCCGTGGCTCCGCATCCTGGAGGAACCGTTGCCCGACTCGATCCGCATCCGCGGCGCCCGCCAGCACAACCTCCGCGGCTGCGACGTGGACTTTCCGCGCGGCCGGCTGACCGCGGTCTCCGGCGTGTCCGGCTCCGGCAAGTCGTCGCTGGTCTTCGACACCCTCTACGCCGAGGGGCAGCGCAGCTACGTCGAGTCGCTGTCCACCTACGCCCGCCAGTTCCTGGAGCGGCTGCCCAAGCCCGACGTGGACTGGATCGACGGCATCAGCCCCGCCATCGCCATCGAGCAGCGCAACGCCGCCCGCAGCGGGCGCAGCACCGTGGGCACGGTGACCGAGGTCAACGACTACCTGCGCGTGCTCTTCGCGCGCATCGGCCGCATCGTCTGTCCCGACTGCAATCGGCGCGTCGAGCGCGAGTCGCCGGCCTCGGTCTGGCGCCGGGTGCGGCGCGACCACGCCGAGGGCGCGCGCCTGCTCGTGGCCTTTCCCCTGGAGCTCAGCGGCGACGCGGTGGCCAACGGCTGGGCCGAGCCGCTGCTGGCGCAGGGCTTCCAGCGGGCCGTCGTCGACGGGCGGACGCTGCGCCTGGACGAGGCCGACGACCCCGACGCCCCTCGGCCCGGGGCCGGCGAGACCGTGGACGTGGTCGTGGACCGCCTGACGCTGTCGTCGCGGTCGCGGTCCCGCTTCGCCGAGGCGGCCGAGCTGGCCTTCGCCCAGTCCGGCGGCTGGGCCGTGGTCCGCGACGCCGAGCTGACGAGCCGGGCCGTCTTCTCCACCCACCTGCGCTGCGACGGCTGCGGCGCCCTCTTCCCCGAGCTTTCGCCGCATCTCTTCTCGTTCAACTCGCCGCGCGGCGCCTGCCCCGACTGCAACGGCTTCGGCAACCGGCTGCAGTTCGACGAGGAGAAGATCATTCCCGACACATCGCTGTCGATCCTCGACGGCGCCGTCAAGCCCTGGCGCACAGAGACCTTCCTGAAGGCCCAGGCCATGCTGCTGCGCCACTGCCGCGCCCGCAAGATCCCGACGGACACGCCATGGAAGCGCCTGCCCGCCGCGGCGCAGCGCGAGATCCTCGAGGCCCGGACCAAGGGTTACGTCGGTGCGATCCCCTTCCTGGAGGACATGCGGCGCAAGATGGAGAAGGGGCACCACCGCTTCTACACGCGGCGCTTCATGAACGACACCACCTGCCGCAGCTGCGGCGGGACCCGGCTGCGCCGGGAGGCCCTGGCGGTCCGGATCGGCAACCTGGACATCGGGGCGCTGGGGCGGCTCTCGATCGCGGCGGCCCTGGCGCGGATCGAGGGCCTGCGCCTGGCCCGCGCCGACGCCGCGGTGGGGGAGGAGGTGCGCGACGAGGTCGTGCACCGGCTGCGCTTCCTGGAAAGGGTGGGGCTGGGCTACCTGACCCTGGATAGGTTGACGCGCACGCTCTCGGGCGGCGAGGCCCAGCGCATCCACCTGGCCAACGCCCTGGGCTCGCGCCTCGTCGACACCCTCTACGTGCTGGACGAGCCGACCACGGGACTGCACGCCGCCGACGTGGAGCGGCTGATCGGGACCCTGCGCGACCTGGTCGCGGCGGGCAACACGGTCGTCGTCGTCGAGCACGACCTGGACGTGCTGCGCGCCGCCGAGCACTTCGTGGAGCTGGGCCCCGGCGCCGGGCACCGCGGCGGCGAGGTCGTCTACCAGGGACCGCTGGACGCGCTTTTGGAGTCCGGCGACACCCTGACCGCCGCCTACCTGCGCGGCGAGCGCGGCGGCCTGGAGCAGCGTCCCGTCCGGGAGGAGGGCGCGCGCAGGGTCGTGGTGCGCGGCGCCCGCAGGCACAACCTCCGCGGCATCGACGTGACCGTGCCCCTGGGCCGGCTGGTCTGCCTGACCGGCGTCTCGGGCTCGGGCAAGAGCACCCTGATGAACGACTGCCTCCACGACGGCCTGACCGGCAAGGCGACCGGCGGCCGCGAGCGGTTCTGCCCCTTCACCGACATCCGCGGCGGCCATGCGGTGCACAAGGTCGTGCGCGTGGACCAGGCGCCGATCGGCCGGTCCAGCCGCTCGAACCCCGCCACCTACATGCAGGTCTTCGCGCCGATCCGGGAGATCTTCGCGGCCACCGCCGACGCCCGCTCCCGCGGCTTCACGGCCGGCCGTTTCAGCTTCAACACCTCCGGCGGCCGCTGCCCCGAATGCCAGGGCCTGGGCGAGCACCGGGTCGAGATGCACTTCATGGCCGACATCAGCGTGCCTTGCGAGGTCTGCGGCGGCAGCCGCTTCAACCCCGCGACCCTCGAGGTCCGGCACCAGGGCCTGAACATCGCCGACGTGCTGGGCCTGACCGTCGAGGAGGCCCTGGGCTTCTTCCGCGGCGAGAACACCCTGCGGGACAGGCTGTGGATCCTGAAGAAGGTGGGCCTGGGCTACCTGACCCTGGGGCAGGCGGCGACCACCCTCTCGGGCGGCGAGAGCCAGCGTTTGAAGATCGCCCGCGAACTGGCCTCGCCAGGAGACCGTCGCAACCTCTATCTTCTGGACGAACCGACCACCGGCCTGCACGCCGACGACGTGGCCCGGCTGGTGCGCGTGCTCCACGAGCTCGTCACCCAGGGCCACTCGGTGGTCGTGATCGAGCACAACCTCGACCTGATCGCCCAGGCCGACTGGATCATCGATCTGGGTCCCGGCGGCGGAGACGACGGCGGCGCCCTGGTCGCCGAGGGCCCGCCCGGGACGATCGCCGCCACCGACACCGCGACGGGCCGCCACCTGGCCCGGCGGCTGGGTATCGCCCCGCGGCGCGGCCGTTCCCTGCGAAAGGATGCAACATGAGGATTCTCGTCACCGGAGGCGCCGGCTACATCGGCAGCGTTTCCGCCCGCCTCCTGGCCGCGCGCGGCCACGCCGTGGAGATCCTGGACGACTTCAGCACGGGGCACCGCGGCGCCTGCCGGTCGGAGCGGCCCCTGCACGAGGGCAGCCTCGCCGATCGGGACTTCCTGGCGCGCGCCTTCGCGCGCCCCTTCGACGCCGTGCTGCACTGCGCGGCCTTCAGCCTCGTTCCGGAATCGGTGCGCGATCCGCTGCGCTACTGGCGCAACAACGTCGGGGGCACCCTGAACCTGCTCGAGCGGGTCGCCGCGGGAGGCGCGCGGCGTTTCGTCTTCTCGTCGACGGCCGCGGTCTACGGCGAGCCCGACGAGGTGCCCCTGCGCGAGGACGCGCCGCTGCGCCCCATCAATCCCTACGGCCGCACCAAGCTGGCCATGGAGCGCGCGCTGGCCGACGCGGCCGCGGCCCACGGCTTTTCGGCCGTGGCCCTGCGCTACTTCAACGCCGCCGGCGCGGACGGCGATCTCGGCGAGGACCACACCCCCGAGACGCACCTGATCCCGCGGCTGCTCCGCTCGCTGGCGGAGCCGGCGCTGGCGGTGCGCATCTTCGGCGACGACTACGACACGCCGGACGGGACCGCGGTCCGCGACTACATCCACGTCGCCGACCTCGCCGAGGCCCACGCCCTGGCCCTGGAGTGGGACGCCGCGCCGCACTTCTCGGCCCTGAACCTGGGCACCGGCCGCGGCCACTCGGTCCGCGAGGTCGTCGAGGCCGCCGCCGCGGTCACCGGCCGGGATCTGGATCCCGCCGTGGCCCCCCGCCGCGAGGGCGATCCGGCCCGCCTGGTGGCTTCCGGGGAGCGCGCGGCGTCGGTCCTGGGCTGGCGCCCCCGCCGCAGCGACCTGCGGACGATCCTGCAGGACGCCTGGAACTGGCATCGGGAGCATCCGGGAGGATACGGGAAGGAAGCCTGATCTGAAGCGCCGGGGGACGTCGTCCGACCGCGGTTGCTCCTCGGGCGGCCCTGCGCTATACTGCCGTCGCCCGAAATGGAGCGCGGGGCTTGACAGCGGGATGTCTGGGTTGTTTTATTCCCGGACCCTCCCGCGAGGGTGACGCCGCGATTTGCGGGTGCCTGGGTAGCTCAGTTGGTAGAGCACATGACTGAAAATCATGGTGTCGGTGGTTCGACTCCGCCCCCAGGCACCACCGCTTCCCGAGACAGGGCCGGTGTAGCTCAGCTGGTAGAGCAGCTCACTCGTAATGAGCAGGTCTGCGGTTCGAGTCCGCACACCGGCTCCACTTTTTTCCCCGCCGCAGGCCGCCCGTCCGCGCTCCGACTCCGCGCCCGCGCCGCCGCCCGTCCCCGGGCGGGGCGTTTCCGGGCGCTCTTCGCCGTTCTCTAAAGGAGCTCCGCCTTGCCGCTTCGCATCAGCGTTTCCGGAGTGAGGGGCGTCGTCGGCGACGGCCTGGACGCCGTGACCGTGACCCGCTGGGCGACGGCCTTCGGCGCCTGGCTCCCCCCGGGACCGGTGACGATCGGCCGGGACAGCCGTCCCACCGGGCCCATGCTGCGCGACGCGGTGGCCGCCGCGCTGGCGTCGACCGGCCACGACGTCGTGGACCTGGGCGTGGCCACGACGCCGACCGTCGAGATGGTCGTCCAGGAGAGCGACGCCGTCGGCGGCGTGATCATCACCGCCAGCCACAATCCCCAGCCCTGGAACGCGCTGAAGTTCCTGGACGGCCGCGGCCTCTTCCTTTCGGCCGGGGACAACGCCGCCCTGCGCGAGCGCTACGAGGCCGGGGACGGGCACGTGGCCTGGGACCGGATCGGCCGAACGACCCGCCGGGACGACGCCGACGCCCTGCACCTGGACGCCCTGCTCGTCCTGCCCTGGCTCGACCGCGAGCGCATCGCCGCCCGCGGCTTCACGGCCGTGGTCGATGCGGTCGAAGGGGCCGGCGGCGCGATCGTGCCCGCACTGCTGGCTCGCCTGGGCGTGGCCTGCACGCCCCTGCACTGCGGACTGAGCGGGCTCTTTCCCCACCCTCCCGAGCCCACGCCCGCCCACCTGGAGCAACTGGGCGCGGCCGTGGCGGCCGGCGGCGCGGACCTGGGCTTCGCCGTGGATCCCGACGTGGACCGCCTGGCTCTGGTCGACGGCGCAGGATCGCCCCTGAGCGAGGAGCTGACCCTGGCCCTGGCCGTCGATTTCCTGCTGGCCCGCGAGCCCGGGCCCGTGGTGGTCAACATGTCGACCACCGGCCTGATCGAGACGGTGGCCGCGCGGCACGGCGTCCCCGTCCACCGCACTCCGGTCGGGGAGGCCAACGTCGTGGCCGAGATGCTGGCCCGCGGGGCGGCGATCGGCGGCGAGGGCAACGGCGGGGTCATCTACCCGGCGCTGCACCCGGGCCGCGACGCCCTGGTCGGGATCTGCATGGTGTTGGCCCTGCTCGCCGAGCGCGGACGGACCCTGGCCGAAACCGTCGCCGACTATCCTCCGGTGGCGATGTTGAAGGATAAATTCGATCATGACGGTGATTTCGCGGCCGATGAATTAAGGAAGCAGCTGATCGACATCCTGGGCGCCGGCGTGATCGACGATCGCGACGGCCTGCGCTGGCAGGGCGACGGCGCCTGGGTGCACGTGCGGCCCTCGAACACCGAGCCTATCGTGCGCGTGATCGCCGAGGCGGCCGACGAGGCCGCGGCGCGGGAGCTCGTGGCGCGTGTCCGCGCCGCCTGCGGCCGCTGATTCGGCCGGGACCGGAACCACATCGCAATGGAATCGGACGGAGACGGCATGTGCGGCATCGTCGGCATCACGGGTCAGAAGCAGGTGGCCTCCATCCTACTCGAGGGCCTGAGGCGTCTCGAGTACCGGGGCTACGACAGCGCCGGCGTCGTCGTCGTCAACGGCGGTCTGCACGTCGTCAAGCGCGAGGGCAAGATCGACAATCTGGCGCGGGCTCTCGAAGGGGTGGAACTGCCGGGCACCTGCGGCATCGCCCACACGCGCTGGGCGACCCACGGCGCGCCCAACCGGACCAACGCCCATCCCCACAGCGACGACTCGGGACGGGTGGCCCTCGTCCACAACGGCATCATCGAGAACTACTCCGTGCTGCGCACCCAGCTGATCAAGGAAGGCCACGAGTTCGTCTCGGACACCGACACCGAGGTCCTGGCCCATCTGATCAGCCACCACTACCAGGGCAACCTGGAGACGGCCGTGCAGCGCGCCCTGGAACTGGTCGAGGGCACCTACGGCATCGCGGTGGTGCACGCCGACGAGCCCCGGAAGATCGTCGGCGCCCGGCTGGGCTCGCCGCTGGTTGTGGGCATCGGGCAGGGCAGCAACTACCTGGCCAGCGACGTGGCGGCCATCCTCGGCGAGACGCGCCAGGTCATCTACCTGGACGACGGCGAGATGGCGGTGTTGACCCCGGACGGCGTGAAGACGACCACGGTGCGCAACGAGACCGTGGCCAAGGAGGTGCAGGAGATCACCTGGGACCTGGACCAGATCCAGAAGGGCGGTTTCCCGCACTTCATGCTGAAGGAGATCTTCGAGCAGCCCGAGACCATCGTCAACGCCTTCCGCGGGCGCATCCTGCCCGAGTCCGGCGACGTCCGCCTGGACGGCATGCAGCTCACCGAGTGGGAGCTGCGCAACATCCGCCGCATCATCATCCTGGCCTGCGGCACCAGCTTCCACGCCGGCCTGCTCGGCGAATACCTGATCGAGGAGCACGCCGGCATCCCGGTCGAAGTGGAGTACGCCTCGGAGTTCCGCTACCGCTCGCCGGTCATCGAGCCGGGCACGCTCTGCATCACCATCAGCCAGAGCGGCGAGACCATCGACACCCTGGAGGCGATGCGCGAGGCGCGGCGCCGCGGGGCCAAGGTGCTGGGGCTGACGAACGTCGTCGGCTCGACGATCGCCCGCGAGACCGACGGCGGCGTCTACATCCACGCCGGCCCCGAGATCGGCGTCGCCTCGACCAAGGCCTTCACGAGCCAGGTCACGATCCTGGTCCTGCTGGCCCTGCTCTTCGGCCGCCGCACCAACATCTCCAGCGACCGCGGCATCCGGATCATCGAGGAGTTGCAGCGTCTGCCCGGCAAGGTGCAGGAGATCCTGGACACCTCGGACGACATCCTGGAGATCGCCCGCGCCTACGCCGGCCACTCCAACTTCCTGTACCTGGGGCGCGGCCTGAGCTATCCGATCGCGCTCGAGGGCGCGCTGAAGCTGAAGGAGATCAGCTACATCCACGCCGAGGGCTATCCCGCGGCCGAGATGAAGCACGGCCCCATCGCCCTGATCGACCCGCAGATGCCGGTGGTCGTGATCTGCACGCGCGACGGCAGCTACCAGAAGATCAAGGGCAACGTCCAGGAGGTGAAGGCCCGCCACGGCAAGATCATCAGCGTGGTCACCGAGGGCGAGCGCGAGATCGCGGGCATGAGCGACCACGTCATCACCATCCCCAGCACCCTCGAGATGTTGACGCCGCTGCTGTCGGTCATCCCCCTGCAGCTGCTGGCCTACCACATCGCCGTCCTGCGCGGCGAGAACGTGGACCAGCCGCGAAACCTGGCCAAGTCCGTCACCGTGGAATGAGATCGCGCCCGTCGCGGGCCGTCCGCCGACCGCCTCTCCGGCGGCGGCGCCGAGCCCGCCCGCCGGCGCCCGGGAGGTAGGAATGGAACGTCGGATCATCAGCACGGACGCCGCTCCGGGAGCCATCGGCCCCTACAGCCAGGGCGTCGCCGCCGGGGGCTTCGTCTTCACCGCGGGGCAGATCGGCCTCGATCCCGCCACCGGCGAGTTCGTCGCCGGGGGAGTGGTGGACCAGGCCCGGCAGGCGCTCGCCAACGCCAAGGCCATCCTCGAGGCGGCCGGGGCGGGGCTGATGGACGTCGTCAAGGTCACCGTCTTCCTGGCGGACATGGGCGACTTCGCGGTGGTCAACGAGGTCTACAGCGAATACTTCGCCGTCTCCCAGCCGGCCCGCTCGGCCGTGCAGGCCGCCCGTCTGCCCAAAGACGCCCTGGTCGAGGTCGAGATGATCGCGCGCCTGCCCTGAGGCGCGACCGGCTGAAACCCGGTTGACCCCTCCGGTGTTTGTATTATCCTGCAGGATGCCGGTGGGAGTGGATGGGTCCTGGTGGGCCCCGGGGACTTCAAATCCTTCTGTCGGGCGCGAAAACCGTCCGAGGTGGGTTCGATTCCCACACATTCCCGCCACCTCCCTTCACCGCGGCATTCCTGCCGACGCGGACGCCGTCCGGCGCGGAGGAGGACCGTGGATTCAGCCGCCGTCATCGTCAATCCCGTCGCCGGCCGGCCCGGTGGTCGCCTGTCGCCCGAAGCGGCGGCGCGGCCGCTGCGCGCGGCGGGCTTCTCGGTCGAGATCCTTTGCACGACCGCGCCCGGCGAGGCCGCGGACCTGGCGGCCCGCGCCGCCGAGCGCCACCCCGTCGTGGCCGCGGCGGGCGGGGACGGCACCATGAGCGAGATCTGCCGGGGGCTGGCCGGCACCGGGGCCTTGCTGGCGCTGCTGCCCTGCGGCAGCGGCAACGACTTCGCGACGGGCCTGGGCATCCGCACGGCGGAAGCGGGAGCCGCGGCGGCCGCCGCCGGCAACGTCCGCCGGGTCGATCTGGCCTGGTGCGGGGCGTTCCCCTTCGTGAACTCGGCGGGATTCCTGCTCAGCGGCGAGGTCTCGCGCCGCGCCGCGCGCCTGCCCCGCGGGCTGGGCGCCTTGCGCTACCGGCTGGCGGCCCTGGCCGCCCTGGCGCGTCACCGCCCGGCGACCGCGATCTGGACCCTGGAGGGACTGGCTGAGCCGCTGGCGGGGGAGTGGAGCCTGGCCGAGGTCGGCAACGGCGCGCTGACCGGCGGCGGCTTCCGGCTGACCCCGGACGCGGACTGCGGCGACGGCCGGCTGGACTTCTGCCTTGCCCGCGGCATGGGCCGGTGGGATATTCTGCGCCTGCTGCCGCGTTCCCGCAGCGGCGCCCACCTGGACGATCCCCGGGTCGTCCTGCACCGCGCCGCTTCCGCCCGGGTGGAATTTCCCGCTCCCTTCGCGGTGCACCTGGACGGGGAGGCCGAGCTGCGCGGGCCCGGCGTCCTGGATCTGCGAGTGGACCCCGGCGCCCTGAGGGTGCTGGCGCCCCCGCCCGAGGAGACCTCATGCGCCGGATGACGGGCACGATCCTGATCGCCCTGCTGGCCTTCCCGCCGCTCTCGGCCGGGGCGGCGCCGGATGCGACAGCGAACGCGACTGCGGCCGCGGCGCCCGCCGACAGCGCCGCCGCGGCGCCCGTCCCGACCCTGCCGCCGGTCCTCGCCGGCGGGGTGAATCCGACCCTGGCGGTGGGCATGTCGGCCGTCTTTCCCGGCTGGGGCCAGCTCTACACCGACAACGGCTGGCGGTCGGTGCTGGCCTTCGGGGCCCAAGCCTTCTACCTTGGCCACCTGGTGATGCACGATCGCAAGGCGGTGCGCCTGCAGGCCTACGCCCGCACCCTGCCCGAGGAGCAGAGCGGGCTGCGTCCCCTCCTGGACGGCCGCGTCGAGGAGGAGTGGGAGCTGATGCGCGATTACGCCTGGTGGTCGCTGGGGGCGCTGCTTATCATCGCCCTCGACGCCTACGTGGGCGCGCACCTGTACCGCTTCGACGAGGATCCCGTGCCTGTGCCCGAGATCTGGGACCCGGCGGAGCGGCCCCTGCCCGTCGAACTGCCGGACCCCGCCGGCCCCGGCGGCGTCGTGCTGCTGCAGTGGCAGGCCAGTTTCTGAACCGCCGCCGCCCGCCCGCGGCGTCTTCCCGACCCTCGAGGAGCGATGGACAACTACCGGAACTTCTGCATCATCGCGCACATCGATCACGGCAAGTCCACGCTCGCCGACCGACTGCTCGAAAGGACCGGCACCCTGCGCGGCAAGGAACTGAAGGCGCAGGTGCTGGATTCGATGGACCTCGAGCAGGAGCGGGGCATCACGATCAAGAGCCACCCGATCCGGATGTTCCACAAGGACCCCGCGGGGCGGGAGTACGTGCTCAACCTGATCGACACCCCGGGTCACGTCGACTTCAACTACGAGGTCTCGCGCAGCCTGGCCGCCTGCGAGGGCGCCCTGCTGGTGGTCGACGCCGTCCAGGGCGTCCAGGCCCAGACCATCAACAACCTCTACCTGGCCGTCGAACACGACCTGGCGGTCCTGCCGGTGATCAACAAGATCGACCTGCAGGCCGCGCGCGTGGACGAGGTCGTCGGGCAGCTGGTCGACCTGCTGGGCTGCGATCCCGAGGAGGTGCTGCGGGTCAGCGCCAAGACCGGCGAGGGCGTGGACGAACTGCTGGCCGCGATCCTGGAGCGCGTGCCCGCGCCCCAGGGCGATCCCGCCGCCCCGGTCAAGGCCCTGATCTTCGACTCGGTCTTCGACCCCTACGTCGGGGCCGTCGCCTACCTGCGCATGATCGACGGCACGCTGCGCAAGGGCGACGCCATCCGGATGATGCGGCAGGAGAAGGAATACGAGGCGGGGGATATCGGCTGGTTCCGGCTGGAGCGCAAGCCGCAGAAGACCCTGTCGGCCGGCGAGGTCGGTTACGTCGCCACCGGCGCCAAGGACGTCCGCCACATTCGCGTCGGCGACACCGTGACCAGCGCCGTCGCCCCCTGCGCCGAGCCCCTGCCGGGCTACGTCGAGGCCAAGCCGATGGTCTTCAGCGGCTTCTACCCCACGGACAACGACGACTACGACAATCTGAAGGACGCGCTGCAGAAGCTCCAGCTCAACGACGCCTCGCTGACCTACGAGCCCGAGAAGAGCGCCGCCCTCGGTTTCGGCTTTCGCTGCGGTTTCCTGGGCCTGCTGCACATGGAGATCATCCAGGAGCGCCTGGAGCGGGAGTACGGCCTGAACCTGATCGCCACCCTGCCCAACGTGGAATACGAGGTGCTGACCCGCACCGGCGAGACGCTGCTGGTCGAGAACCCGGCGCTGATGCCGCCGGTCCAGATCATCGAGGAGGTCCGCGAGCCCTTCGTGCGGGCCTTGGTGATCACGCCCAAGGAATTCATCGGGGCCGTGATCCAGATTTCGCTGGACCGCCGCGGCACGCAGCGCAAGATGGAGTACATCGACACCGAGCGCGTGAACCTGGAATTCGACCTGCCGCTGTCGGAACTCGTGGTCGACTACTACGACAAGCTGAAGTCGGTGAGCCGGGGCTACGCCTCGCTGGACTACGAGTACCTTGGGCATCGCAAGGGGGACCTGATCCGGCTCGACATCCTGATCAACGGCGAACCCGTGGACGCCCTGGCCTGCATCGTGCACCGCGCCAGCGCCTACGAGTGGGGCGTGGGGCTCTGCCGCAAGCTGAAGGAGTTGATCCCCCGCCAGATGTTCCAGGTGGCGATCCAGGCGGCCATCGGCACGCGCGCGATCGCCCGCACCACCGTCAAGCCCTTCCGCAAGAACGTCACCGCGAAGTGCTACGGCGGCGACATCAGCCGCAAGCGCAAGCTGCTCGAGAAGCAGAAGGAGGGCAAGCGGCGCATGAAGCAGGTCGGCGCGGTGGAGATCCCGCAGGAGGCCTTCCTGGCCGTGCTCAAGATCGAGCGCTGAGCCGGAGGAACCAATATCCGGACCGGGCGTAGGAGCATGGTGCTCGAGGCCGTTTCCGGAGGAAGCAAAAGGATGACCCAGATGTCCAGAACCGCAACTCCCGCCAAGGTCCGGGGCCGCGTGCGCCGCGACGCCGAATCTTCCCGGCGGGCTCGCCGCCGGGCCGTGCTCGAGTACCTGCGGACCATCGTCTTCGCGGTGGCCGTCGCCCTCTTCATCCGGCAGTTCATAATCCAGGCGGTCCGGATCCCGAGCGGATCCATGAAGGATACCCTGCTCAAGGGCGACTTCCTCTTCGTGAACAAGTTCCTCTACGGCGCCGAGATTCCCGATCGCATCCGGCCCCTGCTCTTCACCGGCCCCTACATCGACCTGCCCTGGGAGAACGTCCGCCTGCCGGCGATCCGCCAGCCCCGGCAGGGAGACATCATCGTCTTCGAGTATCCGGTGGACATCGACAAGGACTACATCAAGCGCTGCGTGGCGGTGGCGGGCGACACCGTCGAAGTGCGCCAGGGCCTGCTCTACGTCAACGGCGCGATGTACGAGGAGAATTTCGCCGACCGGGACGGCGACCACGCCTGCTACGCCGGCGCCGTCCACGACCACACCTGCCTGCGGCCCCACACTCGCCGCGAGACAGCCAAGGCGCGCGCCGGCCGCAACTGGTCCTTCGGGCCCCTGGTCGTCCCCGACGACAACATCTTCATGATGGGCGACAACCGTTACAACAGCGAGGACAGCCGCTATTGGGGGCCGCTCGCATTGAAGCACCTCAAGGGCAGCGCCATGTTCATCTACTGGTCCTGGGACCCCGTGCGCAACTGGCCCCGCTGGAGCCGCATCGGCGACATCATCCGGTGAGCGTCTCCGCCGACCGCGACACCGCATCCCGCGGCGACCGCCGTCCCCTCCGGGGCGGCGGTCTCTATCTGCACGTCCCCTTCTGCGCCTCCCGCTGCGACTACTGCCGCTTCGCCACGACCGATCGCCACGATGCGGAGCTGCGGCGTCGCGTGGTCCGGGCGACGGCGGCAGAACTCGACCTGCGTCGGGAGAGCTGTCCCCGGCTCGCGGGCTTCGCGGTGGACACGGCCTATGTGGGCGGGGGCACGCCCTCGCTGCTGGCCCCCGACGACTTCGCCGATCTGATGGCCGGCACCCTGGGCCGGCTGCCGCTCCGGGCCGGCGCGGAAGTGACCGCCGAGGCCAACCCCGAGAGCCTGGACCAGGATCGCTGCGCGGCCTGGCGCGACGTCGGCGTCGGGCGCGTGAGCCTGGGCGTGCAGAGCCTGGACGACGCCGTCCTGCGCCGCCTGGGCCGCCGCTGCGACGCGGCGACCGCCCGCGCCGCGCTGGCCCTGGCCGGGCGCCGCTTCCCCCGCGTCTCGGCCGACTGGATCCTGGCCCCCGGCATCGACCCGGAGCGCCTGGCCGAGGAGTTCCGCGAGGCCCGCGACCTGGGCGTCGGCCACGTCTCGTTCTACATCCTCGAGGTCCACGACGGCACTCCCCTGGCGGACCGGATCGCCGCGGGCGAGGAGCGCGAGCCCGCCGAGGCGGAGGTCGAGCGCGACTACCTGGCGGCCGTCGAGGCCCTGGCCGCGCTGGGCTTCGCGCAGTACGAGGTGGCGAACTTCGCCCTGCCGGGAGAGGAGTCCCGGCACAACAGCGCCTACTGGCGGCGCACGCCCTACCTGGGCCTGGGGCCGGGCGCGCACGGCCTGCTCGGCGCCCGGCGCTACGCCAACCTTGCCGATCCCGGGGCCTGGCTGCGCGCGGTCGGAGCCGGCGAGCTGCCCGAGGCCATGAGCGATCCGCTGGACCGGCGGGCGCTGCGCCTGGAGCGCATGATCCTGCCGCTGCGCACCGTCGCGGGCGTTCCCCTGGTCCGCGTCCCGCTGGCCGAAGCGGCGCTGGCCGAGGGCGAGCGGGAGGGTCTCTGGCGTCGCCGGGCGGGGCGGTTGCGGCTGACCCCGCGGGGCTTCCTGAGGCTGGACGCGGTGGAGGAGCGCTTGGCGCGCGCCGACTGAGGGACGCCCGCTTCGTCGGCGCCCGAAGTTGACACCCCAAAAACGTCCGTACTACCTTGTAGCGGTTTCCGTACCGATCCGACTCCAACCCCCCGTGAGGCCATGTCCGAGACCCGCGAGCGCAAGCAGCTGATCCTCGACGCCGTCGTGCGCCTTTACAGCGAGACCGGCCAGCCCGTCAGCTCCGGGCTCGTCGCCCGCTGGCTGGGCGGCGCCTGCTCGCCGGCCACCGTGCGCGCCGAGATGACCGGGCTCGAGGACGAGGGGCTGATCGAGAAGCCCCACACATCCGCCGGACGCATCCCCACGGACGCCGGCTTCCGCGCCTTCGTGAACCGGCTGCTCCGGCGCTGGCCCGCCGGCGACGACGCCGGCGCCGCCGAGCTGGCCCCGATGGTCAACCGCGAGCTCGAGCGCTCCGCCGGGGCGCACGCCATGGTCAGGGCCCTGGCCTCGCTGCTCAGCCGTCTCACCGACAACATCGGCATCATCCTGGGGCCCACCTGGGACGCGGTGCGGGCGCAGCGCCTGGAGCTGCACCCCCGCGAGGGCCGCCGCGTGCTGATGGTGCTGGTGCTGGAGAACGCCCTGGTCCGCACCGGCATCGTGACGGTCGAGCAGGACTATCCGGTCGAGGTGCTGGACGACGCAGCCCGCTTCCTCTCCGAACGCATCTCGGGCCTGACCGTGGCCGAGATCCGCAGCGGGGTGCTGCCCTCGCTGGCCGGCGAGGCCTCCCGCGAGGGGCGCTGCGCCCGCGACCTGGTCGAGCAGGGCCGCGACCTCTTCGTCGACGTCGAGGAGGCGGAGATCGAGTTGAACGGCGTGGCCAGGCTGCTGGACGAGCCGGAGTTCTCCGACGCCGCCCACCTGAAGACCCTGATCCGCTTCATCGAGTCCCCGCGCACGATCCGCGACTCCCTGCGCCGTCTGCAGCCGGACGGAGAGGACGGCATCTCCGTCTGGATCGGCGCCGAGAACCCGGTGGCCGAACTGCGGCCCTTCAGCCTGGTCTCGTCTCCGTACCGCCTCGACGGCCGCCGCGGCGTGCTCGCCGTGCTGGGCCTGCGGCGCATGCCCTACCAGAGAACGATCCACAGCCTGCGCGTCCTGATGCGCAGCCTGAATACCGGCGAATGACCCCGCCGGCGGCCGCAACGCCGGTCGCGGGCACAGGAGGCAGCAGAAGCATGTCGAAGAAGAAGCCGCGCCGCGAGCAGGAGCCGCCGGTCGAGCCCGCGGCCGAGGCCGCGGCCGATCCCAGTCCCGCCCCCGACGCGGAGCCGGCGGCCGGGTCCGCCGCGGAGCCCGATCCCCTGGACGAGCTCCGGCGCGAGCGCGACGACCTGCACGACCGCTGGCTGCGCGCCGCGGCCGAGCTGGACAACGTCCGCAAGCGCGCCCGCCGCGAGGTCGCCGAGGCGCGGCGCCTGGCCGAGGCCTCCCTGCTGCGCGACATGCTGGAGGTCGTCGACAACTTCGAGCGCGCCGCCGCCGCCCTGCCTCCCGCGGCCGACGACGAGCCCGCCGACACGGCTCGCCTGCGCAGCGGACTCTCCTTGATCGAGAGCCGTTTCCAGGAGATCCTGGCCGGGCGCGGGCTGTCCCGCATCGAGGCCGGGCCGGGCGTAGTTTTCGATCCGAACCTTCACGAGGCCGTGCTCCAGGTCGAGAGCGAGGAACACGCCTCGGGCCTGATCACCGAGGTCGCCCAGCCCGGCTACCGGTTGGACGACATGGTGCTGCGGCCCAGCCGCGTCGTGGTCGCCCGCTAGCGAGAGACGGAGAAGATGTCCGGCAAACGTGACTACTACGAGGTCCTGGGGATCGAACGCGGCGCCTCGGAGAACGAGATCAAGAAGGCCTACCGTCGTCTGGCGGTGAAGTACCATCCCGACCGCAATCCCGACGACGAGGGCGCGGGGGAGAAGTTCCGCGAGGCCACCGAGGCCTACGAGGTGCTCAAGGACGCCGGCAAGCGCGAGCAGTACGACCGTTTCGGCCATGCCGGCTTCGACCCCGGCGGCATGCCGGGCGGCGGTTTCGGCGGCTTCGGCCTGGACGACGCCCTCGAGTCCTTCCTGCGCAACTTCGGCGGCTTCGGCGGCGGCCTGGGCGACATCTTCGGCGGCGGCGCCGCCGCAGCCGAAGCCCAGGGCCGCGGCCACGACCTCCAGGTCAAGGTCAAGCTCACCCTGCACGAGGCCGCCGAGGGCGCGCGCAAGAAGATCCGCCTGAAGAAGCAGGTGCCCTGCCCCGAATGCGAAGGCAGCGGCGCCGCCAGCGGCAGCCGACCCGCGACCTGCGGGCAGTGCGGCGGCCGCGGCCGCGTGCGCCAGGTCCGGCGCACCCTGCTCGGCCAGATGGTCACCGAGGGCGTCTGCCCGGCCTGCCAGGGCCGCGGTCAGATCGTCGACAAGCCCTGCGGCGACTGCCACGGCACGGGCACGATCCGCGGCCAGGAGACGATCGAGGTGCGCATCCCGGCCGGCGTGAGCACCGGCAACTACATGGAGATGCCCGGCCGCGGCGATGCGGGACGCCAGGGATCACCCTCCGGCGACCTGCGGGTCGTGATGGAGGTGGCCGAGGACCCCGTCTTCGAGCGCCACGGCGACGACATCCTGGTCGACGTGCCGATCTCGCCGCTGGACCTGATGCTGGGCGTCAAGATCGAGGTGCCCACCCTGGACGGACGCGTGGCCCTGAAGGTCCCGGCCGGCACCCATTCGCACAAGATCTTCCGCTTGCGCGGCAAGGGCATGCCCCGCCTGAACAGCGACCGGCGCGGCGACCAGCTGGTGCGCGTCCTCGCCTGGACGGTGCAGGACCTCGAGACCGAAGAGCGCGAGCGGCTGGAGTCCGTGCGCGAGCGACTGGCCGCCCGGGTCCCGCCTCCGGGGCGCGGCGTCTTCGGCTGATCCCGCTTTTCGCCAGCGAGGTATCCGGTGCGCCTCTTCTTCCTCTCCGACATCACCCCCGGGGCCGCGCCCCGTCCCGGCGACGAGCGGACCCTGGACGCCGAGGAGAGCCGCCACCTGCTCAAGGTGATGCGCGCCCGCCCGGGCGACCCCCTGCGGCTGACCGACGGGGAGGGCCGCTACTACGACGCGAAGCTCCTGGGCGCCGACGGCGGCCGCGCGCGGCTGGGCATCGTCGCGGTGACCGCCGATCCGGTCGAGAGCGTCGGGCCGCGCCTGCACCTGGCCTGCGGCGTCGTCAAGGGCAAGCGCTTCGAATGGGCCCTGGAGAAGGCGGTCGAGCTGGGCGCCCACGAGATCTGGCCTCTGGACAGCGACAACGCTGTCGTCCATCCCGGCTCCGGCCGCGTCCAGCGCTGGCGCGCCGCCCTGCGCACGGCCGTGAAGCAGTCCGGCCGTTCGCACCTGCCGGTGCTGCGCGAACCCGGGAGGCTGGTCGATTTCCTGGACGCCTGTCCGGCGGCGATCTGGTACGGGGTCGCGGCGGCCGCCCACCAGGCCCGTCCCGATACGGCCGGCCGCCTGGCCGGGCCCGCCGACCTGCTGGCGGCGCCGGCGCCCGACGGCCTGGCCTGGGTCGTCGGCCCCGAGGGCGGCTGGAGCGAATCCGAACTGGAGCTGCTGGCCTCCCGGGGCACGCCCCTGCGCCTGGGGCCGCACCGGCTGCGCACCGAGACGGCGGCGGCCGCGGGGCTGGTCCTGCTCGCCGCGCGCGCCGATGCCCTGCGCCGGTCCGGGGGTTTCGCCCTGGACGCCGGTCCCGGCGCGTAGCATAGTCGTTCGCGGACCGCGCCGGGCGCGCCCGGTCCGTCCGCGCCGCGGGCGGGGAAAGGGAGAGGGTCATGGCAAGTGGAGAGATCGCCGGCCGCCTGCAGGCGGCCACCGTCGCCGCCATGAAGGCGAAGGACCGCGACCGGCTGACGGTGCTGCGCATGCTGCAGGCCGCCGTCAAGCAGGTCGAGGTGGACACGCGCGAAGAGGTTGACGACGACGCGGTCGTCGCCATCCTGCGCAGCTACGCCAAGAAGGTCCGCGACGCGCTGGACGGCGCCCGCAAGGGCGGCCGCGACGACCTGGCGGCGCGCAACGAAGCCGAACTGGTGATCGTCGCCGAGTTCCTGCCTGCGGAACTGGACGACGCGGTGCTGGCCGGGCTGGTCGACGAGGCCGTCGCCGAGACCGGCGCCGAGGGCCCGCGCGACATGGGCAAGGTGATGAAGGCCGTGATGGTCAAGGTCGCCGGCCGCGCCGACGGCTCGCGCGTCAGCGCCGCCGTCAAGCAACGACTTCTGCCCTGATCGGGGGGACATGGACGCGATCCGGATCGTCATCCTCGGCGTGCTCGTCGTCTTCGCCTTCGTCGGCTGGCGCAGCGGGCTGGTGCGTCGCGTCGTGGAGTTCGTCGGCCTCGTGGCCTGCGTCTTCGCCACCCTGGAGCTGGCCCCCCGGTTCGCGGCGCTGCTGGACGACTTCGGCTCGCTGTCGGAGCGGAGCGCCCTGGCCCTCGCCGGCGTCCTGATCTTCCTGGCCGGGCTCGTGGCGGTGCGCTTCATCGCCGCCGCCGTCGTTCGCGTGGTCCGCATCTCGATCCTGGGTTGGATCGACCGCGCCGGCGGCGCGATCTTCGGACTGCTGCTCGGCGCCCTCTTCCTGAGCGTCCTGATGATCGGATCCACCCTGGTTCCCGGCGGCGAGGATCTGCCCGCAGCCTACGAAAGTCACGTCTCGACCCGCCTGGTCTACAGGGCCGCGCCGACCGTCTACGAGCTCTTCCACCGCCTGGGCGGGGACGAGCAAAAGGTCTGGGAGGAAGTCGCCGACACGGCCCGCGACCGCCTGGGGGCCGCCGCCGCGACCACGACGCCGCGAGGATGATCCCTTGAATCCCCTGCTCGCCGAGATCGCCGCCCAGCAGCGGGACGCGGCCCTGCCCGCGACCCCGGAGCACGCGCGCGCGCTGGCCCTGCTGGAATGGGACCGCGTGACCGCCGGTGTCGCCCGCCACGCCCGGGCCCGCCGCGCCGCGGAGGCCGTGGCCGCCACCCGGCCGCTGATCGACGCCGACGCGATCGCTCTGCGCCACCGGCTCGCCGACGAGCTGCGCGTCGAGGGCGACCGCGACCGCTGGCCGCCCCTGTGCGAGGTCTCGGACGCCCTGGACATGCTCGACCGGGAGCGTCCGCTGCGCCTGGACGGCAAGGACCTGGTCCACCTGGCCGGCGTGGCCGCCGAACTCGATCGCTGGCGGGACTGGTTCCTGGATCGCCGGGAGTCCTGTCCGCGCTGGTCCGACGCCGTCGCCGAGACGCCCTCCTTCGCCGACCTGGCCGTCGCCGTGGCCCGCGCCCTGGACCGTGACGGCTGCGTGAAGGACGACGCCACGCCGCGCCTGGCGCGACTGCGCCGCCAGGCCCGCGACCTGGAGCGGTCGGTGCGCGGGGCCGTGGCGCGGGCGATGGACGAGGCGCGGCGCCGGGGCTGGACCAACGGCCCCGAGGTCACCGTCCGCGGCGACCGCTTCTGCCTGCCCCTGCACGCCTCGGCCCGGCGCCGGCTGGAAGGCATCGTGCACGACCGCTCCGCCACCGGCGGCACGGTCTTCGTCGAACCCGCCGCCGCCGTGCAACTGCAGAACGATCTCGTCGAATGCCGTCTCGAGGGCGGCGCCGAGATCGAGCGGATCCTGCTGGAACTGAACGCCGAAGTCGAGCGCGCCGGCCCCGATCTGCGTGACGCGGCCGGTTTGATGCTGCTCTGCGACGGTCTGCGGGCCGGGCTGGTCTGGAGCCGGGCCGTCGACGGTCGGCGACCGCGCCTGGCGCCCGGCGCGCCCCTGCGCGTCTGCCGCGCGCGCCACCCCCTGCTGCTGGGGCAGGCCGCGGACCGGCCCGAAGTCGTGCCCCTGGACCTCGAACTGCCCGCGGACCGGCGCGTCCTGCTGATCAGCGGCCCCAACGCCGGCGGCAAGTCGGTCGCCCTGAAGTGCGTGGGCCTGCTGTCGCTGCTCGCGCAGTCCGGCTGGGACGTGCCTGCGCGCGAGGACACCACGCTGCCCCTGCTGCGCCGCTTCAGCGTCGACCTCGGCGACGAGCAGTCCATCGAGCGGTCCCTGAGCAGCTTCTCGGCCCACCTGGGGCATTTGACGCGCTTCCTGGAGACGGCGACCGCGGACACCCTGGTGCTCTGCGACGAGATCGGCAGCGGCACCGACCCCGAGGAGGGCGCCGCCCTGGCCTTCACCGTCCTCGAGGGACTGGCCGAGCGCGGCTGCCTGGTGCTGGCCTCGACCCACTACGGTCTGCTCAAGGCGGCCGCCGCCGATCATCCGGCCATGGTCAACGCGGCGATGGACTTCGACGAGCTGACCCTGAGCCCGCTCTTCACGCTGCGCGTGGGCGCGCCCGGGGCCAGCCACGCCTTCGCCATGGCCGAAAGGCTTTCCTTCCCGGCCGAGCTGCTCGCCCGCGCCCGCGACCGCCTGGGCGAGGAGCGCTTCGCGATCGAGCGCCTGCTCGAGGAATTGGCAACCCGCGCCCGCGGCATGGCCGAGGCCGAGGCGGAGCGGCGCCGGCTCGAGCAGGAGATGGCGCAGGACCGGCGCGAGCTCGGCGCGCGTCTGGAATCGCTGCGCCGGGACCGCGACGAGATCCTGGCCGCGCAGCGCCGGGAAGGGGAGGATCTGTTGGCCGAGGGCCGCCGCACCCTGGAGAACGTGGTGCGCGAGCTGCGCAGCGGGGGCGCCACGCGGGACGCGATCAGCCGCGGCCGCGAGCGCCTGGCCGAACTCGGCCGCCGTCTGCGCGAGCGGGCGCCGGCGCCGCAGCCCGCCGCCCGGGAATACCGCCCCGGCGACCGCGTGCGCATCCCTCACCTGGGCCTGACCGGCGTGGTGGTGGAGGTCCGCGGCGGCAAGCTGGTGGCCGACGCCCGCGGCATGCGCCTGAACCTGGGCGTCGACGCCGTGGAGCCCGCGCAGCGGGACGAGGCCGCCGACGGCCCCCGCGAGAAGGCGGGCTGGCCCTGGCGCGGCGCGGCGCCGGCCGAACTGCAGGAGATCGACCTGCGCGGCTACCGGGCCGAGGAGGCCTGGGACGCCCTGGACACCCTGCTGGACCGCGCGATCCCCGCCGGGGTCGCCGTGGTGCGCGTGATCCACGGCCACGGCACGGGCCGGCTGCGGGAATATCTGCGCGAGCGGCTCGGCGCCGACGATCGCGTGGCCGGCGCGGCCGATGCGGCGGCCAGGCAGGGGGGGGCCGGCGTGACCGAGGTCAGGCTCGCCGATTAGCCCGCCGGGAACCTTCCGCGGCGGTGGACATCATCGTCAGCATGTTGTATGTTGCTCCATCGCCCTTCTCGCCCCAAATCGTTTGGCGACAACCAGCTTGGGGAGCGCTTGGCCGATGTCTCGTGTCGTGCCCCAGGACATCGTGAGCCGCATCAAGGACGAGACGGATATCGTCGCCGTGGTGCGCGAGTACGTCTCGCTCAAGCCCGCGGGCTCGGCCTTCAAGGGTCTCTGCCCCTTCCACCGCGAGAAGACCCCCAGCTTCCAGGTCAACCCCGCCCGTCAGATCTTCAAGTGCTTCGGCTGCGGCGAGGGCGGGGACGTCATCACCTTCCTGATGAAGCTGCAGGGGCTGTCCTTCCCCGAGGCCCTCGAGATCCTGGCCCGCTCCCTGAACATCGACCTGGCCCGCTACCTGACCGAGGACGAGGAGGGGGAGGGCGAGCGCCAGTCCTTCTACCGCGCGCAGGACGAGGCGGCCACGCTGTGGCGCGAGGCGCTCTGGGAGCCCGAGGGCCGCGCCGGGCTGGAATACCTGCACGAACGCGGATTTCCCGACGACCTGCTGCGGCGCTACGACGTCGGCTTCGCCCCTCCGGGCACGGTCTGGCTGGAATCGGGGCTGAAGCGGTTGGGCATCGCCCCCGAGCTCGCCCTGCGCGCGGGCCTGATGTCGCGCGGGGAGCGGGACGCGCCTTTTGCCTATTTCCGCAACCGGGTTATATTTCCGATCAAGAACGTGGCCCAGCGCGTGGTCGGGTTCGGCGGACGGATCGTCGGGCAAGGGGAGCCCAAGTACCTCAATTCACCGGAAAGCGCCTACTTCAACAAGCGGAAGCTGCTCTACGGCTTCTCGTCCTCGCGCATCCCGATCGCGCGGGTGAAGGCGGCGGTCCTGGTGGAGGGCTATCTTGATCTCCTGGCCCTGGCCAAGGCCGGATTCAACAACGTCGTGGCGACCTGCGGCACGGCCTTCACGCCGGAGCAGGCCGCGCTGCTGCGTCGGGGGTGCCGATCGCTCTACGTGCTCTACGACGGCGATCGCGCCGGCCGGAAGGCGGCCGTGCAGGCCGCCGGACTCGCCTTGACCGTCGGCCTGGAACCGCGCGTGGTCCTGCTGCCCGACGGCGAGGATCCGGACTCCTTCCTCGGCGACCACACGGCCGAGGAGATGGGGGAGCTCCTGCGCGCCGCGCCCGGCTACCTGCGGGTGCTGGACGACTTCGCGGCCCCGCACGGCCGCGAGGCCAAGGAGCGCGCCGTCGCGACGGCGATGAACACCTTGGCCGGAGTCGAGGACGCGATCCGACGGTCGCTGCTGCTGGACGAGGCCGCCGAGGTCTTCGGCCTGCCGCGCGAGGTGCTGGAGAACCGCGTCGAGACCCTGCGCAGTTCCCCGCGCCGGCGGCCGACGGCGGAGGGGGAAGGTCCCGCGGCGCAGCCCGCCGCGGCGGCGGCGCCCGGCGGCAGGCCGCGCGGCCGCGACGCGGGCGCGGTGGACGTCGCGCGGATCGAGACCGTCCTGCTGGCCCACGTCCTGGAGGACGCCGGCGGCAGGGCGGCGGCGCTGATGCTCGAGCTCTGGGCGGACCGCACCATGGCCACGGCCGAGGGGGAACGCCTGCGCGGCGAGCTTGTACACTGGCAGGACGCCCGCGCCGCCGGACGCGAGGTGAGCCCGGCCGCCTTCGTCCAGGAACGCTGGTACGACATGGGTGACGGCTATCAACGCTTCGTCACCGACCTGCTGGCCGAGCGGACCGAGCCGGCCGAGGGGGACTACTGCCGGGTCGTCCAGGACTGCCACGCGCGGCTCGCGGCCGCCGATCGCCCCGATGTCGAGGCGCTGCGCGCATGGCGGCGGAAAGAGGACGATCCGGAAGACTGATCGATGCCCGGGCGGAGCGGCGCCCGGGAGGACAATTCGGGAAAGAGGGCCGGCCATGTCGCCATCAAGGCCACGCCGGCGCCAGCACCTTCCCACCGAGGAGCGGGATCGCAGATGACCACTGACAACCTCGACACGATTCTCGACCAGGTTCGCAAGCTCGCCAGCGAGGGCGGCGGCTTCGTCCTCACCGAACAGATCAACGAACTGCTCGGCGACGACTGCGACATCGATCTCTACGACCGGATCTTCGAGAAGCTCTCGGAGATCAAGATCGAGTACTTCGACTCCCAGGCCGAGGCCGACCGCAAACGCAACAAGGAACAGCAGCGGGTCAAGAAGAAGCAGGCCCTGGCGCGGAAGGTCCAGCGCAGCACGGTCAAGTACGACGACCCGGTCCGCATGTACCTGCGCGAGATGGGCCGCGTGCCCCTGCTCTCCCGCCAGGGCGAGGTCGAGCTGGCGATGCGCATGGAGGAGGGCATGTGCCGGGTGCTGCGCGCCACGGTCCGCGCCGATCTGACCCTGCGCGAGCTGCGCCAGATCTCGGCCCAGCTCATGGCCGAGAACCTGCTGGTGGACGAGGTGGTGCAGCACGACAGCAGCACCTGGAACGTGCACTACTCGCCCCGCAAGGAGGGACAGCGCATCCTGCGCACCGTCGACCGCATCGAGAAGTGGCAGAAGGAGCTCGCCACCCAGTCCGCCGAGCTGAAGAAGTGCCGCAACAGCACCCGCTCGGCCACCTTGACCCGCATGATCCAGTCGCGCGAGCGCAAGGTCCTGGAGGCCTTCCAGGGCCTGCACCTGTCGTCGTCGCAGGTGGAGCATCTTTCGAACCGGATCATCCTGGTGCACCAGAAGGTCACCGACCTGGGCGAGCGCATCGCCCGGGAGCACGCCGCGTCGGGCAACAGCCCCCATGTGCGCAGCATGCGCAAGCAGATCGTCGAAGTGGAGCGGGAGGTCGGTCTGGGCGTCGAGGTGCTGGGCGAGGTCGCCGAAGCGATCAGGTCCGGACGCGTCGACATCGAGACGGCGCAGCGCGAGATGATCGAGGCCAACGTCCGGCTGGTGATCAGCATCGCCAAGCGCTACACGAACCGCGGCCTGGAGTTCCTGGACCTGATCCAGGAGGGGAACAGCGGGCTGATGCGCGCCGTCGAGAAGTTCGACTACCGCAAGGGCTACAAGTTCTCGACCTACGCCACCTGGTGGATCCGCCAGGCGATCACCCGGGCCATCGCCGACCAGGCCCGCACGATCCGGGTGCCGGTGCACATGATCGAGGCCATCAACAAGGTGAACCGCGCGCAGCGGCTGCTGGTGCAGGAGCTGGGGCGCGACCCCTCCGCCGAGGAGATCGCGGCGCACCTGGACATGCCCATGGAGAAGGTCTCGGGCGTGCTCAAGGCCAGCATGGAGCCGGTTTCGCTGGACCGTCCGATCGGCGAGGACGAGGACAGCAACCTCAGCGACTTCATCGAGGACACCTCGGCGAACTCGCCCGCCCATGTGGCCGCTCACGCCATGCTCAAGGACCAGCTGCACCGGGTGCTGAGCACCCTGTCGCGTCGCGAGGAGAAGGTGATCCGGCTGCGTTTCGGCCTGGGCGACGGGACGCCGCGGACTCTCGAGGAAGTGGGTACGATCTTCAAGGTCACCCGCGAGCGGGTGCGGCAGATCGAGGCCAAGGCCCTGCGCAAGCTCCGCCACCCCAGCCGATCGCGCAAGCTCAAGGGCTATACCGAGATCGTCTGAAAATATTTGACCTCGGTTTCGGCAGCGAGTATTGTCCTGGCTCCGGGTTGTGGGCCCATAGCTCAGTCGGTTAGAGCAGCCGGCTCATAACCGGTCGGTCCCAGGTTCAAGTCCTGGTGGGCCCACCAGCGGATCCGATTCGGGCGATTAGCTCAGCTGGCTAGAGCGCTCGCCTCACACGCGAGAGGTCACTGGTTCGAGTCCAGTATCGCCCACCATCCCCTCGCCCCGCGGGGGGCCACGAGGTGAGCGGAGGGCGCCCCGGGCGCCCTTTTTCCTTTATGCGGGGGAGACGTCGATGAGCACGGCCGAACAGCCCGATTCCCTGGCCGGACTGCTGCAGGCCCTGGAGCGCAGCGAGAACCTGCGCGCCCTGGCCCGCGAGTGCGGCATGTCCGCCGGCGACCTCCGCCGGCGCCTGCGGCTGTGGCGCCGCGAACTCCAGGACGGGACCGTCTCCGAGAGCGCCGCCGCCGAGGCCCCGGATGTCGACGCGGACTGGAGCGGTCTGCCCGCCGCCGCCGACCTGGACGAGAGCCCCCTGCCGGCCGACGGCAGCCGCGTGCTCGAGATCCGCACCGACGGCGCCAGCCGGGGCAACCCCGGCCCCGCGGCCATCGGGGTGCTCTTCTCCCAGCACGACGGGCCTGCGCTCTGCGTCCACGCCGAGACGATCGGCCGGGCGACGAACAACGCAGCCGAGTACCGGGCCGTGCTCAAGGGCCTGGAATTGGCCGCCGGCTGGGAGGCGCCGCGGGTGCGCCTGCTCGTGGACAGCGAACTCGTGGCGCGACAGCTCACCGGACAGTACCGGGTCAAGAGCCAGGATCTGCTGCCTTTCTACCGCCAGGTGGTCATGCACGCCCGCGGCTTCAAGGCCTTCACGGTGCGCCACGTGCCCCGGGCCGAGAACGCCGTGGCCGACGCCCTGGCCAACGCGGCCCTGGACGGCCGCTATCCGCCGAAGGGGAGCAAGCGAAAGAGGTGACAAGCCGCCGCGAAGGTCCTATCATGAGACCGGAGAAGCTGGGGAGACGACCGCGGGGTCCTTCGGGTCCTCGAGGAAAGTCCGAGCTCCGCAGGGCAGGGTGCTGGGTAACGCCCAGGGGGAGTGATCCCACGGAAAGTGCCACAGAAAATATACCGCCTCGGCTTCGGCCGCGGTAAGGGTGAAAAGGCGAGGTAAGAGCTCACCGGGCGCCTGGTGACAGGCGTCGCACGGCAAACCCCACCCGGAGCAAGACCAAATAGGGGAGGACGAGGCTGCCCGTCTCGCTGGACTCCCGGGTAGGTCGCACGAGGCCGGCGGCAACGTCGGTCCCAGATACATGGTCGTCGCCGCCTGGCGGCAACAGAACTCGGCTTACGACCAGCTTCTCCACTCCGGCCGCCGCCCACGCGGCCGTCGGCCGCGCCCCCGCCCCGGGGGCGTCGGCGCATGGGCCGCGGAGGGCGCCGCGGTCGCGCGCCGGACCGTCTCGCCCGGAGGCAGCGTTGCAGATCGAGATGGACTTCGCCGACAACGAACAGCCCGGCAAGGGATCCGCCGCCGCTCGTCCGCCTGTCCTCGGCATCATCACCGGCCGGACCTGGGTTCCCGCAATCACGCCCTCCCTCGACCTGCTGCGCCGGATGCAGCGCGACCTCCCCCTGGACCGTTCCGTCTCCGAGCGCCTGCTGCTGCTGCTGGCCGCCCGCGGCGTGACCGACGCCGGCGAGCTGGAGCGCTTCTTCTTCCCGCGCATGGAGCACCTGCACGACCCGCTGCTGCTGGACGAGATCGAGCCTGCGGTGCGCCGCTTGCTGGCGGCCGCCGGCCGCGGCGAGCGGGTGGCGGTGCACGGCGATTTCGACGTCGACGGGCTGACCGGGACCGCCCTGCTGGCCGAGCTCGTGGGCGCCCTGACCGTCGACGGGCGCCGGGCCGAACTGCTGCCCCCCTTCGTGCCCGACCGCGCCGACGGCTACGGCGTGGTGGTGCGCCAGCTGAGGCGATGGGGCGAGCAGGGCGCCCAGCTCCTGCTCACCGTCGACACCGGCTCCGCGGCGCGCGACGAGCTGAACCTGGCCCGCGAACTGGGCATGGACGTCGTGGTCCTCGACCACCACCTCTTCGCCGCCCGTCCCGAGGCCGCGCTGGCCCTGGTCAACCCCTGCCGCCCGGACAACAGCTACCCGAACCCGGAGCTCTGCGGCGTCGGCGTGGCCTTCAAGTTCGCCCAGGCCGTGACCGCCCTGGCGCCCGAATCGTTGCCCGGGGATTTCGCCGATTCGGTGGTCGACCTGGCAGCCCTGGGCCTGATCGCCGACCAGATGCCGATCGTCGGCGAGAACCGGACCCTCGTTCTCAAGGGGCTGGGGCGCATCAACGATCGCGCCGCCAACCGGCCCGGCCTGGCCGCCCTGCTGGCGGTGGCCGGTCTGGACAACGGCTTTCCCGTGACCGCCACCAGCCTGGCCTTCCAGCTGGTGCCGCGCCTGAACGCCTGCGGCCGCGTCGGCGACGTCCGCGTCGCGCTGGAACTGCTGCTGACCGACGATCCCGGGGTCGCCCGCCGCCTGGCCCGCGAGGCGGACGTCACCAACCAGAAGCGCAAGCAGGCGGACCAGGCCGTCAAGCTGGAGGCGGCCCGGCTGGCCGAGCCCTTCGTCGAGCGCGGCGACCCGGGCCTGGCCCTGGCTTCCCCGAACTGGCACCGCGGCGTGATCGGGATCAGCGCCTCGCGCCTGGTCGAGATGTTCAACGTGCCGACAATCCTCTTCGCGGTGGAGGGCGACGAGGCCCGCGGCTCGGCGCGCAGCCTCCCCGGCGTGGACGTCAAATCGGCCCTGGACCGCTGCGCCCATCTGCTGGTGCGCTACGGCGGCCACGCCCAGGCGGCCGGCGCGACCCTGCCCAGCGCCGACATCGACGCCTTCCGCGCGAGCTTCCTCGCCGCCCTGGCCGAGGTCGGCGACGGGGCGCCCGTGACCGAGCCCTACGACCTGGAGCTGCCCCTGGCCGAGATGGAGGCCGGCGAGGTGGCCAACTTCACCCGCGAGCTGGCGCAGCTGGAGCCCTTCGGCGAGGGCAACCGCAGCCCCGTCTTCCGCTGCGGCGGACTGCGCCTGGGCCGCCTGCCGGCGAATGTCGGCGCCGACGGCCAGCATCTGCGCTTCAGCTTCGCCGGGCCCGGCGGCGCCGCCTGCGCCGGCACGCCCGCCCTGTCGCGCGAGTTCATCTCCTTCGGCAGCGGCCCCTCCTGGCGGGAATTCGTCGAGTCGGCGTCCGGAGAGCGGCGCGACCTGATGGACAGGCGCTGGGACATCCTCTTCCGCCTGTCGCCGAACTACTGGCGGCCGCGCAACGGCGCCAGCGTCGATCCCGTCCAGCAGCAGCTCATCGACATCAGGCCGGCGGCGACGCCATGAGCGAGCACCTGTCCCACCGCACGACGCTGCAGGACCTCGAGTCGATGATGCAGGCCGTCGTCGACAAGGTCCTGGGCTACAACCCGGGCGCCGACCCCGACCGCCTCTGGCGGGCCTACCGGGAGGGCGTCGCCGCCCACGGCGACCAGCGGCGGCTGAGCGGCGAGCCCTACTTCGCCCACGCCCTGATCACCGCCGACATCCTGGCCGGCCTGCGGCTGGACGACGACACCATCGTCGCCGGCCTGCTGCACGACGTGGTCGAGGACACCGCGGTCACCATCGAGGACGTCGCCGCGGACTTCGGCGACTCCGTGGCCCAGATGGTCGACGGCGTGACGAAGATCAGCGAGATCCGCTCGAACAATCCCGAGACCCGCCGCGCCGAGAACTACCGCAAGCTGGTGCTCTCGATCGCGCAGGATCCGCGCACCGTGCTCATCAAGCTCGCCGACCGCCTGCACAACATGCGCACGATCCAGTTCCTGCCCGAGGACCGCCAGAAGGGGATGGCCCAGGAGACGATGGACGTCTACGCTCCCCTGGCCCACCGCTTCGGCCTGGCGCGCATCAAGTGGGAGCTGGAGGACCGGGCCTTCAAGGTGCTCAAGCCCGAGCGCTACTTCGCGGTCGAGGCGGGCATCAACCAGACCCGCGCCGAGCGCGAGCGGCTGATCGAGGAGGTCCGCCTGCCGCTGGCCGAGGCCATGGCCAAGTCCGGCATCGAAGCCGAGATCGAGGGCCGGCCCAAGCACTTCTATTCGATCTACCGCAAGATGCGCGAGCAGGACATCGACCTGAGCCGGGTCTACGACCTGCTGGCGTTGCGCGTGCTCGTCGGGAGCAAGGTGGACTGCTACCACGCCCTGGGCATCGTCCACAGCCTGTTCACTCCCCTGCGCGACCGGATCAAGGACTACATCGCCAACCCCAAGTCCAACATGTACCAGTCGCTGCACACCACCGTGCGCGCGCCCGGCGGCAAGTACGTCGAGATCCAGATCCGCACCAAGGAGATGCACGACCGCAGCGAGATCGGCATCGCCGCCCACTGGAAGTACAAGGAGGGCGGCGGCCGCGAGTCGATCGACTTCGCCGGCCTGGTCAAGTCGCTGCGCCAGATCATGGAGTGGCAGGAGGACATCTCCGACCCGCGCGAGTTCATGGAGAGCCTGAAGATCGACTTCTTCGAGGACGAGGTCTTCGTCTTCAGTCCTCGCGGCGATCTCTTCCGCCTGCCGCGCGGCGCCACGCCCCTGGACTTCGCCTTCGAGGTGCACAGCGAGGTGGGCCTGCACTGCGTCGGCGCCAAGGTCAACGGTCGCATCGTCAGCCTCTCGACGCCGCTCGAGAACCGCGACATCGTCGAGATCCTGACCGCCAAGGGCGCGCATCCGGGCACGTCCTGGCTCGATGTCGTCAAGACCAGCAAGGCCAAGCACCAGCTCCGCCGCTGGATCCGGTCGACCCAGTTCGACGACAGCGTGCGCCTGGGACGCGAGATCCTGGAGCGCGAGGCCAAGCGCGCCAAGATCGCCCTGGGCGCGGATCGAGACCTGGTCGGGGTCGCCCAGCAGCTCGGCTACACCGAACTCGAGAAGCTGCTGGCGGCCGTGGGCAGCGGCGACCTGACCAGCCAGCGGGTGCTGAACCGGCTGCAGCCGTCGCCGGAGCCCAAGCCTCAGCAGAAGCTGATGGAGCTGGGCAAGGACATCTACGCCAACATCATGCGCCGCAAGGTCGGCGGCGTGAGGATCCAGGGCCTGGACAGCATGATGGTGCGCTTCGCCCGCTGCTGCCAGCCCATCCCCGGCGACAGCATCGTGGGGCTGGTCACCCGCGGCCGCGGCGTCTCGGTCCACCGCGTGGGCTGTCCCAACCTGAAGGGTCCGAGCATCGAGGACGAGCGGCTGATCGAGGTGACCTGGGACGTCGCGCCCGGCCAGATCTTCAACGTCCGCCTGATCGTGACCGGCGCCGACCGCAAGGGGCTGCTCGCGGATCTCGGCGACGCCATCAGCAACCTGGGCTCGAACATCCGCGGCGGGGACTTCAACTCCGACGGGGATCTGGCCCGCATCACCTTCCTCGTCGAGGTGACGAACCTGAACAACCTGGAGAAGGTGCTCCGGGCGGTCCGGCGCGTGCCCAGCGTCGAGAAGGTCGAACGCTACCAGCTGACCTGATGGGGGGGCTTCATGCGTTGCGTGGTGCAGCGCGTCTCCGGCGCCTCGGTGCGCGTGGACGGCGCCGTGACGGGCGAGATCGGGCGCGGCCTGCTCGTGCTGGCGGCCTTCGCGCCGGGCGACGGCGACGCCGAGCTGGACTGGATGGCCCGCAAGCTGCCGTCCCTGCGCCTCTTCAACGACGAGGCCGGCCTGATCAACCTCTCGCTGCGCGACGTCGACGGCGGCATCCTGCTCGTCTCGCAGTTCACGCTCTACGGCGACTGCCGCAAGGGGAACCGTCCCAGCTTCGTCGGCTCCGCGCCGCCGGAGGCCGCGGCCGACCTCTACCGGCGTTTCGGCGAGCGCCTGCGGCGCGAATGGCCGCGGGTGGCCGAGGGCGTCTTCGGCGCCCGCATGGAGGTGTCCCTGATCAACGACGGGCCGGTGACCGTGATCCTGGACCGCGGAGCCGCCGGGGGAGGAAGACCGTGACCGTGACCCCCTTCGTCGACTGGCCGCCCGGCGAGACGCTGATCCTGGCGTCGCTGTCGCCGCGCCGCGCCGAGCTGCTGGGCGTGGCGGGCATTCCCCACGAGGTGATCCCGGCCCTGGGCGCCGAACCCGCGCTGGCGGCGGGGCTGCGCGGCGCCGATCCCGAGGCCTACGCCCGCGCCCTGGCCCGCGCCAAGGCGGGTCAGGTCGCCGCGGCCCATCCCGGCCGTCTGGTGCTGGGCGCCGACACGGTGGTCGTGCTGGACGGCGACGTGCTCGAGAAGCCCGTCGACCACGCCGAGGCCGCGACGATGCTGCGGCGCCTGTCGGGCCGGGAGCACGTCGTGATCACCGCGATCGCCCTGCTCGGCGGAACGGCCGGCCGCGAGTGGCTGGGCCACGAGTCCACCCGCGTGGAGTTCCTGCCCCTGGCCGAGGACGCCATCCGCCGCTACGTGGCCTCCGGGGAGCCCGCGGACAAGGCGGGGGCCTACGGCATCCAGGGCCTGGGCGCCCTGATGGTGCGGCGGGTCGAGGGCTGCTACTTCAACGTCATGGGCCTGCCGCTGGCCCTGCTCGGCCGGGCCCTGCGCGAGACGCTGGGCGCCGGCGCGTCCCCGGAGGCGTCATGAACGAGACGAGGCCCGCTTCGCCCGCGAACGACGACGCCCTGGAGTTCCCCTTCCCGACGGTGCGCTGGCGCGACGGGGACGTGGTCCTGATCGACCAGACCCGGTTGCCGGGGGAACTGGCCTGGCGGGTCTGCGGGGACGTGCCCGCGCTCTGCGAGGCCATCCGCACGCTCGCGGTGCGCGGGGCGCCGGCCATCGGCATCGCCGCCGCCTACGGCGTGGCCTTGGCCTCCCGGCTCGCCGCCGAGGCGGGCCTGGACGCCGCCGCCGCCGCGCGCACCGTCGCCGGGGCCGCCGACGCGCTGGCCGCGACCCGGCCCACGGCCGTCAACCTCTTCTGGGCCGTGGACCGCCAGCGCGCCCTGGCCGCGGCCCGCTTCGCGGCCGGCGACGCGCCCGCCGCCGTGACCGCGGCCTTGCTGGCCGAGGCCGACCGCATCCTGGACGAGGACCTGGCGCTCTGCCGCGCGATCGGCCGCGCCGGGGCCGGACTGCTGCCCGATCCGGCCACGGTCCTGACCCACTGCAACGCCGGCGGCCTGGCCACCGGCGGTTACGGCACGGCGCTGGGCGTGATCTTCGCGGCCGCCGAGGCCGGTCGCCGGCTCCATGTCTACGCCGACGAGACCCGCCCTCTGCTGCAGGGCGCGCGCCTGACCGCCTGGGAGCTGGGCCGCCGCGGCGTTCCCGCGACCCTGCTCTGCGAGGGCGCCGCCGGGGGGCTGCTGCGCTCCGGCGCGGTCGACGCCGTGATCACCGGCGCCGACCGGATCGCCCGCAACGGCGACACCGCGAACAAGGTCGGCACCTACCCGCTGGCGGTGCTGGCCCGCGAGCACGGGGTGCCCTTCTACGTCGCGGCCCCCTTCTCGACCTACGACGCCGGCACCCCGGACGGGGGAGGGATCGTCGTCGAGCAGCGCGATTCCGAAGAAATCCTTTGCTTCCAGGGGGTTCCGTCTGCCCCGGCCGGGACCGCGGTCTACAATCCCGCCTTCGACGTCACGCCCGCAGGCCTGGTCACGGCCTTCATCACCGAGCGCGGCGTCCTGCGTCCTCCCTACGCCGAGTCCCTGGCCGTCCTGGGCCGGAGAGCGGAATCTTGACAGGGGTGCATTCTTCTGCTAGATTGGCTGGCTTGCACGTCTGTAGAAGATGTGCCTACGGCTTTTTGTAGCAACAAGTTCTGGATGGCCGCGCGACGAGGCCCCGCGAGGGGCCGGGGCGCAACGGTCCGTTACGCGCCGCACGAGCGGCGATCGGGAAGGGCGTGATCCGCCCGATTCCTGGGGGCAGTGAGTTGAATACCTACAGCATGAAGCAGGCCGAGATCGACAAGGAATGGCTGGTCGTCGACGCGACGGACATCCCCCTCGGTCGCCTGGCCACCTACGTCGCGACCCTTCTGCGCGGCAAGCACAAGCCGACCTTCACGCCCCATCTGGACATGGGCGACAACGTCATCGTGCTGAACGCCGACAAGGTGAAGCTGACCGGGCAGAAGCTCGACCAGAAGGAGTACCAGCGGTTCAGCGGGTACCTTGGCGGGCTGAAGAGGATTCCCATCAGGAAGATGATGGAGAAGCACCCCGGCCACGTGGTCACCCACGCGGTCAAGGGCATGCTTCCCAAGAACAAGCTCGCGCGGCATCAGCTCAAGCACCTGCGTGTCTACGCCGGCGCGGAGCATCCGCACGCGGCCCAGCAGCCGCGCGTGGCGGAGCTGCCCAAGCTGTCCTGAATCAACCGGTAGAATTCGCGGGCCCGCGGCCCGTGGAATCCGAGGAGAACGGGTTTGGAAGAGAGAATCTACGCGACCGGCCGTCGCAAGACCTCCGTGGCCCGGGTCTGGGTCACTCCCGGCACCGGCAAGATCACCGTCAACCGCAAGGCCGGCGACGAGTACTTCGACACGGCGCGGATCATGGTGGTGCGGCAGCCCCTGGAACTGGTCGAGAGCGTCGGCACCTTCGACGTCTGGGCGACGGTCAAGGGCGGCGGCATCACCGGCCAGGCCGGTGCGCTGAGCCACGGCATCGCCCGTGCGCTCGTCGCCGCCGACGAGGAACTGCGCAAGCCCCTGCGGAAGGCCGGGCATCTGACCCGCGACGCCCGCATGGTCGAGCGCAAGAAGTACGGCCGCCCCGGCGCCCGCAAGCGCTTCCAGTTCTCGAAGCGCTAGGCCGCCTCGGCGACTCATCGCGCAGGACCGTGTCCTGCGCGCATCACGCACCCGTCCGGAGGCCGGAGCTGGTGGCGCCCTAGGCGTTGGCTCCGGCCGGCGAAGGCCGGGGAAGACTCAACCATCTCACCGGGAGGCCATCATGGCTCACGTCGGACTCAGGGACCTGCTGGAGGCGGGGGTCCACTTCGGGCACCAGACCCGCAAGTGGAACCCGAAGATGCGTCCCTACATCTTCATCGCCCGCAACGGCATCTACATCATAGACCTGCAGAAGACCCTCAAGGCGCTCGAGAAGGCCCGGCGCTTCCTCGTCGAGGTCGGGCAGAAGGGCGGCTCGGTGCTCTTCGTCGGCACGAAGAAGCAGGCCAAGGTCGCGATCCGCGAGTACGCCAACCAGTGCAGCATGCCCTATGTCACCGAGCGCTGGCTCGGCGGCATGCTCACCAACTGGCAGACCATCAGCCGCAGCGTCGCCAAGCTCGAGGAGATCGAGGACTGGCGGGCGACCGGCAAGATGGAGAAGCTTTCGAAGAAGGAGCAGCTCGAGCTCGGCCGCAGCTACGAAAAGCTCGTGAAGAACCTGGGCGGCATCCGCACGATGAAGACCCTGCCCTCGGCCGTCTTCGTCATCGACACCGTCGAGGAGGAGACCGCGGTTCGCGAGGCGAACAAGCTGGGCATCCCCGTCGTCGGCATCGTCGATACGAACAGCGACCCCGACATGGTCCAGTTCCCGGTGCCGGGCAACGACGACGCCATCCGGGCGATCACGCTCTACGTCCGCACCGCCGCCGAGGCCATCGCCGAGGGACGCTCCCTGGGCAGCGAGGGCGCGGATACCGCCGTCGAGGTCCAGAAGGCCGCCGCCGGCTCCGGGACGGGCGCCACCGTCACCCTGGACGAAGCCGCGGCCGACAAGGCTCCCGAAGAGGGACGGCAGGCCGACTCCTAGACGATTCGGGGCCCGCCTTGCCGCCGGCAGGGCGGGCCCGTCCGCTTGCTGGAGATCAACCAGAACGCTACAGCGCCGGACGCCGACGCGGACGGTACGGGAGGCGACGATGGAAATCACTGCCAAGATGGTGAAGGAACTGCGCGACCGGACGAACGCCGGCATGATGGACTGCAAGAAGGCCCTCGCCGAGAGCGACGGCGACATGGAGCAGGCCGCCGACTACCTGCGCACGAAGGGCATCGCCAAGGCCAGCAAGAAGGCCGGCCGCACCACCGGCCAGGGCCTGGTCGAGGCCTATATCCACCCGGGCGGCCAGGTCGGCGTCATCGTCGAGGTCGCCTGCGAGACGGACTTCGTCGCCCGCACGGACGAGTTCAAGGGCATGGTCCACAACATCGCCATGCACATCGCCGCCGCCAGCCCGATCGCGCTGGACCGCGAGGACGTGGACGCCGCGGTGGTGGAGAAGGAAGCCGAGATCTACCGGCAGCAGATGCGCGAAGAGGGCAAGCCGGACAATATCATTGACAAGATCGTCCAGGGCAAGGTAGACAAGTTCTACGCTGAGGTCTGCCTCCTGGAGCAGAAGTACGTGAAGGACCCCGACAACACCGTGCTCGATTACCTGAACTCGGTGATCGGCAAGCTGGGGGAGAACATGGCCGTCAAACGCTTCACCCGCTACCAGATCGGGGCCTAGCCCGTTACGGAGCCCGGGCCCGGCCCGGGCTCTTTTTTTGCATCCCTCCGCGCCGGCGGGCCCGCCGGCCCGCCCGGTCGCGGCGCGCCTCCCCGCAGCGTCCCGGCCCGGACCGGGACGGGGAAAGGAGTTCCCCGTGTCTGGCATGCGCTTCTCGCGGATCCTGCTCAAGCTCAGCGGCGAGGCCCTCGCCGACGGCGACGGACCCTTCGGCCACGAGGGGCTCACCGCCCTGGCCCAGACCCTCGCCCAGGTCGTCGCCGACGGCGTCGAGGTGGGCATCGTCGTCGGGGCCGGCAACATCTTCCGGGCGCGCAGCGCCAACCTCGGGGTGGTCAACCGGGTCACGGCCGACCACGTGGGCATGCTGGCCACGCTGATGAACGCCGCCGTGCTGCGCGACTACCTGCGCGCCGAGGGCCTGAAGGCCACGATCCTGGGCCCCCGCTCGGTTCCTCCGCTCTGCCACGAGTTCTCCCGCGACCTGGCGCGCGACCTGCTGAAGAACGGCAACGTGCTGGTCCTCGGCGGCGGCACGGGCAACCCCTACTTCACGACCGACAGCGCCGCCGCCCTGCGCGCGCTGGAACTGCGGGCCGACGCCCTGCTGAAGGGGACCCAGGTCGACGGCGTCTACGACAAGGATCCCCACCGGCACGCCGACGCGCAGCGCTTCGACGTCCTCAGCTACGACGAGGTCATCGACCGTCGTCTCGGCGTCATGGACCTGACGGCGGTCGCCCTCTGCGCCGAGCAGGGCCTGCCGATCGTGGTCTTCGACATCTCGGATCCCGCCAACCTCCTGGGCGTTCTGCGGGGGGACCTGGCCGGCACCCGGATCGAAAAGGAGCCGCACCGTGAAAGATGAAATCCTGCAGGAAGCCGAACTCGAGATGGAGGAGGCCGTGGAGCGCATGAGCGCCGCCATGGCGAAGATCCGCACCGGCAAGGCCTCGCCGGCGATGCTGGACGGGGTGAAGGTCGACTACTTCGGGGCCGCGACGCCGCTGCGGCAGCTGGCCAACATCGGCGCCCCCGAGCCGCGCCTGCTGACCGTCTCGCCCTTCGATCGCAACACGATCGGCGACATCGAGAAGGCGATCCGTTCGGCCGACCTGGGCCTGAATCCCGTCAACGACGGCATGATCATCCGCGTCCCCGTGCCCGAGCTGACCGAGGAGCGCCGGCGCGAGATGTCCAAGATGGCCCGGGAATACGGCGAGAACGGCAAGATCTCGGTGCGGAAGGTGCGCCAGCAATGCAACGACCAGCTGAAGAAGCTGGACAAGGAGAGCGCGATGTCCGAGGACGACAGCCGCGCGGCCAAGGACGGCGTCCAGAAGCTGACCGACCGCTTCTGCGAGGAGATCGACAAGATCACCAAGGCCAAGGAAGCGGAGATCATGGCGATCTGATCGGGGGGACATGGCCGCAGCGGAGAAAAACGGAGCGCGGGCCACGGACGGGAACGATCTCCTGGCCGCCGTCAAGGCGGGCGGAGTCATTCCCCGCCACGTGGCCGTGATCATGGACGGCAACGGACGCTGGGCCAAGCTGCGCCGCCTCCCGCGCGTCGCCGGCCACCGCGCCGGCCGCCACGCCGTGCGCCGCACCCTGCGCGCCTGCGGCGAACTGGGCGTGGAATACCTCACCCTCTACACCTTCTCCCAGGAGAACTGGAAGCGGCCCGCGGCCGAGGTCGGCGCGCTCTGGCACTTCCTCGAGGAAGTCCTCGCCAGCGAGCGCGCGGAGTTGCGGGAAAACGACGTGCGCCTGGTGGTCTCGGGCGAGACCGGGACCCTGCCGGATCGCGTCCGCGCCGTGCTCGACGAGACCGTCGCCGAGCTGTCGGACAACGACGGGCTGGTCCTGAACCTGGCCCTGGCCTACGGGGGCCGCACCGAGATCCTGCGCGCCGCCCGGCGGCTGGCCGAGCGCGTCGCCGGCGGCGGCCTGCGTCCCGAGGACATCGACGAGGCGGCCCTGCGCTCCGAGTTCTACGCGCCGTCGATCCCCGACCCCGACCTCGTCATCCGCACCAGCGGCGAGTATCGCCTGAGCAACTTCCTGATCTGGCAGGTGGCCTACGCCGAGATCCACTTCACACCCGTGCTGTGGCCGGATTTCGGCGCGCGCGACCTGCTGCTCGCCGTGCAGGATTTCCAGGGCCGCGAGCGCCGCTACGGCGACGTCGGCGGGATCGCGGCCGACGACGAAGGTGAGCAGGGCGGCTCCCTGTTCGACCCGGCCCGCTGGAAGCGCCTGCTCGGGAGGCGGACGTGAGCGGCGGCCCCGGGGCCGAGGGGAGGGGCGGTCCCTGGACGCGCTTCCTCGGCGCCGGGATCCTGCCCCGGGTGGGAGTGATCGTCCTCGGCGTGCCGCTGCTGGCGCTGATCACCGTCGCCGGCGGCTGGTGGTTCCTGCTGCTCGTGGACCTCTTCATCCTGCTCGGCCTGCGCGAGTTCTACCTGCTGATGGCGGCCAAGGGCTACCGCCCCTACCAGGCGATCGGCCTGGTCTGCGGATTGGCGATGAGCTGGTACGTCTTCCGCGGCGGCGTGGCGCTGTCGCTGCTGCTGACCTTGACCCTGCTCGTGGTGATGACCAGCGAGCTCTTCCGCCGCGACATGTCCCACTCGCTGACCCACATCGGCGTCACCGTGCTGGGCGTGCTCTACGTGAGCTGGCTGGCCAGCCACCTGGTCATGCTGCGCGAGTTGCCGAACCAGGTGCCGGACCTGGATTACGGCGTCGGCGTGCGCCTGCTCGGCCTGGTGGCCCTGGTCACCTGGGCCAACGACACGTTGGCCTACCTGGTGGGGGTGGCCGTGGGCTCGCGGCCCCTGCTGCCGCGCGTGAGCCCGAAGAAGTCGGTCGAAGGAGCCCTGGGCGGACTCTTCGGCGCCGCCGCGGCCGGACTGCTGGCGGCGAAGACCTTCGCCGGCTTCCTGGCTCCCGCCGAGGGTCTGCTGCTGGGCCTCTTCGGCGGCGTGCTCGCCCAGATCGGCGACCTGGTCGAGTCGCTGCTCAAGCGCGACGCCGGCATCAAGGATTCGGCGACGCTGCTGCCGGGGCACGGCGGCGTGCTCGACCGTTTCGATTCGCTGCTCTTCACGGCGCCGATGTTCTACTACTACCTGGTCATCTTCGTGTTCTGAGGGGGGAGGGGACGTGAGTCGCAAGGAAGTCGGGCCGATGGCTCTCTACAGGGCGGGAAGCCCCCCGCGGGCCCAGGCCGGTCCCCTGCGGGTGGCCCTGCTGGGCGCCACCGGGTCCATCGGCCGCCAGGCCGTCGAACTCGCGCTGCGCTATCCCGACCGGCTGCGCATCGTCGCGGTCTCCGCCCGGTCGCGGGTGAAGGAGCTGGCCCATCTGGTCGACCTGCTGGCCGGCGAGGGCGGCGAACCGCCTGCCGTCGCCCTGGGCGACGAGAAGTCCGTCGCCGAGGCCGCCGGGCAGCCACTGCTGCGCCGGAAGCTGCTCGCGCCCGGAGCCGCGGGTCTGCGCGAGGCCGCGGCCCTGCCCGAGGCCGACTGCGTCCTGAACGCCCTGGTCGGGGCCGCCGGCCTCGAACCCACGCTGGTCGCCCTGGAGTCCGGCAAGCGGCTGGCCCTGGCCAACAAGGAATCCCTGGTCGTCGGCGGTCTGCTGGTGCGGGACGCCCTGGTCCGGGGCGGCGGCGAGGTGATCCCCGTCGACTCCGAGCACTCGGCCATCGCCCAATGCCTCAGCGGCCGCGATCCCGGCGAGGTCGAGAGCGTGATCCTGACCGCGTCCGGCGGGCCTTTCCGGACCCTGGCGGCCACCGAGCTGCGGCGGGTCACCCTCGAATCCGTGCTGCGCCACCCGACCTGGGAGATGGGACCCAAGATCACCGTCGACTCGGCGACGCTGATGAACAAGGGGCTGGAGATCATCGAGGCCCACTACCTCTTCGACATGCCCTACGACGACATCCAGGTCGTGATCCACCCCAGCTCGGTGATCCATTCCCTCGTCTGCTTCCAGGACGGGGCGGTGATGGCCCAGCTGGGCGCGCCGGACATGAAGGTGCCCCTGCTCTTCGCCCTGGCCGGCGAAAGGCACTGGCACCTGCCCACGCGGCGGCTGGACCTGGTCGGTCTGGGCAGCCTGCACTTCGAGGCCCCCGACGCCGATCGCTTCCCCTGCCTGCGCCTGGCCCGGGAGGCCGGCCGCCTGGGCGGACGGGCGCCGATAGTGCTCAACGCCGCCAACGAGATCGCCGTGGCCGCCCTGCTGGCAGCCCGCATCCGGTACGTCGATATTGCATCAGTCATCGAGCGGACCCTGGAGTCCGTGCCGTCCGCAGCGGTGGCCGACCTGGAGGAGGCCCTGGCGGCCGACCGCCTGGCCCGTGAGACCGCATCCGCATTCCTGGACTGAACCCGTCGGAGCGTGCGCCTTGTCGACCTTCATCGCTTTCGTGCTCACCCTCGGCATCGTGATCATCATCCACGAGCTGGGCCACTTCACCGTCTGCAAGCTGACGGGGATCTACGTCAAGACCTTCTCCATCGGCTTCGGGCCCAAGATCCTGCGCCGGCGCTTCGGCGAGACGGAATACGCCCTGTCGGTGGTGCCCTTCGGCGGCTACGTGAAGATGGCCGGCGAGGGCGTGATGGAGGAGATCCAGGATACCGGCACCGGCGAGGAGCGGCAGTACCCGCTGGCCTCGGACCAGAGCGCCCTGGCCGCCGACGAACTCGACCTCGACATCCCGGCCCACCGCCACTTCCGCAACAGGCCGACCTGGCAGCGTCTGGCCGTGGTCGTGGCCGGGCCCCTGGCCAACCTGCTGCTGGCCTTCCTGATCTACGCCTCGACGGTGATGTTCCTGGGCCTGATGCAGGTGCCGGTGACGACGGTCGGCGGCGTCGACGCCGACGGGCCCGGCGCGGCGGCGGGGCTGCGGGTCGGGGACGAGATCGTGGCCGTGGACGGCCGGCCCGTGGCGGCCTGGGAGGACCTGAGCGTCGCCCTGGTGGCCCCCAGCGAGGGACGCGAGGACGACCCGGCGGCGGTCACCTTGAGCGTGCGCCGCGACGGCGCCCAGATCGAGCTGGGCTACGCGCCCGTCCTGGGCGACGGCTACTGGCGCCTGGGCATCGATCCGTACGATACGAAGGTGGGCCTCGTCCAGGACGGCGGCCCGGCGGACCGCGCCGGCCTGCGGCACGGCGATCGCATCCTGGCCATCGACGGCGAGGCCGTGACATCGTTCCAGGCCATCGCGGGGATCATCAACGGCAGCGCCGGGCGCGCCGTGGACCTGACCTGGGAGCGCGACGGCGAGCGGATGACCCGGCAGGTGATGCCCGAGGCCGCCGAGATCCTGCCGGACTCGACGATCGGCCGCATCTACTTCGATCGCTACTACGAGTATCGCCGCGTCGGTCCCTGGCGCGCAGTGGAGATCGGCTGGCAGGCCACCGCCCGCACCATCACGGCCACGGTCTCGGTCCTGGCCAGCTTCGTCCAGGGACGCATGGGCCTCGACGCCGTCGGCGGCCCGATCCGCATCGGCCAGGTCGCGGGGGAGATGCTGCGGTGGAGCTTCAACCACCTGATGCAGTTCATCGCCTTCTTCTCGGTGAACCTCTTCCTGCTGAACCTCCTGCCGATCCCCGTGCTGGACGGCGGGCACGTCATCTTCCTGCTCTACGAGATGGTCGCGCGCCGTCCCGTCCGCGACCGCGTCCAGGCGATCGCGATGCAGGTGGGCCTGATCGTGCTCATGCTCTTCATGACCTTCGTGATCGTCGTCGACGTGCTGAAGGTGCTGCCGCGCAGCTAGCCTGCCGGGTCAGGGCGCGGCGGGGGACGGGTCCGGCAGCGGCGCCGCCAGTCGCGAGGCGTCGCCGGCGGCCACCAGGGAGTCGGCCTCGGCCTCCAGGATGCGCAGCAGGAGGGCGTGGAGGGCGGTGGCGCGGGCGGGATCGCCGGGCAGCGCGGCCCGGGCCCGGACCAGCGAACTGTCGCCCCAGGCCGCGGCCAGCGAATCGAGCAGAGCCTCGCCGCGGGCGCGGTCGCCGAAGGCCACGGCGCGGGCCCGCTCCAGCGTGACGAAGCGTTCCACGTAGAGTCTTTCCCCGGCCTTGAGATCGTCGAGCTGCAGGACGGGCACGGGCGCGTCGCCGCAGCCGGCGGGGCCGAGGGCGAGCGCCAGCAACACCGTGGCGGGCAGGAGCTTGTTGCGATAAGGATTCACGGAATCTTCCCCGGCCATGCTATGTTCAGGTTCGGGAGAGGGGCGACCTCACCGTCATAGCACCGGAAGCGCGGCGCGGGCAAGGATAGAGTGCGAGTGCAGAGCAAAGTCACCGCAGGAGAGCGCTTCCCGGCGTCGCGGTCGGGGGCCCTGGCGTTGCTGGCGCTGGCGCTGATCGCCGCCGCCGGCGTCGCCCGGGCCGCCGGCGAGCTCGACTACGGGCTGGCCGAGCATCGCCTGGCCCGCATCGTCATCGACGGCAACGCCGCCTTCGGGGACGGGCAGTTGAAGTCGGTGCTCAAGATCCGCGAACCGCGCAGCTTCCACCCCCTGATGCTCGTCGGCATCGGCGACCGCACCGCCCGCTACCGTCCGGACCTCCTGGACAATGAACTCGGCCTGCTTGAGCGCTATTACCGCCAGCGTGGCTTCCACCAGGTCGCGGTGCGCCTGGATTCGGTGGCCACCGAGCCCGTCGGCGGCGACGTCATCTACATCACGATCGCCGAGGGGTCGCGCACCTTCCTGGCCGAGCTCTCCTTTCCCGGCGGCGAGGCCATCCCCGCCGAGCTCCTGGCCGAGGGACTGAAGTACGCCCCGGGCGATCCCGCGCCCGCGGACAACGCCGACCTGGGCGCCGACATCTACGAATTGCGCACGAAGTTCTGGGAGGAGGGCTTCCTGCGCGTGCGGATCACGCCGGAGCTGACGGTCACCTCCGGCGAGACCGACGACGTCCTGGCGGCCCGGCTCTCCTATCACATCCGTCCGGGCCTGCGCTACGCCGTGCGCCGGGTCCGGATCGAGGGCCGCGGCCAGACTCGGCCGGGGCTGATCGATCGGGAACTGCAGCTGAAGCCGGGCGATCGCTTCCGCTGGAGCGCCGTCCAGGCCACGCAGCGGCGGCTGCTGGACACCGCGCTGTTCCGCGACGTCACCCTGATCCCGGCCGACATCGACACCGTCGCCGGCCTGACCGACATCCTGGTCCAGGTCGTCGAGCGGCGCCCGGCCTACTTCGAGTTCGGCGCCGGCGTGGGCACGCGCGAACGCATCCGCCTGCTCGGCGGGTGGGGGCACAACAACCTGGCCGGGCGCGGCCAGCGCCTGCGCCTGAGCGCCAAGATCGCCCTGAACTACGAGGACGTGCAGCGGTTGGCCGAGGGCACGCCCAGCCCCGAGCTGAACTACCGCTACGACATCCGGCACACCTGGCCCCACGCGATCGGCCGCTTCCAACTGGAGGCCGGCCTCTACGCCGAGAAGGAGACACGCGGCGAGTCGGGCCTGAACCTGAAGAACACCGGCTACGATCTCGGCACGCGCTTCCGCGGCGGCCGCCACGTCCTGAACATCCTGCGCGTCCAGGTCGAGCGTTCGAACCCCGAGCTCCACCCCGACGCCAAGCCCACCCTGCGCGAGTCTTTCGAGGCGGTCGACCTCAGCAGCTCGACCACCCGCTCGCTGACCTGGGACCTTTTGCGGGAGCGCCGCGACGATCCGGTGCGGCCCGCCGGGGGCAGCCTGATCACCACGCAGCTGCAGGGCGCGGGCGGTCCCCTGGGCGGGGACAACAGCTTCGTCAAGGGCCAGGCCTCCTGGCACGCCTACCGGAGCACCCCCCTGGGCGGAGTGCTGGCCTTCCGCGTCAGCGGCGGCGTGGTGCGCGCCTACGGCGCCTCGCGGGACCGGGGCAGCGAGTCGGTCCCCTACAACGAGCGTTTCTTCGCCGGCGGCGTCTCCACGGTGCGGGGCTATCTGGAGCGCAGCCTGGGGCCGCAGTACACCGACCCCGCCCTGCTGGACTCCCTGCAGCTGGCCAGCGACGTTCCCCTGCCCGACCGGCCGGCGCGGGGCGGCAACTACATGCTGCTGACGAACGTCGAATGGCGTTTTCCGATGCCCCTGGTGGGCGGAGGACGCGTCGGCGGCGTATTTTTCCTGGACGGGGGCAACGTCTGGGAGCGGGCCCGGGGCATCCGGCTGCGCGGGTTCCGGATGCGTTCGTACCCGCGGGAGCCCGAGGACGAGACGGCGACCAAGCTCTGGGACTACCGCTGGAGCACGGGCGTCGGCCTGCGGGTGGACACTCCGGTGGGGCCGGTGCGCCTGGACGTGGGCTTCCCGTTGAAGCGGGCCCGGTTGTCGGCGACGGAGACCGAGGACGAGGTCCTCTACCATTTCTCCCTGGGTTATCCCTTCTGAGAGGGCGGTGCGCGTGATCCAGATGCGGAAACGCTGGACACTGCCGGTGGCCTGGCTGGTGATCGTGGGCGTGGGCGCGTGGCTGGCGCGCAGCCCCCACCTGCTGGCGCCCGAGATCTCGAAGATCGCCACCCGTCATCTCCTGCGGGACGGGGGCGGATCGCTGCGCCTGCGCAGCTACCGGGGCAACCTCCTGAAGGGGCAGGTCGAGCTCCTGGACGTCTCGCTGACCCTGCGCGGCGAGGGCGGCGGCGCCACGATCGTCGCCGTGGACACCCTGGCCCTGGAATTCGATCCCCGGGAACTGCTGCGCGCCCCGCGTCGCCTGCGCTCGGTAGAGCTGCGCGGCGTCGACGTCCACGCGCGACGCGGCCGCGAATCGGAACCGGCCGTCGCCGCCGGGGAGGAAGCGGCCGGTCCGGAGAAGCTGCCGCAGGTCAGCTGCGACCGCCTTTCCGTGCTGCGGGGCAAGCTCGAGTTGTCGGGTCCGCGCGGGCGCCTGGAGCAGCGGCTGCCCCTGCTCGAGTGGCGCGGATCGGCCGGCTGCGACTCGGTGATCCGCGTGCGCAGCGACGACGCGGACTTCGACTGGGAGAACCGGGGCGTCCGCCTGCGCGATCTCAGCGGCATCTTCACCTTCGGACCGCGGGGCCTGGACTTCGACCACTGCGCGGTGATCCTGAACGAGTCCCCCCTGCAGTTCTCCGGACGCCGCGGCGATGACGGCGCCCTCGACCTGCACATCTCCGGGCGGGGGACCTCGGCCGAGGAGGTCGAGGACCTGATCGACGTCAGCCTGGGCTTCTCGGCCGTCGGCGACGTCGCGCTCGACCTCTCGGTCCGTCCCGACACGTTGGGCCTGGACGTCCGCTTCGACGGCGTGCTCGAGGACTACGACCTGGTCGGCTTCAGCGGCGCCGCCGTCGTCTCCGGGGGCATCATCGACTGGAGCCGCATGCGCGGCCGCATCAACGGCGCCTTCTTCGACGGCGTCGGCTGGTTCGACGCCCGCGACTCCGGCGACGTCACCTTCCAGCTCACGGGCGACGTGGCCGACGTCGACCTCTCGCGCGACCTGGTGCCCGGGCGGGCGATGCCGCCGACCGCCGGTTGGGGCTGGATCGACCTGTGGCGCCGCGAGCGCACCAACGCCACGATGATCACCGGCCGCCTGGCGGACGGATCGATCGCGATCGTGCCCTTCGACAGCTGCGCCGTGGACATCGAGACCAGCGACCAGGGACTGTGGCTGGAGCGGTTGGACATCCTCCACGACGGCCAGCGCGCATCGCTGACCGGCTCCGCCGACGCGGACGGGGATTTCGCCGGCGACCTCTCCCTGGATCTGGTCGATCTCGCCCGGCTGCCCGCCGCCTGGAACCTGCCTGGGCTCGCCGGCCGGGCCACGGTCCACGGCGCCGTCACGGGGCGCGATCCCGTCTTCGCCTTCGAGGGCGGGGCGGTGATGGGCGGGCCCGCGGCGGCGGCCCTGCGGGCGGACAGCTGCCGCGTCGACATCATGGTCGAGGACCTGCTGGGCTCGCCCAAGGTCTCGGCCGCGGTCGTCGGCGACGGTCTGGTCGCCGCCGGCGTTCCCCTGGGCGCCTTCTCGGCGAGCGGCGTCGTCGCCAGCGACGTGGCCCGCCTGCACGACTTCCGCTCCGGCCGGGGCGACACGACGCTGGCGCTGCGCGGCCAGGCCACCTTCAGCGACAGCCTGACCACGATCTTCATCCCCGAACTGAACCTGGGGCTGGAGGGACACGACTGGCGGCTGGACGACGCGGCGCGCCTGGCCCTGGGGCCCGGGCTGGTCCGCGTCGAGCCCTTCGCCCTGGATTCGGACCTGGGCTCGCTCGGCGGCAGCATCGACTCCGACCGGCGGAGCGGACGGCTCGGCGGCGGACTGCGCTGCCGGGACCTGGATCTGAGCCTGCTCGCCCCCTTCGTCGCCGGCGCCGATTCGCTGCGCGGATTCCTGACCGCCGACTTCGGTTTCGCCGGCGCTCCCGACGCGCCCGAAGTCGATATCGCCGCTCGGCTGACCGACGCCCCCTTCGCCCTCACCTACATCGATTCGCTGCAACTGGACGCCACCTACCGCGGGGGCGGCTTCACGATCCGCGATCTGGACCTGGTCTCGACGCACGGACGGGCGCGGCTGCGGGGGGAGGTCGCGCATCCCGGCAGCGATGCGGCGTCGTTCTGGCCGGGCGCGGCGCTGGACCTGACGGTGGACCTGAGCGGCGCCGACTGGGCCTTCGTCGATCAGTTCGGCATCCCGGCCCTGGATCGCATCGCCGGCGTCTTCGACGCCGAACTGCGCGTCGTCGGCACCACCGACGCCCCCCACATCACGGGCCGGGTCGCGAGCGCGCCCTTCGACGTGCACTGGCTGCATCTGGACGAGTTGCGCGGCGGCCTGGAGTTCTCCGACGACGTGCTGGCGCTCTCGGACCTCGCCGGCTGGCAAGGCGAACTGCCGCTGACCGGGAACATCGAGGTGCCGCTGGACTTGGACTTCCTCTCGGTGCCGCGCGACCTGACCGACGAGCGGCTGCGGATGAGCCTGAGCATCCCCGCCGGCACCGATCTCGCGCCCCTGGCCCGGATGACCAACGCCTTCATCGAGGCCGGCGGCGTGGGCGGGCTGGAACTTCTGGTGGAGGGCCCAGTGGCCCACCCGCTCTACTCGGGCAGCCTCTACATCCGCGACGGCTCCTGCGTGCTGCGCGGGCTCGGCGAGATCTACCGGGACGTCTCCGTGGACGGGCTCTGGGACGGCGACGTGCTGACCCTGACCGATCTGACCGGACGGGAGGGCGCCCGGGGCGAGTTCGCCGGCGGCGGCACGGTCAGCTTCGACGGGCTGGCCCTGCGCGACTTCGACGTCCGCCTGGAGGCCGACCGCTTCCTGGTGGCGTCGATCCCCGACCTGCGCGTCCTGGTGCGGACGCCGGAGCTGCGGCTGCACGGGGTGAAGGTGGGCCCGGACAGCCTGATCGTGCCGCGCTTCGCCGGGGCGCTCGAGGTGATCGAGGCCCGCTACCTGGGCGACTTCTCCGAGACCGAAGGCGTCAGCGATCCCCGCGTGGGCACCGTGGCGCCGGACTGGCTGGCCGACCTGGAGTTGAGCGCTCCGCCGCGCTCCGGGCGCATCGCCAACCGCGCCATGGAGCTCTACCTGGGCGGCGACGTGCGCCTGGTCCGGGACCTCGAGGGCCTCTTCCTGCGCGGCAGCATGCGCATCGACGCCGGGCGGCTGCCCGTCTTCAACAACGACTTCAAGGTGACCGAGGGCCGACTCGACTTCAGCCGCGAGGTGGGGGTCGTGCCCCGCATCGAGATGACGGCCGAGACGGACGTGCGGCTGCCCGCCTACGACGGCGGCACCCGGCGCCTGGAGAAGATCTACGTGGACGTGACCGGCACCGCCGACGCGCCGCTGGTCGACTTCCGCTCCGAGAGCGGCTACGCCCGCAGCAACATCGAGCGCATGCTGCTGGGCCTGTCGCCTTACGCCACCGACACCCAGACCACCAGCGGCCTGCAGACGGCCTCGGTGGCCGCCGGCTTCAACCTGCTTGAGCGGGAGATCGCCCAGGAGCTGGACGTCGTCGACACCTTCGACATCGAGAGCGGGCGCGAGCGCGTGGACGGCACGACCCAGACCCTGATCGGCGTCGGCAAGTACATCGGGCGCGACCTCTACATCAAGTACGCCCAGGCCCTGACCGACCAGGACCGCGACATCCTGGTCGAGTACCAGATCTCGGACCACCTGCTGCTGCAGTCCGAGATCAGCCGCCGCCTGGACGAGGCCCTGGGCAACACGACCTACAGCGTGGACCTGAAGTACCGATTCGAGTACTAGGGGGAGGGACATGAGCCTGAAGACGCCGTCCAGGATCCGCATCGGCATCACGGGCGCCGCTCTCTGCCTGGCCTGCGCCTTCCTGCTGGCGGCGACGCCGGCCGTCGCCCAGTACTACGGCCGCAACAAGGTGCAGACGAAGAACCTGCAGTGGCAGGTCCTGACCACGCCCCACTTCGACATCCACTACTACGCGGGGGCCGAGGAGCTGGCGGTCCGGGCCAGCATCATCGCCGAACGCGCCTACCGCGAATACGCCGACAAGCTGGACCACGAGCTCGGGTCGCGCGTGCCCTTCATCCTCTACGCGTCGCACCACGACTTCGCGCAGACCAACATCTCGGACGCCCTGATCGGCGAGGGCACCGGCGGCTTCAGCGAGCCCCTGCGCAACCGGATGGTCCTGCCCTACAACGGCTCCCACGCCGAGTTCGTGCACGTGCTGCGCCACGAGCTCGTGCACATGTTCATGTTCGACATCGCCTTCGGCAGCCTGGCCAAGTCGCCGGCCAGCCTGCCCTTCTTCAACATCCCGCTGTGGTTCGCCGAGGGAGTCGCCGAGTGGTACAGCGCGGGCTGGGACGGCGAGGCGGACATGTTCATGCGCGACGCCACCCTGCACGACTACCTGGCGCCCCTGGAGTACGCGGGCGGGTTCATGGTCTACAAGCAGGGCCAGGCGGCGATGCGGATGATCTCCGAGGACTACGGCGAGGAGAAGCTGGTCGAGCTGTGGCGCATGATCGGCCGCACCCGGAACATCCGGCGGGCGCTGTCGGCCACGCTGGGCCTGGACATGGAGGAGCTGGACCGCCTCTACCTGCGGCACCTGCGCGCCCGCTACTGGCCAGCCTACGGCAGCCTCGAGGAGCCGGCCGACATCGCCCGCCGCCTGACCGACCATTACGAGGAGCGGTCCGGCTTCAACCAGCAGCCGGCGATATCGCCGGACGGCGAGCGGATCGCCTTCGTCTCGGCCCGCGACGGGCTGCCCGGCATCTACCTGATGTCCGCCCTGGACGGCAAGGTGGAGCGCAAGCTGGTGCAGGGCTACCGCTCGGGACGCTTCGAGTCGATCTACGGCTACCGCAGCCGCGTCGCCTTCACCGCCGACGGCGACCGGCTGCTCTTCGTCGCCCGCTCTGACAACGTCGAGACCCTCCACGTGCTGGACGTGGACCGAGGCGAAATCGTCCGCTCGATCCCCCTGGGCCTGGACGTGGTCCGCTCGCCGGCCAGTTCGCCCACCGACGGCGTCGTGGCGCTGGTCGGCACCCGCTTCGGCCGCACCGACCTCTACCTGCTCGACCCGGAGGGAGGCGACCTGGCGGGCTACCGCCTGTCGGGCGCGCCCGAGACCCTGCCCGGCGGCGCGACGCTGGGGCGTCTGACCGACGACGTCGGCGACGAATCCGACCCGGCCTGGTCGCCCGACGGCGCCCGGCTGGCCTTCACTTTCGATCCCCGGGCCGAGCTCGACTTCGAATTCGAGGTCGGACCGGACGGCGCGCGTCGCCTGGTCTGGGCCCGCTTCCGCGACCGGGAGGGGGACGGCGAAGCGTCGCCGAGGAGCCTCGTCCTGCTGGACGTGGCCGACGGCGTCCGCCGGGACCTGGCCTCCGGCGACGGACGCTGGCGCGAGGCGGTCTGGACGGGCCCGCGCAGCCTGGTCGTGGTGGACGATCGTTCGGGCATCGACAACCTGGCCCAGCTGCGGCTGGACCCGGCGGGAGCAGCGGTCGATTCGGTGCGGCTGCTGACGAACGTGGTCGGCGGCGTCACCCAGCCAGCCTACGCTCCCGGCGCCGACCGCCTGGCGTTCGCCGCCTTCCGCCTGGGCGGCTGGGACATCTTCTGCGCCGACGGCTTCATGGACGATTGGTCGGGCCGCGAGCCCGGCGGGCGGGCCCCGGCGCCGGTCATCCTGGAACCGCCGCGCCTGGTCACCCGCACGGGCCCGCCGCCGCCGGTTGACGAGCCCGAGAACGTGGGCCGCGTGGAGGACTACCGCAGCCGACTGACCATGGACGCCAGCCGGGCTCTCGGCGGCGGCGCCATCTACTTCAGCTCGGCGGTCGGCGTGGGCATGGCCAACGTGATCACGCTGAGCGACCTGCTCGGCGACCACCGTCTCTCCTTCCTGCTCAACTTCTACGGATCCTTCGACAACAGCGACGTGGCCGCCTCCTACACCTACCTGAAGCGGCGCATCGACGTCAGCGTGGGCGTCTTCCACTTCAAGAACTACTACAACTCGATGCTGACCAGCGTCGGCGAGCTGCTGCCCGACGACACCTTCTTCAGCGAGCGCAACTACGGCCTCTTCGCCGGCTTCAGCTACCCGCTGAACACCTTCCGCCGCATCGACCTGGAATTGCAGGCCCTGAACATCGAGCGCACGATCTACGACCTGGATCCGTCGGGGCTCTTCCTGGTCGAGGAGGACAAGACCACCCACCGCCTGCTCCGGCCCAGCCTGTCCTTCGTGCACGACAGCGCCTTCTACGGCGCCTACGGTCCGGTCACCGGCAGCCGCGTGGCCGCCAGCTTCGCGCCGACGGTGGCCCTGGGCAGCCGCGCCCTGGACCGCCGCACCGCGACCCTGGACCTGCGCCGCTACTGGCTGCCCTTCCGCCGCAATTCCTTCGCCCTGCGCCTGAGCGGCGCGATCAGCGAGGGCGACGACCCGCGCACCTTCGTGATCGGCGGCCCCTTCACCCTGCGCGGCTACGATTTCTACGATTTCGAGACCCTGTCGAACCTGGCCGGCTCGCGCCTGGCGATGCTGAACCTGGAATACCGGCTGCCCCTGCTGGACGCGATCGTCTTCGGCTGGCCCGGGCGCTGGGGCCTGGGGCCCTTCGGAGCCACGCTCTTCTTCGACGCCGGCGCGGCCTGGAACGGCGACTTCCGGCCCTTCGGCCACGACGCGTCGGGGAACTGGGGATTCCGGGACTTGCGCGGCGATTACGGCTTTGGTATAAGGACCCGCATCGGATTCCTGCCCCTGAAGTTCGACTGGGCGCGCCGGACGGACCTGCGCCGCACGGGAGACACCGTCTTCCACTTCAGCATCGGCCCGGAGTTCTGAGCCTCTCACACCGGAGACAACTTTGACGGACCTTCTGGCGACGCTGAACGAAGCTCAGCGCGAAGCCGTGACCGCGCCCGACGGCCCCGTGCTCGTCGTGGCCGGCGCGGGCAGCGGCAAGACCCGCGTGCTCACCACCCGCATCGCCTGGCTCCTGGACCACGGCGTGCACCCGGCCCACATCCTGGCCTTCACCTTCACCAACCGCGCGGCGGCCGAGATGCGCGGCCGCGTCGACGCCATGGTCGGCGGAGCCCGGGCGCCGCGCTGGGTCGGCACCTTCCACGCCACCGGCGTGCGCCTGCTGCGCGCCGACGGCGCCCCCCTGGGCGTCGACCGGGACTTCGCGATCTACGACGCCGACGACAGCGTCCGGCTGATCAAGAGCGTGATGAGCGAGGCCCGGGCCGACCCGAAGATCTGGCCGCCGAAGCAGGCCCGCTCGCGCATCAGTCGCTGGAAGAGCGAGGACCTGCCGCCGGAGCGCGCCGCCGCCGAGGCGGGGGACCACCGCGACGAACAGCTGGCGCGCATCTACGCCGCCTACGAGCGCGGCCTGCGTCGGGCCAACGCGCTGGACTTCGACGACCTGATTTTGAGGACCGTGCACCTGCTCGAGCGCCATCCCGAGGTGCTCGAGAAGTACGCGCAACGCTTCCGCCACGTGCTGGTGGACGAGTTCCAGGACACCAACCCGCTGCAGCTGCTGCTGGTCAAGGCTCTGAGCTCGGGGCACGGCAACGTCTTCGCCGTGGGGGACGACGACCAGTCGATCTACTCGTGGCGGGGCGCCTGTATCGAGAACATGCTGAATTTCGAGTCCTACTTCCCCGGCACCCGCCTGGTGCGGCTGGAGCAGAACTACCGCAGCACCGGCAACATCCTGGCCGCCGCCAACGCGGTGATCGCCAACAACCGGCGGCGCAAGGGGAAGAACCTGTGGACGGCCGACGCGGCCGGCGAGCTGCTGCTGCGCGAACAGCTGGGGGACGAGGAGGACGAGGCCGCACGGCTGGCCGAGATCGTGCGCGAGGAGACCGCCCGCGGCGGGCGCCGCGGCGACGTGACCGTGCTCTACCGCACGAACGCCCAGTCGCGCGTGCTGGAGGACGCCCTGCGCCGGGCCCGCACGCCCTACCAGGTCGTTGGCGCCACCGCCTTCTACGAGCGGCGCGAGGTGCGCGACGTCCTGGCCTACCTGAAGCTGGTCAACAACCCTCGCGACGACATCGCCGCGCAGCGGGTGATCAACGTGCCCAAGCGGGGCATCGGCAAGACGACGGTCGAGAACGTGGTCGCGGCCGCGGCCGCGGCCGACCTCAGCCTGGGCGCGGCGGCCGCGCGGCCGGACCTGCTCGAGTCGCGGCTGGGCGGG
>CAZLHO010000010.1:0-6716 GCA_964559455.1 uncultured Fibrobacteraceae bacterium | reverse complement strand
ATTTCGACATTGCGTTGAAAGACCAGCAACCGGAAACCGCTTCTGAAAGCAAGCGTCGCTTTTTTGGCGCGGCACGGGGTGCTGGCGCGAGCGAAAAAGGGGAGCAGGATGGCTCTTTCCGGCCGTAGCGAGGCCCGGCGGCGCGGCGCGTGCGCGCCTTCTTCGACATGGTGCGCGGCTGGCGGGAGGCGGCCGTCGACGCCCCGGTGCCGTCGCTGCTCGAGCGGATCCTGAAGGACATCGGCTACGCCGGCTTCCTGGAGGAGGACGACCCCGAGACCGCCGAGGCGCGGCATGAGAACGTCAACGAGCTCCTGAACGCGGCCCACGCCTTCCACGAGCAGTCCGAGGGCGGCGGCCTCGCCGCCTGGCTCGAGCAGGTCGCCCTGGTGGCCGACGCCGACACGATCACCGACGAGGAGGGCCTGGTGCGGCTGATGACCATCCACGCCGCCAAGGGCCTGGAGTTCCCGGTCGTCGTCGTGGCCGGCTGCGAGGAGAACCTGCTGCCCCATTTCACGAATCAGGACGACGAGGACGCGCTGGAGGAGGAGCGCCGGCTCTTCTACGTGGCGCTGACCCGGGCCCGGAGCCGGGTTCACCTGCTGCACGCGCGCATGCGCCGCCGCTTCGGACAGCGCGAGCTCAGCCTGCCGTCCCGCTTCCTGGCCGAGATGCCCGCGGAATGCGTCGAGGCTCGCGGCGAGGTCGCCGAGAGCAGGCCGTCGCTGCTGGCCGGGCTGAGGGACGGGTGGCGCGATCGCGCCGGCGAGCCCGGACCGCGGCCCCCGGTTTCGGGACGGGTCGCGAAGAGAGGCCGCCCGCAGCCGCGGACGGCCTCGATCTGGGCCGGGGACGTCTCCCAGGAGGAGGTGTCCTTTCGCGAGGGCCAGGCCGTGATCCACCCCACCCTGGGGCTGGGCGTGGTCGCCCGCGTCGAGGGCGGCGGCGAGGACCTGCGGGTCAGCGTCGATTTCCCCGACGGCGAGCGCAAGCACTTCCTGGCCCGATTCGCCCGCCTGCGCCCCGCCGACTGACCTCGTCTAGGGGAAGACCGTCAGGCCGACGAAGGTGCCGATGCCGTCGCTGTCGACGTCCTTCAGGCCGTCGGCGTTGTTCAGCTGGCGGTAGTTCAGCGCGACGACCACCGAGGCGTCCTGCGACAGCAGGACCCGGAACCCGCCTTCGATGACCGGCAGCATCCATCCCGTCTCGTCGCCCAGGTCGTCCCCGTCGAAGAGCGCCAGCCCCGCGCCCACGCCCAGGAAGGGCACGATCCTGCCCTGGACCGAGAAGTTGTAAAGCAGCTCGAGCGAGATTCCGGAGACCGTGTTGGCGTTCTCGGGCATCGTCTCGGGCTCCAGCTTCTCCTTCTGGATGAAGCCGCCCAGCATGACCTCGAAGTTGTCGGTCAGGAAGATCCCGTAGTCGACGCCCAGGTCGATCCGGGTGGCGCTGCCGAGGTCGATGCCGTCGAAGTCGTAGGACTCGTGCGCGTAGCTGCCCTGCAGACGGAGCTCCTGGGCGCCCTCGACCAGCGGCGAGGGGAAGTCGCCGGCGGTCGCCAGGGCGACGGGCGTGATCAGGCCGAGGACGGCGATGACGAGGAAGGCTTTCCGCATTTAAGGACCTCCAGTCCGGGTGGGGCTCGTCGATGTCGATTTGACGGGGGGATATTAGCAGTTCGCAGGGCGCGGGGCCATCGCCTTGTTGGCCGCGGCGGTCAGCGCAGCAGCGCGATCTTGCGCGAGGCGCGGGCGACGCCGGCGTCGATCACCACCCAGTAGGCGCCGGCCGGCGCGCTGCGGCCCTCGCCGTCGCGGGCGTCCCAGGTCCAGGCGCCGGGGTCGTCCGCCGTCATGAAGCCCAGGTCTCGGCGTTGGACGACCCGGCCGCGGACGTCGACGACCCGGGCGGTGACGACGGCGGGCCGGGCCAGGGCGAAGCGCACGCTCACCGGGCCGCGGGCGGGGTTCGGGCGGGGGGCCTGCAGGGCGATGGACGCCGTGGGCATCGGCGCCGTGGTCTTCAGCACCCAGCCTTCCGGATCCACCCGCACCGAATCGACCGGGGAGTCCAGGCGCCAGCAGGCGCCGGCGGCGCGGCCGTCCAGGTGCAGGCGCTCGACCCGCAGGCCCGCCGCCGTGTACAGATGAACCGGCAGGACCAGGGGAAAGACGACGGTCTGCAACTGCTCGACGGTGACGCCGACCAGCGCCCCGCCGGCCCGGCTGCGGACGTCCACCCGCCAGGAGAGATGCGGCACGGAGCCGGTGTTCAGCCAGGGCGCCAGCATCCGCGCCGCGCCGTCCCCGCCCGTGGCCGCGGCCGCGGCCACGAAGTCGGCGGTGGTCACGTTGCCGTAGGCGCGGCGGGGGTCGCCGGCGTAGTCGCGGAGCAGGGCGAAGAAGGCCGCGTCGCCCAGGTGGCCGCGGAGCATGTGCAGCACCCACGCGCCCTTGTCGTAGACGAGCAGGTTGGGCATCAGGGGGACGGGATCGGTCAGCAGCCCCTGCTCGGTGAAGAGGTCCTCGTGTCGTTCGGGGCCGATCCGGCGCATGTAGTTCAGGTAGGCGGCGCGGCCCTCGGTGCGCTCCAGCCACAGGGCCTCGCAGTAGCGGGCGAAGCCCTCGTTCAGCCACAGATCCGGCCAGTCGGCGGGGGTGATCAGGTCGCCGAACCACTGGTGGGCCAGCTCGTGGACCAGGATCTTCGCGAAGCGCCCGTCGCCGGTGAAGAGGAAGCTGCCCAGGCTGGTCGCGGTCTGGTGCTCCATGGCGCCGCCCCACTTCACCGCCGCCTGGGCGTACTTCTCGTCCGCGAAGGGGTAGGGCCCGGCCAGATCCTCCATGAAGCCGAGCATGGCGCAGGTGGGGGCCAGGTCGGCGCGGGCCCGCGACTCGTCCTCGGGGAAGACGAAGTACTGGAGGTCGACGGGGCCGTAGGCACCCCGGCATTCCTCGCGCCAGTGGACGTAGTCGGCCGCGGCCACGCTCAGCAGGTAGGTGGCCAGCGGATGCGCCTCGTCCCAGGTGAAGCGGCGGCGCCCGCCCGGAGCGGGCGCCGCCCCCAGCAGCCGGCCGTTCGAGACCGCGACCATGTCCTCGGGCACCGTGAAGGAGAGGGTGGCCGTGGCCTTGTCCCCGGGGTGGTCCTTGCAGGGCCACCAGGCATGGGCCGAGGACGGTTCGACGATCGAGAAGACCACGGGCCGGTCGTCGTCCGGGTCGTCGGGCGTGCCGGGATCGCGGCTGCGGAAGAGCAGGCCGCCGGCCAGCGGCCCGTGCGGGCGGGGACGTCCGCCGTAGCGCACCCTCAGGACGCCGGACTCGCCGGCGGGCAGGAGGACGGGCAGCGCGATCGTCAGGCTGTCGCCGGCGTGGACGAAGGCGGCCGCGGCGCCGTTCCAGCGCACGTCGTCCACGCCCAGATCCTGGACGAGGTCGAGCACCACGCTTTCCAGCCCGACCCCGACGGCGGCCAGGTGCACGGCCACTTCGCCGGCGACGGTCTCGGCTCCGGGGTCGATGTCGAGGTCCAGCTCGTAATGGACGACATCGTAGCCGCGAGATCCGCGGGCGGGTTCGCGCCCGGGCAGGGGAACCGGCGGGGCGTCCTTTTCCCAGGCCGTCACGTCTTGCCGGGGGGGCGGATCGGTGGCGATGGCGGCGGTCGGCGGGGCGTTCAGGAGCAGGGCGGCGACCACCAGGAGCGGCGAGGCGGCGGGGAAGGGGAACTGCCGGTTGAGGACTTCCATTATGCGCATATCATAGCATTTACGGGACGCGCCGCCCACCCCGTGTCGCGGCGCGGACCGTCTTCCCTTTATGTTTGCGATTCAACAGGTCGGATTCTAACGTTCGGGACATGTCCGACTTCGCGACGCTCCCCGGGACGGGGAGCGCTTCATTGCACCGCTAGGAGATGTCGTCATGGCTGTCGGCTCGTTCAAGCTGGGCGACGACTTCCCTCCGGTTCCCCTGGAGAACTGGTTGCGAGCCGTCGAGAAGGACCTCAAGGGGGCGTCCTTCGAGAAGAAGCTGGTCACCCCCAACCACGAGGGGCTGCCGGTGCGCCCCCTCTACGGACGACGGGATTGGGACGCCGCCGGCGATCCCTCGGGCTTCCCCGGCCAGGCTCCCTTCACCCGCGGCGCCGGCTTCCTGGGACACGTCGACGGCTGGGACCTGCGTCAGGAATATGTCGAGCCCGATCCGGGCTCGGTGCGCGACGCCGTCAACCAGGACCTGCACGGCGGCACCACCTCGGTCCTGATCCGCCTGGACCGCGCCGCCCGCGCCGGCCTCGACCCGGACGCCCCCGCCGCCGCCAAGCTGGCCGGGCGCGACGGCGTGATGGCCGCCACCGCCGACGACCTGGCGGCCTGCCTCGAGGGCGTCGACCTGCGCACGACCCCCGTGGCCCTGCTGCCCGGGGCCTCGTTCCTGCCCGCGGCCGTCCAGCTGGCCGACGTCTGGGCCCGCTGGGAGGCGCCCCCGGCCGAGGTCCGCGGCGCCTTCAACGCCGATCCCCTGGGCACCCTCGCCGCCGGCGGCGCGCTGCGCTGCTCGCTGGACGAGTCGCTGCTCCGGCTGGGCGACCTCGCCGCCTGGACCCGCGCCCGCTATCGGCGCGTGACCAGCGTGCTGGTCGACACCTCGCCCTATCACGACGCCGGCGCCGACTCCGTGCAGGAGATCGCCGCGGCCCTGGCCACCGGGCTCGCCTACCTGAAGGCCCTGACCGCCCGCGGCCTCGACCTGGACGCCGCCGCCGGACAGATCGTCTTCTCGTTCAGCGCCGGCTGCGAGTTCTTCGCCGAGATCGCCAAGCTGCGCGCCGCCCGCCGGACCTGGGCCCGACTGGTGCAGGCCTGCGGCGGCGGCAGCGGCGCCCAGGCCATGCGGATGCACGTGCGCACCTCGCGCCGCGTCCTGACCGCCCGCGATCCCTGGGTGAACATCCTGCGCGCCACCGCCGGCACCTTCGCCGCCGGACTGGGCGGCGCCGACAGCGTGACGGTCTCGCCCTTCGACGCCGCGCTCGGCCTGCCCGACGCCTTCAGCCGGCGCATCGCCCGCAACGTGCAGGTCATCCTGCAGGAGGAGTCCCACCTGAACCGGGTGATCGACCCCGCGGGCGGCTGCTGGCACCTGGAGAAGCGGACCGACGAGCTGGCCCTGGCCGGCTGGAATCTCTTCCAGGACATCGAGGACCGCTGCGGCATGGAGAAGGTCCTGCGCCACGGCTGGCTGGCCGAGAGGATCGCCGAGGTCGCCGAGGCCCGGCGCCGCGACGCCGCCCGGCGCAAGGCGCCGATCACCGGCGTCAGCGAGTTTCCGAACCTGGACGAGGAGATCCCGACGCGCGAGGCGCCGGATCGCGAAGCCCTGCGCCGGATCGCCGGCGCCGCGCTGGACGCGCGACGGGGACGGCCGCAGGTCAAGGCCGCCCTGCGGGCCTGCGCCGCGATCGACGTCGAGGCGGAGCCCGGAGCCTTCTGCGTGGCCGCCTCCCGGGCCGTGGCCGAGGGGGCCAGCCTGGGCATGATCGGCGGCTCGCTGCCCACCTGCGGCGAGGCCGCCGTGATGACCCCCCTGCCGGCCCGACGGCTCGCCGAGGACTTCGAGCGCCTGCGCGACGCCGCCGACGCCCACCGGGCCGCCACGGGCGCTCCGCCCCGGATCTTCCTGGCCAACCTGGGCCCCGTGGCCCAGCACACCGCCCGCCTGGGCTGGTCGCGGAACTTCCTGGCCGCCGGTGGCATCGTCGCCGAGGCCGGTCCCGGTTTCGCCGATCCGGCCGCGGCGGCGGCCGCATTCTCGGCCGCCGGCGCCACGGCGGCGCTGATCTGCTCGTCCGACGCCGTCTACGCCGAGTCGGGACCCGAGACGGTCCGTCTCCTGAAGGAGGCCGGAGCCATTTCGGTGACCGTCGCCGGCCGTCCCGGCGAACTCGAGGCCGCCTGGAAAGAGGCCGGCGCCGACCGCTTCATCCACATCGGTTGCGACGTGCTCGCGATCCTGGGCGAGTTGCTGCAGGAACAGGGGGTGTCGGCATGATTCCCTTCCCCGATTTCACCAAGGTGCCTTTCGTGCACGAGGACGGGGAGGCCCCTTCCCGCCGCATCGGCCTGAACCCCTGGCGCAAGCAGGCCAAGGAGGCCCTGGGCGCCGACCTCGCCACGCGGAACTGGCGGACGCCCGAGGGCATCGACGTCAAGCCGCTCTACTCGAGCGCCGACCTGAAGGGCCTGGGCCACCTGGACACCCAGCCGGGGCTGCCGCCGTTCCTGCGCGGCCCCTACACCACGATGTACGTCACCCGGCCCTGGACCGTGCGCCAGTACGCCGGCTTCTCGACCGCCGAGGAGAGCAACGCCTTCTACCGGCGCAACCTCACGGCGGGGCAGAAGGGACTGTCGATCGCCTTCGACCTGGCCACGCACCGCGGCTACGATTCGGACCACCCGCGCGTGGTGGGGGACGTGGGCATGGCCGGCGTGGCCATCGACAGCATCAAGGACATGCGCATCCTCTTCGACGGCATCCCGCTGGACCGCATGAGCGTCTCGATGACGATGAACGGCGCGGTGCTGCCGGTGATGGCCCTCTACATCGTCGCCGCCGAGGAGCAGGGGGTGAAGCCGGAGCAGCTGGCCGGGACCATCCAGAACGACATCCTCAAGGAGTTCATGGTCCGCAACACCTACATCT
>CAZLHO010000009.1:0-73538 GCA_964559455.1 uncultured Fibrobacteraceae bacterium | reverse complement strand
TTCTGCAGGCTGGTGATGCGTTCGGGCTCGCTCATGCGCCGCCTCCGTCGCGCAGGGCCGCGGCCGCCGCCTCGGGCAGCGGGCGGACCCGCCTTTTTTCGTAGTCGAAGGCGACCATGCCGTTCTCGACCAGGGCGATCTCGGCGCCGTCGGCCGGCCGGGTCACCCGGAAGAAGAGCCGGAAGCCGGTGCGCCCGAACTCGTCCGCGGCGACCGCGAAGCGCAGGACGTCGCCGGCGAAGGCCTCGCCCCGGTAGACGACGGCCGTGTCGCCCAGGATCAGCGACGCGCCGCCGCAGTCCAGCTCGCTCAGCCCGCGCGCGGCCAGGAACGCCACGCGCGCCTCGTGGACCAGCGACAGCAGGGTGTCGTTGCCCAGGTGGCCGCCGTAGTTCAGGTCGGTGGTGCGCACCGCCTGGTCGACGTGGAAGGGGTAGCGGTCGCGGGCCTGCAACTGCAGTCGGGGCACGGGTTCTCCTCGGGGTCGGCGTTCCGGGCCAAGGTAGCACAAGCCGGCGCGGGGCGCAGCAACGGCCGTGGGGAGGGGGAAGGAAAGGGGCGGGCCGCGGGGCCCGCCCCGTTGTCGCGAGGGCAGGGCGCGGGGTCAGGGGCCGCAGTCCTGATCCATGAAGTCCGGGACCCAGTCCTGGTAGGGCGGTGCGTCGTAGACCGTCCGCAGACAGTCCGGCAACAGGTCAGGGTCGACCCCGTCGCCGTCGCAGAAGAGGGCGTTGTACCTCAGGAGGATGTTCGGACTGACAGAGGACGAGAACCAGTTCCAGAGCGGAACGCCCATCCCGGCGGCCAGGTCGCAGAAGTCGGGAGGAAGGGAGGTGATCCGGTTGAACCCCAGATCCAGGTATTCGAGCTCCGGCAGGTCCATCACCGAGGCCGGGAATTCCGAGAGCCCGACCGCCGCCATTTCCAGCCGGCGCAGCTTCTGCAGCTGCGAAAGCCAGGCCGGGGCTTCCTCCAGGTCGTTGTTGGCGAGGTCCAGGCTTGTCAGATTCGTGAGGTGCGAGATGGATTCGGGCCAATCGGCGAACTGGTTGCTGGAAAGATCCAGGTTGATCAGCGTCGTCAGGTTTCCGAAAGCGGCCGGCAGCGACATGAGATCGCAGTTGTGGAGCACGAGCGACCGGAGTGCGGGGAGGGCGCAGAGTTCCGCGGTGACGGTGAAGGCCCGGCAGGTGTCGAGGTACATCTCCTCGAGCGAGCTCAGGCCGGCGATGGATCCGGGGAAGGCCTCCAGGTGGATCAGCTGCGTGAAGCCGAGGGATCTCAGCGAGGTCAGATCGCCGAAGGAATCCGGCAGCCGGGTCAGGTTCGGCAGAAAGCCCAGGGAAAGGCTCTTGAGAGCGCCCAGGTCGCCGAATTCCTCGGGCAGCGAATCCGCGACGCCGTTGTCGAAGGCGAATTCCTCCAGCTTTTCGAGGCTGCCGATCGAAGGCGGGATGTTGGCGACGCGCCCGCCGATCTGACAGCGGAATTCCAGGAAGTGGATCCGCGGGGTTCCGCCCCAGGTCAGGAAGACGCAGCATTCCTCCATCAGCTCGCGCAGGGTCAGGCCGAGGTCGTTGGTCGCCAGCATATCCTGCAGGAAGGGAATGTCCGGCGACTGGACCACGGTCACCAGGCGCGGCGCGCTGTCGCCGGGCACGCCCGCGGCGTCGAAGGCCCGGGCCACCAGGACGTGCTCCGACATGTCGGCCAGGCCGGCCGTGTCCCAGACGAAGGCGTAGGGTTCGACCTCGGCGACCAGACCGGTGTTCGCGCCGTCGACCCACAATTCGATGCGGTCGACGCCGCTGGGATCGGCGGCCATCGCGGTCACGGTCACCGGGCCGTGCACCCACTCGTCCGCGGCGGGCGCGACGATCTGCACCGTCGGCGGCGTGAAGTCCGGCACGTTCACGGTCACGTCGTCGTCGCAGGCGACGGGCGCGAGCAGCAGCAGGGCGAGGGCGGGGATCAGCAGGCGACGCATGGCGGCCTCCGGGATGGCGATGGCGGCAGGCGATACCGGTCGAGACGGATCGGGGGCGGCCCGCGCCGCCCCCGTGAATCTAGCCCGATCGACAGTCGGATTTCAACTTCCGTCAGCCCACGTACAGGATCCCGGCGATGGTCGCGGTCAGCCACGAGGCCAGCGCCCCGCCGAACATCGCGCGCAGGCCCAGGCGGGCCAGGTCGCCGCGGCGCTCGGGGGCGATGCCGCCGATGCCGCCGATCTGGATCGCGATGCTCGAGAAGTTGGCGAAGCCGCAGAGGGCGTAGGTGGCGATCACGACGCTGCGCGGGCTCAGGGTGCCGGCGGCCATGGCGTCGTAGAGGGCGGTGTAGCCCAGCAGCTCGTTGATCGCGATCTTCGTGCCCAGCAGGTTGCCGAAGACCGCGGCCTCGCTCCAGGGCACGCCCATCGTCCAGGCCAGGGGCGCGAAGATCCAGCCGAAGATCTGCTGCAGCGAGGTGCCCAGCAGCCCCAGCCCGTAGTTGACCATCGCCACCAGCGCGACGAAGGCCAGCAGCATGGCGCCGACGTTGGCGGCCAGCTTCAGGCCCACGCCGGCGCCGCCGGCGGCGGCGTCGATCAGGTTGGCGTAGTCCGACGGCACCTCCATCCGGGCGCCGCCGGCCGTCGCCGAAATTTCCTTCTCGGGGTACATCACCTTGGCGATCACCAGGGCCGCCGGGGCCGACATCACGCTGGCCGCCAGCAGATGCCCGGCGTCGATGCCGAAGCGCACGTAGATCGCCATCACGCCGCCGGCCACCGTGGCGAAGCCGGCGGTCATGATCGCCATGATCTCGGAGTTGGTCATCTTCGCGATGAAGGGCCGCACGACCAGCGGCGCCTCGGTCTGGCCGACGAAGATGTTGGCGGCGCAGGACAGGGTCTCGGCGCCGCTGGTGCCCATGGTGCGCCGCATCAGCCAGGCCATGCCGGCGATCAGCTTCTGCATCACGCCCAGGTGGTAGAGGATCGCCATCAGGCTCGAGAAGAAGATGATCGTGGGCAGGACGTGGATGGCGAAGATGTTGCCCAGGGGGACCAGCTGGCCCGTGGCCGAGTTCGTGATCTGGGTGAAGCCGCCCTCGGGGCCCGGCTGCAGGTACTGGACCAGTCCCTCGTTGCCCCGGAAGAGGTTGCCGAAGAGGAAGGCGGTGCCGGCGTCGGTGAAGCCCAGGATGCGCACGATCACCTGCCGGGCGCCGATGAAGACGACCCGGCCGAAGCCGGTGCGCAGCAGCAGCAGGGCGAAGACGAACTGCAGGCCCAGGCCCCAGCCGATCACCCGCCAGGGCACGCGTCGCCGGTCGACGCTTAGCCCCCAGGCCAGCAGCAGGATCACGGCGACGCCGAGCAGGGAAGTCAGGTTCAGCCAGGTCATCAGGGCCTCCGGGAGGGGCGATACCGGTTCGCGACGCGGAACGGGGCGGCCGGTCGGGCCGCAGGAGCCTACTCTAGGGGGCCGCAGGTGGATTTTCCAGCCGGATGTGCGTCCAGGGGCCGGGCGGCGATTGACAGCCCCCGGGGGTGCCGGTATCTTTGGCGCCCATGAAGAGCTCCGACGCCGGCAGCGGCCCCCCTCCCGTCATCATCGGCATTGCCGGCGGCTCCGGCAGCGGCAAGACGACCGTCGGACTGCGCATCAATGAAGAGGCCCCCGGCAAGACGGTCCTCATCATCCACCACGACTCCTACTACCGCGACAACGGCCACCTGCCCCTCGAGGAGCGGGCCCGGATCAACTACGACCACCCCGCCGCCTTCGAGACCGACCTGCTCATCGAGCACCTCGGCATGCTGAAGCGGGGCGAGCCGGTCGAGATCCCGATCTACGACTACGCGACCCACAGCCGCTCGAAGCTCACCGAGCACGTCGAGCCTGCGGACATCGTCTTCGTCGAGGGCATCCTGGTCCTGGAATCGGCGGCCCTGCGCGAGCTGATGGACATCCGCCTCTACGTGGACGTGGACGCCGACGAGCGCTTCATCCGCCGCCTGCGCCGCGACACCGCCGAGCGCGGCCGCACCCAGCAGTCGGTGATCGATCAATACCTGCAGGTCGTCCGGCCCATGCACCTGCAGTTCGTCGAGCCCTCCAAGCGCTTCGCGCACCTGATCATCCCCGAGGGCGGGCACAACCGGGTGGCCATCGATCTGATCGCGGCCAAGATCGCGGGCATCCTCCGCGAACGGAAGCGGGTCCGCGGCTGAGGCCGCGGCGAGCCACGGGAGGCGCGTCGTGACGTACGACGACCAGGAACTGATGCAGAAGGACCCCCTGATCGACAAGATCCTGATCGGCTCGCAGGAGGTGCAGCAGCGCATCCGGCAGCTGGGCAACGAGATCAGCCGGGACTACGAGGGCACCGAGCCCGTCCTGGTCAACATCCTGAAGGGCGCCTACGTCTTCCTGGCGGACCTGACGCGCAACATGTCGATCCACCACGAGGTCGACTTCATGGCCATCTCGAGCTATCACGGCGGCACCGAGAGCAGCGGCGTGGTCAAGATCGAGAAGGACCTCAAGGCCAACATCACCGACCGCGACGTGATCATCGTCGAGGACATCATCGACACCGGCCTGACGATCAACCATCTGCTCGAGCTGCTGCACACGCGCAACCCGCGCAGCATCCGCGTCTGCTCGCTGCTGGACAAGAAGTCGCGGCGGCTCAAGGACGTGGCCATCGACTACTGCGGCTTCGAGATCCCCGACGAGTTCGTCATCGGTTTCGGTCTGGACTACGACGAGAAGTACCGCAATCTGCCGTTCATCGGCGTGCTCAAGCCCTGACCCGGTCCGGCCGGGGGGGCGTCGTCCAGGAAAGGAATGGGCCATGGTCCGCCACGATCCCGGCCACCCCGCCGGCGCGGGTGGCTTCGTCGAGGGTCTGACCTTCGACGACATCCTGCTCGTGCCGCGCTACTCCGAAGTCCTGCCGCGCGACGTCGACACCGCCACCCGCCTGACCCGCGACCTGCAGCTGAACATCCCCCTGCTCTCGTCGGCCATGGACACCGTCACCGAATCGGACATGGCCATCGCCATGGCCCGCGAGGGGGGCGTCGGCGTCATCCACAAGAACCTGCCCGCCGCCGAGCAGGCCGAGCAGGTCGAGAACGTCAAGCGCAGCGAATCGGGGATGATCACCAACCCGATCACCCTGGGGCCCGACCGCACCATCGACGAGGCCCTGGCCCTGATGGGCCGCTACCGGATCTCGGGCGTGCCGATCACCGAGGGCCACCGCCTGGTCGGCATCCTCACCAACCGCGACCTGCGCTTCTGCCGCGACACCAGCCGCAGCGTGCGCGAGGTGATGACCAGCGAGAACCTGGTCACCGTGCCCGAGGGCACGACCCTCGAGGAGGCGGCCGAGAAGCTGCACGAGCACCGCATCGAGAAGCTGCTGGTGGTCAACGCCGCCGGCGAGCTGCGCGGGCTGATCACGGTCAAGGACATCCAGAAGAAGCTGGACTACCCGCGGGCCAGCAAGGACGGCCACGGCCGCCTGCTGGCCGCCGCGGCGGTGGGCGTGGCCGAGGGCAACCGCGAACGGGCGGGGCTGCTGGTCGAGGCCGGCGCCGACCTGCTCGTGATCGACACCGCGCACGGCCACTCGCGCAACGTGATCGAGATGGTGCGCGCGGTGCGCGCCGACCATCCCGAAGCCCGGATCATGGCCGGCAACATCGCCACCGCCGCCGCCGCCCGCGACCTGATCGAGGCCGGCGCCGACGCCCTGAAGGTGGGCATCGGCCCGGGATCGATCTGCACGACGCGGGTCGTGGCCGGCGTGGGCGTGCCGCAGATCACGGCGATCATGAACGTCGTGCCGGCGGCCCGCGCGGCCGGCGTGCCGGTGGTGGCCGACGGCGGCGTCAAGTACTCGGGGGACATCGTCAAGGCCCTGGCCGTGGGCGCCGACGCCGTCATGGTGGGCTCGGTGCTCGCCGGCACCGACGAGGCGCCGGGCGAAAAGATCCTCTTCGAGGGGCGGGTCTACAAGACCTACCGCGGCATGGGCTCGGTGGGCGCCATGCAGCAGGGCAGCAAGGACCGCTACTTCCAGGACGACGTCACCGACGCCGACAAGTTCGTGCCCGAGGGCATCGAGGGGCGCGTGCCCTACAAGGGTTCCCTGCGCGACATCGTCTTCCAGATGGTGGGCGGCCTGCGCAGCGGCATGGGCTACTCCGGCTGCCGCAGCATTCCCGAGCTGCAGAGCGACGCCGAGTTCGTGCGCATCACCGGGGCCGGCCTGCGCGAGAGCCACCCCCACGACGTGCAGATCACGAAGGAGGCGCCGAACTACGGCGTCCGCGGCTGAGCGGACGCCCGGTGACGTCATGATCGACCGACTGCGCCGGCTGAGCCCGGACTTCCGCCTGCTGCTGGCCGCGACCCTCTTCTTCGGCGCGGCCAGCGGCATCTTCCAGGCGACCCTGAACAACTACCTGGCCGAGGTCCACGACCTGGGCGCCGAGGCGCGCGGCTGGATGGAGCTGCCCCGCGAGCTGCCCGGCTTCCTGATCATCTTCGTCGCCGCCGCCCTGCTGACCTTCATGCGCGAGACCCGCATGGCCGCCGCCGCCATGCTGCTGACCGCGGCCGGCGCCCTGGGCCTGGGCCTGGTCGCGCGCGACACCGCCCTGCTGGTGGTCTTCGTCGTCGTCTGGTCGCTGGGCGACCACATCATCTTCGCCGTCGAAGGGCCGATCGGCCTGCAGCTGGCCAGGCGCGGCGGCGAGGGACGGCGCCTGGGCCAGATCGGCGGCGCGCGCAACCTGGGCGTGATCATGGGCGTGGGCGCGGTCTTCCTGCTGGCGCGCCTGCTCGGCGACCGCTTCGACCTCTTCTACGCCCTGGCCGCCGCCTTCGCCATGATCGCGGGCGTCTTCTACATGCGGCTGCGCTCGGGGCGGGCCGGCCCTCGCTCGCGACGCCTGGTCTTCAAGCGGAAGTACGGCCTCTTCTACGCCATCAGCGCGCTCTTCGGCGTGCGCAAGCAGATCTTCCTGGCCTTCGGCGGCTGGGTGCTGGTCAGCATCCACGGCGTGCCGGTGGCCACGATCGCCCTGCTCTACTTCATCGCCGCCACCCTGGGCGTGGTGCTGCGGCCCCTGCTGGGCGACGTCATCGACTGGCTGGGCGAACGCACCGTGCTGGCCGCCGACGAGCTGCTGCTGCTGTTGGTCTGCCTGGCCTACGCCTTCTCCGGCGACCTGCTGCCGGCCCCCTGGGCCCTGCGCGCGCTCTACGCCGCCTACGTGCTCGACAGCGTGCTCTTCGCCCTGCGCATCGCGCGCACCACCTACCTGAAGAAGATCGCCGACGACCCTTCGGACATCACGCCGACGATCTCGATGGGCGTGACCATCGACCACCTGGTGGCGATGTCGCTGCCCGTGCTCTCGGGCTATATCTGGGAAGCCTGGGGCTTCCGCTGGGTCTTCCTGATGGCCGGCGCGATCGCCGTGTGCGGCTTCTTCGTCTGCCTGCGCATCCGGGTGCCCGCCGCGTCGCCGGAGCCGGCCGCCGCGCCGGCGGGTGGAGGTGCGCCGTGATCCGCCTGCTGGCCGTCGCCGCCGCCGGCGCCCTGGGCGCTTTGGCCCGCTACGGGCTCTCGGGCCTGGTCCACCGCTGGGCCGGCCCGTCCTTCCCCTGGGGCACCCTGGTCGTGAACCTGCTGGGCTGCTTCCTGCTGGGGCTGCTGGCCACGCTCAGCGTCGAGCGCTGGACCCTGAGCGCCACGTCGCGCGCCGCCGTGCTCATCGGCTTCCTGGGCGCCTTCACCACCTTCTCGACCTTCAGCTGGGAGACCCTGCAGCTGCTGCGCGAGGGCGCCGTCGCGCGCGCCCTGCTCAACGCCGCGGGGTCGGTGCTGCTGGGGCTGGTGGCGGCCTGGGCGGGGTATGTGCTAGGCTCCCGCCTGTAGCCTTCCCCCAGCCGAACGGAGGCCCGCCATGCGCGTCGAGGACCGCGGCAAGCTCCTGCGCATCTTCGTCGACGAGTCGAAGCGCCACGAGGGCGAGCCGCTCTACGAGGCCATCGTCGAGGTCTGCCGCCGGGAGGGCGTGGCCGGCGCCAGCGTCTTCCGCGGCATCATGGGCTACGGGGCCGGACGGCAGATCCACGCCCAGCGCGTGCTGCGCCTGAGCGCCGACCTGCCGGTGATGATCGAGATCGTCGATTCGCCGGAGAAGATCGACGGCCTGGTCCCCCTCCTGGACGCGATGATCGACGATGGACTGATGACCGTCGAGCAGTTGCAGGTCATCCGCTACAGCGACCCGCAGCGGAACGGGGAGGACTGAGCCCATGGACGCCCGCTGGACCGGAAACCGCGTCTGCGCCCTGCTCGGGACCGAACACCCCGTGATCCAGGCCGGCATGATCTGGAACAGCGGACCCGACCTGGCCGCCGCCGCGATCGCCGCCGGCTGCCTGGGCGTGCTCGGCGCCGGCTCGATGCGCCCCGACGAGTTGCGCGACGCCGTCGGCCAGGTCCGGACCGCCGTCGACGGACCTCTGGCCGTGAATCTCCCCCTGCTCTACAAGCACGCCGGCGAGGCCCTGGACGCGGCTCTGGACGCGGGCGTGCGCATCTTCATCACTTCGGCGGGCTCGCCGCGGCGGGTGGTCGGCCGCCTGAAGGAGGCCGGCTGCGTCAGCCTGCACGTGGTCGCCGCGCCCGAGCTGGCCCGCAAGTGCGAAGAGGCCGGCTGCGACGCCGTGATCTGCGAGGGCTTCGAGGCCGGCGGGCACAACGGGCGCGAGGAATTGACGACCATGGTCCTGGTGCCGGCCTGCGCCGCGGCGGTGTCGGTGCCGTTGATCGCCGCCGGCGGCGTCGCCACCGGGGCCCAGATGGCGGCCGCCCTGGCCCTGGGCGCCGAGGGGGTGCAGGTGGGCTCGCGTTTCGCGGCCACGCGCGAATCGGCTGCCCACGAGGCCTTCAAGCAGGCCGTGGCCGGCGCTGGTCCCGCCGACACCCTGCTCGTGCTGAAGAAGCACGTGCCGGTGCGCCTGCTGCGCAACGCCTTCCGGGCCCGGGTCGAGGAGCTGGAGGCCCGCGGCGCCGCGCGCGAGGAATTGGCCGCCCTGCTGGGCGAGGGCCGGGCCCGCCTGGGCATGCGCGAGGGCGCCCTGGACGAGGGCGAGCTTGAGATCGGACCGGTCGCCGGCCTGATCGACGACGTGCCGACCGCGGCCGAGGTGGTCGAACGGCTGCTGGCCGGCTACGACGCGGCCGTCTCCCGGCTGCGGCGCGGCGCGCCGCCCGCCGCCGGGGATTGAGATGGCGGCCCCGGAGATCGGCGCGGACCGCCTGCGCGGGATCCTACTCCCGGTCTGCCGCGACGAGGCCGTCGACATGATCGGCGTCGTCCCCCTGCCCGCGGCCGCCCCCCACGCCGCCGCCTTCGAAGCATGGCTGGACGAGGGACGCCACGGCGGCCTCGAGTACATGGCGCGCGACCGCGAGGGCCGCGCCGATCCGGTCCTGCGCCGCCCCTGGGCGCGCACGGCCCTGGTCTTCGCCCAGCGCCACGTCGCCGGCTGGGACGCCGCCGACCCGGCCCCGGCCGAGGGCGCCGCGCGCGGGCGGCCCTGGCTGGACGGGGTGGCTGCTTACGCCCGCGGCCGCGACTACCACGACGTGCTGCTGGCCGGCGTCCGTCGCGCGCTGGCCGCCCTGCGCGAGGCCCTGGCCGCCGACCTGGGTCCCGGACCCGCCGCGGCCCTGCGCGCCCACGCCGCCGTCGACACGGGGCCCTACCTGGAAAGGGAGCTGGCCTGGCAGGCCGGGCTGGGCTTCTTCGGCAAGAACACCTGCCTGATCCACCCGCGGCTGGGCTCGGGTTTCTGCCTGGGCGTGGCCCTGGTCGAGGTCGCGGTCACGGGCCTGGACGCAGCGCCGCGGCCGCTGGTCGGGCCGCCTGCCGCCGGCGCCGCCGCCGCGCCGCCGGGGGAGGGGCCGGCCAGTCTCTGCGGCCGCTGCCGTCTCTGCCAGGACGCCTGCCCCACCGGCGCGCTGGACCGGGCCTTCTCGCTGGACGCCGGCCGCTGCCTGTCGACCTGGACGATCGAATGGCGGGGCGGCGCGCCCGCGGACGCCCGGGCCGCGCAGGGCGGCCAGGTCTTCGGCTGCGACATCTGCCAGGCCGTCTGTCCCTGGAACCACAAGGCCCTGCGCCTGGCGGGCGGCTGGACGCCCCGCGACGACTACGCGCCGTTGCCGCAGCACGCGGAGCTGGATCTGGCGGGATTGATCGACCTGGACGCCGACGAATTCGAGCGACGCTTCCGTCGCACGCCGCTGTGGCGGGCCCATCCCGAGGGGCTGCGCCGCAACGCCCTGGTCGCCGCCGCCAACAGCGGCCGCGCCGACCTGGCCGCCGCCGCCCGCGAGGCGGCCGCAGCCGCCGATCCCGCGACAGCGGCGGTCGCGGCCTGGGCCCTGTCCGTCCTTGCGGACGGCGTCGATGGGGAGGAAGAGGGATGAACGGAACCGAGGCCGCCTGGTGGGAGCCCCTGGACGGGGGCGATGTCCGCTGCACGCTCTGTCCGCTGGAATGCCGCCTGCGCGAGGGCCGCGACGGTCCCTGCGGCACCCGCGGCAACCGCGACGGACGCATGGTCCCCCTGCAGTACGGCCGCCTCGTCGCCCTGGGGCTGGATCCGATCGAGAAGAAGCCCCTCTACCACTTCCACCCCGGCGCGTCGATCCTGTCGGTGGCCGCCCAGGGCTGCAACCTGCACTGCGCCTTCTGCCAGAACTGGTCGATCAGCCAGGGCCGCGACGCCCCGACCGACGCGGCCACCCCCCGGCAGCTCGTCGACCTGGCCCGGGCCCGCCGTTCGCTGGGCGTGGCCTACACCTACAGCGAGCCACTGGTCTGGTACGAGTACGTCCGCGACAGCGCGCAGCTGGTCCGCGCGGCGGGCCTGAAGAACGTGGTGGTCACCAACGGCTTCCTGAACCCGGAGCCCCTGCGCGAGATCGCTCCGCTGCTGGACGCGGCCAACGTCGACCTCAAGTCCATGGACGACGGTTTCTACCGCAAGGTCTGCAAGGCGCGCCTGCAGCCGGTGCTCGACGCGATCACCTTCCTGCACGACGCCGGGGTGCACGTCGAGGTGACGAACCTGCTGATCCCCGGCTACAACGACGATGACGCCCAGGTCGACGCCCTGGTCGATTTCGTGGCCGGCCTGGGCGTGGGCGTGCCGCTGCACTTCTCGGCCTACCATCCCGCCTGGAAGCTCGACGCCCCGCCGACGCCGCCGCGGACGATCGAGCGGGCTCTGTCGCGGGCCCGCCGGCGCCTGGACCACGTCTACGCCGGCAACGTCTCCCTGGCCGACGGCGACGACTCGCGCTGCCCCGCCTGCGGCGAGACCGTCGTGCGCCGCTGCGGCTTCGCCGCCGAGAGCCGTCTGGACCCCGGCGGACGCTGCCCCCGCTGCGGGGCGGCCCTGCCCTTCGTGACCTGAATCGGCAAGAATGATGATCGGGGAGTCGGGGGCGGCGGTCCGAGCGGGCCGCCGCCCCCTGCGTTCAGTCCGCGGGTTGCCAGTCCGGGTCGCTGTGCGTGACCGTCACCCGGGTGGTGATGCCGCCGCGCACGAACCAGTCGCCCGTCACCTCCATGTAGCGTGGGCTGACGGCAGCGACCAGGTCGTCCAGGATCCGGTTGGTGACGTCCTCGTGGAAGGCGCCCACGTCCCGGTAGCTCCAGAGGTAGAGCTTCAGTGACTTCAGCTCGACGCAGAGGTCGCCGGGCACGTAGAGGATCGAGAAATGCGCGAAGTCCGGCTGCCCGGTCATCGGACAGAGGCAGGTGAACTCCGGGCAGTCGAAGGCGATCTCGTAGTCCCGACCCGGATGCGGGTTGGGGAAGGTCTCGAGCTCGCGCGAGGGGCTGCTGGACATCGTCGTTCCTTTCGCGCCCGGGCGCTACCTGATCAGGGCCAGGCGGCCGGTGAAGGCGTGGTCGCCGCTGCTCACCCGGTAGAAGTAGACGCCCGAGGCGACCTGCCGGCCGCCCGCGTCCAGGCCGCGCCATTCCACGGCGTGGGCGGCCGCCGCCAGGTCCTCGTCCACCAGCGTGCGCACGACCCGGCCGGCGAGGTCGAAGACGACCACGCGAGTGCGCCCGGCGTGCGGGATGCTGAAGCGGATGGTCGTCGACGGGTTGAAGGGATTCGGGAACGCGGGCTCGACCCTGAAGGCCAGCGGCCGCGCGTCGGGCGTGTCGCCGTCGCCCACGCCCGTGGACTGGCAGTAGTCGGCCAGGGCGCCGATCAGGCCGCAGCCGCCGCTGTTCGCGGGGTGGCAGGGCGAGATCTCGTCGACGTTCAGGTTCCCGCCGGCGAGGTCGCAGAGCACGGGATCGGCGGCGATGTTGCCCCCGGTGCCGGTCGGGTCGGCGACGCCGGAGTAGGCGGCGCCGTCGTTGCCCCAGGCGTCGTTGCAGCCCAGGGTCGGCGCGGCGCCGCTGACGGCGACGGCGTTGCCGTAGCTGCTGCCGCCGGTGTTGAAGGCGATCAGGTTGTTTGTCAGGCTCAGCGGCGACGCGTTCAGGAAGAAGGCGGCCCCGCCGCTGGAGCAGGTGTTGGCGACCAGGGTGTTGCCGGCCGCCGCGCCCGTGGCGGCGGCGAAGAGGTTGACGGCCCCGCCGGAGATGAACGCGGAGTTGCCGGTGAAGACGGAGTTCGTGAGCTGCAGCGAGGCCGGCGATTCGATGTCCACCCCGCCGCCCTGCACGGCGGCGTTGCCGACGAAGTGCACGCTGTCGATTACGGCGGCGGCGTTCAGCAGCTTGAGCCCGCCGCCCCGCATGAGCATGGCGCCCTCGCCGATGACGTTGTCGCTGACGGAGCCGCCGCGCAGCGTGGCGGTGTCGGCGTTAACGTAGAGGCCGGAGCCGGCGTCGTTGGCGTCGTTGTCGTGGATGTCGCAGCCGAGCAGGGTATACGCGGCGGGATCCCCGTCCCGGCCCAGGTAGAGGCCGCCGCCCTGGACGGCGCCGCTGTGGCCGTCGATCTCGCAGTCCTCGAGGGTGAGGTCGGCGTTCAGGGCGAAGACGCCGCCGCCCTTCGCCGGGGTCGAGAAGTTGTCGCCGATCAGGGTGTTGCCGTAGATGCGGCAGCCGCGCAGCGTCGGCGAGCCGTAGAAGACGTAGACGCCGCCGCCCAGGACCGCCGTGTTGCCGTGCACGACCAGGTTCTCGCAGACGCTCTGCGAATCGAAGAGCAGCAGGCCGCCGCCGCCGCCGACCTGCGTGGAGTTGCCCACGGAATTGCCCGTGATCTCCAGGTTGCGCAGGGTCGGCGAGGTGTGGTTCAGGATGACGCCGCCGCCGAAGCGGCCGGAGACCGGGATGTACGAGAAGAGCAGGCCGCCGCCGCCGGTGCAGCGGAAGCCGTCGACGACGGTTTCGGCGCCGGTGCCGGTGGCGAAGAGCAGCGCCGCGCCGCCGGCGGTGCCCTGGATCGTGGTCGGGGTGCCCAGCGGGTCGCGCGTCGTGTAGCCGGCGTCCCAGCCGCCCAGCAGGTGCATCTCCTTGGCCAGGATCGTCAGCGGGCCGGTCAGGACGGTCGTGGCGGGGACGGCGATGGTGTCGCCGGGAGCGGCCACGTTCATGGCGTCGAAGAGCGTGGGCAGCTCGTCGGGAACCTCCAGGAAGGAGTCGCCGAGGGCGCGCAGCAGGTTCACGCGGCCGGTGCCGAGCTTGCCGGCGTAGGAGGGGTTCAGGGCGTCGAGGTCGTCGGCCGAGCTCAGCAGGATCGTCTTGATCAGGCTGGCGGAGAAGCCGGGATAGGCCGACCAGATGAGGGCGGCGGCGCCGCAGGTGATCGGCGACGAGAACGAGGTGCCGTCCACCGAGTTGTAGGTATGGGAGCTGGTGTTCTGGTCCCACCAGGTGGTCGTGATCGAGACGCCGGGGGCCGAGATCTCGACCCAGTCGCCGTAGCTCGAGAAATCGGCCTTGCCGTCGACCTGGTCGGTGGCGGCGACCGAGATCACCCAGGGGTGGGTCGAGAGGTAGTCGGCCTCCTCGTCGTTGTCGTTGCCGGCCGAAGTGATCACGATCACGTCGTTGCTCTGGCAGACCGACACCGCGGTTTCCAGGTAGGAGGAGCTGCCCCAGCTGCAGTTGATGATGTTGGCGCCGTTCTGCGCGGCGTAGATCATGCCCTGCGAGCAGAAGACCGTGCCGACGACGCCGGAGGCCTCGCCGTCGGGCAGCCAGCCCACCCGGACGGGCATCACCTTGCAGCCCCACGAGGCGCCGGCGATGCCGACGCCGTTGTCCGTGATCGCGGCGCTGCAGCCCGAGCAGGCGGTGCCGTGGCTGCCGTAGTCCATGGGGTCGTTGTCGGGGGTCTGGTCGTCCTCGTCGGGCCAGCCGGTGACGCCGGTCACGAAGTCCCAGCCGCGGATGTCGTCGACCTTGCCGTTGCCGTCGTCGTCGACGCCGGCGGTGCCGTTGTATTCCGTCCAGTTGGTCCAGACGGCGCCGTTCACGTAGTCGGGGCCCGAGCCGCCGAGATCGGGGTGCATCCAGTCCACGCCGGAGTCGACAATGGCGATGACGATGTTGGAGTCGCCGTGGGTCTCGGCCCAGCCGCCCAGGGCCCGGATGTCCTTGCCGCCCGAGGTGGGCGTGCGCAGGTAGTACTGGGCGGTCAGCTGGGGGTCGTTCGGCATGTCGTCCATCGCGAAGATGTCGTCGGTGAAGGCCTGCGCGACCTCGGGCAGGGCCGCGTAGGCGCGCGCCACCTCTTCCGCGTCCCGGGCGGTGTCGAATTCCACCAGCCAGTGGCGCAGCAGTTCGTCCTCGCCGGCGATCTTGCGCGGCGAATCGGCGACCCAGCCATAGAGCCGGTCCATGGCGTGGACGCCGAAGCGCTCCGCGGTGCGGTCCAGGGAGGGGAGGCCCGAGGCCAGGCCCTTGGCCGTGCTCACCGGCCGGGGCTCGGCGCCCGGCTCCATGATCAGGACGACGCGGCCCGGGATATGCCCCATCAGGCGTCCGGCGTGCCCGGGCAGGGCGGCGAGCAGCAGGCCCGTGCAGGACAGCAATAACATCCACGTCAGCTTCTTCATGCTGGGAATCCTCTCGGCGCGGGTTGCGAGCTGGCGCGCGGGCAGGCGGGGGGCGCGTCTGCCTGAATTATACGCCCGACCGCGGGGTTATTCAAACCCGTCCCGTTGTGTTAGATTGGCCGGCCGGTGATCCGTCGCCCAAAGGAGCCGATCTTGGACATCGTTTTCCTCGAACCCTACGACGGCGGCTCGCACCGCGCCTTCCGCCGGGGCTGGTCGTCGCGTTCGCGCCACCGCATCCGCAGCCTGACCCTGCCCGCCCGCTTCTGGAAGTGGCGGATGCGCGGGGCCGCCCTCTGGTTCGCCGACGAGCTGGCCGCCGCGCCGGGCCCCTGCGACCTGATCTTCGCCACCGACTTCCTGAACCTGGCCGACCTGCGCGGCCTGCTGCCCCGGCCCCTGGACCGGGCGCCGGCCGTGCTCTATATGCACGAGAACCAGCTCACCTACCCGCTGTCGCCCGACGAGGCCTTCGACTACCACTTCGGCTTCACCAACATCCTGAGCTGCCTGGCCGCCGACAGGGTCGTCTTCAACTCGGCCTGGCACCGGGAGCTCTTCCTGGACGCCCTTCCCGACTACCTGGGCAAGATGCCCGAGGCGGTGCCGCGCGGGGTGCGGGACCGCCTGGCCGGCCGCAGCGGCGTGCTGCCGGTGGGCATCGAGCGGGCGCCGCACCCGCCGGGGGCCTTCGCACCCTGGCTGGGCGGCGCGGCGGCCTCCGGGACGGACGGGCGCCCCTGGCCGCGCGACGGCGACGCCCACGTCCTGCTCTGGAACCACCGCTGGGAGTTCGACAAGCGCCCCGAGCTCTTCCGCGACGCCGTGCTGCGGCTGGACGACGCCGGCCTGGACTTCCGGCTGCTGCTGCTCGGGGAGCCCCGCCGGCAGGAGGCGGTCTTCCGGCCCCTGAGCGACCGGCTGGGCTCCCGGGTGCTCCATTTCGGGCACGTGGACGACCCGGGCGAATACCGGCGGCTGGTCGCCGCCGCGGATATCGTGGTAAGTTGCGCCGCCCAGGAGTATTTTGGAATCTCGGTGGCCGAGGCGATCCACGCCGGCGCCTACGCCGTGCTGCCCCGGGAGCAGGTCTATCCCTCCCTCTACGGCAGCCGCTGCCGGGGGCGCCATTTCTACCGGGACGGGGACGAGCTGACGGCCCTGCTCGGCGACCTCCTGCGCGGCGACGGCTGCGGCCATGTCTGCTCGCTGCCCCTGGATTGCGACGAGTTCTGCTGGGACCGACTGGCGCCGCGTTTCGACGCGCTCTGCGAGGAAGTCGCCCGCGGGGGAGGATGAGATGAGCCCGACCCGGACCTACACGAGCTACCTCGTCGACATCGAGGGCGTGCTCGTGCGCGACAAGCGCTACGAGCCGGTGCCCGGCGCCCTGGAGTGGTTCAACGGCCTGCCCGCCCGGGGAATCTCCCGGGTGCTCGTCAGCAACAACACGACCCATACGCCCGAGCGGCTGGTCGACGACCTGGCGCGGGCGGGCTTCGACGTCGAGCCCGAGATGCTGGTCTCGGCCCTGGTCGCCGGCGCCGAGCTGCTGGGCTCCTGGGGCAAGCAGCGGTTGATCTGGCTGGGCGTCGCCTCGCTGGCGGACTGGTGGCGCGAACAGGGTTTCGAACTGGTCGACGGGGGGGCCTGCGACGCGGTCGTGCTGGGCCTGAACCCCGCCCTGTCGGTCGCCGACCTGGACCGGGCCCTGCCCGCCCTGGTGGATCACGACGCCGAGCTCGTCGCCCTCCACCGCAATCACTTCTATCTTGACGACAAGGGGATGCGCCGTTTCGGCCCCGGCTTCCACTGCGCCGGGCTCGAGACCGTGGCCCGGAATCCGGCCGTCGTCGTGGGCAAGCCCCGCGAGCGCATCTACCGGGAGGCCCTGAAAAGAGTTGGCGCCGAACCCGGGAACGCCCTATTTATCTCGGACGACCCCGTCTCGGACCTGGTGACCGCCCGGCGCCTGGGCATGGGCACGGCTTTCGTGCTCAGCGGCAAGTACGCCGACCACGGCGTCCTGGCGCGGCTCGACCAGGAAGACTGGCCCGACATCATCGCCGACGGTCCGGCTGCGGTGGATCCTCCCGCCCCCGGAACGTCGTCGTCCCTCCGCTAGATCGAGGAGCGCCTCTTGGCCAAGAGCAACGGCGACCGCAGTCCCGCCACCGGCACGAACGGAAACGGCCGCGTCGAGCAGCTGGCCCTCTCGGCCTGGGAGATCGAGCAGTCCCGCCACACCCTGCCCGAGGGCGATGCGACCCGCGGCGCGACCCTGCGCGCCCACCAGCGCCTGCAGGCCGAGATCGAGCAGAGCGAGAACGTGGACCGCGAGCGGCGATCGCTGCTGCGCATCCAGCCCGGCTCCGACGAGGCGGTGCTGGTGATCCACGGCTCCACCGGCTCTCCCCGTGACGTCGCCGGCCTCGTGGAGTCGCTCCACAAGAACGGCCTCACGGTCTATGCCCCCCTGCTGCCGGGGCACGGCGTCGCCGGCGAGACCCTGCCCGACGTCAAGTGGCGCACCTGCCTGCGCGAGGTCGTCCTGCGCTTCGGCATCCTGCGCCGCACCCACCGGAAGGTGCACGTCGTCGGCTTCAGCTTCGGCGCCGCCCTGGCCGTGCACCTGGCCCGCAAGGAATCCGTGGCCAGCCTCTGCCTGCTCGCCCCGGCGCTCGTGCCGCGGGTTTCGCTGCTCGCCCGCATCGGACTGGCCTTGCGCCTGCACCGGCTGCCTTTCCTGCGCGCACGTTTCGGCTGGGACCTGGAGGTCTTCGAAGCGATGTCCGGCGCCCGCGCCCATATCTCCCGTCTCCGTTGCGCGATCTACGCCGCCCACTGCGAGGACGATCCCCGGATCGATCCCGCCTCGCTGCGCATGCTCCAGAAGAAGGTCCGCAACCGCGCCTCCCGGTTCCGTCTCTTCCAGACCGGCGGGCACATGATCCTGGACGCCCACGGCGAGACGGCCCTGAACGCCGAGATCCACAAGTTCCTGGCCGGCGTGCGCGACTAGGCTCGGTCCGAGGGTTCTCAGACAGAGCCTAGCCCGGCGACCTGATAATCTCTCAAGATTCATTACAACATCATGCGGTTTGCAACGGCTTGGACGGTCGGAGGCTGTCCTGAGCCTCCCTGTCGCATCCCGGAACTCCCGCCGCTTCCGCCGAATGGTCCCAAAAGGGCGATTTCAACCTCAAGGAACCCGAAATTCTTCAGGGCACGGGAGTTGCAGCAGGGTCGGCGCAACTTGGATCCCGCATCCCGTGGAGAGGAGTCAGGACTTGAATGGTGAGATCAGCCGGGACTATTCCGGTATCATCGTGGGCGTCGAGGATCCCCCCGCCCAGGTCATGACCTCGATCGAGGCCGCCCAATACCTGAAGATGCACGTCAAGACCGTCTGCCGCCTTGCCAAGGACGGCAAGATCCCGGCGAAGAAGGTCGGAAGCGAGTGGCGCTTCCTGCGCCGCGTGCTGGACGGGTGGCTGGCGAGGGAACTCGTTTGATATCCCTCCAGGATTCGCATCGGATAGATCCCTGCGGCGGGACGTGCGTCCCGCCGGTGGGCCGGGCCGCGCTTTCACGCCGTCCCGGCCCTGCTTCGCGTGACGCCGACCGGGCGGACGGGTTCTCCCCCTCCAAGGTCGTCGCGGTTCCGCCGCGCTGATCTCCCCGTCCGCCCGGGCACCATCCTGCAGGCGCCGAAGCCGCACCCGACCCGTCACGGGCCGGGTGCGCTGTCTCTTGGGCGTGACAGTCGGCCAACTTCCCGTCATCTCAGGATTTCGCCGCTCGGGACGATCTCGTGCCCGGGCCCGGGACGGTGCCTGCGGCAAAGGGGCCTGGAGCCCGAGGCCCCAGGGATCCTGCGGACGCTGTGGTAAGCGGTTGCATCATCGGGAAATACGACTGGGAATCGAGGACCGCCGATCACGGCGGGGCTGGCCGGGGGTTTGCTGAACGTCGGCGGGGGCGGTTCCGCGGGGAATGGGAGGACTCGCGGGATCGCAGGGATATCCCCGGCGTTGGCGGAGGGCGCCCGAAGCCGCCGCCGGGGACCCACCCCGTTTCCCGACGTCGCCATCCTGATCACGTTGGCGCCGATTCCTTCGCCTCTCCCGGTTCGTCCGCCGGAAGGAGTGCCATTGCGGCAGTGGGGAGATCGTCTGGTGGGGGAGGCCGGACGCAAGCTCGCGGCCCGCATGTCCCCTGGGTGGCGTCTGGAATCCTGCGTCCTGCACCGATGCGGCCCGATCTGGACCGTGCGCCTGACCGGCCGGAGATCCGCCGGCCGCAGCGCCGCGGCCGCCGCGGTCTCGGCCCAGGCCCGGGTCCGGATCGGGCGCGCTCCCCGGCCGGGGGACGAGCGTTTCCGTCGCCGCCTGCTCGCGGCCCTGGCGCAGGCCTTCGGCGAACTGGCGATGAGCACGGGCGCGGGCCTGGCCATCGGGCGCTGGCGGACGGAAAGGGGCGGGCTCAGGAAGAAGCCGGCTTGCCCAACCGGCCCGGCTCGGCGACGGGACGGGTGCCCGACGTGGTGAGGATGCGGTTCAATTCCGCGGTGAGGTCGGTGATCGAGAGCCCGCGCCGGATGTCGCCGCCATAGGCCAGGGAGATGGCCCGCGACTCCTCCGAGACCACGAGCACGATCGCGTCGGAGATCTCGGTCATGCCGATGGCCGCGCGGTGGCGGGTGCCCAGCACGTAGCCCAACTCGCTGCGCTCCGAGTTCGGCAGGATGCAGGCCGCGGCGGCGATCCGGCCCTGGCTGATGACCACGGCTCCGTCGTGCAGCGGTCCCGGGACCGTGAAGATGGATTCCAGCATGGGGGCCGAGATGTCGGCGTCGACGACGATGCCGCTCTTGATCCAGCGGCCCAGCCCGATCTCCCGCTCGATCACGATCAACGCGCCCAGCCCGCGGCGGGACAGCTTCTCGACCGCGGCCAGCACCTCGTCCATCGCCGGAATCTCGTCCGGCCGCGTGAACAGGGTCAGGCCCCGGTTGCGCCCCAGGTGGGTCAACGCCGTCCGCAGCTCCGGCTGGAAGATGATGATGAAGCCCACGACCCAGACCGTCTGCAGCGACGAGATGATCTGCTTGAGCACGATCATGTCCACGCGCTCCGCGATCCACGAGAGGACCACGAGCAGGCCCAGGCCGATGAACATCTGGGCGGCGCGCGTGCCGCGGACCAGCAGCAGCAGGCGATAGAGCAGGAAAGCCACGACGAGGACGTCGAGGATGTCGATGACCGGGGAATCGGTCAGGACTTGCCACATGGTCGCCGGATCCCTTCAGCTCGGTCCGCCATCTCTGCGCGTGGCGGCAGCTTAACACCGCCGCCGGGGGGGCTCAACGCCCTTCTCGATCGCCTTCCTGGTCGCGGATCGCGGCCAGCACCTCGAGCAGTTGCACGGTCTGGGCCACGTCGTGGACGCGGACCACGGCGCAACCGGCGGAGAAGGCCGCAGCCGCGGCCGCCAGGCTGCCGGCCAGGCGGTCTTCGGGGCCGGCGCCCGTGACGTGCCCGATGAAGCTCTTGCGCGAGGCGCCCAGCAGCACCGGGCGGCCGCCGCCGATCCGGGCCAGGCCGGCCATCAGGGCCAGGTTGTGTTCCGGCAGCTTGCCGAAGCCCAGGCCCGGGTCGACGCAGATCCGTGACGCGGCCACGCCCGCCTGCTCGGCGGCGCGGGCGCGGGCGGCGAGGTAAGCGGTCACCTCGACCACGACGTCCTCATAATGGGGATCCCGCTGCATCGTGCGCGGAGAGCCGAGCATGTGCATGAGCACCAGGCCGCAGCCGGCCCCGGCGGCCAGGGGCAGCAGGTCGGGGTCCGCGGTCCCGGCGCTGATGTCATTGATCCCGTCGGCGCCCGCGTCCAGGGCGCGCCGCGCCGTGGCGGCCCTGGTGGTGTCGACCGTGATCGGCAGCGGGCAGGCGGCCCGGACGGCCGCCAGGGCCGGCATCAGGCGCGCCGCTTCCACGTCGGGGTCCAGCGGCTCGGCGCCCGGCCGGGTGGACTCCGCGCCCAGGTCCAGGATGTCGGCGCCGGCCTCGGCCATGGCCAGGGCCCGCGCGGCGGCGTCCCCGGGGTCGGGCGTGCGCGAACCGGCGTAGAAGCTGTCCGGCGTCAGGTTCAGGATGCCCATGACCAGGGGACGGCGGCCGAACTCGAGTTCGTGGTCCCCCAGTCGCCAGCGCAAAGAGGCGGCACCCCCCGGGCGAGGGGATGCCGCCGGACGTTTCCGTCGATTGCCCGGGGCGCTCACGTCCCGTTCCGGGGCGCGTCTTCGTCGTCGCCGGCGGGCAGGGGAGGCGGTCCCTCGGGCGCAGGAGCGTCCTCGTCGCTGGCGGCTCCCTGCGGCTTCGGGAAGGGCAGGTCGTCCTCGGGCTCGTCGCTGCTGTTCAGCGAGGCGGGAGTGTCGACGAAGGGCTCCACCTTGACCTTGGGAGCCGGCAGCTCCTGGTTGGCCATGATCAGCTTGATCTCTTCGCGGCCCAGGGTCTCGCGTTCGAGCAGGGCCTCGGTCATGGCCTCGACCTGCGTACGATGCTCGCCGAGCAGCTTGCGCGCGCGTTCGAGCTGCTCGTTGACGATCTTGGCCACCTCGTCGTCGATCTGCTGCAGCGTACGCTCGCTCAGCGAACGCCGCCGGCCGTAGTCGCGGCCCAGGAAGACCTGCTCCGCTCCCTCCTCGAAGGCGATGGGGCCCAGGGCCTCGCTCATGCCCAGCTGCGTGACCATCGTGCGCGCGTACTGGGTGACCGACCGGATGTCCTGGTAGGCGCCGCCGTGGATGCGCCCGACGAAGAGCTCCTCGGCGACGCGTCCGCCCAGGGCCCAGCAGATGCGGTCCAGGAGCTTCTCGCGGCTGACGTGCAGCTCGTCCTTCTCGGGCAGCGAGAAGGTCACGCCCAGGGCCTGGCCGCGGGGGATGATCGTCACCTTCTCGATGGGGTCGGCCTCGTCGCAGACCTCGGCCAGCACTGCGTGGCCCGATTCGTGATAGGCCGTGATCCGCTTGTCCTCGTCGGACATCACGCGGCTGCGGCGCTCGGGCCCGAGCATCACCTTCTCCCGCGCGTCGAAGAAGTCCTCCATCGTGACGTTGTTGTGGTCCTTGCGGGCGGCCAGCAGCGCGGCCTCGTTGACCAGGTTGGCCAGGTCGGCGCCGGCCAGGCCCGGGGTGCCGGCGGCGATCTTCCGCGCCGAGACGTCCTCGCCGATCTTGATCTTCTTCATGTGGACCTTGAGGATCGCCTCGCGGCCGGTGAGGTCGGGCATGTCGACGACGATCTGGCGGTCGAAGCGGCCGGGCCGCAGCAGCGCCGGGTCCAGGACGTCGGGACGGTTCGTGGCCGCGACCAGGATCACGCCCTCGTTCGACTCGAAACCGTCCATCTCGACCAGCAGCTGGTTCAGGGTCTGCTCCCGCTCGTCGTGGCCGCCGCCCAGGCCGGCGCCGCGATGGCGGCCCACGGCGTCGATCTCGTCGATGAAGATGATGCAGGGCGCGTTCTTCTTGCCCTGCTCGAAGAGGTCGCGCACGCGCGAGGCGCCCACGCCCACGAACATCTCCACGAAATCCGACCCCGACATGCTGAAGAAGGGCACGCCGGCCTCGCCGGCGGCGGCGCGCGCGAGCAGGGTCTTGCCCGTGCCCGGCGCTCCGACCAGCAGGGCGCCCTTCGGGATGCGGCCGCCCAGGCGCTGGAACTTCTTGGGCGAGCGCAGGAAGTCGATGATCTCCTGCAGCTCGACCTTGGCCTCGTCGCAGCCGGCCACGTCCTCGAAGGTGATCGTGGGCTTGTCCATGTTGATCAGCTTGGCCTTGCTCTTGCCGAAGCTGAAGGCGCGGTTGCTGCCTCCCTGCATCTGGCGGATGAAGAAGAGCCACAGCACCAGGATCAGCAGGAAGGGCAGGTAGTAGGTGAGGATCGTCGTCAGCCAGTTCACCCGCTGCGGTTCGCCCTTGAGCAGCGCGTCGGGGTTGTGCTCGCTCACCCAGTCCGGAAAGTCCGGATTCTCGGTCATCAGCGTCAGCTCGAAGCGCTGCACCTGGGGAGTGGTGCCGTTCTCCAGCAGGATCGGCGCCGGTTCCACCAACTCGCCCCGGACATCCAGGCCGGTCTTGGTCAGCGAGCGGATGTTGCCCGCGTCGACCTGCTCCTCGAAGGCGGTCCAGCTGATCGTGTGGATCTGCTGGCGGTCGATGTTCATCATCTGGAAGGCGATGAAGACCAGCAGCAGCAGCAGGATCCAGAATCCGGCCGTGCGCCCCGGGAAATTCGGGCGTCGGGAGCCCAGGGGCGGGGGAGGGCCGTCGTTCCGGCGGGGCGGCTTGTTGTTCGCCATGAAACTCCTCGCTCGGCCTTCGGGGGGGCCGATCGTCAAGACGTCCGGGAGACACGCGGGGTTCCGCGGGCTCAGGAGTCGTCGCAGTCGTCATCCATCCCGCAACAGGGCTGCGCGGGAGACAATCGCACGCTGAGTGTAACCGTGGGCCCGCCGTCCGGCAACAGACGGGTGCGATCGTCGCGGGCCAGCCCGACGATCCACACGATCCCCGCATCGTCCTCGACCACGGGCGCGCAGGAGCGCAGCGGCGCCGGGATGCGCCGCTCCCGCAGCAGGTCGACGACCCGTTTGCGGCCCGTCATGCCCAGCGGGACGTAACGGTCGCCCGGACGGCAACTGCGCAGGCGCGGCCGGCCGCGCAGCGAGGCGGCCGGGCAGGTCAGGCTCCAGGCGCCGTCGGCGGCCGAACTGGCCGCGGCGGGATCGATGGGCGCGGTGGCCGCGGGCCCTTCCAAGATAGCCAACTTCGCCCGGCCCGAAAGGCCGTCTGGAAAGGAGGGCGGTGTGAAGGCCACGCGGTCGAAGACGCGCCAGGCGCGCCAGCCCCGGATGAGGTCGCGCGCCGAGCCGGAGCGCGCGTCGCGCAGCCAGTCCAGCAGGCCGTCCAGGTGGTCGCGGCCCAGATCCCGGTTCAGGCCGCAGTCACCGGCCAGGAACAGGCGCAGGACCCGGGCGCCGATCGGTCGGGGCAGGTCGGCCAAGGGCGCGGCCGGCAGCGAGGCCAGCCCCGGCAGGGGCAGGGGCTTGGCGGCCGCCGACGGGGCCCGCAGCCGGTCCAGGGCTTCCGCGGCCTGCGCCTCCAGGAAATCGGCGTCGCGGGCCGCCAGGCCCGCCAGGCGGGCGGGGCCCGCGTCCGACCCGGCGCCGAAGATCTCGCGGGTCAGGGGCAGCAGCTCGCGCCGCAGGCGGGCGCGGACGTTCCGACCATCCCGGTTCGAGCGGTCGGACCGGTAGTCCTGGCCGCGCTCGTCCAGGAAGGCCAGGATCTCGGCCCGGGTCGCCTCGAGCAGGGGATGGATGAAGCGGCCGGAACGGGGTCGGATGCCGGCCAGGCCGTCGACGCCCGCGCCGCGGAAGAGGCGCATCAGCACGGTCTCGACCTGGTCGTCACGGTGGTGGCCGGTGGCGCAGCAGCACAGCGACGGCTCTTCGTCCAGGACCTCGCGCAGGAAGCGGCGGCGCAGCGCGCGCCCCGCCTCCTCGTCGCCGCGGCCTCGGGCCGCGGCCAGGATCCGCGGGTCGGCGCGGCGCAGGTGCAGGGCCACGTCCAGCCGCCGGCAGAGGTCGACGCAGAATTCCTGGTCCGCCTCGGCCTCGTCGCCGCGGAGTCCGTGGTTCAGGTGGGCGGCCGCGATCGGGCCGCCGCCGCGCTCGCGCCAGGCGCAGGCGGCCAGCAGCAGGGCCGTGGAATCCGGACCGCCGGAAAGGGCGACGAGCACGCCGGGTTCGCCGCCCGCGGGGGCGCAGGCCCGGGCCAGGGCGTCCAGGGACGTCAGGGTGCGTTCGAGGAAAGTCGGCGGGCAGTTCATGGCCGCAGGGTGGAGAGAGGGCAAAAAAATGGTAGCGGCGCAGGGATTCGAACCCCGGACACGTGGATTATGATTCCACTGCTCTAACCAACTGAGCTACGCCGCCACCCATTTCCGATGTCTCCCGCCGCCTTCCGCGCTGCCGCAACCGCGGCGGGCAACCCAAAATAGCGGGGCCCTGTTCCCTTGTCAAGACCCCCAGGCGGTGCCTATTGTCGCGGAACGGGGGCGGCCCGGAACCCGTTCCCGGGAAAGCGGGAGCAATGATGTCCGATCCCACCGGATCCGATCCGCGGCGGGCCCCGGTCCTGGAGGAGGCGTCCGTCTCCCTGGCCCCCCTGGACGGTCTCACCGTGGCCGTCCTGGGCTACGGCAACCAGGGGCACGCCCACGCCCTGAACCTGCGCGACAGCGGCGTCGCGGTCGTGGTCGGCGCCCGACCGGGCGGACGCGGCGCGGCGCGGGCTCGGGACGACGGCTTCGACCCGTTGCCCCTGGACGAGGCGGCGGCCCGGGCCGACGTGGCGATGCTGCTGCTGCCCGACGAGGTCCAGGGCGCGGCCTATTCTGATCTGGTGGCGCCCCGCCTGCGCGCCGGCGCCGCGCTGGGATTCGCCCACGGCTTCGCCGTGGCCTTCGGGATGGTCGAACCGGAAGAGGGCCGGCCCTGCTTCCTGGCGGCGCCGAAGGGGCAGGGCGATATGCTGCGCCGCGCCTTCCGGGCCGGCGGCGGCCTGCCCGGGCTGCTGGCCGTGCATCCCGGTTCGCCCGAGGGAACCTGGGCCCTCGCCGCCGCGTACGCCAAGGCCGTGGGCTGCCTGCGCGGCGGCGGTTTCCGCACCACCTTCCGCGAGGAATGCGTGGCCGACCAGTTCGGCGAGCAGGCCGTGCTCTGCGGCGGGCTGGTGGAGCTGGTCCGCGCGGCCTTCGAGATCCTGGTCGCGCGCGGCTACGGCGTCGAGAACGCCTACTTCGAATGCGTTCACGAGGTCAAGCTCATCGCCGACCTGATGCACGCCCGGGGCGTGGACGGCATGCGCGGCCTGATCAGCCCCACCGCGGCCTACGGGGGCTTGACGCGCGGGCCTCGCCTGGTGGACGATCGTTTCCGGGGAGAGATGGAGAGGATCCTGGACGAAATCGAATCCGGCGCCTTCGCCCGCGAATTTCTCGCGGACTGCGCGGCGGAAGGGGCTTCCCGCCGCGAGCGGCTCGGTCGCGACGAGGCCGCTTCGACGCTGGCCGAGACCGGGCGCCGCCTGCGCGGGCGCCTGCGCGCGCTGGGCCTGGACGACGGCGACATCCGAGGAGGAGACGATGACTGAATCCGTGACCGCCCGCTTCTGGAAGATCTTCAGCGCTCCCGGCGAGGCGATGGCGGCCGTGCGCGACAACCCGCGCTGGACCCTGGCCGCCCTCGCCCTGATCCTGGTCATGACGGCCTTCGGCGCGGCCACGCTGCATATTACCGGGCCCGAGAACGTGGACATGATGAGGGACACCCGCTTCGGCCGGATGCTCGACGACGAGCAGATCGCCGAGCAGTACGCCCGCTACGACGACATCTCCGGCACCGACCGGCTGCTGCACGGCCTCCAGACGGGCTTCGGCGTCTTCGTCGGCGTCTTCATCTCGGGGCTGGTCTATCTGCTCTTCTGCAAGCTGGCCGGCGGGACGGGGAGCTTCGCGCAGACCATGGGCGCGGTCTACTGGTCGAGCCTGATCGGAGTCGGGCTGGGCTCGCTCGTCAAGTGGCCCCTGGTGCTGGCCAAGCAGTCGGCGTTCTCGGTGTCCACCGGGCTCGGCCTGCTGGCGCCGGACGCGGCGCCGACCTCGGCCACCTATCAGCTGCTGGGTTTCTTCGATTTCTTCGTGATCTGGTCGCTGGTCGTGCTCGTGATCGGCTTCCAGCACGTCCACGGCTTCGACCGCAACAAGTCGGCGACGGTCACCGTCATGTCCTGGTTGCTGATGAACCTGGCCATGTTCGGTCTCGGCCGCCTGTTCATGTAGGAGGCCGGCGCCGGCCGCCTCCGCTCCACCCCGAGGGGGGATCGTCTTGAAGAAATGGCTGATCATCGCGGGGATCGTCGTCGTGGCCGCCGTCGTGCTGGCCAACGTGCTGGGCCGCGGACCGCGCGCCGTCGAGGTCGAGATGCAGGAGACGGGGATCGGACGCCTGGTCGCCGAGGTCAGCGCCTCGGGCACGCTCACCCCGAAGCGGAAGGTCGACGTCAGCGCCGAGACCATCGGGCGCATCACGCGCCTGGCCGTGGCCGAGGGCGACACCGTGGCCAAGGGCGACCTGCTGCTCGAGATCGACCCCGCGGAATACCAGTCGATGGCCCGCAGCTACGAGGCGGCCGTCAACGCGCAGCAGGCGAACCTGCGTCTGGCCCGGGCCTCGGCCGAGAAGGCCGACCTCGACCTTCGCCGCGCCCGCGAGCTGCACGCCGCCGGTCTCGGCTCTCAGGAGCAGCTGGACGCCGCCGAGACGAACGCCCGCGTCGAGTCGGCCCGCGTCGCCGCGGCCGAGGCGTCGTTGCGCCAGGCCCGGGCGAACCTGGACAAGGCCCGCAACGACCTCGCCAAGGTGACGATCACGGCGTCGATGGCCGGCATCGTCACCCGCCTCAACGTCGAGGAGGGCGAGAACGCGATCATGGGCACGCTGAACAACCCCGGCACGGTGCTGCTGACGATCTCGGACATGAGCACGATGGAGGCCGAGGTCGACGTCGACGAGACCGAGGTCGTGGACGTGGCGCTGGGCCAGCCGGTGAGCGTCGAGATCGACGCCTTTCCGGACACCAGCTTCGCCGGCGTCGTCACCGAGATCGGCAACAGTCCGATCTACACCAGCACCGGCCAGAACCAGCAGGCCGTCGACTTCAAGGTGACCGTGACCCTGACCGACCGCGTGGCGGGCGTGCGTCCCGGGCTGTCGGCCAAGGCCGAGATCACGACCGCGGTCCGCGACTCGGCGCTGACGGTGCCCATCGGGGCCGTCGTCGTGCGCGAATGGCCGCCGTCGCCCGCCGAGACCTCCCGCGGCCGGCGTCCGCGCGCCGCCGCGGCCGACACCGTCGAGCGCGAGGAGGTCGAGGGCGTCTTCGTCGTCGTCGACGACGAGGCCCTGTTCCGTCCCGTAGAGCTGGGCATCGCCGGCGAGGAGGACTTCGAGGTGCTGAGCGGCCTGACGGCCGACGACACGGTGGTCAAGGGCCCGTTCCGCGCGCTGCGCGACCTGCGCCACGGCGACCGGGTGAAGCGCGGCAAGGACGGCGCCCGTCGGGGGCGCGACTAGCCGGTCAACAGGGAGCGGTCGATGAATCTGCTCGAGGGGGTGCGCGTCGCGCTGACCAGCCTGTGGAACCACAAGCTGCGCACCTTCCTGACCCTGCTCGGAAACATCGTCGGCACGATGTCGGTGATCGCCGTGGTCTCGCTGATCAACGGCGTGGACATCTACGCCCGCCAGGAGGTCCTCTCGGAGGGCTCGAACGTCTTCACCCTCTCGCGGGTCAACTTCTACGAGATCCTCACCGACTTCGACGCCTTCCTCGAGTCGCTGAACAATCCCCAACTGACCCTGGACGACCGCGACTTCCTGAACGAGCGCATGGCCACCGCCTCGGCCGTGGGCGGGTCGCTGGACCGCAGCGCCGACCTCGCCGCCCGCGGACGCACGTCGCGCGGCATCGATGTGCGCGGCAAGACCGAGGACTATTCCCTGCTCGAGGACCTGCCCCTGCACAGCGGCCGCCACCTGGCCGCCCAGGACGTGGCCGCCAGCTCCGCGGTCGCGGTCCTGGGCTGGGAGGTCGCCCGCGATCTCTTCCCGACCCTGGACGACCCCTCCGGCCGGACCGTGAAGATCGGCCGCCGCCACTACCGGGTCGTGGGCGTGGTCGAGGACAAGGGCACCGTCCTGGGCGAGAGCCGCAACCGCTTCGCCGTGATCCCGATCACGGCCTATCTCAAGGCCTTCGGCACGCGCGAGTCCGTCGACATCAAGGTGGCCGTCGGCGACCTCACCGACCTGGAGGACGCCAAGGACGAGGCCCGCTACTGGATGCGCCTGCGCCACAGGCTGCGGCCCAAGGAGAGCGACGACTTCGGCATCGTCACCACCGACGAACTGCTGAACATCTGGAAGGGGGTCTCGAACGCGATCTACGCGGCCCTGGTGCCGCTGGTGGGCATCAGCCTGGTCGTCGGCGGCATCGTGCTGATGAACATCATGCTGGTGGCCGTCACCGAGCGCACGCGCGAGATCGGGGTGCTCAAGGCGGTGGGGGCGCGGCGCATGGCCATCCTCTGGCAGTTCCTGATCGAGGCGGTCACGCTCTCTGTGGTCGGCGGCCTGCTGGGCATCGGCATCGGCCTGGGCCTGGCCCTGCTGATCTCGCTGGTCTCGCCCCTGCCCTTCGCCTTCGCCTCGTGGTCGGTGGTGCTGGGCATGACCACCACCTTCGTCATCGGCCTGGTCTTCGGCACCTATCCGGCGTGGAAGGCCTCGGGGCTGGATCCCGTGGAGGCGCTCCGCCGTGAATGAGAAGCGCGACATGCTCATCGGCATGGCTCCCGCCGAGGGCGTGGCCCAGGCCTTCCAGATCATCCGCGGCCATGTGCTGCGCAGCGTCCTGCTGATCCTCGGCGTGGCCATCGGCGTGGCCACCCTGCTGGCGATCTTCACCATCGTCAGCGGGCTCAGCGGCCGCATCCGCAGCGACATCGTCTCGGCGGCCCGGCCCTACCTCTACATCGCCCGCTACACGGGCATGGGCGGCGAGGATGTCGACGAACTGCTGCGCCGGCCGCAGATCATGCCCGAATGCATCGATGCGGTCGAGACGCTGCCGGGCGTCGACATGGTCGACTACATGATCAACAACGGCCGGGCCACGGTGCTCACCTACGGCGACGAGCGCACGAACCTGGTCCAGGTGGCGGGAGCCTCGGCCAACTTCCACCGGCTCTACGCCATCTACCTGGACATCGGTCGCTTCTTCACCTGGGACGAGCAGGCGGCGCGGCGACGGGTCTGCGTGCTCGGCTACGGCCCCGCCGAGAAGCTCTTTCCGAACATCGATCCCGTCGGCAAGCGGCTGCGCGTCTTCGGCACCGATTACGAGGTGGTCGGCACGCTGGAGAGCCGCCGCCAGGTCTTCGGGGCCTTCGGCGACAACTTCGTGGTCGTGCCGTGGACCTCCTTCGAGAAGGACTTCAGCCGCGGCGACGAGGACGACCGCACGATGGCCGTGACGGTGGCCGACGGCTGGACCTCGGAAGACCTGGAGCCCGAGATCGTGGGCGCCCTGCGCCGTGTCCGCGGCCTGGCGCCCGGCGAGGACAACGACTTCGCAGTCGTGGCCTCGGAGACCTACGGCGAACTGGTGGACAAGCTCACGGGCGGGGTCGCCCTGGTGCTGGTGGTGCTTTCGAGCATCGGCCTGATGGTCGGCGGCATCGGCGTGATGAACATCATGCTGATCTCGGTGACCGAGCGCACGCGCGAGATCGGCACGCGCATGGCCGTCGGCGCCCGGCGCAAGGACGTGCTGCGCCAGATCCTGATCGAGGCGGCCACCCTGACCGGGATCGGCGGCCTGATCGGCGTCGTCCTCGGCTACCTCATGGCCTGGCTGGGCACCAAGGTCCTGGCCTTCCCCTTCGCGATCAATCCCTTCGTGGTCGTGGCGGCCGTGCTCTTTTCGGCCGGGATCGGCATCGCCTTCGGCCTCTATCCCGCGAACCGCGCCGCCCGCATGGACCCCATCGAGGCGCTGGGGCGTGAGTAGCGGGCGTCTTTCCGGGACGGTTGCGCCGTGACCATCCTGAACATCGTCCTGCCGGTCTTCCTGGTCATCGGCCTGGGCTACGTCCTGAGCCGGCTGCATTTCCTGCCCGCGGCCGGCAACGCGGCCCTGACCCGGCTCGTCTTCTACGTGGCGGCGCCGGCCCTGCTGGTGCGCAGCGCCGCCGGCACGCCGCTGCGGCACAGCCTCGACCCGCGGGTGATCGGCGTCTTCGCCGGCGTCAGCCTGCTGGTCGCCGCCGTCGTCTACCTGCTGGCCTTCCGCATGGCGCCGGCGCGCCGGGGCGTCTTCGCCCAGGGCGCCCACCGGGGCAACCTGGTCTTCATGGGCCTGCCCCTGGTGATGAACGCCTACGGCCCCGAGGCGGTGGGGCAGGTCGCGGTGCTGGTGGGCGTGATGGTGGTGATCTACAACCTGCTGGCCGTGCTGGTGCTGACGCTGCCCCACCGGCGCCGCGACGCCGATCCGCGGCGCGAGTGGCTCGACACGGGCCGGCGGATCGCGCTGAATCCCCTGGCCCTGGGCAGCGCCGCGGGCATCGCCCTCTCGGCCCTGTCGATCAGCCTGCCGGCCGTTCTCGACGGCGCTCTCGACCTGGTCGGGCGTACGGCCCTGCCCCTGGCCCTGCTCTCGGTGGGATGGGGGCTGGACCTGGCGCGCCTGCGCAGCGAGATCCCGGTCTCGGCGGCGGCGGCGGTTCTGAAGCTGGGCGTCTATCCCCTGCTGGTCTACGCCGGGCTGCGGGCGCTGGGCCTCGACGGCACGGCCCTGCAGGCGCCGGTGCTGCTGGCGGCCACGCCCACGGCGGTGGTCAGCTACGTGATGGCCTGCGAGATGCGGGGGGACGGCCGGCTCGCCGGAGCCCTGGTCATCGGCTCGACCCTGACGTCGCTGGCGACGACCATCGTCTGGCTGCTGGTGCTCGGGGTCTGAGCTTCGCGATCGGGCCGTCCCCCGCGTTCCTTCCCGGCGGGACTACTTGAAGTCGATGTCGCCGAGGCCGCTGACCCGGGCCCGCCGCTGCTCGGGATCCCCGTAGCAGTCGATGTCGCCCATGCCGGGAATCGATCCCGAGAAGCTGTCGGTCGCGTGCACGCGGGCCTTGCCCACCCCGGAGATCTTCACTTCGACGTCGCGGGCGACGAGGTCGCGCGCCTTGATGTCGCCGACGCCGGTCAGCCTCACGTCGAAGACATCCAGGCGGCCCTCCGCCTCCAGGTTGCCGGCGCCGCGCAGCGAGTAGGCGAAATCGCCGCCGTCGAAGCCCCGGATGTCGATGTCGCCGGCGCCGTTGACCTCGACCTCCTCCAGCTGGCGCACCGTGATCACGACCTCGGCCTCGGAGGGCCGGCAGTTCCGCTCGAAGTCCAGCACCAGGGTGCGGCCGTCGACGCGCAGGTCCAGCTCCTCGAAGAGGTTGTCGTCGAGGGTCACCTTTACCGACTGGTCCTCGCCGACCGTGATCGAGACGTCGAAGGCGCCGTCGAGCTGGACGCTGTCGAAATCGTCGAGGTCGAAAGTGCGGGTCTCGAGGTCGCGGGAGCCCTTGACGCCGCTCCAGCCGTGCTTGAAAAGGTCGAGGGCCGACGCTTCGCCGCCGGCGGCGGTCGCGAGCAGCAGGACGATCAGGAGCGGGATCGCTGTTCGATTACGCATGGATGCCTCCGGAGTCTGGGTGCTGCGGGTATCTGCCCTTGGACGAGTCGCCGCTCCGAAGGGTTGCATCCATGGCCAAGAATTATTCCGCCGCACCTCCGGTCGCCGGTCCCGGCCGCGGGGCGAAGCGCCTGTAGAGCGCCGGCAGCACGACCAGGGTCAGCAGCGTCGAGCTGATGACGCCGCCGACCACCACCGTGGCCAGCGGCCGCTGCACCTCGCTGCCGGTGCCGCCCGAGAAGAGCAGGGGCAGCAGTCCGAAGAGGGTCGTCGTCGCCGTCATCAGCACCGGCCGCAGACGGTGGCCGGCCCCGACGACGGCCGCCTCGCGCGCCGGCATGCCCTCGCGCACCAGCCGATCCAGGTGGTTGACCAGGACCAGCCCGTTGCCCAGGGCGATGCCGAAGAGGGCGATGAAGCCCACCGAGGCCGGCACCGACAGGTTCTGGCCCGAGACCCACAGGGCCACGGCGCCTCCGGTCAGGGCCAGGGGGATGTTCAGCATGATCAGGGCCGCGCTGCGCAGGCGCCGCAGGTGGCCCACCAGCAGCAGCGTGGTCAGCAGCAGGGTCAGCGGCACGACCAGCGCCAGCCGCCGGTTCGCCTCCTGCTGCAGGCGGAACTGGCCGCCCCAGGTGACGAGATAGCCGGGGGGGAGGTCGACGCCCGCGGCGATGGCCTCGCGGGCCTCGGCCACGAAACCGCCGATATCCCGGCCCACCACGTTGCACTGGACCGACACGAAGCGCTGGTAGTCCTCGCGGGTGATCTGACGGCGGCCGACGACCTCCTCGATCGCGGCCAGTTCCGACAGGGGAACCCGGGCCCCGTCGCGGGTCGGCACCAGGATCGAGCCGATCTCCTCGGCGCCGCGCCGGGCCTCCTCGACGAAACGCACCACGATCCCGTAGCGGCGCACGCCCTCGAAGACCTCGCCGGCCGGTTCGCCGCCCACCGCCGCGCGCAGCGTCTCCTGGACGTCGGCCACGTTCAGGCCGTAGCGGGCGATGGCGCCCCGGTCGACGACGATGCGCAGCTGAGGGGCGCCCGAGACCTGGTCCATCTGCACGTCGACGGCGCCGTCGATCCCGCGCACGACGGACGCCACCGCCGCCGCCTTTGCCTCGAGCAGGTCCAGGTCCTCGCCGACGACCTTGATCGCCAGCTGGGCCTGCACGCCCTCGAGCAGGTGGTCGACGGCCAGGGCGATCGGCTGGCCGATGTTGACCTGCACCCCGGGCACGTCGCCCAGCTCGCGGCGGACGGTCTCCTGCAGCGCGGGCTGGCTCATGCCCCGGCGCCATTCGTCGCGCGGGGCCAGCGACAGGAACATCTCCGCCGAATTGACCGGATGCGTGTGGGCGCCCACCTCGCCGCGCCCGATGCGGCTGACCACGCCGCGCACCTCGGGGATCTCCAGCAGCCGCCGTTCGACGATCATCGTCGTGCGCCGGCTCTCGGTCAGGGAGATCGACGGCGCCATCGTCAGCTGCACGACGACGGTGCCCTCGTTCAGCCGCGGCGTGTACTCGGAACCCAGCCGGGGCACGACGGCCGCGCCGGCGGCCAGCAGGGCCAGGGCCAGCAGGACGGCGACGCCGCTGCGGCGCACGCAGAAGGCGACGAGGGGCCGGTAGGGCAGCAGCAGCCAGCGGACGATCCGGGGCTCGCCGCCGTCGCCGCGCGGCCGGCGCATCAGGGTCAGGCTCAGCAGCGGCGCCAGGGCGATCGTGAAGACGAGCGAGCCGAGCATGGCCAGGGCCAGGGTGTGGGCCATGGGCCGGAAGGTCTTGCCCTCGACGCCCTGGAGGGTGATCAGGGGCAGGAAGACGACGACGATGATCAGGATGGCGAAGACGATCGGACCGGCCACCTCGCGGCAGGCGGCGGCCACGACCACGCGCCGCTTCGCGTCGGCCGGCGCCGCGCGCAGGTGACGGTCCACGTTCTCGACGATGACGATCGCGCCGTCGACGATCATGCCGATGGCGATGGCCAGCCCGCCCAGGGACATCAGGTTGGCGCTGATGCCCAGGCGCGCCATGCCGAGCAGCGCGAAGAGCATGGCGAAGGGGATGGCGAGAACCGCGACCAGGCTGGGCCGCAGCCCGCCCAGGGCGAGCAGGAGCACCAGGACCACCAGGACCACGCCCAGCAGCAGGGCGTCGCGGACGGTGCCGACGGCGGCCTCGACCAGGCTGCGCTGCTCGTAGTAGGGCACGATGCTCACGCCCTCGGGCAGGATGCCGTTGATCTCGTCCAGCTTCCTCTCGACGCGGGCGATCACCGCCGAGGAGTTCTCTCCGTGCAGCTTGACGACCATCCCGGCGACCACCTCGCCGGCCCCGTCGCGAGTCTGCAGGCCGCGCCGCACGGCGCCGCCGATGCGCACCGCGGCGACGTCGGAGAGGTGGATGGGCCGGCCGTGCTCGGTCTTGACCACGATCGACTCCAGGTCGTCGATGCTGGTGGCCAGGCCCTCCGAGCGCACCACGAGCTCCTCGGCGTTCCGCTCGATGAACTGGGCGCCGACGTTCAGGTTGTTCGCCCGCACCCGCTCGACCACCTCGGCCAGCGAGACGTCGTAGCGCAGCAGGCGGTCGGGCCGGACGTCGATGTGGAACTGCTTCTCGTGGCCGCCGATGCCCAGGACCTCGGTCACGCCGGGCACGGTCTGCAGGTGGAACTTGACGATCCAGTCCTGCAGCGTCCTCAGCTCCTCGAGGCTGCGCTCGCCGGTGGCGTCGTCCAGGTAGTAGAAGAGGATCAGGCCCATGCCCGTGGTGATGGGGCCCATCGACGGCTCGCCGAAGCCCTCGGGGATGCTCTCGCGCGCCTCCATGATGCGCTCGCCGACCAGCTGCCGCGCCAGGTAGACGTCCATCCCGTCCTCGAAGTAGACGTTGACCACCGACAGGCCGAAGTTCGAGACCGAGCGGACCCGGGTGACGCCGGGCAGCCCGGTCATGGCCACCTCGACGGGATAGGTGACGTAGCGCTCCACTTCCTCGGGGGCCAGGCCCTCGGTCTCGGCGAAGACCTGCACCAGGTTCGGCGAGACGTCGGGGAAGGCGTCGACCGGCAGCCGGGTGGCGGCCAGCCCGCCGGCGATCACGACCAGCAGGGCGAGCACGGCCAGCAGCAGGCGGTTGTCCAGTCCGAATTCGATGACTCTCTGCAACATCGCGGCTCCGCTCCTGCTAGTGGGCGTGGTCGTGGCCGAAGGCGTCCTTGCCCAGCTCGGCCTTCAGGGTGAATCCGCCTTCGGCGACGTAGCGCTCGCCCGGCGCCAGGCCGGCGCTCAGGGCGACAAGGCCGCCGCCGCGGGCCCCCGTCGTCACGGGGCGGGGCCGGAAGCCTTCCGGAGTCTCGACGAAGACGACCGTATCGCCTTCCCAGGTCTGCAGCGCGCTCTCGGGCACCGCCACCGGCGCCTCGACGCGGCCGACCACGATCCGCGCCGCCGCGAACATCCCCGGGCGCCAGGCGCCGTCGGGGTTCGGCAGCACGACCCGGGCGGTGGCCGTGCGCGTCGTCTCGTCGAGCACCGGGGTGACGTAGGAGATGACGCCCGCGGCTCCCGGCGCGTCGCGGTCGACGCCGATCGTCGCCTCCTGCCCGATGCGCACCCGGTCCAGGTCGCGCTGGTAGACCGTGATGTCGACCCAGACCCGGCTCAGGTCGGCGACGGTGAAGACGGCCCGGTCGCGCGAGACGGCCTCGCCCAGGGTGAGGCCGCGGTCGATCACCGTGCCGGCGATCAGGGTGGTGACGTCGTAGGGGGCCAGGCTCCCGTCGCTTTCGACGACGGCCAGGACCTGCCCGGCCGTGACTGCGTCGCCGATGTCGGCGCGGATCCCGGTCACCACGCCCTCGTAGCGGGGGACGATATGCGCCAGGCGGTCGGCGTCGGGGTGGATCTCGGCGGGCAGTTCCAGCCGCTGTTCCAGGACCGCGGGTCCGGCCTCCCGCACCACGACGCCGAACTCCGCGATCTCGTCGGCGTCCAGGAGCACGATCTCGCCGGCGTGCTCGTCCTGCGCCGCTTCATGCTCCGCCTCGGTCGCGGGCGCAGGCCCGCAGCAGGACAGCAGGACGATCGCGGCGATGAGGATCCGATAGCTGTTCATGACATCACTCCAGTGGGCTGAGGGTCGGGACGTAGTCGTCGCCGGCCAGGCGTTCGAGGTCGAAACGGGCCTGATGGTAGCGGAGTCGGGCGTCGATCAGGCGCAGGCGCAGTTCCAGGTCGGTGCGGCGGACGTCCAGGATGTCGGTCAGGCCGAGCTGACCCTTCGCATAGGCGTCCCGTGCCGCCGCGGTCGTCAGCGCCGATTCGGGCAGGATCTCTCCTTCGAGGGTCTGCGCCTCGGCGAAGGCCGCGGTCATCGTCTCGTGGATCGTCAGCTGCTGCGCGCGCAGAGCGAGGGCGTCGGATTCGCGCCGGTGGTCCGCCTGCGCGATGCGGGATTCGGCGGCCAGGATCCCGCCGCGGTTCCAGCTTCCGAAGGGGAGGGGCAGGGATAGGCCGAGCACGAGGGCGCCGTCGCCGGTCTCCTGCATGCGGCGCACGCCCAGGCCCAAGTCCAGGTCGGGGGCGCCCTGGGCGCGGGCGAGGGCCAGTTCCGCCCGCAGGGCGCGGGCCTCGGCCTCCCACAGTCCGGCGACGGGGCCGCTCGCGGCCGGATCCGCCAGCGCCTCGGCGGCGGGCGGGGGCGCCATGGCGGCGAGATCGCCCCGGACCTCGCCGAAGCGCGGGGCGTCGTCGCCCCAGTACAGCGCCAGCCGCTTCCGGGACGCGGCCAGGGAGCGTCGCTCGGCGGCCGCCTGCAGCCGGGCCTCGGCCAGGGCCGTGCGCGCCCGGCTCTCGTCCAGCAGCGAGGCGGCGCCCGCCGCGCGCCGGTGCGCCGCGGCCTCCAGATCCTCAGTCGCCACGGCCACTCCCTCGTCGGCCAGGGCGACGCGCTCCTGGGCCGCCAGGACGGCGGCGAAATCGCCGGCGGCGGCGGCCAGGATCACGCGCCGGACGAGCCGGCTGTCCTGCACCGACGCGTCGATCCCGGAGCGGGCCAGATCCAGGCGCCGGCCGCGTTTGCCGCCCAGTTCGAGGACCTGCGAGACGGAGAGGGTGAACTCGGCGCCGTCGAAGCCGCCCAGGTCGCCGGAGCCGCCGAAGCCCTCGACATCCAGGCCGAGTTCCGGCCGGGGCCGCAGGGCGGCCTGTCGGGCCTCGGCCTCCCGGATCCGGGGCGTTTCGGCGGCGGCGGCCAGGCCGGGGTTCCGGGACAGGGTCAGAGCCAGGACGTCGGCCAGGTCCAGGGGGCCGCCGTCCGGTTCCGCCGGCGCCTTGTCGGCGACGGAAGGAGTCGCGGCGATCAGCAGCAGGAAGCCCGCGGCCAGCAGGATCGATCTCATGTCGGGACACCTCACGGCTGCCGTTCGGCCGGCGACGGCCGACGGCGGCGTTTCTCTCGGGATTCGGAACGGGGATCCGGTCGGGACCGGGGCTCGGACGGAGCGGGGCGGGAGATCAGCAGCGCAGGGGACGGGGGGGGCGGATCCCGGATTCGGCGGGATCGACGGCGCCGCAGGGGGTGGCGAGGGAGGCCGCGGCCGGGATCGTCGCGCAGGCGGCGGTCACGGCCTGGACGGGCGCTCCCTCGACGACGGGCGTCAGGGCCCCGGCCGTCGCCGCGTCGCCGCAGCAGAAAACGGCGCTGCAGGGATCGGCGACGCAGCCGTGCGCTGGCCGGGCGTCGTCGTCGTGGCGGTCCGGGCAGGCGTGGTCGATCAGGCCGATCGGACAGCAGCACGGCGCGACGACGAGCGTCCAGAGCGCGATGGCGATGAGGTGGATGCGGGCGTTCATGATGCAGACAAGCTTAGTGGAGCGGCGGGGCGATGGCAAGCCGGGGCGGGGAATCGACGGACCGCATTGCAACTTCCTGCCCCCGGGATACGTCCAATACCCGGTTCGAATCGATATGCACCCCCCCGCCGCCGTACTCCACCCAGAGGAGGAACCCGATGCCATCCGTTCTCCGCTCACGTCCGGCGCGCGTGGTCGTCCTGTCGGCGCTGCTGGTCGCCCTGTCGGCCCTGCCCGCCCTGGCCGACTTCGTCGCCGACCCCAACATGCCCCGCGACCAGGTGCCCGACGCGTTCAAGTGGAACCCCAACGACATCTTCGCCGATGACGCGGCCTGGGACGCCGAGTACGCGTCCATGCAGTCCGACCTGGCCCGCTTCGCGGACCTCCAGGGCCGCCTGGGCGAGTCGGCGGCGCTGCTGCACGAGTGCCTGGAACTGGTGCAGGCCAGCGACCTGCGCATGATGATGCTGGAGTCCTACAGCTCGCTGAAGCTGGACGCGGAGCAGGGCGACGGCGAGGCCCAGGCGCGCGCCGGCCGCATGGCCGCGCTCTGGCCGCAGTACAGCCGGGCGGCGGCCTTCGTCCAGCCCGAGATCCTGGCGCTGGACCCCGCGCTCATCGACCGCTTCGTGGCCGAGAGCGAGGATCTTGCCGTCTACGCCTATTACTTCGAGGATCTGGGCCGCCAGCGGGCGCATACCCTGACGCCGGACCAGGAACGCCTGATGGCGCTGGCCGGTCCCTCGCGCGGCGGCTACCGCGACCTCTTCTTCCAGTTGATGGGCGTGGACATCGACTACGACGAGATCGTGGACGAGAACGGCGAGAAGCAGACCATGAGCCTGCCCGGCTACGTGAAGTACCGCTCCTCGCCGGTCTACAACGTGCGCAAGCAGGCCGTGACCACCTTCTTCGCCGCGCTGAAGTCCAACGAGAACATCCTGGCCTCGATGCTCAACGGGCACGTGCAGGGCCACGTGATGACCAAGGAGGCGCGGGGCTACGAATCATGCCTGGAGGCCTCGCTGGATCCCGACGCCATCTCGACCGAGTCCTACAAGATGCTGATCCGCACGATCAACGAGAACCTGCCGCGCACGCTGCACAAGTTCGTGGCGCTGAAGCGCAAGGTCCTGGGCCTGGACGGTCCCCTGACCTTCCCGAACCTGTACAACTCGATGATCGCGGACGTCGACGTGTCCTACACCTACGACGAGGCCCGCGACCTGCTGCGCCGGGCCCTGGCGCCGCTGGGCCGGGAGTACGTGGGCTACCTGAACGAGGGGCTGGCGCCCGGCTCGGGCTGGGTCGACATCTATCCCAACAGAGGCAAGCAGTCCGGCGCCTACAGCAACGGCTCGCTGGCCGGGGCCGTGCACCCATACATCAAGATGAATTTCGACGACACCCTGGACAACGTCTCGACCCTGGCCCACGAGTTCGGCCACTCCATCCATTCGATCTACAGCAAGCGCGAGCAGCCCCGGGTCTACGGCGGCTACACCACGTTCCTGGCCGAGATCGCCTCGACCTGCAACGAGGAGCTGCTGCTGTCCTATCTGCTGGAGCGCGCGAAGGACGTCGACACCCGGCTGATGCTGCTGAACATGCGGATGGAGAACATCAGGCAGACGATCTTCCGGCAGACCCTCTTCGCCGAGTTCGAACTGCGCTTCCACGAGCACGCCGAGGCCGGCAACGGGCTGACCGCCGACTGGCTGAACGACACCTACTCCGACCTGATCCGGACCTACTACGGTCCCGAATTCGAGATGGGCGAGAACGAGGAGACCGAGTGGGCCTTCATCTCGCAGTTCTGGCGGAACTACTACGTCTTCGCCTACGCAACGGGCATGACCAGCGGCATCTCGATGGCGCACCAGATCCTGGACAGGGGCCAGGACGCGGCCGATCGCTACATCGACGAGATGCTCAAGGCGGGCTCGTCGGCGCCGCCGCTGCAGATCCTGAAGCGGGCCGGGGTCGACCTCGAGACGCCGCGGCCGATCCTGGACATGCTGGATCTCTTCGAGGAGACCGTCGCGGAGTTCGACCGCGTCTGGACCGAGGCCAACGGCCGGGCCGGCTGAGCGCCGTTCCCGGGCAAGAAGAAACCCGGCGCGTCGCCCTGGGGCGGCGCGCCGGGTCTTTTTCCAGCGGGCGTCGGAACTGCGTCCGTCGCCGTCCGACCTGACTAGTCGAACAGGGCCTTCATCTGGCCCCAGCTGCCGGTCTCGTTCGGCACCGACGCGCAGGCCGGGTTGTTCGAGGCGCCCGGGGTCGGCGGGAACTGGTAGTAGGAGGACGTCACCAGGGCGCCGCCGCCGCCGTCGGGGCAGCGCTGGTTCGAGTCGGTGTCCTTGTCCACGCCGCCGTCCTCGTTGATCTGGGGCTCGCCGGGGGTCAGGCCCGCGAGCAGCTCCGCGTCGTCGGAGTCGGCCGTGTCGTAGACGATGGCGTCGACCAGCTGCACGCCGGTTTCCTGGCCCAGGACCTGGGCGGCCGGGAAGTCGGTGTCGTTGCCCAGGTACAGGGCCGCCGCGTCGGCGCCGTTCTGCAGGCCGTTGCTGCCGAAGATGATCGACGGGGTCGGGACCACGTCGGTGTTGCCGAGCAGGAAGAAGCCGTTGGCGTCCAGGCTGTAGCCGTCGAGGTCGTAGGCGGCGTAGACGGCGTCGCCGTTGCCGTTGTAGAAGACCAGGACGTAGCCGTCCAGAGAGGCGCCGCCGGGTCCGTACAACTCGACGAACTCCAGCATGTCGGTGCCGACGGTGTCGGAGTCCAGCTCGTTGATCAGGATGCCCTGGGCGAGGGCCGTCCCGGCCATGGCCAGCATCATCAGGGTCACGATCGCAATCTTCCGCATGTCCATCCTCCTCAATGGGGACATTAGGTGTACGGCGGGGAACTTTACCCTCGCACTTCGGGGCCACTCTCGATGTGAGTATTATTGTAGCACAACCGACGGTTTTTTGTCGGCCTAATTGGCGATTTGCAGGATTTTCACATTAAAAAGCGGATTTCAGCTGCCGGTGGACCAGCTGGGCCAGTAGGCGTGGGCGGGGGATCGGGAGATGTTGCGCCAGTTTCCGCCTTCGGCGGGGGCGACGTAGACGTCGAAGAGGCCGTCGACCATGGCCTGGAAGGCGATCCAGCGGCCGTCGGGCGACCAGGCCGGATGCTCCTCCATGCCGGGGGCGTCGGTCACGCGGCGACGGTCGCCGCCGTCGGCGTCCATGGTCCAGATGTCGCCGACGAAGCGGTCCGGCGGCTTGACCATGAAAGCTAGGCGCCGGCCGTCGGGGGACCAGGACGGCCCCACCTCGTGGTCGGGGGAATCGGTCAGGCGCCGCTCGCCGCCGCCGTCGGCGTCGATCACGTAGACGTCCCAATTCCCTTCGCGCCGGGAACTGAAGGCGATGCTGCGGCCGTCGGGGGACCAGGCTGGCTGGATGACCTCGCTCAGGTGCCGGGTCAGCCGGGTCCAGGGCCCGCCAGCGGCGGGCATCACGTAGATCTCGGGGTGGCCGTCGCGGTCGGACTGGAAGGCCAGCCGGCTCCCGTCGGGCGACAGGGCCGCGTGCCGCTCGGTGGACGGCGCGTCGGTCAGGCGTCGCCGCTCGCCGCCGGCGGCGGCCATGGCGAAGAGTTCCTTGTTCCCGCCCACGTTCGCCTGGAAGAGGACCGTGCGGCCGTCGGGACTGAAGGCCGGGCACTGGGCCGGCGCGCCCTCGCCGGTCAGGCAGCGGCGCTCCGAGCCGTCGGCCCGGGCCACCCAGAGATCGGTGCGTCCGTCGGCGGTGTCGTAATAGACGATGCAGCCGGGCGGTTCGCGCGTTGCGGCGCCGCAGCGGGGGGCCAGGTCCGAGAAGGTGGAGTTGATCGGCGGGATCTCGGCGGCGGGGACGGCGCCGGCCAGGATCGCAGCGAACAGGAGCGTCGTCGCGACAGTCACGGGAGATCGCACCGGGGACTCCTCGCCGCGGGTCGGTTGGAGGGGGGCGACGGTCCCATAGAATACGCACGGGCGTCGGAAATGGTTCCGTGCCGGCGGGAGCTTCGGTCAGAGCTCGACCTTGAGCAGGCCCTTCACGGCCACGCCGGCCACGACCGAAACGGCGCAGAAGACCCAGAACCAGGCCTGGGCGAACCATTCGGGTTCGGCGGGGCCCTCGACGGCCAGGCGCAGGACGGCGGCGTCGGCGGGCAGGGGGGCTTCGGCGGGATTGGCCAGGGCGGACCACAGCGAACCGCGCTCGCGGCTCAGGGTGTAGCGGCGCAGGCCGGCGGCGGCCTTGACCTGCTTGGTCCAGCGCCCGCCGGCGCCGTCGGCGACCGCGACCTCGCTCCAGCCGGGCTCGACGACGCGCACGCGCCACCAGGCGGTCCGGGCGCGGGGGTCGCGGACGGGCAGGGTGTCCAGGGCCAGGCCGGGGCCGGGCTCCAGGACCAGGTCGGTCAGCAGGGCGGCGTGGTCCTCGTCGACGGTCGCGGCGACCAGGAAGGTGTCGTCGGCGTCGAGGGGCGGGTGCTGCAGCCGGGCCTCGAGCTGGACCAGGATCAGCCCGACCAGGGGCACCAGCACGACGAGGGCCGGCAGGGCGTGGGCCAGGTAGCGCAGGTTGGCCAGGGCGAAGTCCCGCTGGACGCGCATCAGGGTGCCCAGGTCGTCCTGGAAGAGCCCCAGCTCGTAGAGGTGGCCCAGCAGCTTGCCGCGGGCGTCGGCCAGTCGCTGCTGCGGCGTGACGACCTTGAAGAGCCACAGCAGCAACACGCCGCTCAGGGCGGAGACCAGCAGCAGCCCCGGCCAGCGAAGGTCGCCGAAGGGGGCGAAAAGAAGGTCGAAGAGCCCGTTCAGGGCGCCGGACAGCCAGTCCACGTCGTCGTCGCCTCTTCCGCGGCGGGGCCGCTTCTAGGAGATGTAGCCCAGACCCTGCATCCGCTTGCGGATCTCCTCCTCCGAGTCGCCGCCCTCCTCGAACTTGGCGATCTCGCGCTCGAGCACGTGGTGCACGAACTCCTCGGGGGACGCGTAGCCGGCCAGCCCGGCGTACTTCCGCACCTTCTCCAGCAGGGTCTTGTCGATCTTGACCTTGGTTCCGAACATGCTCGCTCCTCGCCCGGTGCGGGCGGTCAGGGGGTCGCGCCGGCCGCGAAGACCGACGCGCCGGTCATCTCGGGCGGCGGCGTCAGCCCGAAGAGACGCAGGAAGGTGGGCGCCATGTCGCGCAACGCGGGGTCGCGGGTCGTCAGCGGCCGGTTGCTGACGATGATCCCGGGGACCACCTCGAAGTCCATGCAGTGGTCGCCGCTCCACTTCATCATGTTGTCGGCGAAGACGGTCGCGGGCACCTCGCCCAGCGCCGACTCGTTGCTGCCGCGGAAGCCCCGATCGTAACCGACGACGATGTCGGGCGCATCCTTCGCGTACGGGCCGTGGTAGATGTCGCGCGCCAGGTAGGCCGTGCGCACGGCGCGAAGGCCGGACTCGGGGTCGACCACGGACTCCAGCCCGGCGACCAGTTCGGCCAGCAGGGCGTCGTGCTCGGCGCCCGGGTTGACCACGCCGCGCTTCTCGCGCCCGCGCAGGTTCACGTACAGCCCGTTGATGCCGATGGCGTAGGCCCGCGTCCGCCGCCAGTCGACCCCCGCCAGGTACTCCACGTCCTCGGGCGCCACGCCGGGCTTGAGCGCCAGGTAGCCCGCGTCGTAGAGCCAGCGGTTCAGGTGGAAGGAGCGGTGGTAGGGGGCGAAGCCGTGGTCGCTGAGCGCCACGACCAGGGTGCGCTCGTCGGCGTGGTCCAGGGCCAGGCCCAGGGCGTCGTCGCAGGCGCGGTAGACCTCGAGGATCCGCTCGCGGTGCCGCGCCGCGTGGTCGTCGTGGGTCGGCGAGTCGGGATCCATGTTGCGCCAGAAGGTGTGGCAGGTCTGGTCGGGACTGTTGAAGTAGAAGAAGAGGAAGCCGCTGTCCAGTCCCGCGAAGCGGTCCAGCTCGTGCGCGAACTGGTCCAGGCGCTCGTCCAGGACCAGGGACGACTGGGCGACGTAGGCGTCGTCGTCGAAGACGCCCTCCTCGAGGGCCTTGGTGTCGTCGGGCAGCCCCTGGGTGTAGTAGGCGGAGCCCAGGTCCTCGGCCAGCTCGCGCGAGTAGCCGGCCGGGGTGCTGATGGGCATCTCGGGGTCGGCGGGGTCGATGTTCACCGGCGTGACGTAGAGCCGGAAGGTCGGCGCCGCCTCCATCAGGAAGAAGCGGCAGACGCCGCGGACCGACTTCAGCATGGGCACCAGTTCGAAGTCCAGCGTCAGCCAGTCGCTCCACTCGCCCTCGCGCAGCAGGAAGCGTTCGCCGTCGACGTCGAAGAGGACGGCGTCGCTGGCTGCGTCCCGGGTCGCCGTGAAGGGCAGCGTCGACTCGGGGTCGCCTTCCTTGAAGCTGTTGAGCGGGCCGAAGAGCTCGCCTTCGGCGCGGCCGTCGCGGAAGGCCAGCACCGACACGCGGCCGCCCGAGAGGTCGGTGTTCGCCGGCGGGTCGTCGGTGTAGAAGGTGAAGATGCCGTAGGTGCCCAGGATGTCGGGCGTGCCCATGCCCGAGAGCGTGCGCGCCTCGCATTCCACGGGCGGGAAGTTGCTGGGCACCTTGAAGACGGTGACGTCGACGCCGGCCTCGGCCATCAGCTCCCAGAAGGCCTTGCCGTGGCGCAGCAGCTCGACCGTCCCGCTCTCGCGGGGGATCTTCCAGCCGCCCACCTTCCACCAGCGCTGCGGCGACATCGCCTGGGCCGCCGACAGGTAGGGCACCAGGGTCTGGGGGTCGCGGTGGATGAAGTCGAAGATGCCGTGGCCGCCGGGATCCATGCCGGTGATGAAGTCGGACCAGGCGACCGGCGACTGCGGCGGCATGGCGGTGCCCAGCTCGGCGAAATCGCCCTCGGCCATCAGGCGGGCGAAGCGGGGCAGCTCGCCGGCGGCGGCGAAGTCGCGCAGGAACTGCGGGTCCATGCCGTCGAAGCCGATCACCAGCACCTTGGCCGGCGGGGCCGGATCGGCCGCGGCGGCGGTCGTGCAGGCGGCCAGCAACAGAAGGGCGACCAGGAGGCGCTTCACGATGCGCTCCCTTCCGCGGGCATGAAGCTGCGGCCGGTCATGTAGGCCGGCTTGGCGACGCCGAAGAGGTCGAGGATCGTCGGCGCCATGTCCACCAGGCCCGGCCGCTGCTCGGAAAACGGCACGCTGCTGAAGAGGATGCCCGGCACCAGGCGGGGATCGACGCAGTGGTCGCCGCTCCAGCTGCGGGTGTTGTCGCCGAAGGTCTCGGCGGTGACGCGCCCCACGGCCGCGTCCCAGCCGGTGCGCCAGCCCACCTTGTAGCCCACGACGATGTCCGGGCCCTGCCCGGCGTAGGGGCCGTGGAAGACCTCGCGGCCGTCCCAGGCCGCGTTCACGCAGCGGCAGCCGCGCCCGTCGTCGCGCAGGTCGCGCAGGGCGGCGACCAGCTCGGCGCGCAGGGCGTCGGCTTCCTCGGCCCGCACCACGCCCTCGCTCTCGCGTCCCGCCAGGTTCAGGTAGAAGCCGCCCAGGCCGGTGGCGTAGGCGCGGGTGCGCGACCAGTCGATCGCCGCCGGTTCGGCCTTGAAGCCGGCCGGAAGCGCGGGCGCCGGACCTTCCATCGGGTCGCTCTTCAGGCGCAGGTAGCCCTGCTCGCGCAGCCAGGTGTTCAGGTTCACGCCGCGCTGGAAGGTCTTGAAGCCGTGATCCGAGATCACGAAGAGCACGTCGCCCTTGCGCAGCTTCGCCATCGTGCGTCCCACCAGGTCGTCGGCGCGGTCGTAGAGGTCGCGGATGGCGTGCCTGTGCCGCTCGACGTCCTTGCCGCGGTTGGCCGGGTGGCCGGGGTCCAGGTAGCGGAAGAACATGTGCTGGATGCGGTCGGTGGCGTCGAAGACCACCGAGATCGAGCCGCTGCGCTGCCGGTCCAGCACGTGGAAGAACTGGCGCTCGCGCTCGGCGTGGATCTCCCAGGCCTGGTCCAGGAAGCCCTGCTCGTCCAGCACCCGCTCGTTCAGCGCCCAGGTGTCCTCGGCCAGGCCCAGGGTGGCGAAGGGTCCCTGCAGCTTGGCCAGGGTCACGGCGTAGTGCTGGGGGTGCGAGATGGGCATCGCCGGGCTGCCGGGGTCGATGTGCACCGGCGAGACGTAGAAGCCGAAGGGCGCGTCGAAGGAGGTCACGCGGAACTTGCAGATGCCCTTGGCCTTCAGCAGCGGACCCTGCTTGAAGACCAGGCGGATCCAGGGAGAGTTCTCGTCGGGACCCAGGACGAACTCGCGTCCGTCCACGCGGAAGCGGGCGCGCCGCGCGGCGGCGTCGACCTTCACCGTGACGGGCAGGGTCATCGGGCGGCCGTCGGGACCGTCGGGGCCGATCAGGTCGCCGCGCCAGCCGTCTTTCGCCGGTCGCAGCCGCTGGCGCACGCCGCCGATCGTCTCGTCGTCGGCGGTGGGGGCCACGCCGGCCGCGGCTCCGTCCACGTCGCCCGCGGCCGCCGGGTCCTCGCTGAAGTGGGTGAAGGTGCCCTGGGTGCCGCGCAGGTCGGGCACGCACATCGCCGACAGCATCTGGCCGTCGACCTTCTCGGGCGGGAAGGTGATCGGCACCCGCAGCACGGTGGCCTTGATCCCGTGTTCGCCCAGGACCCGCCAGAAGGCCTTGCTCTTGCGCAGCAGCTCGATCGTGGGCTTGCCCAGGGGCAGGCGCCAGGAACCCAGCCGCAGCATGCGGCCGCCCGGAGTGATGCGCGTGGACGAGAGCACCGGCAGGTAGGTGCGCAGGTCGCGGTTCAGGAAATCGAAGATGTTGTGGCGGCCGGCGTCGACGCCGGTGGCGAAGCCCGACCAGGCCACCGGCGACATGCTCGGCACCGTCGAGGCCAGCGGGCGGAAGCCGCCCTGTTCGCGCAGGCGGCGGAAGTTGGGCAGGCGGCCCTCGGCCCAGCCCTTGCGGACGAGTCCGGGATCGAGTCCGTCCAGCCCGAGCACGATCACGCGCCGGGCGCGGGCGCCGCGCCGGCGGCGCCGGCCCTTCAGCGCGCGGATCAGCGTGCGCGCGGGCCACAGCAGCACCGCGCCGATCGCGACCAGGGCGCCGGCCAGGCCGACGAGGATGGATCCGCCCAGCGCGAAGCCGGCGCCGGGTCCGATGTAGGCGGCCGCGGGCGTGGCCAGCAGCAGGAAAGGGACGGCCGCGAGCGCGCAGGGGACGACCCGGTTCGTCGCGGTGCTGGGCCGGTTGTTGTGGGGGCGGCGGCGATCGGTTAGCATTCCGGCTGTCCAGGCTCACGTAGGAAGACGGCCCTCTCCGGGCCGTCAGGTTTCGATCGAGGTCTTGAGAGGGAAAGTATAATGACATCCAGGTTCCCATGCATCAGCATTTTCACCGGCGGCCCCGCCGCGGCCCGCGAGGGGGGACGCCCATGACCCCCGCCCGCGGCCTGATCCTGGCCCTGATCCTGCTGGCCGGATTCCTGACCTTCGCCCTGCTGCTGGGCGTCTGCGTCCAGGAGGACGCCTTCATCTCGCTGCGCTACGCCCGCAACCTGGTGGACGGGCACGGACTTGTCTACAACCCGGGTGAGCGGGTCGAGGGCTACACGAACTTCCTGTGGACGACGCTGCTGGCCGGCGGGCTGGCCCTGGGCCTGCCCGAGGTGCCGCTGATGCGCTTCTCGGGGCTGATCGCGGCCCTGCTGCTGCTGCTCTCGGGATGGCGTCTGGCCCGGCGCCGCGAGGCCGCCGCGGCCCGCGCCGCGACCGGGGGGCTGGTCGCCCTGTCCCTGCTGGCCTGTTCGCCGCCCATCGCCGTCGAGGGAGTGCAGGGGCTCGAGACCGCGTTTTTCGCCCTGCTGGTGCTCTGGGGCGTCTGGCACGGCGCCGCCGGCCGCGATCCCGACCATCCCCGGCCGGCGCGCGCGCTGCTGCTGTCGGCGCTGCTGCTGGCGGTCGCCGGCATGACCCGCCCCGAGGGGGCGGGCGTCTTCGGGCTGACCTTCCTGGGCGGGATGATCCACGCGCGGCGTTGCGGACGCCCGCTGCTGTCGCGCCGCGAAGTCGGCGCCGCCGCGCTCTTCGTCCTGGTCTTCGGCGCCTTCTGGGCCCTGCGCTGGGACTGGTACGGCTCGCCCCTGCCCAACACCTTCTACGCCAAGACCGGCGGCGGCTGGTACCACGTGCAGCGCGGCGTGCTCTACCTGGGTCGCTTCTTCCTGTACAACCCCGTGCTCACGCTGCTCACGGGCGCCGGCGTCGTCTGGGCCTGCCGCCGTCGCCGCGACGCGGCGAAGAAGACGCCCGACGCGTTCACGACCGTGGCCGCCGTCGTGATCGTCGGCTACCTGCTCTACGTGGGCAAGGTCGGCGGCGATTTCAAGCACACCTTCCGCTTCGTCATCCCGGTGCTGGCGATCTGGGCGCTGCTGCTGGACGGTCTGGTCTCACGCGCCCTGACCGCCCGTCCGGCGGTGCTCTCCGCACGCCTGGTCCGGCACGGCCTGGCCGCCGTGCTCGTCCTGGTGGCCCTGAACGCGCTGGTGATGGTGAAGGACAATGTGAGCTGGGCGCGCCGCCGCGGCTGGGACCTGGAGCGCCGCACGGCCTGCGGGCGCTGGCTGGCCCAGAACGCGCGGCCGGGAGAGACCCTGGCGATCCACTCCGCGGGCATCATCCCCTACTATTCGGGCCTGCCGACCATCGACATGTGGGGGCTGAACGACCGGCACATCGGCCGTCTGCGCATGGAGGACATGGGGCGCAACAAGCGGGCCACCGGCCACGAGAAGAAGGACGACGCCTACGTGCTGAAGCGTCGTCCCACCTACCTGGTGGAAGAGTGGTTCTTCGTGGTGTCGGATCCGATTCCCGACCTGCGCCAGCGGCTCTTCCAGCCCGGGGGGGAGCTCACGCCGCTGGTCGAGGACTACCGGGCGCGCAGCGTGCCCCTGTGGCTGGACGACGGCCGGGGCGAGCGCCGCTACTACTTCAACTTCCTCCAGCTGGAGGACTGAGCGGACGCCGTCAGTCCATCGCCGCGTAGGCCGCGATCACGCTGGACAGGAAGGCCGGCTTCTCGAGCATCACGAAGTGCCCCGAGGCCGGGATGACCTTGTAGTTGAGGTTGCGGGTCGAGGCGTAGCCGATCGCGCCCAGCCGCGCCAGCACGGCTTCGGTCCGGGGGTCGGGGAAGAGCATGCCGCTGCCCACGACCAGGATCGGCACCGCCTGCAGCGGCAGCTCCTCGCTCAGGTCGAAGTCGAAGCTGCTCATCAGCAGTTCCGTGAAGCTGGCCTGGTGCGTGCGCAGGGCCTGGTCGACCAGGCGGTCGGCGATGTCCTCGCGCTGGCTGAGCTGCATGAAGTATCCCGCCACGAACTGGTCGTAGTTGGTCAACAGCTGCTTGGAGATCTCGATCTTCTGGTCGGCGTCGGCCAGTTGCCGCGGCGCGGCGTCGATGACGACCAGGTTCTTCACCATCGCGGGATGGTCGAAGACGTAGCTCATGGCGATCAGTCCGCCCATGCCGTGGCCCACGACCGTGGGGTAGACCAGGTTGTTGTCGTCGATGAAGCGCTCCAGATCGGCGGCCGCGTCGGCGATGCTCAGGCCGGGCCGGGGCGGCGTCGCGCCGTGGCCGGGCAGCTCGTAGACGTAGACCCGGAAGCTCTCCTTCAGGCGCGTGGCGACCGCGTGCCAGACCTCGGCGCTGGAGCCGATCGTGTGCACCAGCACGATCTCGCCGTTGTCCGTGCCCGAGGCCAGGACCGAGGGCAGGTCCAGGGACAGGGTGTCGTCGGCCGCCGGCGGCGGCGGAGCCTGCTGGGCGCCGGCCGGCAGGGGGGCCAGGGCGAAAACGGCGAGCAGCATGAGGGCGGTTCCGGTGCGCAGGCTCATCTCGGATTCTCCAGTCGCCGCGGCGGAGCCGCGGGAGTAAGGGGCCGCCGGCGATCCGACGGTCCCGGGTTCAGGGCAGCGTGTAACGGGCTCCGTCCTCGGCGACGACGACCGGGCCCCGGAATCGCATCCCCACCAGGGCGGGCAGGTCGAGCGCCGCTGCGGGGGGGTAGAGGTGGGTCAGGACCACGCGGCCGGGCGCCGCCTCGCGGCAGAGGTCGCCGACCCGCGAAGGCGTCATGTGTCCGGGCGTGGCCAGCTCGTCCGGGGTGCTGCATTCCACCAGCAGCAGGTCGGCGCCGCGGGCGGCGTCGAGCAGTCCCGGCCCCGGTTCGGAATCTCCGGAGTAGCAGAGCGTATAACCCCGGCCGCAGCGGAAGCGCAGGCAGAGGTTGTCCTCGCTGAAGCGATCCTCGCCGTGGACGGCCGCGAAGGCCCGGACGTCGGGTCCCTCGCCGGCGTCGCCGCCGCCGAGGTCCAGCCGGTCGCCCGGCGCCAGCTCGGTCGTCGCGATCGCACGCCGACGGGGAACCACCCAATCGCCGTAGAGTTCCCGCAGCCGGTCCAGGTAGCGGTCCAGGCCGCGCGGCCCGGCGATCCGCAGCGGGCGGGTCTCGGTCGGCAGGATGGAGTGCAGGGCGAAGAGCAGGGCCAGCAGATCGGCGCAGTGGTCGGGGTGCAGGTGGCTCAGGAGCACGGTGTCGATCCCGTCCACGCCGTCGGGACCGTGCGGCGACGAGACCAGCCGCGCCAGCGCGCCCGGACCGGGGTCGAGCAGCACGCCGCGGCCGTCCAGCTCCAGCCAGTAGCCGGCGGGAGCCCGGCCGGGCTGGGGAACGGCGGCGCCGGAACCGAGAACGAGGAGATCGATCATGGTCCTAAAGCAACACCAGCGCCCCGGCGGGGTCAAGGGCTCGCCTGGACACCCTCGCCCGAGGTCACTATCATGAACCGTCCGCACGCCGTCGCCCCCGCGGGGGCCCGCGCTTTTAGTGAGGAGACCCGATGACCGCCCGCAAATCCCTTTCCCGGCGCCCTATCCCGACCCTCGACGGCCGGCTCGCCGGCCTTGGCCTGGTCGCCGTTCTCGTCGCGGTCGCCGTCCCGACAGTCCCGGCCCAGGAAGCGCCTCCGGGCGAGGCGGCGCCGGACACCGAGAGCATCACGATCATCGAGGTGCCGGTCGGTCCGTCCAGCAACGACATCCTGGGCATGGACCTCAGCGTCGAGGAGAAGGCCGCGGCCATCAACGAGCTGATCCTGAAGGATCCGCGCAACGCCGCGCTATACAACGACCTGGGGGTGCTCTACGCCCAGGGCGAGCAGTGGCTGCAGGCCCGCGACGCCTTCATCGCCGCCATCCAGGCCAACCCCCGGGACGCCGACATGCACCGCAACCTGGCCATGGTCAGCGTCCATCTCGAGCAGTACGACATGGCCGAGGCGGAATTCCGGACCTACCAGCGGCTGGCGCCCGACGGGGGCGTCGACGCCTACCGGCTGATCGCCGAGGCCCTGCGCCGGGCCGGCCGAGCGGACGCCGCCGAGGCGGCCTTCCGCGAGGGACTGACGGCCCTGTCCGGCAGCTTCGACCTGCCCCAGGCCCGCCTGGTCACCGGGCTGGCCCGCCTCTTCGAGGAGGGCGACGACGTCCAGTCCCTGGAGACCCTGCTCACGGACTACGCCGAGCCCGCCAAGACGATGGTCCGCCAGGCCGAGGCCGCCGGGGACGCCGAGGGCGCCGCGGTCGGCCGGGGCATCCTGGACCGGCTGGCCAGGGTGCACGTGGACAACGCCCGTCTGATGAACGACTCCGGGCTGCCCGCCCAGGCGGCGGAGCTCTACGAGAAGGCCTACGCCCTGGCCCCGGAGCGCAGCGACCTGCTGCCTCTGATCGTCGACGCCTGGCTGGCCGCGGGCGAGGTCGACAAGGCCAAGATGGCCGCCGGCCTAGCCACCCGCGCGGCTCCGGACGCCGCCGGCGCCTGGCAGGCCAAGGGCCAGATCGCCGAGCAGGAGGGCCGTCTGCAGGACGCCCTGACGGCCTACGAGAAGGCCAGCGAATTGGCGCCCGAGATGACCCAGCTCAACGCCCGCATCGGCGCCATCTACCTGCGCCTGGGCCAGAACGAAAAGGCCCGCCGCCACATGTCCAAGGTGGTCAGCGACCCGTCCACGCCGCCGGAGCTGCTGTACAACTACGCGCTGAGCCTGATCCGCGACGACAAGCACGGGCTGGCCTTGGCCCCCCTGCGCAAGGTCGTCGAGCGGTCGCCGGAGATGGCGCCCGCCTGGCGCGCGCTGGCCGGCAGCCTTCGCCAGGAGGGCGACTACGCCGAGGCGGCGCGGGCCTACGGCCAGGTGATGATTCTGGACCCGGACGCGCGCGTGGCCTTCAACCAGGCTTACAGCCTGGGCCGGGCCGGCCGGGAGGAGGCGGCCGTGGCCGCCTACCGCAAGGCCCTGGAACTGGATCCGACCTATGAAAAGGTCCACTACAACCTGGGCCTGGCCCTGCTAGGACTCGAGCGCTACGAAGAGGCCCGCGACGAGCTGCTGGCCTACCTGCCCACCGAGCCCGAGTCGCCGCGGGTGCTGCAGAGCATCGGCACCTGCCACTACCACCTGGGCGACTATGACGACGCGGTGGAGTTCTTCGAACGGGCCCTGGAATTCGAGGAGACGCCGGCGACCTGGAACAACCTGGGCCTGGCCTACGAGAAGCTGGGCGAGAAGAGTTCCGCCCAGGGCTGCTTCAAGAAGGCTCGGGAGATGCGGGGAGGCTCGCGATGAAGCGATTCGTCGGGACCCCGCCGACGGCGGCCGCCTTCCTGGCCGCCCTGCTGCTGGCGGCCGTGGCGGGTTGCGCCGGGAACTCCGACGCCGCCTTCGCGACCGCTTCGCCCGCCGACGCCGCGGCTCCGGCGCCGGCCGAGACCCTGCACGCCGGCCGGATGGCCGACCTGGCCCCCGACGGCCCCTTCCCGCGCTTCTCGCCCGGCACCCTGGCCGCCTCCGGCTATCCCGACCACCTGCACGCCTTCTTCTGGCCGGGCTGGACTCCCGAGACCGGCGACGACGGCGTCGCCCGCGGTCCCGGCGCGCTCTGCCGGCATCGCGCCCTGGTCGAGGATCCCGGGCTCGAGAAGGGCGAGGGCCGGCTGGCCTGGCGCTCCCTCGTCCTGGAGTACAACCCCGGTTTCGAGCCCTGCGACGTGGCCGGCATCCTGGAGCTCGTCGACTGGGGCCGCGAACGCGTGCGCCGGCTGCTGGACCTGGAGGCCGCGGGCCCGCTGACGCTGGTCAACGCCGACGACCTGGACGACTACGCGCTGCGGACCGGATTCGGCAACTGGCGCACCTTCCGCCTGGACGGGGACCGCGCCGTGCTGGAGCCGGTGCCGATCCTGACCGGCCGCACCCTGGTCGCCCACGCCGCCGTCGATCTGGCCGCCGAGTGGACGCTGCGGGCCAACGGCGGCGACCGCCTGCCGCCCTGGCTGTTGCACGGCCTGGCCGCCTACGTCGCCGACATGGGGCCGCACTACCTGAACTACATGAACTACCTGATTTCCAACGGGCAGGGCCCGGCGCTGACGCCCGCCGAGGTCGACGCGCTGCTCACGTGCCCGCCCCACGCGGATCCGGAGCAGGACCGCTGGCTGTACCGTCGGGCCCGCTATTGCTCTTTCCTGATGGTCTGGCATCTGGTAGAAGAGGGAGGCGGGCTGGCGCGCGCGCGCACGCTGCTGCACGCCGTCGCCGCCGGCGCCGATCCGGACGCCGCCTGCCGCGAGGTCTACGGCCTGAACCTGTCGGAACTGGCCGCGCGCCTGGACCCCATGGCCGTCGCGGCGCCGGTGCCCCCGGGCACGTCCTATCCGAATCCCTCGCACCCGCCCCGCTAGCCGGGCGGGCGCCGTCCTCACCCGCGAACCCGAGAGCGTCGCACCAGCATGAGCGAGAACAACGAGATCCGCGTGCGCTTCGCGCCCAGCCCCACCGGCTTCCTGCACGTCGGCGGGGCCCGCACCGCGCTGTTCAACTGGCTCTATGCCCGCAAGACCGGCGGCGCCTTCATCCTGCGGGTCGAGGACACCGACCGCGAGCGCAGCACCGAGGCCAGCTACGAGGCGATCCTGCGCGGCATGGAGTGGCTGGGCCTGGATTGGGACGAGGGTCCCGGCGCCGGCGGCGACCGCGGTCCCTACCTGCAGAGCGAGCGGCTGGAGCTCTACCGGGAGCAGATCGCGGCCCTGCGCGAGGCCGGGGCCATCTACCCCTGCTACTGCACGACCGCGGAGATCGAGGCGCGCAACACGGCCCGCGGCGAGGAGACGACCGCCGGCTACGACGGCCACTGCCGCGACCTGGCCGGGGCCGAGCGCCGCCGCCTGGAGGACGAGGGTCGTCCCGCGCGCTGGCGGCTGCGCACCCCCGACGAGGGGGCCACGTTCTGGTACGACATCGTCTACGGCAAGCGCGAGTTCCAGAACGCGGTGATCACCGACCGCGTGGTGCTGAAGCCCGACGGCTTCCCGACCTACAACTTCGCCGTCGCGGTCGACGACCACCTGATGGGCATCAGCCACGTGCTGCGCGGCGACGACCACGTCAGCAACACGCCCTTCCAGCTGCTGGTCTACGACGCCCTGGGCTGGGAGCGGCCCAAGTTCGGCCACATGCCGATGATCCTGGGGCCCGACCGCAAGCGGCTGAGCAAGCGGCACGGCGCCACCAGCGTCGAGGAGTTCCGCGACCAGGGCTTCCTGCCCGACGCCATGGTCAACTACCTGGCGCTGCTGGGCTGGTCTCCCGGCGCGTCGGGCGACGAGGTCTTCACGCGCAGCGAACTGATCAAGAAGTTCAGCCTGAAGAAGGTGAACAGCGCACCGGCGGCCTTCGACTACGACAAGCTCAATCACGTCAACGCCCAGCACCTGAAACGCCTGGGACCGGACGACCGGCTGGCCCTGACCGAGCCGATGCTCGCCGAGCGGGGCTGGGCCCTGGACCCGGCGTGGGGCGCGCCCGCCGACGACACGCGGGCCTACCTGGGGCTGGTCCTGAAGACCCTGGGCGGCCGCTTCAGCAACCTGCTGCGCGTGCCCGAGCAGATCGGCTTCTTCTTCGCCGAGGACTTCGCCGTCGACGCCGAGACCGTCGCCGCCCATCTGGACGCCGCGGCGCGGGCGCGGCTGGCGGGCCTGGCCGACCGGATCGCGGCCGCCCTGGCGGCGACGCCGCGGCCGGTCCGGGAGGACTTCGAGACGGCCGTGCGGGAGCAGGCCGAGGCCGAGGGCCTGGCCGCGGGCGACCTGATCCATCCCTGCCGCGTGGCCCTGACCGGGCAGACGCGCAGCGCCGGGATCTTCGAGGTGATGTGGCTGATCGGCGGGCCGCGGGTGGTCGACCGGCTGCGGCGGGCGGCCGCCGGCTAGCGAGCCCGCGCGGGAGAGCGTGAAACTCTATCTGCGCATTCTCATCCGCTACCTTCTCGTCTGGGGCGTCGCCGCCGCGGTCCTGCTGCTGGTGACCTTCCTGCTCCCCGGGTTCCGCTTCGACACCACGCAGCCCCACTGGTGGCTGACGGCCCTGACCCTGCCGGTCGAGTTCGCCCTCCTGATGCTGCTGCTGCGGCCGCTGCTGGTGCTGGCGACCCTGCCCCTGAACGCGGCGACCCTTGGCGCGCCGACCCTCTTCTTCAACGGGATTCTGCTCTACCTGGCGGCCGTGCTCGAGCCGGCCTTCCACATCGACAACCTGCCGCTGGCCTTCGTCGGCCTCTTCCTGATGACGGTGATCAACACGAGCGTCATCAGTCGCCTGGGCATCGACGAGGTCTACCCCTTCTTCAGCACGATCCTGCGCCGCATCGGCCGCCGCGTCGGCATGAAGCCCCGGCCCGGCGTGGCGCGCGGGCTGCTCATCCTGCAGGTGGACGGCCTGTCGTGGCGCAGCCTGATGCGGGCGCACCGCCGCGGGCGCATGCCGGCGCTGTCGGCCATGCTCGGCCTGCGCACCCACTGGCTCTACCGCTGGCAGTGCGGCGTGCCGTCGAACACGCCGGCGGTGCAGAGCGGGCTCTTCTACGGCTCGCGGCGCAACCAGCCCGGCTACCGCTGGTACGACCGGGCCGAGCGCCGGGAGCGCAGCGCCAGCACGGCCGCCGACCTCCGCGAATGCGAACGGGTGGCCGCGGAATCCGGCGGCGTACCCCTGCTGGCCGGCGGTTCGTGCATCAACAGCCTGCTGACCGGCGGCGCGGCCAAGTGCCTGATGACCGTCAGCGCCATGCGAGATTCCGAGCGCAAGCGGGGGGAGGGGGAGCAGGCCGACGTCTCGCTTTTCTGGCTCAGCCCCTACGCCTACACCACGGCGGTGTTGGCCACGGCCTGGGACTTCCTGGCCGGGATGTTCTGGCAGGGATGGTCGCGGCTGCGGCGGCGCCGGCTGCGCGGCCCCCGCGGCGTCAAGCCGATCCTGCAGCGGGCCATGGCCACGGCCCTGCTGCGCGAGGCCGCCTTCTTCTTCATCGAGCAGGACGTGGTGCGCGGCGTGCCGGTGATCTATTCGAACTTCGTGGGCTACGACGAGGTGGCCCACCACGCCGGCCCCGAGGCCTCGGAGACCCTGGCCACCCTGACCGCCTTCGACCGCAAGCTGCAGCGGCTGCGCCGCCTGATCCGGCGGTCGTCCCCGATCCCCTACGAGATCGTCATCCTGTCCGACCACGGGCAGTCGCCCTGCGTGCCCTTCGAGCGGCTCTACGGGGCGACCCTGGAGGAGATGATCCTGGAGCTGGCCGGCCGCGGCGGGCCGGCGCGGCCGCGGCCGATCAACGACATCGCCGCGGTCGCGGTGATGCTGGAGGAGCTGCGCGGAACCCCGTTGCCCGGCGCCTCGTGGCTCTCGATGCAGAGCCGCGCCACGCTGGACCGGCTGGCCGACGAAAGGGCCGCCGCGCTCGCGGGGGAGGCCGAGCCCGCCGAGATCTCGGTGCGGGTCTCGGGCAGCCTGGCCCACGTCTACTGCCGGGCCTCGAGCCGCGTGCTGCGCCTGGACGAGGTGCGCTCGCTCTACTCGGGGCTGGTCGAGGGCCTGGCCAGCCATCCTGGAGTGGGCTTCGTGCTGGCGCGCGGCGACCGGGGCGAGCCGCTGGTGATCGGGCGCGAGGGCATGCGCAACCTGGCCACCGGCGAGGTCCGCGGCGAGCGCGATCCCCTGGCCCCCTACGGGGACGTCCGGATCTGGACCGCCGAGCTGACGCGCCTGGCCGCCGGCGAGGATTCCGGCGATCTGATCGTCAACGGCGCCCTGCTGCGGCGGCGCAGCGTGGTCACCTTCGAGGACCAGGTCGGCACCCACGGCGGCCTGGGCGGGCCCCAGAACGATCCCTTCGCCATCCTGCCCACCGACTGGCGGACCGCCCGCGAGGATCTGCGCTCGCCCGAGGCGCTCTACGCCCATCTGCGGGCCCGCGGCCGCCAATCGGCGATGGACAACGCCCCCGGCCGCGCTTAGTTTGACGCCATCCTTTCACACCGGACCAAGGTAGAGCCGCCATGAACGACACCCGCGACGACAGGCCCGCGCCCGCTCCCGAGGCCGGCGAGGGCAACGTCGATTTCATCCGCGCCATCGTCAACCGGGACAACGCCGACGGCAAGCACGACGGCCGCGTGCACACGCGCTTCCCGCCCGAGCCCAACGGCTACCTGCACATCGGCCACGCCAAGGCGATCCTGCTGAACTACGGCCTGGCGCAGGAGTACGGCGGCAAGTTCAACCTGCGCTTCGACGACACGAACCCGACGACCGAGGAGACGGAGTACGTCGAGTCGATCCAGGCGGACGTGCGCTGGCTGGGCGCCGACTGGGAGGACCGGCTCTTCTTCGCGTCGGACTACTTCGAGCGGATGTACGAGCTGGCCGAGCAGCTGGTCGGGAAGGGCCTGGCCTACGTCGACGACCAGAGCGACGAGGAGATCAAGGCCAACCGGGGCACCGTGAAGGAGCCCGGCACGCCGAGCCCGTACCGCGACCGCTCGCCGGAGGAGAACCTGGACCTGCTGCGGCGCATGCGCGCCGGCGAGTTCGCCGACGGCGAGAAGGTGCTGCGCGCGAAGATCGACATGGCCTCGCCGAACATGCTGATGCGCGACCCGCTGATCTACCGGATCCGCCACGCGTCGCACCACCGCACCGGCGACGACTGGTGCATCTACCCGATGTACGACTGGGCGCATGGGCTGGAGGACTCGATCGAGGGCATCACGCATTCGATCTGCACCCTGGAGTTCGAGGTGCACCGGCCGCTGTACGACTGGTTCCTGGAGAAGCTGGACGTCTTCAGGCCGCGGCAGATCGAGTTCGCACGGCTGAACCTGACCCACACCGTGATGAGCAAGCGCAAGCTGCTGCGCCTGGTGCGCGAAGGCCATGTGACCGGCTGGGACGACCCGCGCATGCCCACCCTGTCGGGCCTGCGGCGGCGCGGCTACACGCCCGAGGCGATCCGCGCCTTCAACGAGCGCATCGGGGTGGCCAAGCGCGACGGCACGGTGGACGTGTCGCTGCTGGAGTTCCACCTGCGCGAGGACCTGAACCGCCGCGCCCGGCGGGTGATGGGCGTGCTGGAGCCGCTGAAGGTCGTGATCACGAACTACCCCGAGGGCGAGACCGAGCTGCTGGAGGCCCAGAACAACCCCGAGGATCCCGGGGCCGGCGTCCGCGAGCTGCCGTTCTCCCGCGAGCTGTGGATCGAGCGCGAGGACTTCCGCGAGGATCCGCCGCGCAAGTTCTTCCGCCTGGCCCCGGGCCGCGAGGTGCGCCTGAAGCACGCCTACTGCGTGACCTGCGACGAGGTGGTGAAGGACGACGCCGGCGAGGTCGTCGAGCTGCGCTGCAGCTACGATCCGCTGACCCGCGGCGGCGCCACTCCCGACGGGCGCAAGGTCAAGGGCACGCTGCACTGGGTCTCGGCGGATCACGCCGTCGACGCCCGGGTGCGGCTGTACGAGCCGCTCTTCGCCTGCGAGTTCCCCGAGGACGTGCCCGAGGGCGGCGACTTCGCGGACAACCTGAACCCCGACTCGCTGCGGGTGCTGACCGGCTGCAAGCTGGAGCCCGGCCTGGCCGCCGCCGAGCCCGGGCAGTCCTTCCAGTTCCTGCGCCAGGGCTATTTCTGCCTCGACGGCTCGGATTCGCAGGACGGCGCCCCGGTCTTCAACCGCACGATCCCGCTGAAGGACAGCTGGGCCAAGATCGAGCGGAAACAGGAAGTTAGGGGCGGATAACGGGTTGGAATTGCGCCCCCCGATTTCTTGCAATTTCGGAAAGGGTGGTCTATATTCCCCGCCTGCGAGAATGCCCGGTCGTCCAATGGCAGGACAGCTGACTCTGGATCAGTCGATGGGGGTTCGAGTCCTCCCCGGGCAACCACGACAACGGCAACGGCCTGCGGCCGTTCGAAATAGGCGCCCCCTTCGTCTAGTGGCCTAGGACGCCGCCCTCTCACGGCGGTAACACGGGTTCGAGTCCCGTAGGGGGTACCAGATCAGGAAGCGGGCCGTCCCATGGGGGGCGGCCCGTTTGTTTGTGTGCCCTCCGTAATCCGGGCAATCCTGATCTCTGCCAGGAGGCGCCGGGACGGAGCCGGCTCTGGAGGCCTTCGACCGTGCGGTCGCGGTGGAGGATCCGCCGGAGGACCTGAACCACCACTCGCGTCGTGGAGTGCAGTACTCGAGCCTGCGGTGCCAGCAGCGTCTGTAGAAGGCGCAGGCACACATCTGATGAATATTCTGGAAAGCGAATATCATAATATGCTAAAGTGAGGGCAGCCATGATGACGAATGCTCAACCCTGAGAAGGAGGAATTTCATGCCGCGCATCGCCTTGAAAACGAGTCTCGTTCTGATCATGTCGATCCTGCTGGTCACGCCGGTCTGGGCCGTCGATTCGGACGGCGACGGCATCGACGACCTCGACGACAACTGTCCCGCGTTCTACAACCCCGATCAGGCTGACGCGGATGGCGACGGGCGCGGAGACTACTGCGACAACTGCGTCATCGTCGCCAATCCGACCCAGGAGAACATGGACCTGGACGGTCTCGGGGATGCCTGCGACAACTGTCCGTATCTAGACAACCCCGACCAGAACGACGGCGATGCCGACGGTCTCGGTGACCTCTGCGACAACTGTCCGGGGGTCTACAATCCGGATCAACAGGACGACAACAACAACGGAATCGGCGATGTCTGCGATCCCGTCTCTGCGGAGAACGTTCGCTGGGGAGCGCTCAAGAGCTATTATCGGTGATTCAGGGACGACCTGTCCCTGTCCCTACCATTTATTCCATCCGGCGCTATCAGTGTGTCGTGAAGGCCATTTTTTCTGTATGTGAAGTGGGAAATGCCGGGTCGTGGATGTCAATCAGACCGGGTAACCCGTCTTTGGACTTGCCTGCCTAATCCCGACATCTCGATAGGGCTACATGTTTGACGCTCGGAAGTGCCTGGGTGCGTTCCTGGGCGATAGGTTCGCCTGCCGCCTGCCGCTGACCTGGGCCGGATGCTCCTGCTGAAGTAGATCCGCCCGCCCCGCGTGAACGACACCTCCGGCCCGCGATCGCCCGCCCGCGTCGCATACAGTCCCGTGGGGAGTACCAGCTCAAAGAAGCGGGCCGTCCCATAAGGGGCGGCCCGCTCGTCTTTTGGTGAGTTCCGATGTCTTTTGCGATGCCCTCGAGCGGCATCACCTTCACTACGAGGAACTGACGTTCACCAGCCGGGGCCGTCACCTGACCAGCGAGACCTTCCGCGTCGATTCGTGATCCCCGGCCAGCAGTCGGACCACGTAGGTCCCCGCGGCCGCCGGGTGGCCGGAATCGTCCAGCCCCTCCCAGGTGAAGGTCCGCTCCGCGGTCGACATCGGGCCGGACCAGATCGTGGCCACCAGCCTGCCGCGCAGATCCCATACCGCCAGCTCGGCGGAGCCGGGCTCGGGCAGTTGCACCTTCAGCATCACCTGCGGATTGGCCGGATTCGGCCAGGCGGTCAGCTGCGGCCGCACCGGAGCCGGCACGTCCCCGCCGACGCCGACGGTCGCCGGCAGCATGGTCGGCGCGCCCAGGCTGTCCAGCTCGAAGTCCAGGCCGCCCGTCACCGTCAGCCTCAGGTTCAGTTCCGGCGCGCCGGGCGGCAGCTCCGCCAGCTCCTGCTCGAAGCGGCCCGGGGCCGACACGTCCAGCAGGAAGTCGTCGCCGGTCTCGAGGCACTCCACCCGCAGCTGGCCGGGCGCATGCACCGCCGCCGCGTCCAGGATGAAGCGCAGGTATGTCCAGTCATCGTGCCAGACCGGGATCGGCACCTGGATGTCCAGCACCGAAACCCCGGAAGGCGACAGCCGCGGCGGCACCGCCGACAGGTCGAAACCGTTCTGCACCGGGCCGGCCAGCACCGGCCCTGCAGCGGCGGGGCAGGTGAACTCGGCGGACGAACTGTCCCGCCAGCCCAGCGAGAAGCCTCCCGATTCCTCCTGGTTGTCCGGCGATTCGGTCTTGGCGGCCCTTCCCGGCGCGGGCGGGGTGCCCCGGCCGATCGATTCCTGCACGCCGTAGCTCTTCGGCTGTCCGGTGTCCCGGTCGCGAGAGTCGTCGTCGTTGTGGACCACGACCATCAACGGCTTGTCCGAATTGTTGACCAGCTTCCGGGTCTTGCCGCTGTTCTTGGTCCAGACGACTTCGCGGACGGTCCGGAACGGGTGGACCGACGTGTCCTGGATCCACAGCGTGACGTTCATGTTCTGTTTCTCGATCGGCGGGAACTCGATCTTCAGGGTGTCGCCCGGAGCCACCATCCGCTTGTGCTGGGAGCAGAACCCGATCATCGGCTCCTCGACGTCGCCGAGGCCGGGCGTGGTGGTGGGGCTCTCCGAGATCACCGATTCCACCTTGGCGTGGGTGCGGTAGGTCTTGCCGCCGTCGGTCACCTCGCCGTCCAGGCCGGGAATGTAGATGCGCCCGCCGGTGGTGTCGGCGAAGCCCACCTCGTGGTATGTCCCGCCCGGGGACGACTGCTTGTCGTCGTGCTTCCACGAGATGACGATGTGGTCGCCGATCACCAGCATGCCGGTCAGGGTTATCACGTGCCCGTTCACCCGGTGGGTCTTGCCCTTGTCGTCCTTGTAGTATCGGCCCACGCCGATCTCCACGTCCTCCTTGCTGCGGGCCTCGGACTGCAGCCAGCCGATCTCCGGCCACCCGCCCGTGCCGCCGCCGGCCACGCCGCTCGAATCGGCGGCGTAGCTCCTTCCGGTCGTGCTGGCGATCGTGTGGTTCAGGTCCTTGCTCTGGAACTTTACCTGGATGGGCAGGCCGTGGGCCTCGATGAAGTCCAGCTTGGCCTTGACCAGGGTCGAGTCGTCCACGCCGCTGGCGCTCATCCGGCTCATCAGATGCGAGAGCTGGTCGAAGGCCTCCCGCTCGCCCTCGTCCATGTCCACGTCGTTGTCGTCCTGGTTGGCCAGCCAGCGCAGGCTGTTGGCGCAGCCGGCCGGACCGCAGCCGTTGACGTCCAGTCCGCCGGCCAGGTCCAGGTTCGGCATCCGGCAGCCGATCCAGCTGACCAGATCCAGGTAGTAGCCGGGAACGAACGGCGGCCACCACCACGGCCGCGGGTCGATGTTCTCGGGCAGGTGGTCGCGGTCGAAGCCCTTGTTCCGCTCCGATTCGGCCGGCTGCACGCTCTTGGGCTGGTCCAGCGGCAGTCCCGCCAGCCAGGACTCGAAGTCATCGTCCAGCAGGATGTCCGGCATGACGGTCCAGCCGCAGACGATGTCGGTCACCTGGACGCCTTCGGCCACGCCCAACTCGTCCAGCGGGAAGCACGTCCCCTGGATCTCGACCGGCATGCCCACGGTGATGTCGTGCAGAGGCATGTTGCGCACGATCCACACCGGTTCCAGCGTCGTTCCGGGCACGATCGCAGCCAGGTTGAAGAATTCCATCTGGGGTTCGGCCGAGAACTCCACCAGGCAGCGTCCGATGCCGGAGTTGATGACCGGATCGGAGTCCTGGTGGATGAAGCTCAGCTGTTCGAACTCGACGTTCAGCACGATGGCGCCGGCCGGGGCGGGAGCCAGGGCGAGCAGGATCGAGATCAGCGGGATCATGACGGCGGCGGGCAGCGCCGCGGCTTGTGGACGACGGGCGTTCTGCATCGAGTCGTCTCCCTTCCCTCCAATAGACGTTGACGATGCGGCGGGACAATGCCGTTTAATGATACCACGTATCCAGGTGTGGATTTGCCTGCATTTTTCCGACATCTCGAAAAGCCCACACATGTGTAGGCTGAGGGCATTGAGTAGGTTCGCAGAGGTTGGCGGCCGAGAATCCGCTATCCTTGGTTCGAGTCCGCATGTTCCTGCTGAAGCAGATACGCCCGTTCCGGTTGAACGACACCTCCGGCCCGCGTTGCCTCGCCCGCGTAACGGCAATGATTCCAACGCGGACGCAATTATTGGCCGGAGCCGGGCTAACAGGACACCTGGGCCGAACCGCATATAATTGAACGTGATCTTGCGATATCGATAGATTCATGAGAAACTCTCATCCTCGCCCCATAGGGTTCACGGATGAACGAGAAGCGGCGCGTCTAAGCCTCGAGCAGGCTGCCGAGCATCGCGCATGGTAATCCCGTTCCACCATGGGGGCGTTCATGACTCGCTCTATCTGTTGGATTCGTACCGCAATCGTCTTCACCTTCATCGTGGCCTCCGCACAAACCCAAGCGTCTCCGCAGACATTCACCGAGGACTTCACCACCACCACCTACCTGGACGAGATCAACACCACCGCGGACTGGAACACGGCGGCCGGAGAGCTCAAACTCCCGCAGCTGCCGGTGTTGATCGGCGGCTGTGACACGCCGGGCCAGGCCAACAATATCGCGTTATCGGGAGACTACGCGTTCGTGGCCGACCTCGATGACGGTCTCCAGGTGATCCTTTTCCACGACCACATGAACCCGGAGCTGTACGGCAGCTGCGACACGCCCGGCTCGGCCCGCGATGTCGCGGTATCGGGGTACCACGTCTTCGTGGCGGACGATGCGAGCGGCCTGCAGGTGATCGACGTGAGTAACCGAATCGCTCCCTCGCTCGCAGGCAGTTGTGACACGCCGGGCTTGGCCTATGGCGTAGCGGTGTCGGGCTACCATGCCTTCGTCGCGGACAATTCGAGCGGCCTGCAGGTGATCGACATCAGCGACCCGGCCAACCCCGTGCCCGTCGGTAGCTGCGACACGCCGGGTTTGGCGTTCGGCGTGGCGATCTCGGGTGATCTCGCCCTCGTGGCGGATGGTTTCGAGGGCCTGCAAGTGATCGACATCAGCGATCCCGCCAATCCGACGCTCCTGGGCACATGCGACACGCCGTGGCTGGCCTACGACGTCACGGTGTCGGGCGACCATGCCTTCGTGGCGGATTACACGGACGGTCTGCGCGTGATCGACATCGGCGATCCGACCGCCCCCGTGCTCGTCGGCGGCTGCAACACGCTGGACAGCGCCCGCGGCGTCGCGGTTTCCGGGGATCTCGCCTTCGTCGCGGACAATGCCGGCGGCTTGCAGGTGATCGACATCGGCAATCCCGCCGCCCCGGTCCTCGTCGGTGGCTGCGACACGCCGGGCTACGCCCTGGGGGTCGCGGTTTCGGGAGGCACCGTGCTGATAGCGGACTATGAAAACGGCCTGCAGGTGGCCAAGGTCGGCGATCCCGCCAGCCCCGCGGTCACCGGCTTGTGCTACACGCCGGGCCATGCCTACGGCCTCGCGCTTTCGGGGGATCACGCATTCCTGGCGAACGGCGCCTACGGCCTCCAGGTGGTCGACATCGCCGATCCCGCCGTTCCGGCGCTCGTCGGCGCCTGCGACACGCCGGGAGACGCCATGGGCGTCGCGGTGTCGGGCGATCACGCCTTCGTCGCGGATTACAACTTCGGCCTCCAGGTGATCGACATCTCCGATCCCGCGTTTCCCGTCCTGCGGAGCAGCTGCGACACGCCGGACAGCGCCCTGGCCGTCGCCGTCTCGGGGGACTACGCATTCGTGGCGGATGGATTGAGCGGCTTGCAGATCCTGGATATCAGCGATCTCGACAACCCCGTCTACGCCGGCAGCTACGACACGCCGGGCGAAGCCTGCGACGTCGTAATTTCCGGAGTCCATGCCTACGTGCCGGATCGCGCGGGCGGCCTGCAGGTGATCGACGTCAGCGATCCCGCCAACCCCGTGCTCGCCGATGCCTACGCCACCAATGGCGACGCCTATGGCGTCGCCGTCCTGTTGGATCTCGCCTACGTCGCATTTCTCGGCCAGTACGGCCTGGATGTACTCGACATCCGCTATCCCACGCATCTATCCCAATACACCAATGGCGCGACGGGGGATCTGTCCCTCGATGTGGCGGTGTCGGATGATCAGGTCTTCGTAGCTGACAGTATGTATGGCCTTTTGGCGTACGACATCGGTAATTTCGGCATGCCCGATTTCGTCGAAAACTTGTTCCTGTCCAGTGGTCTCAACAGCGTCGAAGTATCGGGGGATTACGTTTACGGTACAGGGTATGAAGGCAGCCTGTACGTCATGCAGGTGAGTCAGCACGATCTGGCCTCGACCCTGAACGCCGGCCGATCCCTGGCGGTGGACGGATCCGACGACATCATTCCGCGCGCCCGGCTGAGCAGCGTCCAGACCGGAGACGTGGCCTGGGAACTCAGCACCGACGGAGGGCTCGGCTGGACGCCCGTCTCGCCGGACAATTCGTGGACCCGGATCGCGGCGCCCGGAGCGGATCTGCTCTGGCGGACGACGCACACCTGGCCGCCGGACCCGAACCCGACGGTGTCGGAACTGACCCTGGAGTGGCTGAACGAATTCGCCCCGATCGTTTCCGTCAGCGACGTGCCCGACGACCAGGGCGGCGCGGTGCGTGTGGCCATCACGCGTTCGGGTTACGACTTCGCGGATGAGCCGCAGAAGCCGGTCACCGGCTATCAGATCTACCAGCGTATCGATGAACCGGAAGCGGTCCGGCTTGCCAGGGGATTGCAGGCCGGCCTCGATGCCGACGCCGTCGACCTCCATGTGTCACCGCTCGAGGGCCTCGAAATGTGGAATGTGGGAGACAGGGTGTTCGCGCGTAGCGTGGACAAGGCCGTGGCCTTTCCCGCCGGCACCTGGGAGGCCGTCGGTTGGGTCGCCGCCAGTCAATCGGACGGATATGTCGCTCGTGTCGGCACGGTGGCGGATTCATCCGCCGCGGCGACCAACTGGTCCGTGTACCTGGTCACGACACATACCACGACGCCGTCCATCTGGTTCGCCAGCCTGCCCGACAGCGGCTACTCGGTGGACAACCTGGTGCCGAACGCGCCCGAGGGCCTGATGGTGGCCTACGCCGCGGGCGGCAACGAGCTGGCCTGGCTCGAATCCGAGGACGCCGACTTCCGCTACTTCAAGGTCTACCGCGGCGCCACGCCCGACTTCGCCGTCGACCCGGAGAACCCGGCGCAGGTGACGACGTCGACGTCATGGACCGACCCGACCGGCGGCTTCGACGTCTTCTACAAGGTGTCGGCGGTGGACTTCGCTGGGAACGAGAGCTTGGCGGCGGCGCCGGGCGAGTTGACCGGCGTGGGCGGCCCGCCGACGGCGTTCCGGCTGCTGGGCGCCGCCCCGAACCCCTTCAACCCCAAGACGACGATCCGCTTCGCGCTGCCCGACGCGCGGGCGGTGGACCTGCGGGTCTACGACGCCTCGGGCCGGTTGGTGCGGACGCTGCTCGACGGGGAGACGCGGCCCGCGGGCCGCCAGGGCGCGGAGTGGGACGGCCGTGACGGCGCCGGCCGGACGGCGCCGTCGGGGGTGTACTTCTACCGCCTGATCGCGGGGGAGGACGCGGACCTAGGCCGCATGCTGCTGCTGAAGTAGAGGCGGCTGTCACGGGTGAACGACAGCTCCGGGCCGCGTCGACCCGTCCGCGTCGCATACAGTCCCATAGGGGGTACCAGATCAGGAAGCGGGCCGTCCCCGGGGTGGGGGCGGCTCGCTTTCGTGTCTGGCCCCTCGGATCGAGGCTTGGGTGGCCGATGGGAGAGACGCCGAGGACGGAGCGAGCCCTAGATGTTGCTACTTCACCAGCATCATGCGCAGGTTCGCCGTGCTGCGTTCCGTCTCGATCCGCGCCAGGTACATGCCGCTGGCCAGATCCGCGTCGCGGCCGTCCCGGCCGTCCCAGACCATGTCCACGATGCCGGGCGCGAAGTCCTCGTCCACCAGATCGCGGACCATGCGACCGCGCAGGTCGAAGATCCGCACCTGGACCCGCTGCGCCGCGCGGATCTCGAAGCGGATCACCACGCGGGCGTTGAACGGGTTGGGCGCCGGTGAGCCGACCCGCAGGAAGTTCAGGTCCGGCGTACGATCCTGGACGTCCGTCGAGTATCCCGTCCAGACCAGCAGGATGTTGCCGGCCGCGTCGTAGCGGTAGTTGATCCGCTGGCCGTCGTCGTAGGTGGCGCTGGTCAGGCGGCCGAGGCCGTCGTACTCGTAGTCGATCACCGCGGCAACGACGGTAACGGCCAGCACCGAGAGCGCGGCTGCCGCCAGGAGGCCGGCCGCGCGGTGCGGGATGCGGTTCGCCGTTCGTCTCATGCCGACCTCCCTCGTCATTTCTGCATGGGGCACACGGAGCCCGTGAGCGCCCAGGCGTTCAGCCTGGCCTCCCGGGCGTGGCTCATCGGACCGTCGAAGGTGTCGCGGGTGGGGCGGAAGTCGTTCATCACGTCGTGGGGATCCCGTTCGTCATCGTCCGGTGGAGGCGTGTCTCCACCCTGAAACTGGTCGTAGAAATAGAGCGCCCCGCAGAGGCCGATTACGATACCGCAGGCATGGTAGCACGCGGGATTACCCTCTTCGAGACAACCGGTCATTTTGGGCGCCGCCCATCTCATTGCTTCCGACCCCGCACCAAATTCCGAGTTCCATTTCCAGTCGTCCTTTTCGTCATCGGTAAGAAATTCAGATGTCAAGTTGCCGGCGAGGTTGGCCGCTGCAAAGCCGGCGGCTAAACCGCAGGCCGGACCACAGAGCGCAGTCCCGGCCGAGGCGGCTGCTAACCCCACGGTTACAGCATACACCCGGGTGATGCCTTCCCGGTGAGCGACGGCCCAACGACCTGCTTTCGTCCCATGGAATTTCTTCTTGGACTTCTTCCAGGCCTTCTTGATGCTCCAGGTCCCGTTGGGATCGATGTTCAGGATCGGGTTGCCCTCGACATAGGCGTAACGGTTCAGGGTCTGCGTCAGTTCCAGTTCCCCGCTGTAGGCCTGGTCCCGCTGCACGAAGCGCATAAGCTCGGGCGCGTAGTAGCGCGCCAGCATGAGATAGAGCCCGTTGCCGTCGTCCATGACCCCCTGCGTTCCGCAGAACAGGAAGGGCTGGTCGGTCGACCCCTCCCGCCCCAGGACCTCGCCGAACGGGCCGTAGGCGTAGCGGTCGCTCGTCGTGCCGTCGGCCCGGGTCAGGGCCACGGTGCTGCCGCGCGTGTCGTGGTGGTAGTAGACGACCTGACCGGTCGCGTCCTCGCGGCTGATCAGGCCCAGGCCGTGGACGTAACGGGCCACCAGCGCCCCGCTCCCGTCGTACTCGGCGAGCAGGGTCGGCGTGTCGCCGAGCGCGTCGTAGACGTACTGCCGCTCCTCGCCGTCGATCACGGCCGCCACGCGGTACCCGTCCGCGTCGTAGTCGAACAGATCGGCGCCGCAGCGGACCAGGCGGCCCAGCGGATCGTAGTCCAGGGTCTTCACCGAACCGCCGATCATCCCCTCCACCAGGTTCCCGTCGCCGTCGTAGAGATAGGAATGGCTGTTCGCGGCGCTGAGCTGGTTCGCCACGTATTCCATGCGCTGGTAGATGTCCTCCGCCGGCAGTTCCAGGGGCAGGGTGACGTCGGCGGCGGTCCGCTGGCCAACCGAGTTGAGCAGAAAGTCGGCTGCGAAGATCACCTCGCCGCCCACGCCGGCGCTGTCCGTCAACGCGACCAGCCGCTGGGCGCCGTCGTATCGGTAGGCGATGCGCGAGCCGTCCGGCCGGACGGCCCCGATCAGGTCGCCGCCCTGCGCGTAGGTGTAGGTTGTCACGTTGCCGTCCCAGTCCGTGACCGACTCCAGCCGGTCGGCCGCGTCGTAGGCGTACACGACACGGTCGCCGTCGGGGTAGACGACGTCCGTGACGTTCCCGGCGGCGTCGTACTCGTACTGCACCGTCCGGCCGTAGACGTCCTGCCGGGACAGGAGCTGTCCCGAAGCATCGAAGGTTCGGGCGACGCTCGCCTGGGCCGTGCCCGTCGTGAGGGTCTCGTTGCCCACGGCGTCGAGCGTGTGCGTGATGGTCCCGCCGGGGTAGCTCTCCTGCGTGAGCCGACCCGCGTCGTCGTAGGTGTACGAGAAGGTCTGGAAACGACTGTTCACGGTCGACGCGATCAGGCCGCGCGAATCGTAGGTGGTGAGCACCGAGTTGCCGAGCGGGTCCGTCTCCCGCACCATCCGACCCAGCGCGTCGAGCTCGAACGAGGTCGTGTTGCCCACCGGATCGGTGACGCCCAGCCGGTTGCACGCGTCGTAGCTGGCCTGGGCCCCGCCGCCTGCGGCGTCCGTCACCGAGACCAGCCGCCCTTCGGGGTCGTACCCGTAGCTCGTCACCCGGCCCAGGGGATCGGTCTTGCTGGTGCGCTGCCCCTCCGCGTCGTAGCCGAAGGTGGTGGTCGCGCCGGAGCCGTCGGTCACGGTCTCCCGCAGGCCCGTGGAAGTGTAGGTATAGGACCGGGTGATCGGCGCGAAGGGTGCGTTCAGCGTGGTCTCGGAGATCGTGCGTCCCGCATCGTCGTAGGTGTAGGCCGTCGTCACGCCGAGGGGATCGGTCCGGGTCAGGAGCCGTCCATCGACCGTGTAGCTGCAGGAGGTCGTGTGTCCGTTGGGGTCGGTGATGGACGTCGGGTGGCCGAACGCGTCCCGCACGTACTGCGTGACGCCGCCCCGGGGATCGGTCGTCCGTTCCAGGAAGCCGTTCGCGTCGTACTCGTAGGTCGTCGTGTTGCCCAGGGCGTCGGTCGTCGTGGCCAGCTGGCCCGCGGCGTTGTAGGTGTTGGTCGTCGTGTGGCCGAGAGGATCGGTCTCGGTCAGCTGTTTGTCGTTCCCGTCGTAGGTGTAGGTCCGCGTGTGGCCGGCCGGATCGGTCGCCGTCAGCACGTTGCCGCGCGCGTCGTAGGTCATCGTCTCGGTGTTGCCCAGCGCGTCCGTCTTGCTGGTCATGTTCCCGTCGGCGTCGAACGCCATCGTGATGATCCCGCCGAGGGCGTCGGTCGTCCGGTACAGGTTGCCGTCGTCGTCGTACTCGTAGGTAGCGTAGGCGCCGCTGGGATGTTCCAGCCGGACCAGGCGACCCATGACGTCGTAGCTGCGGACCGTTTCCCGCCCCAGCCGGTCGACGTGGATCAGGCGCTCCTGGTCGTAATCCAAGGTCGACGTGTTGCCCAGCGCATCCATCTGGGAGACCAGCAGGGTGCCGTGGTAGGTGTTGGCCACCTCAGTCTCGCCGGCCCCGTTGGTCACGGTCAGGATGCATCCCTTGTGGTCGTAGGTGATCGCCGTGTGGATGGCGCCGGCCTTGGAACCGACGTTCGGGTACTCATCGATGCCCGCCAGGCGGCCCGCGCCGTCGTAGGTGAAGCCAGCCACCGGGTTGCCGTTGACGTCGATCTGGCGGATCAACTCCACCGTGTCGACCAGGGCGTAGTCGAAGTCGACGACGTGCGTCCCCACTGAGATCCGGTCGATGCGTTCCTTCAGCCGGTCGGCGACCTCGCTGTGGGTGAACACGGTCTCGTTGCCGTTGGCGTCCCGCACGACGTCCAGCTGTCCGTAGTCGCTCCAACTCGCCAGCGGCGAGAACTCGTAGGTAAGGTTGCTCTCGGCGACGTAGGTGTAGTGGTCGGTGCTGGTCTCGGTCAGCGTGGCGCGCGAGCCGTCGTACATGGGCTGGAAACCGCCCCCGTCGGCCGGCTCGAAGTAGGTGGTCTGGCCGTTGCCGTGCTTGATCACCACCCGGTCGTCGTCCAACTTCAGGAGATACAAGTCGTAGCCGTGCGTCCACTTGAGTCCCAGCCGGCCGTTGCGCACGCTGTCCGAGTTGTAGGACAGGCTCAACCGCAGCGGCATCGGCCCGGGAATCTCGAGGATGTCCTTGTCGTGGGTGTAGCTGCCCGCGATCAGGCGGACGTCGTTGAACATGGGGGTCTGCAGGTAGTGGACCGGCGCGTCGGGTGGCAGGGGCTCGTCCGGTGGCGGCAGTTCCTCTTCCGAGAAATAGAAACGCGTGATCTTCAGGGCGGAGTCGATGTCCGAGTACAGGGCTGACTCCCCGAGTCGGAGACTCAAATAGAAAACCCTGTCCTCGTGGAGCATCTGCGAGACATCGAACGCGTGGTTGACCGTCGGGCTCACCGGACCCATACACATGGACGAGATCGTATCGAGATGGGCGTCCTGGAACTCAGCATAGTATCCATCGGCCTGGTCGATCCAGAATACGAGTTCGGTGGAATCGACTCCGGGCCTTCCGTAGTCGTACTCGGCGCTGATCAGCTGGGTCGAGAAATGCAGTGATTTCGCCCACGTCGGCACATAAGTGTGCAATCCGAATTGGATAATCTCATAGCCGGGCTGGTCTCCCCAGTCCGTACTGCCCAGGCCGCCGTCGCTGGCTTTGCCCGTGCTCAGGAGGACCGAGTTCTCGACGCTGTCGCCGCTAGCACTGAACATGGCCGCTTCTGGCATACCCACCGACACGTTACCCTCGACCATTCCATAGACGGCGAGATAAGCATCGTGGATCTGGTCGTCTTCCAGCCCCAGACACCGGGCCAGACGATGGCCGAACTCGTGCGAGTCGAACGAAAGTTCCGGGATCCGCACCATCCGATCCACCGCGACGTCGGTCCGGACGGTCTCGGTGCCCGACGGCCAGGAGACCACGAGCGAGTCGACGACCGTCGTCGTCTCGCCGAGACCGAACGAGGCCACCGGGGCGTCCTGGGTCAAGTAGCCCGAGCCGCCGGATATCTCGCGGATCTGGCTCGTCCCCCCGGCCACCACCCGGACCCGCGCGCCGATGCCGCTCTTGTTGGACACGACAGCCTCGGGCTCGACCTGCAGCCAGTGTCGGCCGGGCGGCGAGCTGTTGCGGAACAGGTTGTTCGCGGAATTGACGTTGGTCTGGTAGAGGTCGAGATCGCCGTCGTTGTCGTAGTCCCCCCAGGCCGCCCCCTGGCCATATCCGGCGTCTGCCAGCGGCGTGCCGGCCGCGACGTCCGTGAACGCGCCGCCGCCGTCGTTGCGGAAGAGCCGGTTCGCGGAATCCGTGTTGACCAGATAGAGGTCGAGGTCCCCGTCGTTGTCGTAGTCGCCCCAGGCCACGCCCGCGCCGGGGCCGTCGTCGGCCAGCGGGGTGCCGGCCGCGACGTCCGTGAAGACGTCGGCGCCGTCGTTGCGGAAGAGCCGGTTCGCGGAATTGGTGTTGGCGAGGTAGAGGTCCAGATCCCCGTCGTTGTCGTAGTCGCCCCAGGCCACGCCCGCGCCGGAGCCTCCGTCGGCCAGCGGCGTGCCTTCGGAGACGACCATGAACTCGCCGGTATCCGAGACGTCGTTGCGCAGCAGCTTGTTCGCCGAACCGTTGTTGGCCAGATAGATGTCGGGATCGCCGTCGTTGTCGTAGTCGGCCCACGCCACGCCCATGCCGGCCCCGGCGTCTCGAAGCAGTTCATTGTCCTGGACGACATCCACGAATAGCAGGCCGCCTAAATTGTAGTACAGCCGGTTGGTCCCGACGTTGGCGAGATAGAGGTCCAGATACCCGTCGCCGTCGAAGTCGACCCACGTCACGCCCACGCTGGGGCCGTCATCATCCAGAGACAGGTCGGCGGCGACATCCGTGAACGCGCCGCCGCCGTCGTTGCGGTACAGCCGGTTCGCGGAATTCATGTTCGCGAGAAAGAGATCCGGATCCCCGTCGTTGTCGTAGTCGCCCCACGCCGCTCCCCGGCCGTGTCCGGCGTCGGCCAGGTCCGTGCCGGCGGCGACGTCCGTGAACCCGCCGCCGCC
>CAZLHO010000008.1:0-75810 GCA_964559455.1 uncultured Fibrobacteraceae bacterium | reverse complement strand
CCGCGATGAGCGTGAGCAGCACATATTTGGCACGGCCGATGTGCATGAGGTTGCTGCGTGTGCCCTTGCCTCCGATGGTGGCATAGCTCTTTCGAACGCCGACCATCTTCTGGTTGGCGATGATCGTGCCGCTGGCGAGCAGAATCATCAATATGCTCATCGCATAGCCGACGCCCTTGGGGCTGTCGTTGATGAATTCCTTCATGCGCGTGGCGAGCACGTAATAGCTGATGCGGTTGCCAAGGTTTGCGCTGCGCGCCGGCGCCGCCCGCAAGGAGATCGCGCGCCGGGTATTCCGACTGCTCGACCGCCGGCTCTACACCCGCGCCGGCCTGCGCGCCAAGCTGCGGGACGCGGGCTTCGCGTCGGAGCCCGTGGACGCCGTGCTCGACCGCTTCGCCGCCGAGGGCCTGGTCTCGGACCGCCACTACGCCGAGGCCTACTGCCGGGACACCCTGCGCCAGCGTCCGGTGGGACGCCGGTACCTGGTGAGCCGGCTCCGGGGCCGCGGCGTCGACGGCGCTCTGGCCCGGGACGTGGCCGCCGCCGTCTTGCCGGACGAGCGACCGGTCGCCGACGCCGCCGCCCGGCGCTGGTGGGCCCGTCGCGGCGGGCCCACCGACGCCTCGGCCGTCGCCGCCGCCGTGCGCTACCTGATCGGGCGCGGCTTTCCCGCGGGCGCGGCCAACGCGGCCGCCCGCGCCGCCGCTCCGCCGAGAGGAGACGAGGCTTGAAGATCCTGCTGACCGGCGCCGCCGGCATGCTCGGCCGCGCCGCCGCGGCGGTCCTGGGCGAGGCCCACGACGTCGACGGCGTCGATCTTCCCGACGGCGACCTGACCGATCCCTTCCAGGCGACCGACCTGGTCGCCAAGCACGCGCCGGACTGGATCGTGCACGCGGCGGCCTTCACCGACGTCGACGGCGCGGAGTCGCGTCGCGACGAGGCCTGGGCCGCGAACGCCGACGCCGCCGGACATCTGGCCCGAGCCTGCGCCGACGCAGGAGCGGGCCTGAGCTACGTCAGCACCGACTACGTCTTTCCCGGCGCCGCCGCCGCCGGCTACGCCGAGGACGATCCCCGCGATCCGGTGAACCATTACGGGGCCACCAAGGCCGCCGGCGAGGACCGGGTCTTGGCCGCCCTGGGCGACCGTGCTCAGATCGTGCGCACCAGCTGGCTCTTCGGCGCCGGCCCGCGCAATTTCGTGCTCACGATCCGCCGCCTGCTGGCCGAGCGTCCGACGCTGCGCGTCGTCGACGACCAGCGCGGCTGCCCCACCTACGCGCCCGATCTGGCCCGCACGCTGCTCTTTCTGGTGGAATGCGGGGTGGAAAGAGGGGCGGGGGGCGTCTACCATGCCACCAATGCGGGCGTGTGCACCTGGTTCGAGTTCGCCCGCGAGATCGCCCGTCTCGGCGGCGACGATCCCGACCGGATCGAGCCCTGCGCGACGGCGGAATACCCGACTCCGGCGCGCCGACCCGCCTGCTCCGTGCTGCGCAGCGAGCGGCTCGAGCGACTGGGCTGCCCGCCGCGGCCGCCCTGGCGCGACGCGCTGGCCCGCTATCTCGCCGATCTGGACTAGTCCCGGCGGCGCCACGATGAAAGGAAGACCGATGAGCGGTACTGCCAAGGACGGGGCGCGGGAGCTCTTCGCGCGCCGCATCGCCGACCTGCGGGAAGCCCTGGACCGCATGGGGCCCGGGCACGCGGACGCGGTGATCGCCCTGGCCGACGCCGTCGACGCCGCCTGGGACCGCGGCGGCAGACTGCTGCTCTGCGGCAACGGGGGCAGCGCCGCCGACGCCCAGCACATCGCCGCCGAACTGGTCGGCCGCTTCGGCCGCGAGCGTCCGGCCTGGCCGGCGCTGGCCCTGACCGTCAACACCTCGGTGCTGACCGCGGTGGCCAACGACTACGGCTTCGACGAGGTCTTCGCCCGGCAGGTCGCCGGGCTGGGCGGGCCCGACGACGTCCTGCTCGTGATCTCGACCTCCGGCGACTCGCCGAACTGCCTGCGCGCGGTCGCCGTCGCCCGCGAGCGCGGCCTGAGGGTCTTCGGCTTCCTGGGCGGCGACGGCGGGAAGCTGGCGCCGCTGGTCGACGCGGCCTTCACGGCGCCGGTCGCCGCCACGCCGCGCGTCCAGGAACTGCACATCGCGATGGGCCACCTGCTCTGCGAACTGCTGGAAGCCCGGCGGGACGGGGACGCCGCGGGGGAGGGCGACGATGCCTGAGCCGGCGCTGCCCCCCGACGCGAGGGTGGCTCTGGTCCACGACTGGCTGACGAGCATGCGCGGCGGCGAGAAATGCCTCGAGGTCCTCTGCGAGATCTTCCCCGACGCCGACCTCTACACGCTGCTGTACGTTCCCGGCAGCCTGACCCCGACGATCGAGGACCGCCGGATCATCACCTCCTTCGTGCAGCGCCTGCCCTGGGCCGAGCGCATCTACCGCTGGGCGCTGCCGCTGATGCCGCGTGCGATCGAGTCCTTCGACCTCTCCGGCTACGACCTGGTGCTCTCGACCAGCCATTGCGTGGCCAAGGGGGCCGTGCCGGCGTCCAACGCCCTTTCGGTCTGCTACTGCCACACCCCGATGCGCTACGTCTGGGACCGCTTCGACGACTACTTCGGCGGCAAGCCGGCGCCCCTGCGCTGGGCCATCGGCCTGGCCGCGGCGCGGCTGCGCCGCTGGGACGTGGCCACCGCCGGCCGCGTGCACCGCTGGCTGGCCAACGCGACGATCGTGCGGCGCCGGATCCTGGACTACTACGGCGTGCCCGAGGACAGCGTGGCCATCGTCCACCCCCCGGTGGACACGGCCCGCTTCCGGCCCGGCGTCGCCGATCCCCCGCCGGGGCTGACCAGCGGCGGCTACGACCTGGTCGTCTCGGCGCTGGTGCCCTACAAGCGCGTCGACCTGGCCGTGACCGCCGCGCGTCGCGCCGGCCGGCATCTGGTGATCGTCGGCCGGGGGCCCGAGGAGGGCCGGCTGAGGCGGCTGGCCGAGACCGCGCCCGGTCCGGGGCGGGTCACCTTCACCGCGGCCCTGCCCAGCGAGGCGCTGCCCGGCTATTACGCCCACTGCCGGGCTTTCCTGTTCCCCGGCCTCGAGGATTTTGGTATCACTCCGCTGGAGGCCACGGCCTGCGGCCGTCCGGTGGTCGCCTATCGCGCCGGCGGGACGCTCGACACCGTTGTCGAGGGGCTGAACGGGATCTTCGTCGCTGAACAGTCGGCCGCGGCCTTCGCCGACGCCCTGGCCGACCCGCGCCTGGACGGCGCCTGGGACACGGAGGCCATGGTCGCGCACGCCGCCCGCTTCGGCCGCGAGCGCTATCGGGACGAGATGGTACGGGAACTGGCCGCGGCCTGGGCGCGGCATCGCGGGGAGGACTGAGTTGATCGAGACGGCTCGGGCCAAGCGGCCGCTGCTGCGGGCGGCCGTGCTCATCCTCAGCGATCTGGTCATGCTCGAGGCGGCGTTCCTGGCCACCTACTGGTTCCGCTTCCACGCCGGCGTCTGGCCGGCGCCGCTGGGCGTTCCGCCATTCGAGCTCTACCTGGCCGTCAGCCTCGTCGTCCTGGTCGTCTTCTTCGGCATCTTCTACGCCTTGGGGCTCTACGCCGAGGGCCGGATGACGACCATCGAGGAGCAGATGGTCGGGCTGATCCGCGGCGTGGCCCTGGGCGGCCTGCTGCTGCTGGGGCTGGCCTTCTTCGTGCGCGCCCAGACCTTCAGCCGCTCCTTCTTCGGCCTCTACGTCCTGAGCAGCATGGCCTTCCTCTTCCTGGGGCGCGTCGTCGCGCGCAAGCTGTTGCTGGCGGCCCGCCGCCGGGGCGAGACCTCGCGACGGCTGCTCTTCGTCGGCGCCAGCCCGATGCGCGACCGGACGCTGCGGGTGATCCGGCAGCTGCCGAGCCTGGACCTGGCGCCGGTGGGCTGGATCGATCTCGATCGGGAGGACGGCCTGACGGCGGGGGAGGGCGGCGCCGAGCCGCTGCCCCTGCGCCGCCTGGGCGGCATGGCCGACCTGCGCGCGGTGGTCGAGCGGGAGAAGGTCGAGATCGTGGCCCTGACCTTCACCTGGCCCGATCTGCCGCGGGTGAAGGAGATCACCGACGGCCTGGCCAACCTGAACGTGGACGTCCAGCTGGTGCCCGACCTGGCCGCCCTGGCCACCAGCCGCCTGCGCCTGACCGAGGTCGGCGGCGTGCCCTTCATCTCGCTGCGCGAGGGGGGACTGCGCGGCGTCGACCGCATCGTCAAGCGCAGCTTCGATCTTGTCCTGACCGGCCTGGCCCTGGTCGTGCTGCTGCCCCTGCTGGCTCTGCTGGCCCTGCTGGTGAAGGCCGGTTCGCCCGGCCCGGTCTTCTATCGCCAGGACCGCGTCGGGCGCGACGGCCGCGAGTTCGCGATGATCAAGTTCCGGACCATGCGGCCGGACGCCGAGACGGCATCGGGTCCGGTCTGGACCGTGGCCGACGATCCGCGGGTGACCGGGATCGGCCGCTTCCTGCGGCGCTTCAGCCTGGACGAGCTGCCGCAGCTTTGGAACGTCTGGCGCGGCGACATGAGCCTGATCGGCCCCCGGCCCGAGCGCCGCCGCTTCGTGGACGAGTTCATCCGCAGCATGCCGCGCTACTTCGAGCGCCACCGGGTGCGCTCCGGCCTGACCGGCTGGGCCCAGGTCCACGGGCTGCGCGGCAACACGAGCATCGAGGAACGCACCGTCTACGATCTCTACTACGTGGAGAACTGGTCGCTGTGGCTCGACATCCGCATCATCCTGATGACCATCCACCACGTCCTGCGGGGCGAGAACGCCTATTAGCGGTCAAGGAGAGAGCATGGTTCCCGCCCGATTCAGCCTGTTGATCGAGAGTCTCCGGCCGCGCCAGTGGACCAAGAACCTGATCCTCTTCGCGGGGCTGATCTTCTCGCAGAACCTTGGCGACACCGGGCTCTTCCTGCGGGCCGCCGCGGGCGCCGGCGTCTTCAGCCTGCTCTCGGGCTGCATCTATCTCTTCAACGACATCGTCGACGTCGATCTCGACCGCCAGCATCCCTACAAGCGCTTCCGGCCCGTCGCGTCGGGCCGGTTGACGGAGCGGGCCGCCGGCGTCCAGGCCGTCCTCATCGCCGTCCTCGCCCTGGCCTGCGCCTGGCTGCTGGGACGCGAATTCCTGCTGACGGCGCTCGCCTTCCTGCTGCTCAACGTCGTCTACTCGCTGCTGCTGAAGCGCTACGTGATCATCGACGTGATGGGCATCGCGGCCAGCTTCGTGGTGCGGGCGGTGGCCAGCGTGACCGTGCTGGCGGCCGTGATTCCGGGTCTCGCGCTGTCGAAGTGGCTGATCCTCTGCACCTTCTTCCTGTCGCTGTTCCTGGGCTTCAGCAAGCGCCGCTCGGAGTTCGTGCGCGTGCTGGCGACGGGCAACCACACCCGGCCCTCGCTGCACCGCTACAACGAGCAGCTGCTGAACCTGAGCATCGGCCTCTCGATGGGCCTGACGCTGATGGCCTATGTGATGTACACCCTCTGGCCCCACACGGTGAGCCACTTCGGCACCAACCGGCTGGTCTTCACTTCGCCCTTCGTTTTCCTGGGGCTGGGGCGTTATCTTGTGCTCGTCTTCCGGGAGGGCCAGGGCGGCCGGCCGCACGAGATCCTGCTCGGAGACGCCACGATCAAGATCGCCGTCCTCGGCTGGATCGTCTCCGTCTGCGCCATCATCGGCTTCTCGGACTGAGGCCTTCCCGCCGTTCCATCCGCCTCGAGCCGGCGCCGCGCCGGCCGGAAGTCGAGCCGCTCCATGTACGACGCCGCCAGGAATCCCGTTCCCCGACGCACCGTCAGGATGCGCTCGCCGGCCAAGGTCAACCTCCACCTCGAGGTCCTGCGCAAGCGCCGGGACGGTTATCACGAGATCGAGACCATCCTGCAGGCCGTCGACTGGTTCGACACCCTGGACCTGAGCCTCGAGGATCCCGCGCCCGGCGCGCCCCTGCGCGTCTCGCTGAGCGTCGATCCCTACGAGGCGGCGCCCGAGGGTCCCGAGAACCTCTGCTGGCGGGCCGCCGAGCTCTTCGGGCGCAGCGTCGGGATGGGGGGCAGGCTGAGGATCGTCCTGCGCAAGGACATCCCCGCCGCGGCCGGACTGGGCGGCGGCAGCGGCAACGCCGCCGCGGTGCTGGTAGCCTGCGATCGGCTCTTCCGCACCGGCCTGCCCGACGAGACCCTGCACGAGCTGGCCGCTCAACTGGGCTCCGACGTGCCCTTCTTCCTGAAAGGGGGGACCGCCGTCGGCCGGGGCCGCGGCACCGAATTGACGCGGCTCGCTCCGATCCGCCGCGGCAAATTCCTCATCGTCTTGCCCAACAAGAAGTTGGCGACGGATCAGGTATACAATCGTCTCAATATGGGATTGACAAGGCGCAGCCCTAAAGTTAACATCCGAAACACGGAGGCGTTAATCGCCCGTTTCCCAACGGGTTCCTGGTTCGGGTACAATCGTCTCGAAGAGGTGGTTCTACCCGCGGAACCCGTGTTGCAACGGATCCTGTTGCACCTGAAGGAAAGGGCGCCCATCGCCATGCTCTCGGGCAGCGGGGGGGCCGTCTACGCGGTATTCGATCCGCGGGATTGGGATCCCTCCTTCCTGACCGACCTGGGGGAGCCGGGCGTGACCGCCCGGGTCTTCCAGCCGCATCCCGCGGGAGTGGAGTTCATGGAAGACGTGACCACTCGCCTGCTCGCATGACGTCCGAGGAGCTTCTACGGAGAGGTGCTGTCTTGGAGATCACCGAAATCAGGATCACCTTGCGTGAGGATGAGAAGCTGCGCGGCTTCGCAAGCATCACGCTGGACGACTGCTTCGTCGTCCGCGGCCTCAAGATCATCGAGGGCGCCAACGGCATGTTCGTGGCCATGCCCAATCGCAAGCGCAAGGACGGCTCGTTCCAGGATATCGCCCATCCCATCAATGCGCAGACGCGCGAGTGGATGGAGAACAAGATCGTCGCGGCCTACAAGGAAGAGGTCCTTCGCCAGGAAGGCGGGACCGGCCAGGACTACGGCCGACAAGCGGCCCCCGCGCTCGAGGAAAGCTACTGAACCTCGCTGGGGCGTCGACAAGTGGTAAGTCACATGGTTTTGGTCCATGCATTCGCAGGTTCGAATCCTGCCGCCCCAGCCACGCCCCCCGCCTGATTTCTCGAGATTAACGGTTTACCGGATCCGTCGCTTGGACTATCTTGCCGAGCGACCGCACCCACCGAGCCGGCCAGCCGGTCGTCTCCCGGCCCGCGCACCGGAGGACAGCGTCCCATGAACGAGATGGTGATCATCAGCGGCACCGCCCACCGCGAGATCGGCGAGAAGATCGCCGCCAACCTGGATCTCGCCCTGTTGCCCGTGGACATCGGCCGTTTCTCGGACGGCGAGATCCAGATCAAGATCCTCGAGAACATCCGCGGCACGGACGTCTTCCTGGTCCAGCCGACGAATCCGCCCGCCGAGAACATGATGGAGCTGCTGCTGCTGATCGACGCCGTCAAGCGCGCGTCGTGCCGCCGCGTCACCGCCGTCATCCCCTACTTCGGCTACGCCCGCCAGGACCGCAAGGACCAGCCGCGGGTGCCGATCGGCGCGCGCCTGATGGCCAACCTGATCACCCAGGCCGGCACCGACCGGGTGCTGACGATGGATCTGCACGCCGCCCAGATCCAGGGCTTCTTCGACATCCCCCTGGACCATCTCTACTCGGCGCCGGTGCTCATCGGGCACTTCAAGGAGCGGCCGACCGAGAACCTGACCGTGGTCGCCCCGGACGTGGGCAGCATCAAGATGTCCCGCTCCTACGCCAAGCGCCTGGGCGCGCCGCTGGCGATCGTCGACAAGCGGCGCCCGTCGCCGAACCACACCGAGGTCATGAACTTCATCGGCGACGTCGAGGGCCGCGAGGTCATCATCTTCGACGACATGATCGACACCGCCGGCACGATCACCGACGCCGCCCGGACCTGCGCCGACCACGGGGCGATCTCGGTCTCGGTCGGCGCCACGCACCCCCTGTTCTCGGGCCAGGCGCTGGCCCGGCTGCAGGCGGCGCCGATCAGCGAGGTGGTGGTGACCAACACCATCCCCTTCGACCGCTTCGCCGAATGCCCGAAGGTCAAGGTCATGGACATCTCGACCCTGCTGGCCGAGGCCATCGAGCGGATCCATCTCGAGAAGACGGTCAGTTCGCTCTTCGTCTGAGCGAGCGGCGGGTCGGCCCGCCGGGGCGGTCGGCTTGACATTCCCGGCGGAACCTGCTTTATTAAGCGGTCCTTTTGAACATGATCCTCACGCCGTCCGGCCTTCCGCCCAGCGCGGGCAGGCTCACCGGAAGCGGACGTGGGATCGGTCTGTAGAAAGCGGAACGGCTGGAGGCCTCGGTCATGGGTCTGATCAATCTCACCGTCTATCCCCGGTCGCAAACCCGGAAGAACGCCAATCGCCAGTTGCGGCTCACCGGGCGCACGCCCGCCGTGCTCTACGCGGTCGGGGGCTCCGAGGCGCGCAACATCGAACTCGACACCCTCGAGTTCGGCAAGTTGATGGCCAAGTTCTCGGGCCAGGTTCCGATCTTCCAGCTGCAGCACGACGACGGCGCGCCCTCGACGGTGGCCGTCCTGCGCGAGATGCAGACCCACCCCGTCCGGGACACGGTCTACCACTGCGACCTGATGGAGATCCCCGGCGACAAGGAGCTGGAGATGGAGGTCGGTCTGGAAGTGGTCGGCGAGTCGCGCCTGGTGCGCAGCGGCGACGCCCTGATCGACCTGGCCCAGCGCAGCATCCGGGTGATGTGCCTGCCCACGGACCTTCCGGACACGATCTCGATGGACATCAGCGAACTGCAGATCGGCGACCGGATCCTGGCCGGCGATCTGGACCTGGGCTCGATCAAGGTCGTCACCGACCCCGAAGAGGTCCTCTGCAAGCTGAATCCGAACACCCTGGTCCTGGTCGAGGACGAGGTCGCCGAGGGCGAAGAGGCCGAGGGCGAGGCCGCCGAGGGCGAGGGCGCCGAGGGCGAGAAGGCCGACGGCGATTCGGAGTCCGGCGACTCGGAGTGACGCGCATCGGAACCGCCGCCGCCCCCCGGGGCGCCGCGGCGAAGGGATCGGGGGCGGCATGCGGGTGCCGCCCCTTTTTCTCGGCCCCGGTCGGGGGGAGGCGGACGTGACGCTGATCGTGGGACTGGGCAACCCCGGGCCGGAGTACGCCCGGACCCGCCATAACGTGGGTTTCCGCGTGCTCGACCTGCTGGCGGCCCGGCGGGGGCTGGCCTTCGGCCCCGAGCAGCACGGCTGCGCCGTGGCCGGGGATCCGGCGGGAACGCTGCTCGTCAAGCCGCAGCTCTACATGAACCGCAGCGGCGAGGCGCTGCGCGCCTGGGCAGAGGCGACCGGATTCGCTCTGCCGAAGCTCGGTCCGGCGCCCGGGCCGCAGATCGACGGGGGGGAGGCCGGCGACCTCGAGGGGGAGCCCGGGAGCCCCGGCGGCGGCGCGGACCTGCTCGCGGTCGGCGACGACATCGCCCTGCCCCTGGGCGCCCTGCGCCTGCGCGCGGGCGGCAGCGACGGCGGTCATCGCGGCCTGGAGTCCCTGATCCGCGTCCTCGGCGCCGGCGATTTCCCGCGCCTGCGCCTGGGCGTGGCGCCGGCCGGCGGGGTGCCGGCCGAGGCATGGTCCGATTTCGTGCTGGGGATGTTCCTGGACGAGGAATGGCCGGTTTCCGAGGAGCTCGTGTCGGACGCTGCCGACGCCGTGGAAGCCTTCCTGGCCGAGGGTTGCGAGGCCGCCGCCGGGCGTTTCAACCGGCGCCGGGCCCTTGACCCGGATCCGCCTCCTGGTCCCCCGCCGGGGACGGATCGCACACCGGGGGTTGCCTGAAGGGTCCCGAGGCCCTATAATTCCTCCTCGCCGCGCCGGACGCGCTCCGGACGGCCGGCCCGAGAAGGGCCTACATCGTAAGCTGAGTTCCAATTGGATCCAGCCATCCCTACCCGGAACGCGCGCGGCATCGCGCCGCGCCCATAGGATTCCGGGTCGTTCTGTCCGGGGGGAGGTGAATCCCGTGAAGAAGTATGAAGTCGTCTTTGTCATGAAGGCCGACCAGCCCGAGTCGGAGATGGCGGCCTGTGTCGAACGGGTGCGTGCCGTCGTCGCCGAGAACCAGGGTGAGATCACCGAAGAGCACCCTTGGGGCCTGCGTCGCCTGGCCTATCCCATCGAGCACGAGACGCAGGGCAATTACATGCTGCTGCGCTACCGCTGTGAAGGTGACGCCAACACGCCGTTGGACACCATGCTGCGCCAGGACCACCTGATCCTGCGCCACCTGATCGTCGTCGACGAGGAGTGGCAGGCCCGCAACGAGGCCAACATGGCCCGCCGCCGCGCGAAGTCCAAGACCGCCCTGCGGCCCACTCCCGAAGCGTCCGAGAATTCCGACGACGACTGATCGCCGCCGGTTTCGAGTCCGGCTCGGCAGAAAGTAGGTTAGCCATGGCGAAGACACGCGCCAAGGACAGCAAGAAGAAGAAGCGGCGTCCGGCCAAGAAGAAGAAGTGTTTCTTCTGCGTCGAGGGTTACGTGGCCGTCGACTACAAGGACGAGGAACTCATGCGCAAGATGATGACCGAGCGGGGCAAGATCTCGCCGCGTCGGAATACGGGCACCTGCCCCAAGCATCAGCGCATCCTGGCGGTCGCCATCAAGCGGGCCCGCCAGATCGCCTTGGTTCCCTTCGTGAAGGAATACTACCGGTAGGGCCGCGGCCCCGGCCGCGGCGTCGGGGGATCTGCAGCCGGCCGGCGGTGCGCCGCGCGGCCGGGACCCCGGCCGGCAACGAGAGAGAGTGGTACCATGGACGTGATCCTTTTGAAAAGAGTGGACAGCCTGGGCGAGATCGGCCAGGTCGTCTCCGTTTCCCGGGGATACGCTCGCAACTTCCTGATCCCCAAGGGGATCGCCGTAGTCGCCGACGAGAGTCAGCGGCGGGTCCTCGCCGAGGAGGAGCGCCTCTCCGGTCTGCGCAGCCGCAAGCGCCGGCATGTGGCCGAGGAGGCGGCGGGCGAATTCAAGGATGTCTCCTGCACGATCACCGTGCAGGCTTCCGAGGACGACAAGCTCTACGGCTCGGTCAGCGAACGCGACATCGCCGAGGCCCTGAAGGCCATCGGCCACACGGTGGATCACCACCAGGTCGTGCTCGAGGAACCGATCAAGCAGCTCGGGGTTTATACGATCCCGCTGCGTCTGCACGAGGAAGTCGAGGTCAGCATCAAGGTCTGGGTCGTCAGGGCGGATTCCTGACTCCCGACCGCCGACCAAAGGGGCCAGGGATGCATTCAGCGCCCGAGGACGGCGTCGTTCGCGGATTTTGCGTCATCATGGCCGGCGGCCGCGGCACGCGATTCTGGCCGTTGAGCCGGGCGCGGTCGCCGAAGCAGCTGCTGCCCCTGGGGCAGGGCCCCTCGCTGCTGCGCGAGACCTTCGACCGGCTGGCGCCGGTCGTCGGCGTCGACCGCATCCTCGTGGTCACGACCCGCGAGCAGGCCGAGGCCACGGCCCGCGCCCTGCCGGAACTGGACTCCTCGCGCATCGTCGCCGAGCCCAGCGGCCGCAACACCGCCCCCTGCGCCGTGCTGGGGGCGGGACTCGCCGCGATGATCGGCGGCCCCGGCCCCGTGGCCCTGCTGCCCGCCGACCACTGGATTCCGGACCCCGACCGTTTCCGCGACCAGCTGCGGCGGGCCTTCGCCCTCGCCGCGGCCGAGGGCGGCGCCGTCACCTTCGGGATACCGCCCACCCACCCCGCCACCGGCTACGGCTACCTGGAATGCGGCGACGCCGCGGCCGACGGGACCCGGCCCGGCCTGCGCTTCGTCGAGAAGCCCGACGCCGCGACCGCCCGCGCCTTCCTGGCCGACGGCCGGTTCTACTGGAACAGCGGCATGTTCGTCTGGGACGGCGAGGCCTTCGCCGCCGCCGCCGCCGCCCACGCGCCCGCGACGGTCGCGGCCCTGGCGCCGGCCCTGGCGGCCCACGGCGGCCCCGATTTCGACGCGGCCCTGGACGCGGCCTACGCCGCCTGTCCCGCCGAGTCCGTCGACGTGGCGATCATGGAGAAGCTGGCGGCCTTCACCGTCCTGCCTGCGGACTTCCGCTGGTCGGACCTGGGCAGCTGGGACGCCTGGGGCGAGCTGGCCCCCGTCCTGGCCGACGACAATCGCGGACGCTCGCGGATCTACCCCGTGGACAGCCGCGGCAACGTGGTCTTCGCCCCGGACAAGAGCGTCGCCCTGGTGGGCGTCGAGGGGCTGGTGATCGTGGACACGCCCGATGCCCTGCTGGTCTGCCGCGCCGACGAGGCGCAGCGGCTGCGCGAGGTCATCGACAGACTCGAAGCCGATGAACGTGAGGACCTGCTCTGATCCCCGCCCGCGGGGACGGAAAGGAGTGTGGAGGACCCATGCTGAAGATTCCCATGCACCGCATCGTCGCCGTGGCCGCGGCCTGCGCCGCCCTGGCCGTCCTGGCCGGCGCCTGCTCCCAGGAAAGTGGCCTGGCGCTCGATGATCTCTACGGGGACGGGTACCGTGACAAGTCCGAGGTGCTCTGCACGGTCGGCGACCTCGACATCACCCGCCAGATGATGGAGCTGCGCCTGTCGCAGATGCCGAACGACCTCAAGCAGCGCTTCACCGGCCAGGACTGGGAGAAGCGCTTCCTGAACTTCATGGTCAACGAGGCCCTGGTCGTGAAGGCGGGCCTGGACAACGGCGTCGACAAGATCCCCGAGGTCTCGGCCCAGATCATCGCCCAGCGGCGGTACATCGTCTTCGAAGCGGCCAAGATGAACGTGCTGTTCAAGGACGTCGAGCCCTCCGAGGCGCAGCTGCGCTTCTACTACGACGACAACCCGAACGAATTCGTGAACCTGGGCATGATCCAGGCCCGCCACGTCGAATGCGAGGACCAGGCCACCGCCGACAAGGCCTACGAGGAGCTCAAGGGAGGCATGCCCTTCCCCTACGCCGTGGGCTACTATTCCGTGAACGAGGAGTCCAAGAAGCTCAACGGCGACCTGGGCTGGTTCAACAAGGGCGGCTTCATCGGCGCCCTGCCCTACGGCAAGGAGTTCTCGGAGCACATCTGGGACTGGTCGATCGGCCTGCACGAGCCCTTCCTCTTCGAGGGCCGCTGGCACGTCGTCGAGGTGCTCCGGCGCAAGGAATCGCGTCGCCTGCCCTTTGCCGAGGTGAAGGATCAGATCGTCGCCCGTGTCCGGCCCCACGTCGAGGAGGACGCCATGCGCCTCTTCCTGGACGACGCCTGGGAGACCCAGCCGATCACCTTCCACGGCAAGTTCGCCCCCGGCCAGGGCCGCGACGTCGAGAACCTCTTCCGGCGCGCCCTGGCGGCGCAGGATCCCCAGGCCAAGATGGACTGGTACCAGCTGATCGTGCAGGACTTCCCCGATACCGAGCACGGGGCCAAGGCCCTGTTCATGATGGCGAACCTGCAGCTCGACGAGTTCCACAGCCCGTCCATGGCGGCCAAGCTCTTCCGGCGCCTGGTCCTGAACTATCCGAACTCGGATCTCGTGGATCAGGCCCAGTACATGCTGGACAACATGGACAAGCCCGGATTCGTGACACCGGAGTCCCTGGAGGACCTCCGCGGCGCGAGCGAATAGCTCCGCACCGGCGACGACCGACAGCGAGGGGGCGTTGACAGCCCCCTCGCCTCTGTTAGACTCCGGCTGTCCGGGCCGCGAAGCTCGTTTCCCGCAACACCCGGGAGGAGTCATGATCGGAGCCAAGGGCGACCGGGCCCGAATCCCGGCCTTGCTGCTTGCGACACTCGCCCTGCTTTTTGCCGCCGCCGACGCCTTCGCCGAGACGCCGCCGAGCCTGACCGCCGCCTACGTAGCGGTCGCGGCCGGGATCGACAGCGAGGCGCGCCGCCCCGTGGGGGAGGCCGACAGCTTTCCCGCCGGCCACGCGGTGGTCTACTGCTACTCGCGCATTACCGGCGCCGTCGCCCCGCTGGAGATCACCCACGTCTGGTACCGCGGCGGCCGGGTCATGGCCCGCGTGCCCCTGGCGGTCCGCTCGGGCAACTGGCGCACCTGGTCCAGCAAGACCATGCTGCCCGGCTGGACGGGAGACTGGCAGGTCAAGGTGCTGGATCCCGACGGCGCCGTGCTCGCCTCGCGCGATTTCCGGATCGAGGCTCCGGCGGCCGCGGACGTTCCCGCGACCGAGGGAGAGGTCGAGGAAGCCGCCGCGCCGGAGGCCGACGCCGCCGACGTTGAGCCCTGATCAACCGTCCCCGGATCCGGCCAGTCCCGGAAGGAGCCGCCTCGTGAATTCGATCGCCACCGTCGCCGCCGTCGGTCCCCGTCCCGATCCGCGGCGCCTGCTCGCCGTCCTGATGCTCTGCGGTCTGGTCCTGGCCCTCTGCGGCTGCGGCGGCGCGCGCCCGGCGGGCGAGCCGGTCACGACCCTGCCCCCCGATCCGCAGTTGCCGGATCGCCTGTACGCGAACCTGCTGGAGGAGCACGCCGCCGGACGAGACCGGGCCGCCCTGCAGCTGGGTCACGAGCTCATCGACCACCATCCCGGTTTCGCCAAGCTGGACCACGCCCTGCTGCTGTCGGCGACTTCGGCCGACCGGTTGGGCGATCGGCCCGCCGCCCTGCGCCTGACCGGGGAGTTCCTGGACGCCCACGACGCCAGCCCCTACGCGCCCGCGGTCCTCTCGCTGCGCGCCGACCTGCTGGCCGCGGCCGCCGACACCGTCGGCGCGGCCGACGTGCTGCTGCGCCTGCACGCCCGCAGCGAGGAAGGGCTGGCCCGCGAGGGCGCCACCGACCGCCTGGCCGACATGGCGGAGAACCTGGACGCCGACGCCCTGGGCTGGTTGATGAACCGGCATCCGGAGAGCCCGCTGCATCCCTACCTGTCCTACCTGCGCCTGCACCGGCTGCTGGGGGAGGGCCGCACCCGCGAGGCCGGCGAGGCGGCGCGGGTCATGCGCGTCGAGACCCCGGCCAGCGAGTGGCTGGCGCGGGCCGAGGAGCTGCTGCGCGAGCCCGGCTACGTGCTGGCCGCCGCGCCGCCCCTGCGCCCGCTCACCGGCGATGTCGATCCCACGCACCTGGGCGTGATCTGCCCGCTGACCCAGCGCTACACGGTGCTCGGCAACGCCTTCTACGACGGCGTGCTGCTGGCGGTGACCCACGCCAACCGCGAGGGCTGGCGCCAGTATTCGCTGAGCGTGAAGGATTCGGGCGGCGACCCGGTGCTGGCGGCCCTGGCGGCCCGCCGCTACGCCGCCGAGGAGAAGCCGATCGCCCTGATCGGGGCCCTGCTCAGCGCGCCCACCGTGGCCGCGGCGATCACCGCCGACGGCTTCGGCATCCCCCTGGTCTCGCCGACCGCCACCAACGACCGCATCTGGGAGATCGGCCCCGCCGTCTTCCAGACGAACCTGACCGGCCTCTTCGAGGCCCGGCTGCTGGCGGACCTGGGCGTGAGCGTCCTGCTCAAGCAGCGCTTCGCGGTGATCCATCCCGACACGCCCGAAGGGCTGCGCAGTCACCAGGTCTTCGCCGACGCGGTGCAGGCCCTGGGCGGCGAGATCGTGGCCGTCGAGGCCTTCGATCCCGGCACCGCCGACTTCCGCGATCCCCTGGAGCGGATCCGCGCCGCACGCCCCGAGGTGGTCTACGTGCCGGCCACCGTCGACCAGACCATGCTGCTGGGGCCTCAGCTCGACTTCTACCGCGCCGGCGCCCTGGTCATGGGGCCCAGCGATTGGAACTCGCCGCGTCTGACCCGCGAGGCGGGGCGCATCCTCGAGCGGGCCGTCTTCCCCAGCGACACCGCGCTCTTCCCCGAGGGCTGGACCGAGGCCTTCGCCGCCGACTGGCACGCCGAGAACCTGCCCGAGGAGGCTTCGACCATCGCCCTGCGGTCCTACCTCGCCGCGCGGCTGGTGCTGTTCAGCCTGGCCGAGCGCAACATCGAGACCCGCGAGGAGCTGGCCGCCGCCCTGGCCGAGCGGCTCGCGATGCGCCGGGCCGCCGAAATCGATCTGGACGCCGCGGGCGCCTCGTTGCGCATGTACGAGAAGGGGCGGGTCGTTCCCTTCCCGATGGATCTCTTCGCCGGCGTGCTGGACGCGCCGGCCGCCGCGCCGGTCGACAGCGTCGTCGCGGACCCGGTCCCGCCGCCGCCGCCCGGCGGCTGATCCCGGCGTTGCCTCAGCAGGACAAGGCCCCCTTCGCCGGCGCGAGGGGGGCCTTCTTCTTCGGCGGCGGGGCGGATCAGTCGACGTCGATCCGACGGGTCGGCATCAGGCCGGGGTTGCGGAAGACGACGGTCAGCACGTTCCAGAACCCGTCCAGGGGGCCGATGTCGGGCAGGTCGACCGGCTCGTAGAGCCACTCGGCCACGGCCTTGAGCACGACGCGGTCGAAGGCGGGCCCGCCGTTCGAGTTCATGATGTAGGAGGCGGTGACTCGTCCGGTGGGGTCCACGAAGAAGGCGACCTCGACGACGATGCGGGGCACGCGCAGGTCCTCGGGGCGGGCGTCGTGGGGGTAGAGCGGCCGCACCATGCGCACCAGCCGGAACCAGGGGTTGGTCTGCGAGGGCAGGCGCAACTCGACGGCGTCGACCAGGTCCAGGTCGGGGTCGGTCTCGATCTCGATGTCCTCGGCGGGGGAGTCGACGGGCGATTCGTCGTCCTCGTCCTCGGGCGCCGGCGCGGGCTCGGCGTCCTCGATCACCGGCTCCAGCAGTTCGAAGTGGGGGCGCGGCATCGGCGCCAGGTCGATGCGCGCCCGGCGTTCCTGGTGGACGGCGTCGGCGCCCTCGTCGATCGACAGTTCGGGCATGATGCGCAGCGGCCCCTCCCGGCCGGAGAACTCCCAGCGCCGTTCGACCTCCTCGCGGCTGGGCCCCAGGATCAGGACCAGGGCGAGCACGACGATCGCGCCGATGAAGCCGCCCAGCACGCGCCACTTGTTGCGCAGCCTGAAGCGCTCCTGCTCGGTTCGCGGTGGCGGGGCCTTGACCTTGCGCAGGGACATGGGGCCTTTCTCAGGGGCGCGGCCCGTCCGCGCCGAGGACCGGTTGCATCGTCACGTCGCCGTCGTCGTTCAGCCGCAGAGCTACTAGGCGCCAGCTCCCGTCTCGGGCCCGCACCTCGAGCGTGTGGCCGGGGCCGTCGCCGGGCATTCCCGGGACGCCGGTCTCCCACAGACCGCCGACGCCGCCGTCGCGGCAGGGCGGCAGCCACAGCAGGTTGCCGTCCCAGCGCGCCCAGTCGACCGTTTCCAGCGGCGGGAAGAGGTCCTCGCGCGCGGCGATCAGCAGTGCGGGGTCCGTCATGGGGAAAGGTACGGCGCGCCCGGCCAGCTGCGAAACCACGGCGACGAAGAGCGCGCGCGCCTGGGCCTGCAGGCAGGCCGGCCGCGACAGCCGATCCTCGGCCGCGACCGAATGCGGCGCCTCGAGCCCGACCGACAGCGCCGGGCAGGCCGTGTGGCGCAGCAGGTAGGCGTAGCCGGGCGTCACGGCCACGCGGGTCGTGTCGGGCTCCCAGGCCATGGCGATCCCGGCCAGCAGCGACGCCCAGTTCGCGCCGCCCCGGCTGCCGACGTGGTGGCGCAGGTCCCAGGCCAGGCTGTCCCCAACGCAGCGCCTGATCTCCAGGTAGAGGTCGGCCTTTTCACGATTGGCCAGCAGCACGCGCTCCTCCGGCGGCATCCAGCCCTCGTTGCGGCGGATCAGCACCGGCCGGGCGCCGACGCCGCGCAGCAGGTCGGCCAGGTACTCGGCCACGCGCAGGTTCAACTCGCTGCCCGGAGTGCCCAGCGGGCCGCGGCCGTCGTCGTCCGCGGCGCCGCCCTTGGGGTCGACGATCACGACCTTGCCGTAGACCCCGGGCAGCAGCGGCCGCCAGCGCAGGGTGTCGGCGTAGGCGACGGGCAGGGAATCGAAGGGGGCGACGCCGGCCGCATCCAGCAGCAGGGGCTTGGCGCCGGGGGCCTCGACCCACAGGGGTTCGCCCTCGCGGACCACGAGCACCGGGCCGTGGGGGTCGGTGAAAGAGAAGAGTTCGTCACGGATCAGGCTGTCGGGACGGTCCAGGCGCCAGCTCCAGGTTCCGCCGGGCACGATCGGGCCGCCGGGCCACGAGCGGGTCATCCGGAAGCGTTGTCCTGCGGGCAGGATGCGGTTGAAGGTGTCGCCCTGCATTCGACCCCGGATATCGCTGTCGAACCTGAAGGATAGCTGCGGATAGTCGGGCAGCTCGCCGACCGGGAGCAGATCCCAGCCCCGGCTTCCGGGCCAGTTCGTGAGGTCGCGGCGGGCGCCGTTCCCGACCAGGCTGATCCCGAGCCGCTTCGGATGGGCGGCGAACTCCGCGTCGGTCATGGCGGCCTCGCGACGCCAGTCCTCCGGCAACCCATGGGACCAGGTCAGCAAGGCCCGGGCACGATCGCCGACGGCGGGGTTTTCGAAGAAGGCAAGGATGCGTGCATCGCCGGTCGGCACGTCGTCCGTCCATTCCTGGATCCAGGGGACCGCGGCCCGTCCGGCGAGGTTGCGTCCCGTGAGTTCGATCCGGTGCCGACCGCGGCCCCGAGGCTTGGTCATCTTGGTCGAGATGATCCTCCCGTCGGGTGAGACGTTGACCGGCATGGCCGCGCCGTCGACGAGCAGGCGGACGCTGGCGGGGTCCAGGGCCGGTCCCGACAGGGAATCGGCGCCTCCCGGGCTGAAGCTCCAGAAGCCGTCCCAGAGCTGGAAGCTTCCGTCCGGAACGATCTCTTCCAGGGGCCGGGGACCCCTGGGGGTCATGGCGAACGGCCCCTCGAACCGGGGATTCCCGCCCGCGAAGAAGTCCAGCAGGCCCAGGAAGTAGGCCTTGGCCTCGAGCTCCTGCTTCTTCGCCCGCGACAGCTTGCGCTCGACCTCGGGGTGCGAGAGCATGGCCGGCTCGCCCAGCGCCGCGGTGACCGGGCTGTTGCGCAGCACGTAGAAGTTGCCGGCCATGATCTTGGCCGGTTCGATCTCCAGGTTCTTCACCAGCTGGCGGTGGATGGCGCGGGCCAGGTCCAGGTCGGGGCCGTCGCGGCCCACCGGGTAGTAGGTCTGGGTCTCGTTCAGGTCGCGGTCCAGCGCGGCGTTGCTGTTGTGGTGGATCGAGACGAAGACGTCCGGCCGCAGCGAGTCGACCACGGCCACGCGCGCGGCCAGGTCCGCGGCCAGCGACGAGTCGGCGGGCGTCAGGAAATCGTAGTCGGCGCTTCGGGTCAGCACGACGTTCGCGCCGGCCCACTCCAGCAGGCCGCGCAGGTAGAGGGCCACGCCCAGGTTGACGTCGGCCTCGCGCAGGCCGTCGCGGCCGACCACGCCGGGGAAGTGGCCGCCGTGGCCGGGGTCGATCACGATGCTGCGGCCCAGCAGGGGGGTGAAGTCGCGGTCGCCGACGACCTCGCGCAGCTGGTGGTAGCCGACGTTGTCGACGGCGGCCGGCGGCGCTGCGGGACGGCCGCCGCAGCCGGCCGCGAGGGCTCCGGCCGCCAGGACGGCGAGCAGGGCGGCGGCGAGGGCGCGGGGGCGGCGCTGGGGACGCTGGCGGGCCATGGCTCCTCCTTGTGCCTCTGTGGACCTCGGGACCATCGCAGCTTAGGGGGCGCCGCCGGCGCTGTCCAGCCCGGGGGCGGGGCGACGGCTGGACACCCGGGGGCGCGTCTGGTACCTTTGTCGGCCTCCGCGGGCCGGTGCGTCCATGCCGCCGGCCCGACGGGCGAGGTCCACAGCATCCCGGCACGCCCAGACGCGTCAAGAGGCCCCGAACCGATGTCCACGTCACAGCTTCGTCATCTGCCGCCGGTCGGGAGCCTGCTCGAGGACCCGCGCGTGGCCGCCCTGGCCGCGGGACCGCGCCGCGGCTGGGTGACGCGGGTGGTGCAGGACGAGGTCGACGCCGCCCGCGCCCGGTTGCTGAAGGCCGGGGAAGCCGCCGCGACCTCGCGCGAGGATCTGGTCGAGGACCTGGTCGTCCGCGTCGAGGCCGCGGTCGCGACGCTGCTGCGGCCGGCGATGCGCCGGGTCGTCAACGCCACCGGCGTGGTCGTGCACACGAACCTGGGCCGCTCGCTGCTGCCGCCGCGCGCGCGCGACCTGATGCTGGCGGCGGCCGCCCATCCGCTGGACCTGGAAGTGGACCTGGACAGCGCCCGGCGCGGCCACCGCGGCCGCGGGGTCGAGCGCAAGCTGGCGCTGCTCGCCGGCGCCGAGGACGCCCTGATCGTCAACAACAACGCCGCGGCCCTGTGGCTGGCCGTGCGCGCCTGCGCCGGCCCGGGGGGTCGCGTGGTGCTCTCGCGCGGCGAGGTCGTGGCCATCGGCGGTTCCTTCCGCCTGCACGAGATCCTGGCCGAGGCCGGCTGCGACCTGGCCGAGGTCGGCACGACGAACCGTACGGCGGTCGCCGACTATGCCGCCGCCCTGAAGCCCGGGGCGGTCGTGCTCAAGGTCCACCGCAGCAACTTCGCGGTGACCGGCTTCAGCGAGGAGGCGTCGCTGGCCGAACTGGCGGCGCTCTGCCGTGAGCGCGGCCACACCCTGATCTACGACGCCGGCAGCGGCCTGCTGCACCCGCTCGAGCCCTACGGCCTGACGGGGGAGCGGACCCTGGCCCAGGACGTCGCCGCCGGTCCCGACCTGGTCACCTGCAGCGGCGACAAGCTGCTCGGCGGCGTGCAGGCCGGCTTCGCGATCGGCCGTCGGGACCTGGTCGACGCCATGCGCGGCCACCCGCTGCGCCGCGCCCTGCGCGTCGACAAGCTGACGCTGGCCGCATGCGACGGCGTGCTGACCCACTACCTGGCCGACGAGGCGCCGGCGGCCGTGCCGACCCTGGCCCTGATCGCTCGCGGCCTGGCGGAACTGGAAGCGATGGCCGGGCGGGCATGCGACGCCCTGGCGCCCCACACGCCCCCCGGCTGGACGGCCGAGATCGTCCCGGCCGAGGCCAGCGTGGGCGGCGGCAGCTTCTCGGACGCCGTGCTGCCCACGCGGCTGCTGCGCTGGCGCGGCCCGAAGGCCGAACTGGAGCGTTGCCACGTCCTGCTGCGCCGCAGCGATCCCGCCCTGCTCGCCCGGATCGGCCAGGACGGCCTGGCCCTGGATTTCCGGGCCCTGACCGAAGAGGACGTCGAACTGTCCGTCGCCGTGGTGCGCGAGGCCTGGACCGATCTGGCCGCGCGCCCCGACGACGAAAGCGAGGAGTCGCGATGAACGCGAAGCCCGTCCAGGGGCCCGGGGGCCTCACGGTCCACGAACTCGGTTTGGCCGCCGCCGACCTCAAGCTGCAGGAGGGCGCCTTCTTCTGGGAGGAGGTCAACCGCTTCACGGCCGAGGCCCAGGTCACGTCCCTGGTCGAGGAACTGCTGGCCGAGGACGACGCGCCCCGCGTCTGGGTGATCCTGGACGAACCCGAGCGGACGGCCACCAGGGCCGCCGCCGTGCTCTCGGTGGCGCGGGCCCTGTCCCGCCGTCAGCTCAAGGTCATCGTGCTGGACGGCGACGACCGCCATCCGGATCTCTCGCGCTGGACCGGCCGCTCCGACAACGAGGGCTGGCTTGATTTCGCCCGCTACGGCGCCTCGCTCTCGCTCAGCAGCACGCCGCTGCCCTGGGACGGCGATTCGGGACGCCTGCTGGGCGTGGGTTCGTACTGCCCGACCTGGCTGACGGCCGAGGAGGCCAACCGTCTCGTCTCACGGCTGCGCTCCCACGCCGACGTCGTGCTGGTCTCGGCGCCCACCGGCGAGGACGGCGCGGTCTGGGCCTCGGTGCCGTCGATCCGCCTGGTCTGCTGGGACCGCGTCGCCGGCGAGGCGACCAAGGTGGGGGATACGGTGCGCGAGCTCGGCCTGCTGGGGGACCGTCCCCGCGCCCTGCTCGCCTTCGGCGGCGGGCGTCCCAAGCGCTCGGCCGCCCCCGTCGCCGCGGAGGCGCCGCAAGCCACGTCGCCGATCTTCAAGCGCATCGCCATCGGGGCCGCGGCGGTCGTCGTCGTCCTGGCCGTCTGGTGGTTCGGCGTCATGAACCGCCGCCCCGCCCCGACCTACGACGACACCCTTGCGCAACGTCCGGTCGCCGCCGATCATTCTCCGACCGTTGCTCCGGACGCGGCCGTTCCCGACACCATCGCTCCGGACAGCGCCGCCGCCGTCGCCGCCGACACGGTCGCCGTGGCCGCCGGGCAGGCGACCCCGCCGCCCCCGACCCCGGAACCGGCCGCCGAGGCCGATCCCTGGGGAGGCCGGGTGGGCGTCCAGGGCTGGGCCCTGCACGTCTACTCGATCGCCGATAGCGCCGCCGCGGCGCTTCAGCTCACGGACATGGAGGCCCTGGGCGTGGCCGGCGCCGTGCGCGACTGGACCGACGCCAACGGCCGCCGCTGGTACCGCATCTACGCGGGCAGCTTCCCGACGCGCGCGAGCGCCCGCGAGGCCGCGCCCGAACTGCAGGATATCCTGGGGACGGACTGGTCCGCCCCGGCTCGTTTCCGATGACCACGACCCCACGGTGCCGCGCGGCGGCCCCCGGTGGCGGCGAAAGGTGATGGCTTGAGACTGAAACGCGTGGAATTGATGGGCTTCAAGTCCTTCGTGGACAAGACCGTCCTCGAGTTCGACGAGGGGATCACCGCGATCCTGGGGCCCAACGGCTGCGGCAAGAGCAACATCGTCGACGCCATCCGCTGGGTGCTGGGGGAGCAGTCCGCCAAGCAGCTCCGCGGCGAGAAGATGGAGGACATCATCTTCAAGGGCACGGCCAAGCGGAAGCCCGTCACCCTGGCCGAGGTCGCGCTGACCTTCACCAACGAGGACCGCGCCCTGCCCATCGACTTCACCGAGGTGGTCGTCAAGCGGCGGGTCACCCGCGACGGCTTCAGCCAGTACTACCTGAACGACGCGCCCGTCCGCCTGCGCGACCTGCGCGACCTCTTCTTCGACAGCGGCGTCAACAACACGGCGTACAGCGTGATCGAGCAGGAGAAGATCAGCCGCGTCCTGAGCGACAACAGCCAGGAGGTGCGCCTGCTCATCGAGGAGGGCGCCGGCATCGTCAAGTACAAGGCCCGCCGCAAGGAGGCCCAGCGCAAGCTGGACCACACCGAGCGCGACCTGCTGCGCCTGCGCGACATCATCGACGAGATCGGGCGCGAGGTGCGCTCGCTGCAGCGGCAGGTCGGCAAGGCCCGCCGCTACAAGCGTCTCTACGAGGAGATCCGATCGCTGGACCTGCATCTCGCCGGCCGCGCCTGGCGCGACATGAGCGAGCGGGAGCGCGACCTGGGCGCCCAGAAGCAGGAGCTCACCGTGCTGTCCGAGGCGGACGCCGGCGAGCTGGCCGAGCTGCGCGCGAAGGTGGAGGCCACCCGTCCCGCCGTCGACGAGCGCGAGGCCGAGCGGCGCGGGCTCGAGGAATCGCTGCAGGCCTTCGAGGAGGATCTGCAGAAGAACGAGCAGAAGGTCCTGCTCCAGGAACAGCGCATCGAGGACCATCGCCGACGGCTGCAGGAGAACACCGAGGCCGTGGCGGACACCTGCACCCGGCGCGAGGAGGCCACCGCCGAGATCGCCGACCTGGACCGGCGTCGCGCCGAGCTGACCGCGCAGGCCGAGGCGCTGTCCGCCGAGCTGGAGACCGCCGCCGAGGACCTGAAGCTGCAGGAGTCGCGCTTCGAGGCCGGGCGTCGTTCGTTGGAAGAGGCCAGCCAGCTGAACCTGGAGTTCATCGAGACCGACAACCGGCACAAGTCCGAACTCCGCGAGCTGGAGATCCGCATCGAGAACCGCCGCGAGCGCCTGCGCGCCCTGGCCGCGGAGCGGGAGATCCTGGCCGGGACCCGCGGCGAGGCCGGCGAGCGCCTGTCCGTCCTGGAAGCGTCCCGGGACGAGGCCGCCGCCCGGCGCCGCGATCTCCTGGAGCGCCTGGCCGGTCTCGAGCGTCGCCAGCAGGACCTGCAGGCCGAGGCCGAGAAGCTGGCCGAGGACGTGGCCGCCCGCGAGGCCCGCCGCGAGTCGCTGCGCTCGCGCCACGAGATGCTCAAGGACATCGTCGAGAGCTACGAGGGCTACGGCGGCGCCGCGCGCGCGGTGCTGCAGTCCCGGGCCGGCGACGCCCGCGTGCTGGGCAGCCTCGCCGACCGTCTGACGGTGGCCGAGGGCTGGACCGAGGCCTTCGAGATCCTGCTCGGCGATCTGCTGGACGCCGTGGTCGTCGACCGGACCGCCACCGCCTACGACCTGGTGGGGGAGCTGCGCACCGACGGCAAGGGTCGAGCCGGGTTCCTGGTCGCCGCCTCCGACGAGCCCCCCGCCGACTCGGGCGACGCGCCCGTCGGCGGCGCTCCCGCCCGGGACCTGGTCCACGGCGACGGCGCGGCGTCGCGCCATTTGCGCCGGCTGCTGGCCCGCACCTGGACCTTCGCCGACGACGCGAGCGCCCTGGCCGCCGCTTCGGCGCATGCCGGCCGAACGCCCATCGTCTGCCTGTCGCGGCAGGGACTGCTCGTGACCAGCGACGGCGTCGTCCGCGGCGGGCGCGGGCGGGGCGAGGAGGTCAGCCTGCTCGGACGCACCGAGAAGCTCGAGAGCCTGGCCCGCGAGATCGCCGAGGCCGACGACGCGGTCGCCGGCCTGCGCGCCCGGCGCGAGAAGGCGGTCGCCGGCCGCGAGGAGGTCCGCCGCGAGTTCGGCGGGGCCCGCGCCGAGCTCGAGGCCTGCGACGGCGAGCTGAGCCGCCTGCACGTCGAGGCCGCCGAGTCGCGCAGCCGCGACGAGGCCGCCGCGGCCCGCATCGAGGCCCTGGAGCGCGACGCCGCCTCGCTGGAGGAGTCGGTGGCCGGATTCCAATCCCAGATGTCGGAGCTGAGGGGCGATCTGGACCAGAGCGGCAGGCAGCGCGACGACAGCTCCGTGCGTCTGGACGAGCTGCGTCGGCAGGTCGCTTCCGACGAGCGGCAGCGTGACCTGACGCGGGCCGACGTCGAGCACAAGCGCTTGACCCATTCCCGCCGCATCGGCGAGGTGCGCGAGCTGGAGGCGGCCCTGGGCCACCTGCGCGAGAGCGTGGCCGAGCTCACCGCCGGCGAGGAGCGGCTGCGCCAGGAGATCGAGCTCGGACGCGGGGAGATCGTCTCGCTCGAGGAGCAGATCGTCGAGCGTCGCAACAGCCTGACCGCCGGGCTGGACGAGCGCGAGCGCCGGCGCCGCCTGGTGCAGGCCTCGGCCGACGCCATCGCCGCCCTCCACCAGGAGACGGCCGTCTGGTACGACCGCATCAAGGAGATCGACGAGAAGCGCCAGGGCTGCCGCGAGCGCATCCACGAGATCGAGACCGAGCTGGCCACCCTCGATGTGCGCCGCGCCAACCTCGTCGATCGCGTCGAAGAGCAGTACAAGGGGGCCTTCCGCGAGCTGATCCGCGGCTGCGATCCCGAGGCCCTGCCGAAGGAGCTGGAGCGGGACGGCGACGTCTTCCAGCCGGAACAGGCCCGCACCCTGCTCGACGAGCGCCGGCAGCGGCTGTCGTCCCTGGGCGCCGTCAACCATCTGGCCATCGAGGAGTACGAGCAGAAGAAGGAGCGCCTGCAGTTCCTGGAGGGGCAGCTGGCCGACGTCGAGAAGGCCCGCGACGACCTGGAGTCGACGATCGACCGCATCAACCGCACCGCGCGCAAGCTCTTCCGCGAGACCTTCGAGGAGGTGCGCCGCAACTACGTGGCCGTCTTCCAGACCCTCTTCGAGGGCGGGCACGCCGACTTGCTGCTCGAGCGGGCGGACGATCCCCTGGAGAGCGACCTGCGGATCCTGGCCCAGCCCAAGGGCAAGCGCGTCGACCACATCCGCCTGCTTTCGGGCGGCGAGCGCTGCATGACGGCCCTCGCCCTGCTCTTCGCCGTCTACCTGGTCAAGCCGTCGCCCTTCTGCCTGCTCGACGAGGCCGACGCCCCGCTGGACGACGCCAACGTGCACCGCTTCGTGAAGATGCTGCGCGAGTTCTCGCGCAACACGCAGTTCCTGGTCGTGACCCACAACAAGCTGACCATGGAGACGGCCAACCATCTCTACGGCGTGACGATGATGGAGCAGGGAGTCTCGTCGCTGGTGTCGGTCAGCTTCCAGGACGTGGCCGACAGCCTGGACGACGAGGAGCTGGGCCGCGCCATCGCCCAGCGCCGCCACCGGCTCGATCGCGACGCCATCAGCATCACGATGCTGGACGCGGGCGGCGCTTCGCCCGAAGGGGAGGAGATGCGGCTGACGCTGGACGACGAGCCGGAGTCGGCCGGGGAGGCCGAGGCGGCCGTCGCCGACCCGCCGGCCGCGGCCGCGGCCGCCGACGGCGGCGCCGGGGACGACTTCCCGGAGGCCGAACTTTGATCCGCGGCGCCTTCGACCGGCTGCGCCAGGGGCTGGGCAAGACCCGCGACTCGCTCTTCGGCGGGCTCGGCGGGCTCCTCCGCGGCCGCGTGCGCCTGGACGCCGACACCCTGGACCGCATCGAGGAGATGCTCCTGGCCGCCGACCTCGGCGTGGCGGCCAGCACCCGCGTCGTGCGCAGCATCGAGCGCCGCCTGAAGGAGGAGAAGGAGGACGCCGATCTGGACGCCGTCCTGCGCGTGATCCGCTCCGACCTCCGCGACATCCTGGTCGAGGCCAAGCCCAAGGTCGCCCGCGTCTCCTGGGGCCTGCCCGGCGAGGACGGGGGCGGCAAGCGGAAGAAGAAGGGGAAGGGCAAGGCCGCGGCCGAGGCCGTCGCCCCGGAGCCCGCCTCCGGACCGCATGTGGTCTTCGTGGTCGGGGTCAACGGCACCGGCAAGACCACGAGCATCGCCAAGCTGGCCGCCCACTACAAGGCCGAGGGCCGAAAGGTGCTGCTCGCCGCCGCCGACACCTTCCGCGCCGCCGCCGTCGAGCAGCTGCGGATCTGGTCCGAACGGGTCGGCGTGGACTGCGTCCAGCAGGGCCAGGGCGCGGACCCCGCCGCCGTCGTCTTCGACGCCCTTTCGGCCGCGGCGGCCCGCGGTCACGACCTGGTCATCGTCGACACCGCCGGCCGTCTCCACACCAAGTCCAACCTGATGGAGGAACTGGGCAAGATGGCGCGGGTGATCGCGCGCAAGACCGGCCGCGCGCCCGAGACCCTGCTGGTCGTCGACGCCAACACCGGGCAGAACGGCCTGGCCCAGGCCCGGGTCTTCGCCGAGACCGTGCCCGTGGACGGCCTCTTCCTGACCAAGCTGGACGGGACGGCCCGCGGCGGCATCGTCATCGCCATCGCCGAGACCCTGGGCCTGCCGGTGCGCTGGGTCGGGGTGGGGGAGCGCGCCGAGGACATCGCCGCCTTCGACCCCGAGGCCTTCGTCGACGCTCTCTTCGCCGGCGCTCCCGGCGCCGACGCGGCCGCCGGCGAATGAGACCGTCGCGTCTTGACAGTCGGCGGTCGGAATCTTAGCTTGGGGAAGCCGGGAGCGGATCCCGGTACGACATTGCTGGTCCACAACTTCGGGGCGGGGTGCAATTCCCCACCGGCGGTCAGAGCCCGCGAACCCCTTCCGCAGCGCGGCGGGGGCCGACCCGGTGGAATTCCGGGGCCGACAGTGAGAGTCTGGATGGGAGAAGTTGGGACGCCCGGCGCCGTTGCCGTGCGCGGTGCCGTCCGTTCCGCCTGCCTGCCATCCGGCGCCGCCGTCCCCGACGGAGAGCATGCGCCGCGAATCCGAAGACATCCGTTTCATGATTGAGGCCCTGCGCCTCGCCGCGCGCCTGCCCGGGCGTCCCTGGCCCAACCCGCCGGTGGGCGCGGTCGTCGTGCGCGACGGCGAGATCGTCGGCCGCGGCGCGCATCAGGGCGCCGGAACGGCCCACGCCGAGCGGGTGGCTCTGGCCGAGGCCGGCGACCGCGCCCGGGGCGCGACCCTCTACGTCACCCTGGAGCCCTGCAACCACCGCGGCCGGACCGAGGCCTGCGCCCCGCTGGTGACCGACAGCGGGGTGGCGCGGCTCGTGGTCGGCGTCGCCGACCCCAATCCCGGCGTCCCCGGCGGCGGCCTGGCGACGGCGGCGGCGGCGGCGATCGCGGTCGAAGTGGGCGTCTGCGGCCGGGAATGCCTGGAGATGATCTGGCCCTTCGCGGCCAGCGAGGCCTTCGCCCGGCCCTTCGTCCTGCTCAAGACGGCTGTCTCGCTGGACGGCCGCTTCGCGCCGCCGCCGGCGCGCGACCTCGACGGGGCTCCCTTCTACCTGACGGGAGAGGCCGCCCGGGCCGACGTTCATCGCCTGCGCCGCTGGTGCGACGTCGTGCTGGTGGGCGAGGGGACGGCGCGCGCCGACCGCCCGCGTCTGGACGGCCGCCTGGCCGGAGACGACTGCCCGGCCGCCGACCCGCTCGCCGGCTGGGTGGACAGCGACCTGAGCCTGGACGTCGACGGCGGCCGCGCGCCGGACCTGATCTGCGCCGGCGTCGGCGCGGACCCGGACCGGGTCGCGAAGCTGCGCGGAAGCGGCGTCACGGTGCTGCTCTGCGCCGAGCGCGACGGCCGGGTCGATCCCGCGGCGCTGCGGGACGCCCTGGCCGCCTTCGGCTCCCGGGTGGTGATGATCGAGGGCGGACCCCGTCTGGCGGCCGCCTGCCTGGCCGCGGGCGTGGTCGACCGCTGGGTCGCCTACACCGCGCCCCTGCTGCTCGGGGACGGGCCGGCCTGGCCGGCCTTCGCCGCCCCGGCGGCGGCGGCCGACTTCCGGCTGACCGACGTCGCGACCCTGGGGCCGGACCTGCGCCAGGTCCGCGACCGCATTTCCTTCGCCGCGCTGCTGGCGGAGCTGACCGACCCGCGGCGGACGCGGCCGGTCGGGGGGGAGGCCTGAGATGTTCACCGGCCTGGTGCGCGAGATCGGCAGGCTGAACGCGGTGCGCGCGGGCGGCGCCGTGACCCGGCTCGGGATCGAGGCCCCGCTGAGCGCCCCGGGCCTGGCCCTGGGCGACAGCCTGGCCGTGGACGGCGTCTGCCTGACCGTCGTCGCCGCCGGGCGCGGGCGGGTCGAGGTCGAGGCCGTGGCCGAGACGCGGCGGGTGGCCACGCTCGGCGACTGGCGCCCCGGCCGCCGGCTGCACCTGGAGCCGGCCCTGCGCGCCGGCGATCCGTTGGGTGGCCACCTGGTGCTGGGCCACGTCGACGGCGTGGGCGAGGTGCTGCGCCGCGAGCGACGGGGCGCGGGGCTGGTGCTGACCGTCGCCTTGCCCGGGGCCCTGGCCGCGCACCTGCTGCCCAAGGGCTCGGTGGCGCTGGACGGCGTCAGTCTGACCCTGGACGAGGGCCCGTTCACGGACCGCTTCACGGTCTGGCTCGTGCCCCACACCCTGGCCGCGACCAAGCTCGGCGACCTGCGCCGCGGCGACCGGGTGAACATCGAGACCGACGTGCTGGCCAAGTCGGGACGCGGGGCCGAGACGGCCCCCGGGAACGAGGCGCCCGAGCCGAAGCCGGCCCTGAGGATCGAGGACCTGCGCGCCCGCGGCTTCGGCCGTTCGGGACGCGGCCGCCGCTACGGCGGCTGAAACCGTTGCCGGAAGGAATGGACATGCGCGACGACTTCGTGACCGGCCCGGATCCGGAGCAGACGGACCTGACGCCGCTCGACACCATCGAGGAGGCCGTGGCGGCCCTGCGCGCCGGCGAGTTCGTCATCGTGGTCGACGACGCCGACCGCGAGAACGAGGGCGACTTCGTGATGGCCGCCGAGCGCGTGACCCCCGAGGCGATCAACTTCGTCACCAAGCACGGCCGCGGCCTGATCTGCGTGGCGATCACCACCGAGCGGGCCCGCGCCCTCGACCTGGACCCGATGGTGGCCCGCGACACCGCGCACCTGTCCACCCGCTTCACGGTCTCGGTCGACGCCGCCCGGGGCACGACCACGGGCATCTCGGCGCCCGACCGGGCGCGCACCGTGCGCGTCTTCGTCGAGCCCGACGCCCGCCCCGGAGACCTGGCCCGGCCGGGCCACCTCTTCCCCCTGGAGGCCCAGCCCGGCGGCGTCCTGCAGCGCGCCGGCCACACCGAGGCCGTCATCGACCTCTGCGGCATCGCCGGCCTGCAGCCCGCGGGCATCCTCTGCGAGATCATGGACGAGGACGGGACCATGGCCCGGGTGCCGCGCCTGCGCGAGCTGGCCGACCACTTCGGCCTGAAGCTGGTCTCGATCGCCGACCTGATCCGCTACCGCCGCGGCCACGAGAAGCTGGTGCGCCGCGAGGCCGAGGTCTCGCTGCCCACCCGCTTCGGCGACTTCCGCATGGCCGTCTACCGCACCTCGGTCGACGACGCCGAGCACGTGGCCCTGGTCAAGGGCGAGCCGGACCCCGAGGGCGTCACCCTGGTGCGCGTGCATTCCGAGTGCATGACCGGCGACCTCTTCCACTCGCTGCGCTGCGACTGCGGCGAGCAGATGGAGGCCGCGCTGCGGCAGATCGAGGAGCGGGGCTGCGGCGTCTTCCTGTACATGCGGCAGGAGGGGCGCGGCATCGGCCTGGTGAACAAGCTCAAGGCTTACCGCCTGCAGGACGACGGCGCGGACACCGTCGAGGCGAACCACCGGCTGGGCTTCGCCGCCGACCTGCGCGAATACGGCATCGGCGCCCAGATCCTGCGCGACCTGGGCGTGCGCCGCATGGAACTGATGACGAACAACCCGCGCAAGATCGTGGGGCTGGACAGCTACGGGCTGGAGGTCGTGGGGCGCGTGCCTCTCGAGATCCGTCCCAACGTGCGCAACCTGGCCTACCTGCGGACCAAGAAGACCCGCATGGGCCATCTGCTGGATCAGGTCGGGGCCGATCAGGCCGCCGACGAGGGCTGACGTTACGAACGCGGACGCGCCTGCGACGGGGCGTCCGCAACAGAGGAGGGACGATGGGCAGGAACTTCCAGGGCAACTTCGAGGCCCGCGGCGCGAAGATCGCCGTCGTGGCGAGCCGCTTCAACGACTTCATCGTGCGCGAGCTGCTGGACGGCGCGCTCGACTGCCTGCGCCGCCACGGCGTCGACGACGCCGACGTGGACACGGCCTGGGTGCCCGGCAGCTTCGAGATCCCGATGGCCGCCCAGCGCCTGGCCGGATCGGGCCGCTACGCGGCCGTGATCTGCCTGGGCTGTCTGATCCAGGGCGACACCCCGCACTTCGGCTTCATCGCCTCCGAAGTGGTCAAGGGCGTGGCCCAGGTATCGCTTGACAGCAAGGTGCCCGTGACTTTCGGTGTCATCACCGCCGACACGCTGGACCAGGCCATCGAGAGGTCCGGGACCAAGGCCGGGAACAAGGGCTTCGACGCGGCGTTGACGGCCCTGGAAATGATCGATCTCTGGCGCGTCATCGACGAGGGGTAGCCGTGGGCAAGCGAAGCAAGGGCCGCCAGCTCCTGGTGCAGGCCCTCTACGCCTCCGCGATCAGCGGCGGCGACCTGTTGGATTGCCTTGACGACCAGGTCGAACGGCGCGCCCCCGCGCCCGAGACTGTGGCCTACGTGCGGTCGCTGGCGGCGCATATCAGCGCCCACCGCGCCGAACTCGACCGCAGCCTGGACGACCTGCTGGAGCACTGGGATCCCTCGCGCGTGGGCCAGGTCGAGCGCGCGATCTTCCGCCTGGCGCTGGCCGAGCTGAAGTTCCAGCCCGAGGTGCCGGTGCGCGTGGTCATCAACGAGGCCTGCGAACTGGCGCGCCTCTTCGTCGACGAGCGCGCCGTCGGCTTCGTCAACGGGCTGCTGGACCGCGCGGCGGCCGGGGCCAAGGCGCAGGAGGACGTCGCCGCGCCGGAGCCGCCGGAGGTCCCGGAGTGAGAGTCTCGACGAAGGGGCATTGGCAGCGGTTCTGGGAGGAGGCCGACCGCCTCAGCCTGGACGACGTCTACGACAACGACGACCGGATCGTCGACGAGCTCTTCGCCCTGGGCGACCTGGCCGGCAAGAAGGTGCTCGAGGTGGGGGCGGGGTCGGGCCGCGACGCCGTGGCCCTGGCCCGGGCCGGGGCCGAGGTGACCACCCTGGACTACGTGGTCGGGTCGCTGGAGCTGACGCGCAAGGCGGCCGCGGGCGCGTCGGCGCGGCTGGCGCCGGTCGGCGGCGACGCCCTGGTCAAGCCCTTCCCCGACGACTGCTTCGACATCGTCTTCCACCAGGGTCTGCTCGAACACTTCCGCGACCCGTTGCCGCTGCTGCGCGAGGACCTGCGGGTGCTGCGCCCCGGCGGCTGCCTGCTGGTGGACGTCCCCCAGAAGTACCACTACTACACGGTCGGCAAGAAGCTGCTGATCGCGATGGACCGCTGGTTCGCCGGCTGGGAGACCCAGTTCTCGCCCGCCGAGCTCGAGCAGGCGGCCGTGGCCGCCGGCGGCCGGGTGACTCGCACCTACGGCAACTGGATGGTGCCGGGCCTGTGGTACCGCGCCCTGCGCAAGACCCTGCTCTCGCGCGGCGGCCCGCGCCTGCCGATGTACCCCGACCCCGTGCCCCCGCTGGGCCGCGCCCTGCGGCGCCTGCGCGGCGCCCTGCGCGGGAAGCGCTGGGCCCTGTACACGACGATGACCATCGGCGTGCTCGTGACCAAGGACCGGGAGGGGAGGCCGTGAGGATCCTGGCGGTCAACTGGCGCGACATCCGCGACCCCCTGGGCGGCGGCGCCGAGATCCACCTGCACGAGATCCTGAAGCGCGTCGCCGCCGCCGGCCACGAGGTCGAGCTGGTGGCCGCGTCGTATCCGGGCGCTCGCGACGAGGAGGTCGTCGACGGCGTGCTGGTGCGCCGCCGCGGGCACTGGGCGGTGGCCAACTTCGAGCTGCCGCGCCTGGTGCGTCGGCTGCTCCGCGCCCGTCGCTACGACCTGATCGTCGAGGACATCAACAAGATCCCCTTCTACACGCCCCTCTACCGGCGCGGCGTGCCCGTGGTGGCGGTCGTGCCCCATCTCTTCGGGTCGACGGTCTTCCGCGAGGCGAACCCGTTGGTGGCGTCCTACGTCTGGGCGGCCGAACGCCTGATCCCGGCGGTCTACCGCGACGTGGACTTCGAGGTGATCAGCCCCTCGACCCGCGACGACCTCGTGCGCCGCGGCATCCCCGCCGACCGCGTGCGCGTGGTCTACTGCGGCATGGAGCACGAGCGCTTCGTCCTGCCCGACCCGCCGAGCCCCGGGGACGACCCCCTGATCGTCTCGTGGAGCCGGTTGCGCCGCTACAAGAGCGTGGACGTGGCCCTGCGCGCCTTCGCGCGCATCCGCGAGCGCAAGCCGTCGGCGCGTCTGCTGGTGATGGGGCGCGGGCCCGACGAGCTCCGGCTGCGGCGCCTGGCGGATCGGCTGGGCCTGGCGGCCAGCGTCGACTTCACCGGCCACATGGTCTGGGAGGACCTGGTGCGCACCCTGCATCGCGCCCACGTCTTCCTGAACCCGAGCCCCAAGGAGGGCTGGGGCCTGACCGTGATCGAGGCCAACGAATGCGGCGTGCCCGTGGTGGCCAGCGACCGTCCCGGCCTGCGCGACTCGGTGCGCGACGGCGAGACCGGCCTGCTCGTGCCCTACGGCGACGACGCGGCGATGGCCGCCGCCGCCCTGGAGTTGCTGGACGATCCCGGACGCCGGACGCGCATGGGCGCGGCCGCCCGCGAGTGGGCGCACACCTTCAGCTGGGACCGCTGCGCCGAGGAGTCGCTGGCCATCTTCACAGCCGCCGCGGCCCGCGGCGCCGCCTCGCCCGGGGGCGGGGCGTGAAGCGCGCGCATCTCTGGCTGCTGCTGCGGCTGGTGGTCAGCGCCGGCCTGGTCGCTTTCCTCTTCACGCGCCTTTCCTGGTCACACCTCCAGGGCGCCTTCACCTCCCCGCATTGGGGCTGGCTGGCCGGCGCCGTGCTGCTCTTCGCCCTCAGCGCCCTGGGCGGGGCTTTGCAGTGGGGGATGATCCTGCGCGCCGCCGGTATCGGCGCCCCGGCGCGGGAGCTGGTCCGCCTCTACTTCGTCGGCCTCTTCTTCAACAACTTCCTGCCGGCGAACGTCGGCGGCGACGCGGTGAAGATCGTCGATCTGGGCCGCCGCGAGGGCCGCTCCTTCACCGTCTTCTGCGCCACGCTGCTCGACCGCATCCTCGGCCTCTGCGCGCTGACCCTGATCGCGCTGGTCGCGGCCGCCCTGGCCATGGCCCGCGCGCTGGCCCTGCCGCCGATGACGCCGCTGCTGCTGGCGATGGTCCTGTGGCTGGGGATCCTGGCCCTGCTGCTGTCGCGGCGGCTGGGCGCCCTGGCCGCCGCGGTTCTGGAACGCGTGGGCTGGAGCGGCGGCGCCGACCGCATCCGGCAGTTCCAGGAGGAGTTCCGGCTCTTCCGCACCCGCATCCGCTGGCTGGCCGGGGTCTTCCTGCTGGCCTTCGCCGTGCAGACCCTGCGCGTGGCCACCCACGTGATGACGGCCTGGGGCCTGGGGTTGAGCCTGGGCGGGGGCGGGGCGCTGCAGGTCTTCGTGCTCGTGCCGCTGCTGGGGGTGGCCATCGCCCTGCCCCTGAGCATCAACGGCATCGGCGTGCGCGAGGCCCTGTCGGCCAACCTCTTCGTGACCACCGGGGTCGTCTCCCGGGGCGAGCTGGCCGTGGGGCTGGAATTCGCCGCCTACCTGGTCCAGGTCGCCGTCAGCCTGGTCGGCGGCGTGATCTTTCTGATGGGGCGCCGCCGAACCCAGCGGACGCCGGCCGCGGCCTCCGGGGCCTGATCCGGACCGTGCAAGCCGCCGGGGAACCTCCCGGCACCGAGCTTGTTGCAGCCTGGGCCGTATGCTAGATTTACCGGTCCGTGCACGATCCCGCACCCGCCTCATCCGGCGAGAGGAGCCCCGCTTGGCCGCTGGCTGGCATCGTCGCCCCGCGACCTGGGTCGCCCTGGGCATCTTCCTGGTCTCGCTCGTGGTCTACGTCCTGACCATGGCGCGGACGACCAGCTTCTGGGACTGCGGCGAGTTCATCGCCTGCTCCCACATCCTGGGCATCCCGCATCAGCCGGGAACGCCGCTCTACGTGCTGGTCGGGCGCTGCTTCGACATCCTGCTGGGGGGGATGATCGGCGTCGCCGCCTCGATCAACTTCATGTCGGCCTTCTTCAGCTCGCTGGCCCTGGCCTTCCTCTATCTCGTGGTGCGCGACATCGCCCGCCGCGCCGATCCCGACACCGGCTGGATCGCCCACGCCGGCGGCGCCATCGGCGCCTTCTTCCTGCTCTTCAGCCAGACCTACTGGAACAACGCCGTCGAGGCCGAGGTCTACGGGCTGACGGCCTTCATGCTCAGCTTCCTGACCTGGCTGGCCCTGCGCTGGCACGAGCGCCGCGGGGACGAGAAGCGCGGCAACAGCGTGCTCTACCTGTTGTTCTACCTGCTGGGCCTGGGCGTCGGCTTCCACCTGGGTTCGCTGCTGGTCTATCCGGGGATCTTCGTGCTGATCCTGATCAGCCGCGACCGGAAGCTGCCGGTGGTGGACCTCTTCGCGATCAGCTTCGGCCTCGCGCTCTTCTTCGCCACGACCGTCTTCAAGGACGGCTTCGTGCTGTGGACGCTCTACGTCGTCTACGGCATCTTCGTGCTCTGGCGCGCGCTGCGCGGCCATCCCTTCGCGCTCGCGGCCAGCGGCCTGTTCATGCTCGGGCTGTCGGTGCACCTCTACCTCTTCGTGCGCGCCGGACTGGACCCGGCGATCAACCAGTCGCAGCCCGACACGCTGGGCAACCTGATGGCGGTGATCCGCCGCGAGCAGTACCCGCCGATGAACCCCTTCGCGCGGAAGGCCGACCTCGGCTGGCAGATCGGCTACTACTACAACTACCTGATGGACCAGTTCTATTTCATCGGGCCCCCGGGGAGCCAGCTGAGCCGCGTGACGACCTTCCTGGGACCGGTCTTCCTGGGGCTGCTCGGGCTGATCCACGGCTTCTGGCGCGCGCGTCCGATGACGCTGATGCTGATCGTGAACTATTTCATCAACGCCGACCTGCTGAACCTCTACCTGAACTTCTCGGACAGCGAGGTTCGCGAGCGGGACTACTTCTTCTTCGCGGCCTTCCTCTTCTTCGCCGTGCTGATCGGCCTGGGCGCCGCGGCCCTGCTGCGCTACATGGCCGGGCCGCTGGGGCGCGGCCTGCGCGAACTGAAGTCGGGCGAACGCTTGCCCGCGGTGCGCGCCGGCTGGGTGCCGCGCGCGGCCGCGATCGTGCTCGTCGCCCTGGCGGCGCTGCCGGCTCTGGTGCCCGGTCACGTCAAGTGGTTCGAGCACGACCGCAGCGGGAACCAGGTGGCCCGCGAGTACGCCTGGAACATCCTGGCCGGTCTCGACCGCGACGCCATCCTCTTCACCAACGGCGACAACGACACCTTCCCGATCTGGTACCTGCAGTACGTCGAGGGCTTCCGCACCGACGTCACCGTGGTGAACCTGAGCCTGATCAACCTGTCCTGGTACATCCGCCAGCTGCGCGACAACGAGCCGGGCCTGCCGCTCTCGTTCACCGACGAGGAGATCGACCGCCTGCAGCCCGTGCTCTACGAGAACCCGAACACCGGCGAGCAGCGCCTGGTCTGGGTGAAGGACTACATCGTCGACGACGTCATCCGGCAGGCCTTCGGCAAGCGCTCACTCTTCTTCGCGGTGACCGTGCCCCACGACAACATGGAGCGCTACCTGCCGCTGCTGCAGATGGAGGGACTGACCTACCGCGTCACGGCGAACCGCAGCGACGACGGCATGCCCTCGGTCGACGGCGAACGGCTGCTGACGAACGTCGTCGGGGTCTACGACTTCACGGCGATCCTCGACGGCGACACGCAGCAGCGCCGCCTGGCCTTCGCCGAGGACAACGGCGCCCCCGCCCCGCTGGCTCCGGCCGACACCCTGCCCGGACCCCGGCCGCGCTCCATCGTCATGGAACGGGCCCTCTCCTTCGCCGGGCAACGCCGCGAGGACATCTACATCCACGGCCAGACCGGCACCCTGCTGGGCAACTATCCCAACTCGCTGGTCGCCGCCGGCTACAACTACCTGCGGCGCGCCCAGGAGACGGCGGTCGACGACGACGCCGGCTACGAGCGCCTGCTCGGCATGGGCGCCGGCGCCTTCGAACTGGCCGCCGGCCTCGAGCCCCTCTACCCCCTGGTCGTGGATTTCTACCCGATGATCCTGGTGGAGAAGGACCGCAGCGACGAGGCCGTGGCCTACGTCGAGTCGATCCGCGGCCGCGTGCCGCCGCAGGACGAGATGAAGGTCCTGGCCAACACCGCCTCGGCGATGATCTCGGTCGGGGACGGCGACGTCGCCGCGGCCTGGATGGAATCCCGGATCGCCGTGGAGCCGACGAACAAGGTCTACTACCAGCTGCTCTTCAAGTACTACCGGACCGTCATCGACATCGCCGGCTGCCGCGACGTGATGGAGCGCTGGCGGATCGTCACCGGATCGCCGGTTCCGGACAGCGAGATGGCGGCCGTCGTGGCCGAGATGGAAGCGGCCGCCGGCTCCGGCCCGGCCGCGGGGGAGACGCCGTGAACCTGCCCGATCGCGCCCGGCTCGTCGCGGATCTGCCGGCAGGCGTCGTCCCCGGGGCGTTGGCCGACTCGCCGCGCGTCGTGGTGACGGGCTGCGCCGGCTTCATCGGCAGCCACCTGGCCGAGGCCCTGCTCGCGCTGGGCTGCCGGGTGGTCGGCGTCGACTCGGTGAACGACTACTACGACCCGGCCCTGAAGCGCGAGAACCTGGCGGCGCTGCTCGACAGTCCGGGCTTCGACTTCCGCGAGGCGGACCTGTTGGACATGGACCCCGTCGACCTGCTGGCCGGCAGCCGCGTCTGTTTCCACCTGGCCGCGCAGGCGGGGGTCAGGGCCAGCTGGGGCCGCACCTTCGGCGAGTACGTCGACCGCAACGTGCGCGCCACCCAGCACCTGCTCGAGGCCTGCGCCGACGACGCCGTCCGCGGCGACCTCGTCCGCTTCGTCTATTCCAGCTCGAGCTCCGTCTACGGCGACCGCGCCGACCTGCCCGTGGGCGAGGACGCCCTGCCCCGGCCCCATTCGCCCTACGGCGTGACCAAGCTGGCCGCCGAGCACCTCTGCGGGCTCTACGCCGCCAACTACGGCGTGCCGACGGTCAGCCTGCGCTACTTCACCGTCTACGGTCCGCGCCAGCGCCCCGACATGGCCTTCCGCCGCTTCATCGAGGACGCCCTCGCCGGCCGTCCCTGGCGGGTCTTCGGCGACGGCGGCCAGACCCGCGACTTCACCTACGTGGCCGACGCCGTGCGCGCGAACCTGCTGGCGACCGGCGCCGACGCTCCGGGCGCGGTCTTCAACGTCGGCGGCGGCGCCCGCATCAGCCTGATCGAGGCCCTCGACCTGCTGCGCGAACTGCTGGCGGCGGTCGTCCCGGACGCGGCTCCGGCCGTGACCCACCTGCCGACGGCCCGCGGCGACGTCCGCGACACGTGGTCCGATCCCGCCCGCGCCCGCGAGGGCCTGCGCTTCACGCCCCTGGTGCCGTTCCGGGAGGGACTGGCGATGATGGTCGACTGGGTCGTCGAGAGGAGAAGGCATGCCTGAGCGCGACGAGCCGTCCCGCGACATCTGCGTGGTCATCCCGGCCTTCAACGAGGAGGAGGCGCTGCCCGAGCTGCTGGACCGCATCGACAAGGTCGTCGCCGGCATGGGCCGCAGCTACGAGGTCCAGGTCGTGGACGACGGGAGCACCGACGGCACCTTCGCCGTCGTCAAGGCGATCGCGGCCGAACGGCCCCAGGTGCACGCGCAGCGCTTCAGCCGCAACTTCGGCAAGGCCGCCGCGCTGCAGGCCGGCTTCGACCGCGCCGACGGACGCATCGTGATCACCATGGACGCCGACCTGCAGGACGACCCCGCCGAGATCCCCGCCCTGGTCGCCAAGATCGAGGAGGGCTGGGACCTGGTCTCGGGCTGGAAGCAGGACCGCAAGGATTCCCTGATCAAGAACCAGACGTCGAAGGTCTTCAACTGGACGACCAGCCGCGCCGTCGGCCTGCGCCTGCACGATTTCAACTGCGGCCTGAAGGCCTACCGCATCGAGGTGATCCGGGCCCTGCGCCTCTACGGCGAGATGCATCGCTTCGTGCCGGCCCTGGCCCACCGCGAGGGCTTCCGCGTGGCCGAGATCCCGGTGCGCCACCACCGGCGCCCCTTCGGCGTCACCAAGTACGGCCCGGCCCGCTTCCTGAACGGCTTCCTCGACCTGATGACCCTGCTCTTCCTCAGCGGACGCGCCTCGTCGCCGCTGCATTTCTTCGGCCGGATCGGCTTCTTCATGTTCCTCGGGGGCGCCCTGATCAACGGCTGGTTCCTGCTGCAGTGGGCCCTGGGCCAAGGCCTGCGCCTGCGGCCCCTGGTGCTGCTCGGCGTCGCCCTGGTGCTGCTCGCGGTGCAGTTCGTCAGCCTGGGCCTGATCGCCGAACTGGTGGTGGCCGGGCGTCATCCTGAACGGGAGTACCGTGTCGCGGAAAGCGTCTGAGGCCCCGCCGACGGAAGGGACGCGCGCAGCGGCTCCCTCGCTGGCCGTCGTCATCGTCAACTGGAACGGCCAGGAACTGCTGCGGGACTGCATCGGGTCGCTGCTGACGGCCGGCTACGAGCCCCTGCGCATCGTGCTCGTGGACAACGCCTCGGCCGACGGCTCGCTGGCCTACGTCCGCGGCGCCTTTCCCTCGGTCGAGATCGTCGAATCCCCCGTGAACCGCCGCTGGGCCGGCGGCAACAACCTGGGCCTGCGCCACCTCTACGCCGATGCGGCGGGGCCCGACTACGTGCTGCTGCTGAACAACGACACGGTGGTGCCCGAGGGCAGCCTGCAGCGCCTGGTGGGCGCCCTGGCCGAGACGCCCGGGGCCTGGGCCGCCACGCCCCGCATCTGCTTCGCCGACGAGCCCTCGCGGATCTGGTACGACGGCGGCGTCGTCAACCGCTGGTCGGGCTGGATCCATCACGACGGCATCCGCCAACTCGCCGGGCGCCGATCCCTGCGCTCGCGCACCGTCGGCTACGCCACCGGTTGCGCGATGCTGCTCAGCCGCGAGGCGGTGGCGGCCGTCGGGGACTTCGACGAGGATTTCCACTTCTACGGCGAGGACGCCGACTACAGCCTGCGCCTGCGTCGGGCCGGCGGCGATATCCTGCACGTGCCGGCGGCGCTGGTCCTGCACAAGGTCAGCATGTCCGTGGGCCGCGACAGCCCCCGCAAGGCCTACCTCAAGAGCCGCAGCCATGTGCGGCTGCTGCGCTGCCACTGGCCTCCGTCGCGTTGGCCGCTGCTGGTGCCCAGCCAGCTGGTCTACTTCGCCGGCCTGGCCTGCTGGCACTTGTGGGGGGGGCGACGAGAGATGGCCCACGCGACCCTGCAGGGCGCCCTGGACGAGCTCAGCGGCCGCCCGCTCGCGCCCCCGAAGACCGGTCCCTGAGCTTCGATTCCGGGCGCCTCGGTCCCGCCGGCCGGCGTTGTCGTGTGGACAGGCCACCGGAGACCGGTGTATCCTGCACGGGAACGGCCCCGGCGGGCCGTTTCACGCACCCGAAAGGACTCCGGATTGGCCTCCAAGCGCAAACGTTCGGTCGTCGCGCCGGCGCCTACCCGCGTCGCCCGTTTCGCGCGCCGCGAATCCTGGCTGGCCGTCCTGGCCCTGCTGCTTCTGCTCGTCCTGCTCTATCCCGAGCCGATCTTCCAGGGCGCCGTCTATTCCAGCCCCGACGCCCGCAACGCCGACGCCTTCGATCTCGTCGGCGACGTCGCTCTGGCCGCCGGCGACTATCCGCTGTGGAACCCCTATCTCTTCTGCGGGATGCCGACCTTCGGCTCGATGGCCTACGTGCCCTTCCTCTACCCGCCCGCCGAGGTCTTCACCTTCCTGCAGAACGAGGTCGGTCTGCCGCCGCTGACCTGGTTGCTGGCGCACCTGCTCCTGGGCGGCCTCGGCATGTATCACCTGCTGGGCCGCTGGCGTCTGCCGCCGGGCGCCCGCACGGTGGGCGTCGTCGCCTGGCTGATGTTTCCGAAGGTCGTGGCCTGGGCCGTCTACGGCCACGGCTCCAAGCTGGGCGCCGCGATGTACCTGCCCTGGATCGTGGCGCTGACCCTGGACGTGATGGACGGGCGCGGACGGCGTCGGGCGGCGGTCCTGGGACTGCTGCTGGGAGTCCAGATCCTGCGCGGCCACATCCAGATCACCTACTACACCCTGCTGGTCGTCGGCCTGGTCGCGGTCGCCCGCTGGTGGAGCGCCCTGGCGGCGCGGCGACGGGGGGAGGGGAGCCTGCCCTGGTCCCGGACCGGACTGCTGGCCGTCGCGTTGGCGATCGCTTTCCTGGTCGGGGCCGTCCTGCTGGCGCCGGTGCACGAATACGCCGGCCTGTCGGTGCGCGGCGCCGCGGAGTCCGGCGGCGCCGGCTACGACTACGCCACCGGCTGGAGCCTGTCTCCGCGCGAACTGGGCACCCTGCTGCTGCCGTCGGCCGCCGGCTTCGGCCGGGGCACCTACCAGGGGATGATGCCCTTCACCGACTACCCCAACTACTTCGGGCTGCTGATGCTCGCGCTGGTCGCCGCCGCCGCCGGCACCCGGCCCCTGTGGCGGACGCGCTGGCTCTTCGCGGTCGGCGGGCTCGCCTTGCTCGTCTCCTTCGGGCGCTTCTTTCCGGTGCTCTACGGCCCTCTCTACGCCCTGCTGCCCTACTTCAACAAGTTCCGCATCCCGTCGATGGCCCTGGCGCTGACGGCCTTCGCCGCCGCGGTGCTGGCGGCGCTCGGCGCGGCCCGCCTGGCCGGTGATCCCGACGGCGCGCCGCCGTCGCGGACGGGCTGGCGGCGGCATCTGCCCAAGGGGCTGGCGATCTGCGCCGTGCTGGCGCTGATCGGCGCCGCCGGCGTCGGCCGCGGGATCTTCGCGGCGCAGTTGAAGGGGCTGGCCGCGGCGGCCGGCAAGCCCGCGCCCTCGGCCCAGGCCCTGAGCGCGGCCTGGGACCTGGGCGCCGCCGACCTGCTGCGCATCGGCCTGGTCCTGGCCGCGGCCGCCGCCGCCCTGGCCGCGGCCGGACGCTCCGTCTTCCTGCGCCGCCTGCTGCCCTGGGCCCTGGCCCTGCTGCTGGCCCTGGACCTCGCCGGCGTCGATCGGCTGATCACCCATCCCGAGCGCGGGCTGCGCGTGGCTCTGCCCGAATCCGGCCGGCTCGTGCCCGCCGGGCCCATGGTCCGGCCCTACGCGCCGGCCGGCGAGGATCTGGGCAGCGGACCCGACTACGAGGCCCTGGCCGGTCTCGCCGGTCACGAGCGGGTCTGGCCCCTGGGCGCTCTCGGCGGCGACAACGGCTTCATGGTGGCGGGCGTCCGGTCGCTGGGCGGCTATCATCCCGCCAAGCCCGCGCTCTACGAGACGGTCCGCGCCCTCATCTACGATCCGACCCGTCCCGCGGGGCATCTGGTCTCGTGGCTGGGCGGCGCCGTGGTGGCGGCGCCGTCCCCGCTGCCGGGGACGATCCTGCCCGCGCTGGCCGACCTGGGCGTCGCCCTCGATCCCGACCCGCTGCACGCCGGCGGGATGATCCTCTACCGGAACGCCTCCGCGCTGCCGCGCGCCCGCCTGACCGACGCCTGGCGTCCGGCCGCGGGCACGCCCGAGGAATTCCTGGAGCGCCTGCGGCGAGACGGCCCGCCCGCCGACGGAGCCGTCGAATTGGACCGCCGGCCCGATCCGCTGCCGCAGGCCGGTATCGAGGCCCTGCCGCCGGTGCGCTACCTCGAGGATGGGCTCGACGCGGTGACTCTTTCGGTGTCGACGCCCCGACCCGCCCTGCTGGTGCTCGCCGATCTCAACCTGCCCGGCTGGCGAGTCGCGGTCGACGGCCGGCCAGCGGAGCTGCTGCGCGCCGACCACCTGCTGCGGGCTGTCGCCCTGGACGCGGGCGATCACGAGGTCCGCTTCGCCTACCGGGACCCGGCCGTGCTGGTCGGATTCCGCCTGAGCCTCCTGGGCCTGATCCTGGCCCTGGTCTTGCTTATGCCCTGGCCGGTCCGGGGAGCCCCGGTCCGATCCGCCGCCGCCCGTTCCAGCGCCAACGCCGAGGATGCCGCATGAAGACCGTCGTCGTGATCCCGACCTACAACGAGGCCGAGAACATCGGCCGTCTGATCCCGCTGGTGCTCGACCGCGACCCGGGCATTTCCGTGCTCGTGGTGGACGACAACTCGCCGGACGGCACCGCCGGCGTCGTGCGCGGACTGGCGGCCTTCGGCGACCGGGTCCACCTGCTGGAGCGCCCCGAGAAGGCCGGGCTCGGCTCCGCCTACATCAAGGGCTTCCAGTGGACGCTGGCCAACACCGACGCCGAGGCCGTCTTCGAGATGGACGCCGACTTCAGCCACGACCCGGTGGCCCTGGACGAGTTCCTGCGCGAGATCCGCGACCACGACGTGGTTCTCGGCAGCCGCTACCTCAAGGGCGTGACCGTCGTCAACTGGCCGCTGAGCCGCCTCTTCCTGAGCGTCGGCGCCAACCTCTACGCGCGCATCGTCACTGGCATGCACCTGAAGGATTCCACCGGCGGCTTCAAGTGCTTCCGCCGGGAGGTGCTCGAGGCGTTGCCCCTGGACGACATCAAGAGCGACGGCTATTCGTTCCAGATCGAGATGAACTATCATTGCTGGCGGCGGGGCTTCCGCATCCAGGAGATCCCGATCGTCTTCGTCGACCGCCAGGTGGGAGTGTCCAAGATGAACCGCCGCATCATCTGGGAAGCGATGTGGATGGTCTGGGCCCTGCGCCTGAGGCGGATTCCCTAGTGAGGCGTCCTTGAAGCTCTCGCTGGTCATCGTCCACTACAACACGAGCGACGATCTGGGCCGTTGCCTGGAGTCGGTCCGCCGCCATCCTCCGGCCTGCGAGCTCGGGATCGTCGTCGTCGACAACGCGTCGAGCGACCCGGGCCTGGAGGCGGTGCAGGGCGAGCATCCCGACGTGCACTGGATCCGCAACAGCGGCAACGTCGGCTTCGCGCGCGCGGCGAACATCGGCATGTCCGCCCTCGACGCCGAGTATCACCTGGTGATGAATCCCGACATCGTCGTCCAGCCCGGATCCCTGGACGCGCTGCTGCGCTTCGCGGACGCGCATCCCAAGGCCGGCGTGGTCGGTCCCCAGCTGCTGAACGAGGACGGCTCGATCCAGGATTCCTGCCGCCGCTTCTACTCCTTCCGCACCCTGCTGCTGCGCCGCACCGTCATCGGCAAGGTCTGGCGCGGTTCGGGCGAGATCGACCGGCATCTGATGCGCGACTTCGATCACCTCGCGCCGCGGCCGGTGGACTGGATCCTGGGCGGCTGCATGCTGGTGCGCCGGCGCGCCCTCGAACGCACCGGCGCCATGGACGAGCGTTTCTTTCTCTACTTCGAGGACGTGGACTTCTGCTACCGGATGTGGCAGGCCGGCTGGGACGTCTTCTACTGCCCCGAGGCCCGATTCGTGCATCGCCATCGTCGCGACAGCGCCGGCGGCCCGCTGCGCCGGAGCTTCTGGCTGCATCTGGGCAGCCTGATCTCCTTCTACGAGAAGTGGGGGATGGTCGTCTACCTGCTGAAGCGCTGGCGCGATCCCCTGAGCACCGGGCTGCTGTGGCTGCTGGACATGGCGGCGCTGGCCGCCGCCTTCGTCGGCGCCTACGCGCTGCGCGCCGCGCTGAACCCGATCTTCCCCGAGGCCCTCTTCCCGCTGTCGGAGTACCGACCGTTGCTGGGCTTCGCCCTGCTGCTGACCTCGTTGACCTTCCTGCTCCTGGGCCGGTACCGGCCGGGACGGCTGCGTGAGACGTCGGGCTTCGGCGACCGCCTGCGCCGCACCGGCGCCGTTTCCCTGCTGCTGCTGGCCAGCACCTACCTCAGCCACCAGCGGGTCTACAGCCGCGCGGTGCTGCTGCTCTTCATCCCGCTCTTCGCCCTGGCCGTCAGCCTGGGCGAGGGACTCTTCGCCGCCTTGCGCCGGCGCATCGAGCGCGGCTACCTGTCGCTGGAGCGCAGCCTCTTCGTCGGCCCCGCCGCGGCGGTGCGCGCATGGCTGGCCGATCGGCCCGACCTGCGCGCGGCCGGGCTCGATCCGGTCGGCTATCTGGCCAACGACGCGGCCCCCGGCACGGTCGCCCCGGCGGCGGGGGAGGTGCCCTGCCTGGGCGCGGAGTCCGATCTGCCCGCCGTCGTCCTGCGCTATCGCGTGGCCCAGGTCGTCTTCTGGGGATGGCCCGCCGACGAGGGCCCGGTCCGCGCGGTGCTCGCCCGGCTGCGACGCGGCCGCATCCGCCTGCGCTGGCTGGCGCCCGAGGCCGGCCTCTTCGACGCGGGCGCCCGTCCCGAGCCCTTCCAGCAGGCGCACAGCGTGGTCCTCGATCCCGGACAGGGGTCGCCGCCGGTCGCCCTGGCGCGTCGCGTCGCCGGCCTGCTCGCCGGGGCCGCGCTGGCCGTCGTGACCCTGCCCGTCCACGCCCTCGTGCGGCCGCTGGCGGGCTGGGGCCAGCGCGCCCAGACCCTGTCCGGCGGCATCGACGACGACGGCGCCTGGATCCTGCGGACGCTGCGCCGCGGGGACGGACGGCTGCTGCCTCTGTGGTGCCAGTTCCCTATGGCCTTGGCTCTGCTCGCGGGTCGCCTTAACCTGTGGGGACCCCGGGTCGGCGTCGATTCCGCCGAGATCGGCTTCGCGGAGCTCTCCGCCGCGGTCCCCGGACTGACCGGCGTCTGGGCCGGCGACCGCGCGCGCGACCGGCTCCGGGGATTGTTCCACGACCCGGCGGGGCTCGCCGCCCCCGTGTCGGCGGCTGCGGCCGCCACCGCCACGCCGTCCCCGCGGCAGGAGGATCGTCGATGAAGAGCCCCTTCGGTATCCGCCGCCCCTCGCTCCTGCCGACCGTCGCCCTCTTCTTCGCGGCGCTGTCCCTGCCGACCTGGCTGGCGCCTCCGCCGGCGACGGCGCAGACGCCCCGGGTCGTCTCGCTGCAGAGCGCCCGCCGCTGCGCCGCGCTGCTGGCCCACGACGGATTCGTCTACGGCGGCACCAGCGACGGCGGCGTCGTCGCCTGGCCCGTGGACGATCCCGAAGCCTATTCCCGCTGGACGCCCGCCGAGGGGATGACCGGGAACGACGTGGTCGACCTGGGCTGGACCGGCAGCCACCTGTGGGCCGCCACCGCGGGCGCCGGACTGACGCGCATCGACATCTCGGGAGCGCAGCCGCTCTTCCGTCAGTTCACGAACCTGGGCGGACTCGACCTCACCGCCGTCGCCGGCTTCACGGCCGGCTCCACCGAGCGCGTCTACTACGGCATGGCCGAGGGCGGGGTGGGCGAGATCGTCGGCGGATTCCCGGGCGCGGTCTACACCGCGGCGACCACTCCCGGCCTGGTCGACGACCGGGTGCGCGACCTCGCCTTCTTCGACGGCGATCTCTGGATCGCCACCGCCGACGGCGTCTCGGTCCTGGCCGACAACGTTTTCGCCGAACGCAGCGCCGGGCTGCCCGTGCGCCCGGTGGCCGCTCTCTGCGCCTCGGGCGACACGCTGCTGATGGCCGCCACCGAGGGCGGCGGCGTGGCGCGCTGGAACGCCGCTTCCGACCGCTGGGAGGTCATGGGCTCTCTCGGAGGCTGGGTCGGCTACCTGGCCGTGGCCGACGGCGTCCCCTGGGCCCTGCGCTCGGGCATCGGCCTGACCGATCTGCTCTATCGCTGGGACGGGTCGGCGTGGATCACGGTGGCGATGACCGAATCGATCACGCGCGCCCTGGCCGGCGGCACCGTGCTGTGGACGGCCGGCCAGCACAACGTGAACGACGACCGGAACCGTTCCGGGCACGCCTTCCTGGCCCGCTACGACGACGGCTGGACGACGTGGACGACCCGCGAGCTCGTCTTCACCGGCGTCGCCGGCGCGGCCTTCGGCCCCGACGGCACGCCCTGGGTGGGCGGACGGCTGGGCGAGGCCGTCTCGGGCCGTCCCGACGGCCAGGACTGGCGCCAGCTCTACGACGTCGCCGACGCGGGGAACGACTCGCTCGGACTCTTCAACCACGACGGCGGGCTGCTGGCGATGGCCGTCACGCCCTCGGGGGAGGTCTGGGCCTCGCAGTTCGGCAGCGGACTGGTGCGCTACCGGCCCTCGCTGCCCGACGTCGACCTCGTCACCGCGGCCGGCTCGGGCCTGGCCGGACGCTTCGTCTCCGGGGTCGAGGCCCATCCCGACGGCGCGCTGATCCTGCTCAGCGACCGCGACGGCGCCCAGATCCTGGTCCGGCCCGACGACTGGACCGCGCCGGGGTCATGGCTGACCCTGCCCACCGACAACAGCGCCCTCGGCGGCGCCGACATCCGGGCCGCGGCGACGGCGTCGCGCGACCGGATCTGGTTCGCCGTCCAGGATGTGGGGGTCGTGCTCTGGGACATCAACGGGGCGATCCCTGCGGACGGCCCGCTCACCTGGTTCGACAACGGCGACGACATCTGGTCCCCGCCCCTGGAATCCGTGGCGACGTCGCCCTTCGTCTTCACGGCCGTCAGCGACCTGGCCGTCGGGGCGGACGGCACGATCTGGGCCGGCGGCGGCAACGGCGTCGTGCATTTCCGGCTGGACCGCTACAGCGCCTCGCAACTCGACATCCAGGTGCTGGCCACCTACCTCGAGAAGACCCCCGCCCGCGAGGGCCTGCTGCGGGCCGCGGCCGGCGGTGTCGCGCTGGACGCCAACGAGGATCTGTGGGTGACCCACGACGCCGGGCTCAGCCGCATCCGACTGCGCGGCGAGACGACCTTCATCGACGCCTTCAGCAGCGTGCAGGACTTCGTGCTCTTCGGCTTCGGCGCCCTCTACTCGTCGGACATCATCGCCGGCCTGCCCGGCGGCGCCGTGAACAGCATCGCCGCCGACAACCCCCGCCGTCGGCTGCTCCTGGGCACGATGCAGGGGCCCGCGTTGCTCGAGGTCCCCGCCCGCACCGACGGCGCCGGCGGACCGCTGGAGGGGATCTTCCTCTACCCGAATCCCTACTTCCCCGACGTGGGCGGCGGCGCCCGGCTGGGCGGCTACGGCGACCTGCTCGAGACGGTCGACGTGTCGATCTTCAACCTCGAGGGGCAGCCCATCCTCACGCGGCGCGACCTCCGCGAGGGCGAGTCCTTCTGGACGGGACGCAGCCTGACGGGCGAGATCGTGGCCACGGGCCCGTACCTGGTCCGCATCGAGGCGCGGGGCCAGGCGGCGTTGAAGACCCTGATGGTGGTGCGCGGCCAGGAGGCGACCCAGTGAGCCCTGCCGGGAACGGGATCGAAGCTCCCCGGCGGCTGCTGGTCGTCGGCGCCGGCGAGGCCGGCCGCGCGCTCGTCGAGGAACTGCGGCGCGACGGCTATGCGGTCGAGGCCGTGGGTTTCCTGGACGACGATCCCGCCCTGGTCGGGACCGAGGTGGCCGGGCTGCCCGTGCTCGGGCCCACCGACGATCTGGTGGCGGCCGCCCGCAACTCCGCCGCGGACGAGATCCTGATCGCCATTCCCACCGCCGGCGGCGCCCTGATCCGCCGCCTGGTCCTGCTGAGCCGGCGGGCCGGCCTGCCCTTCCGGATCGTGCCCGGAATCCGCGCCATCATCGAGGGCGACGTGACCTTCGCGCAGGTCCGGCCGGTCGCGCCCGAGGACCTGCTGGGCCGCGAGAGCGCGACCCTGCGCGCCGGCGACGCCCGGGCCGCGGTGGCCGGCCGCAGCGTGCTCGTCACCGGCGCCGGCGGTTCGATCGGCGCCGAGCTCTGCCGCCAGCTGCTGCAGCTCGGGCCGGCGGAACTGCTGCTGCTCGGCAGGGGCGAGAACAGCATCTTCGAGATCGCCGCCGAGCTGGAGCCCCTGCGCGGGGATGTCGCCCTGCGGCTCCTGATCGCGGACGTCCGCGACGCGGCGCGGCTGGACGTGCTGGCCGCACGGCACCGGCCGGACCTGATCTTCCACGCCGCCGCGCACAAGCACGTGCCCCTGATGGAGGAGAATCCCGAGGAAGCCGTGCAGGTCAACGTCGGCGGCACGGCCAACATGATCCGCTACGCGGCGCGCGCCGGCGCCGGCCGCTTCGTGTTGATCTCCACCGACAAGGCCGTCGATCCGCACAGCGTGATGGGCGCCAGCAAGCGCGTGGCCGAGCTGCTGGTGGCCCACGCCGGCGCCCAGGGCAACGGCACCCGCTTCATGTCGGTCCGCTTCGGCAACGTGCTGGGCAGTCGCGGCTCGGTGGTGCCGCTGTTCCTGCGCCAGCTGCGCGCCGGTCGGCCCCTGACGATCACCGATCCCGAGATGACCCGCTACTTCATGACGATCAAGGAAGCCGTGCTGCTGGTCATCGAGGCGATGGTCCTCGGGGAGCAGGGCGTCACCTACATCCTCGACATGGGGGAGCCGGTGTCCATCCTGGAGCTGGCCCGCAACCTGCTCGCGCTGTCGGGCTACGATCCCGAAGGCGGGGACGAGGGGCCCGGCATCCGCTTCACCGGCCTGCGTCCGGGCGAGAAGCTGCACGAGGCGCTGCACGGTCCCGACGAGATCCTGGAGCCCAGCGACAATCCCCTGATCCGCAAGGCGCGGCCCCTGTCGCCGGCGCCCTTCGACCCCGACGCCGTCTGGGCGGCGCTGCGCGATCCGGCCGTGCGCGGCGACCGCGACGGCGTGCGCCGGGAGCTGGCCCGGGTTCTCGGCCGCGAGGCGCTGTGATGGGCGGGGGCGCGCCGCGCCTCGACGACGCCGACGGCGGCTGCCGTCTCGAGGTCGTGCGGGGCTGGCCCGAGCCGCCCGCCTGGTCGACCCTGCTCGCCGAGGCCTCGGCGATCCCCTTCTTCCAGCGTCCCGCCTGGCTGCGCGCCGTCTGCCGCCACCTTCCCGGTCGCGAACCGCTGTGGCTGCTGGTCGTCCGCGACGGCCGCCCCCTGGGCGGAATGGCGCTGGTCGCGCGCCGGCGCGGCCCGTTCCTGACCTTCGAGGGCAGCTACGCCGGCACCCCGGGGACGCCCCTGCTGCAGGTCGGCCTGCCGGACATCGACGCTGGCCGCGCTCTGTCGCTGTTGGCTCGCGGCCTGCACCGCCTGGCGACGGCCCCGCGGACCCTGTCGCTGTCGCTGGTCCTGCCGCCGCGGAGCGAGCCCATCCTGGGACCGGCCTTGGCCGACCGGGGCGCGCGGCGCGGCGAGGTGCCTTTCGGCGAGATCCCCCTGACCGGCGGTCCGGAGCAGGTCGACGCTGCGGTGCTGCGCCGGACCAAGCGCAAGGAGCGCAACCGCGCCCTGCGCGCCGGCTGCACGGCCGAGGTCACGACCGACCCCGCCGTCGCGGCGGAGTACCATCCCATCCACGTCGCGGCGGCGCGGCGCTGGGGCGTCGCGCCCACGCCCCTGCCGCTGCTCTCGGACCTGCTGCGCGACGGGGAGGGGGAGGCCTGGCTCAGCTGCGTCCGTCTGGAGGGCGAACTGATCGGCGCGCACCTGAACCTGGCCGGCGGCGATTCGGTCCTGGCCTGGCACGGCACCTCCCGGCCCGAGCACGCCGACAAGCATCCCGCGGCTCTGCTGATCTGGACCGATATCGTCGAGGCCTGCCGGCGCGGCGCCGCGCGGCTTGACCTGGGCGGCCACGGCGACCTGACCGGCGTCGCCCGCTTCAAGGACCTGATCGGCGCCACGCCCTGCTGCCGCTACCGCTACCAATGGGCGCATCCCGCCTACCGCGCCCTGGCGCGCCTGCGCCGTCTCCTGCGCTCGGGAGGGTCGTCGTGAAGCTGCTGCGCACCGGCGGGGAGATCCTGGCCAGCCGCGTGGGTCAGGCCGGGGTCAATGCGCTCTGCGGGTTGCTGATCGCGCGCGCCCTCGGTCCCGTGGGCCAGGGCCACTACAGCCTGACCGTGACCGCCGTGCTGCTGGTCGCCGCCCTGGCCAACGGCGGGATGGGCCTGGCCGCGGTGCCGCCCCTGCGTCAGGGCGGGATCGCGCCGCGGCGCCGGCTGCGCGCCCAGGCCCTCTGGTTCCTGCACGTCGCCGTCCTGGTCGGGGTCGCCGGCGCTGCGGCGTGGCGGCTGGGCCTGGACGCACCGGCGCGGCAGCATCTGGGTTGGGATCCCGCCCTGGCTGCGGCCGCCCTGCTGGCCTGCGCCGCCCTGCTCGCCTTCGACATCGTCTTCTACGACCTGCTCGCCCTGGGCCGCCTGCTGGTCGGGCCGCTGACGAACCTGGGCCGCGCGGTGCTGCACCTGGCCGTCCTGGCGACGCTGGCCGCGGCGGGGGCCCTGGGGCTCGCCGGCGCCGTGCTGGCCTACGGCGGCGCGCAGCTGGCCGCGGCCGCTACCGCGGCGGCGCTGGTCTTCCGGGAGCGTCGGCCCGGGGCGGCGCCGGCCGGACCGGAGCCCGGACTGCGGCGGGTGATCGGGCGCACCCTGCGCGCCGGTTGGGTGGGACAGCTCTCGTCGGTGGCGTCGCTGCTGCACCTGCGCCTGGACCTGGCCCTGGTGGCTGCCTGGCACGGTGCGGCCGCGGTCGGCGTCTACTCGGTGGCGGTGCTGGTCGGCGAGCTGCTCTGGCTGCTGCCCAACGCCCTGCAGCCGGTGATGGTCTTCGCGGCCGGCGCCCGGGGCGGCGCCGACGCGGGGGAGAGGGACCGCGACCGCCTGGCCGCCCGCGCCGTTCGCATCGGCCTGGCGACGACCGCCGTCGCGGCCGCCGGGCTCGCCCTCTTCGCCAAGCCGCTGCTGACCCTCCTCTTCCCGCCCGCCTTCGCCGGAGCGGTTCCCGCCCTGCGCGCCCTGCTGCCGGGCATCGTCGTCTTCGCCGCCGGTTCGGTGCTCGCCGGGAACTTCATCGGCCGCGGCCGCCCCGCCTGGAACACCCAGGCCAGCGGCGTCACCGTGGCCGTGAACGTCGTCGCCGGTCTGTTGCTGATCCCTCGCCACGGCATCGTCGGCGCCGCCTGGGCCTCGACCCTGGCCTACGCCGTCGGCAGCGCCCTGATGGTGGCGCGTTTCCGGCGCGTCTCGGGGCTGGGGCTGGGGTCGATCCTCCGGCTGCGACGCGGCGATTTTCTCTCCAGTTAATTCCTTGGAATACAATTCCTTATGGATCCCGTCCGATTGTGTACGGCTCCGGGAAAGCTGAGCTCCCGCGATCCGGCGCCCGAAGCGAATTTTTTTCGTCCCGCCCGGCGACGTCGCAATGGTCTCCTATGTGATTATTTTTCAATGACTTGAATTTTCGACCCGACAGGACCGGCCGGCGGCCTTTGGATTTTCGGGCTTCGCCCCGGCGTCGGGGGCGGGGATTCCGGCAGAAGCGTCTTGACACCCCAATGGGGCCATCATAAAGTCTCGTGGTGCTCAGTGGTGAAAAGTGGTGAAAACGGAGTTCACTACGCAGCCTGGAGTTCGGGGGATATGGACGAGAACGGGCAGGGAAACATCCAGGAGACCGGCTTCTGCTTCCACGGCGCCTACGAGCGCGCCGTGGACGTCAAGGGCCGGTTCAACCTGCCGTTCCGCTTCCGTCGCGGCGGGGGACCCGCCGAGGACGAGAAGTACGTCGTCATGCGCGGCCAGGACGGGAACCTGGCCCTTTTCCCCCGCGAGGAGTGGGTGAAGGCCTTCAACCGCATCAAGCGGCAGAACTCGTCGCGCGACTGGCGGGCGCAGCTGCGCCGGATCAGCGCCGACAGTTCGGAACTGGCGCCCGACGCCCAGGGACGGGTCACGGTGCCGCAGGAGTTCCTGAAGGAGGCGGGGGTCGCCAAGCGCGTCCTCGCCGTCGGGATGGGCCACTACATGGAGTTGTGGGATCCCGAGGTCTTCGCCGCCAAGCAGCGCGAGCTGCCCGGCCCGGATCAGGATTTCATGGACGAATTCCTGTTCTAGGCCCCGCCTTGGGTCGGCGAAGGAACGCCGGCCCGGTCACGAGGGATGGAGCCCGACGGTCGCCGACGGAGCGGCGGTCGCAGCCAGGGGAAGGAACCCGGATGCCGAGAGAGCTGACCCGACGGTCCGCACCATTCCAGGTCCTGCAGGGGGATCTGGACTTCGAGATCAGGGACCAGGGGCGGACCGTCCGGGTCGCTCTCTTCGGCAACCTCGACCGGCGCGGCCTCGCCCAGGTCATCAGGCGGGCCGCGCCCCACCTCAGCCGGCGCGGGCGACGCGTCGAGCTCGACGGCAGCCGTCTCAAGCACCTCGATTTCCGCGCCGTCCCCCTGCTCACCGCCTGGAACCACCAGCTGCGGGAGTTCGGTCACGAACTGCTGCTCGACCGCTGGAGCGCCTACCTCAAGTCGATCCTCCTGGTCGGCGCCCTGCCGTTGGCCGGCGGTCTGCGCCGGCGCGGGGCGAGGCGGATATGAGCGCTGCGGCGCACGTGCCCGTCCTGCGGGATCGGACCGCCGAGCTGCTCGAGCCCGCGCCGGGAAAGCGGATCGTCGACGGCACCTTCGGCTTCGGGGGGCACGCCGGCGTCCTGCTGGCCGCCGGCGGCGAGGTGCTGGGCCTGGACCTGGACTCGGAGGCCGTGGGGGCCTGCCGCGCCCTCGCGTCATCGCAGCCGCGGCTGCGCTGCCGCCAGGGCTCGTTCCGGGACCTGCCCGCCGCACTGGCCGAGGCCGGATGGGATTCCGCCGACGGCATCCTGCTCGACCTGGGCGTCAGCAGCCGGCAGCTGGACGAACCCGCGAAGGGGTTCAGCTACCGGGCCGAGGGCCCGCTGGACCTGCGCTTCGACGACGGCCGGGGGGAGTCCGCGGCCGACCTGCTCGCCCGGCTGGACGAGGCCGGGATCGCCGACGTCATCTGGCGCTTCGGCGAGGAGCGGGCGTCGCGACGCATCGCCCGGGCGCTGGTCGCCGCCCGCGGCGAGGCTCCCGTGACGACCACGTCGGTGCTGCGCGAGATCGTCGCCGGCGCCGTCGGCAGGGGCCCGCACCTGAGCGCCTCGCTGAGCCGGGTCTTCCAGGCGCTGCGCATCGCCGTCAACGACGAGCTCGGCGCGCTGGCCGAGGCCCTCGCGGCCGCTCCCGGATGCCTGCGCCCCGGCGGGCGCATCGTCGTCATCGCCTATCACTCGCTCGAGGATCGTCTCGTCAAGCAATGGCTGGCCCGCGAATCGCGCGACTGCCTCTGTCCGCCGGAACTGCCGGCCTGCACCTGCGGCCACCGGCGCACGATGCGGGCTTTGACCCGCCGGCCGGTGGTCGCCGACGCCGACGAGGTGGCCGTCAACCCGCGCGCCCGCAGCGCCAGGCTCCGGGCGGGGGAGAGGGTGTCATGAATCTCGGGATCCGTCTCGCCGCCCGTTCCGCCTGCGCCGCCCCCGCCCCGCGCGGGGCCTGGCGCGGCACGATGGCCCGCTCGCGTCGGGTCGCCGGCTGCACCGTCCTGCGGGTCGTCCTGGCCGGCGTGCTGCTGTCGCTGGCCTCGTGCTCGCTGGTCGCGCTGTCGAACTCCGTGGTCGGCGAGCGCCGGCGCATCGAGGGTCTGCAGCAGGAGAAGGATTATCTCGAGGCGAAGCTGGGTCGTCTCGAACAGCGCTGGAACCGCGCCTCGGCGCGGGAGAACGTCGTCGCCCGGGCCGAGACGGAACTCGGCCTGATCACCCCCGACGCACCGGGAACCAACGTGGTCCTGATCGACAGGCCGGCGAAGGAGCGCCAGCTCGCCGTCTTGGACCGGATCCTGGCCGCCGTCGGGGGTGGGGGCGGCAGCATCGCCACCGCCACCGCCGGGGAGCGGAGGCCGTGACCGCGGGGGGCCTGGGAACCCGCCGTCTGCGGGGCCTGGGTGTCCTCGTGATCGCCGCCGGCCTCCTCCTGGCCGGCCGTCTCGTCCAGATCCAGATCTTCCAGCACGAACATTATCTCTCGCGCGCCCAGGGACAGTGGAAGCACCGCATCCCCCTGCCGGCGCGACGGGGCAATATCTACGACCGCCAGGGCCGCCCCCTGGCGCTCTCGGTGACGACGTGGCGGGTCGGCGTCTCGACCGAGATCGTTGCCGACGCCGCAGCCGTCACCCGGACCCTGGCCGAGGCCCTGTCACGGCCGGCCGGCGAATTCGCCGACCGCCTGCGCCGGGCCGGCGGCCGTCACGTGGTGGTCGCTCCCGACGCCGTGCTGAGCGTCGACGCGCTGGCGGCGCTGCGCCGCGAGTCCGCGATCACCCTGGAGCGTCTCGGCAGCCGGTCCTATCCCTTCGGCGGGGCGGGCGCCTCGCTGATCGGCTTCCACCGCGGCGACGCCGGCGGCGAGATCGCTTCCGCGGGCCTCGAGCGCGGCCTGGACCGCTGGTTGGCCGGCACTCCCGGCGAGGCCTGGGAATACGAGTCGGCCGTGCGCGGCCGGACCCTGGGCAAGGAGATCCTGCGCCACCCGCGCGACGGCAGCGACGTGGTCCTGACCCTGGACGCGGACCTGCAGCAGCTCAGCGAGGAGCTGCTGGCCGAGGCGATCGACGAATGCAACGCCGAGGGCGGCGTGGTCCTGATCGTCGATCCGGCCGACGGCTCGGTTTTGGCGGCCGCCGACTCGCCGGTGATGCGCGACCGCAGCCAGGCGACGACGCCGGCGGCCTGGGACAACTTCAACTTCACCGGCGTCTACGAGCCCGGCTCGGTCTTCAAGATCTTCACCGCCGCCTCGCTGCTGGGTCGTTCGGCGATCACCGCTTCGACCAGCTACGACTGCGACGACGAGGATTTCGGCTCCTTCCACATCCGCAACTCCGAGGGGCACGACTTCGGGGTCATGGATTTCGACGCCGCCTTCACCCACTCGGCCAACGTCTACTTCGCCCGCGCCGTGAGCAACCTGCGCCGCGAGGAGCTCTACCGCGATCTCTGCGGCTTCGGCTTCGGCGCTCCCACGCGCTTTCCCTATCCCGGCGGCGCCCACGGCCTGCTGAAGCTGCCCGAGGACTGGTCCGGCCGCACCAAGTCGACCGTCGCCATCGGGCAGGAGATCGCCGTCACCCCGCTGCAGCTGGCCCTGGCGGCCGCGGTCGTGGCCAACGGGGGCGTGCTCTACTCGCCGCGCATCATCGCCGAGATCCGGGGCCGCGGCGAGGCGCCGTCCCGCCCGGTGCCCGAGAACCCCCGCGGGCGCGTGATTTCCTCGGAACTGGCCGCCGAACTGCGGACGGCGATGACCCGCGTCGTGGACGAGGGCACCGGCGTGGCGGCGGGCGTGCCCTGGATCGGCGTCGCGGGCAAGACGGGCACGGCCCAGAAGGCCAAGCCCGGGGTCGGCTACGTGCCCGGCGCCTACATGTCCAGCTTTCTGGCCTTCGTCCCGGCCGACGCGCCGCGCCTGGTGATCCTGACGATGATCGACGAGCCCGACTACACGCATCACTACGCCTCCCTGAGCGCGGCGCCGCTCTGCGGCCGGATCATCGACGAGATCGGGCTCTCCACCGACTGGCTCAGCGGCCTCGCCGATGGCGATCGCGTGGCCGCCCCGGGCCGGGCCGCGCGGAAATGCACGGTGCCCGACCTGCTCCACCTGGGATCGGGCACGGCGCGGGCGCTGTTGCGGGATGCGAACCTGCGCCCGTCCGGAGACGCCGGCGAGGGCGTCGTCGTCGCCCAGGTCCCGGCCGCCGGCGCGCGCTGCCCCGAGGGCACGCCGGTGGAGCTGACGGTGGCGACCCCGGACCGGGCCCGCGCGGCCGCCGATCAGATCTGCCCCGACTTGAGGGGCCTCTCGAACCGCGAGGTGCGCCGGAGCGCGGCGCGGCTCGGCATCGACGTCGCCATCGAGGGCACGGGATACGTCGTCGCGCAGGACCCGGCGCCGGGCAGGCCCCTGGGCTCCAGGGGCCTGCGCGTGAGGATGGAGGAACGATGGCGTTGACCCTCGGCGGCATCGTCGATCGGTTGCCCGGCCTCCGGCTGGAGGGCGACGCCTCGGTGCCGGTGACTGCGGTCGCCGACGATTCCCGCGCGGCGGGGCCGGGCGTGCTCTTCATCGCCGTGGCCGGCACGACCGCCGACGGTCATCGTTTCCTGCCCGGGGCCCTGGCCGCGGGCTGCGCGGCCGTGCTCGTGGATCCCGGCCGCCGCGACGCGGTGCCCGCGGACGCGTCGGTGCCGGTGCTGGTCGCCGAGAACGGCACCCGCGCCTGGCCCGCTCGCCTGGCCCGCCTGATCGCCGGCGCTCCCGACGCGGCCATGACCGTCGTCGGCGTGACCGGGACGAACGGCAAGACGACCACCGCCTTCCTGCTGCGCTCCCTGCTGGGCGCCGCGCTCGGGCCCTGCGGACTGCTGGGCACGATCGTCTACGATGCCGGCGCCGGGCCGCGACCGGCCCCCTTGACCACCCCCGGCGGGGTGGCGCTCTACGGGCTGCTCGGCGAGATGCGCGACCGTGGCTGCCGGGCGGCGGCGCTGGAGGTCTCGTCCCACGCCCTCGACCAGCAGCGCGTGGCGGACCTGGCCCTGGACGCGGCCGTGCTGACGAACCTGAGTCGGGATCACCTGGACTACCATCGCGACCTGGAGAGCTACCGCGACGCCAAGGCGCGGATCCTGGACCTGCTGCGCCCCGTCCCGGGACGCGGCAAGGGACCGGGCGCGGTCGCGGTCAATGCGGACGAGCCGATGTTCGCGGACCTGGACTATTCGGGACTGCGCACGCTGCGCTTCGCCACGGGCTGGCGCGGGCGCGCCGGCGCCGTCGATCTGCGGGTCGTCGACACTGTCCTGGACCGCGGCGGCTCGCGCCTGGTCTTCGACTTCCGCGGCAGGGAGCTGCGGTTGCGGAGCCGGCTCGTCGGGCGATTCAATGTCGAGAACCTGACCGCGGCCCTGGCGGCGGGGCTGGCCCTGGACCTGCCCGCCGACGCCTGCCTGGCGGCCCTGGCCGGCGCCGAGCAGGTGCCCGGCCGCATGGAGGGTTTCGCCCTGCCGGGCGGCGGCCTGGTGATCGTGGACTACGCGCACACCCCCGACGCCCTGGCGGCGGTGCTGCAATCCTGCCGCGAGCTGGTCGAGGGCCGGCTCGTGGTCGTCTTCGGTTGCGGCGGAGACCGCGACCGGGGCAAGCGGCCGATGATGGGTGCGGTCGCGGCGCGGGAGGCGGACGGAACCTGGATCACCTCCGACAATCCCCGCGGGGAGGACCCCGAGTCGATCTGCGACGCTGTCGCAGACGGCTTCCGCGGGGAGACGGACCGGCGTTCCGACCCCTGTCGCGTGGAAGTCGACCGCACCCTGGCCATCAGGGCCGCCCTGGCCGAGGCCGGCCCGGGCGACGTCGTCGTCGTGGCCGGCAAGGGGCACGAGGACTACCAGATCGTGGGCGACCGGCGCCTGTCGCTGGACGACCGCGGCGTGATCAGGGACTGGGTGGACGGGGAGGCGGCGCGTGGCTGAACGTGGATATCCCCTGGCGCGGGCCGCGGCCGAACTCGCCGCCTGCGGGCTGCTGGCCTCGGCGCGGGTGCGTCTCGGGGAGGTCTGGCGCGAATGCGCGCCCGAGTCGCTGCCCGACGGATTTTTCGCCGGGGCGGCGCTGGACTCCCGCATCCTGAGGCCCGGTCAGCTTTTCGTGGGCGTCCGGGGCGAGCGCGTGGACGGCCGGAATTACGTGGACTGCGCCCTGCGGGTCGGGGCCGCCGCCGCGCTGGTCGAGTCCTGGTCCGGCACCGGCGACGATCCCCTGGCCGCGGTCGCGGCGCCCGAGGGATGCGTGCTGCTGCTGAGCCCCGATCCGGGGGAGGCGCTGCGCCGCCTCGCCGCGACGTGGCGCGCCGGGCGCGTCCTGACCCTGTGCGCGATCACCGGCAGCAACGGCAAGACAACGACCAAGGACCTGCTGGCGGCCATCCTCGGCGCGTCGGCCGCAACGCACGCCACTGCAGGCAATTACAACAATCAACTCGGACTTCCCCTGACGCTGCTCGGGTTGGAGGACCGGCATCGTTTCGCCGTGGTCGAAGTGGGCGCCTCGCGGCCCGGGGACATCGCCGAGCTGGCGCCGCTGGCGGCGCCGGACGTGGCCGTGATCACCAACGCCGCACCGGCGCATCTCGAGGGTTTCGGCGGCCTCGACGCGATCGTCGCGACCAAGGGCGACCTGCTCGACGCCCTGCCCGCCGACGGTCCGGCCGTGCTCAACGCCGACAGTCCCGGCTTCGCCCGCTGGCGCGCCCGGGCCCGCGGGCCGGTGATCTCGTTCGGGACCGGGGCCGGCGATCACCGCTGGCGCTGGCGCCCGGCCGACGACCCCGGCGCCGGTGTGCTCGAACTGGACGGGCGGGAGTACGACGTTCCCTTGCCGGGAAGGCACAACGGTGAGAATCTGACGGCCGCCCTGCTCGCCGCCCGCGCCTGCGGCGGCGGCGACGACGCGACCGCCGCCGGGCTGGCCGCCTTCGCGCCCTCGCCGCACCGGGGCCGGCTGCTGCGTCTGGGCGGCCTGATGCTGCTCGACGACAGCTACAACGCGAACCCGACGAGCATGGTCCAGGCGGCCCGGGCCCTGGTCGAGCTGCCGGGCGCCGGCCGGCGTCTGGCCGTGCTGGGAGCCATGGCCGAGCTGGGTCCCGGAGACGCCGAGCTGCACCGCGAGACCGGACGTCGCCTGCGCGAGGCCGGCCTCGACCTCGTCGCCACCGCGGGGGAGGCCGCCGCCCCGCTGGCCGAGGGCTTCGCCGCGGCCGGGGGCGCAGCCGCGCCCTGCGCCGACCGCGCCGAGGCGCTGGCCTGGCTGCTGGCCAACGCCCGGGACGGCGATCGCGTGCTCGTGAAGGGGTCGCGCAGCGCGGCCATGGAGGAGATCGTATCGGGAGCCGCGGCCGCCTTCGGCCCCGGCGACGTCAAGGAACGGGGCTGATCCATGTTCTACCACCTGCTCTACCCGCTGCACGACGCATGGTCGCTGCTGAACGTCTTCCAGTACATCTCGTTCCGCGCGGCCTACGCGACGATCACCGCGCTGCTGATCAGCTTCATCTTCGGCAACTGGGTGATCCGCCGTCTCGAGTCCCTGCAGATCGGCGAGACCATCCGCTCCGACGGGCCCGCCCATCACAACGCCAAGGCGGGGACCCCGACCATGGGCGGCGTGCTGATCATCACCGCCAGCGTGCTGCCGACGCTGCTCTGGGCCGACCTCACGAACCGCTTCGTGCAGCTGGCCCTGCTGGCGACCTTCTGGATGGGCGCGCTGGGCTTCATCGACGACTGGCTGAAGGTCGTCAAGAAGCATCCCAAGGGCATGATCGGCCGGGTGAAGCTGACGGGACAGGTGGGCTTCGGCCTGCTGCTGTGGGCGATCCTGACCCAGGGCGGCGACGAGACGGCGGCCCGCACGGCGGTGCCCTTCGTCAAGGACGCGCTCTTCGACCTGGGCATCCTCTACCTGCCGCTGGTGGTCTGCGTGGTCGCGGGCACCAGCAACTCGGTGAACCTGACCGACGGCCTGGACGGCCTGGCGATCGGCCTGAGCGCCTTCGCGTTCCTGGGCTTCGCCGGTCTCTCCTACGTCACGGGCAACACGATCTTCGCGGACTATTTGAACATCGTCTACTTGCCCGGGGCCGGTGAATTGACGATCTACTGCGCGTCGGTCGTGGGCGCGGCGCTGGGCTTCCTCTGGTTCAACGCGCACCCGGCGCGGATCTTCATGGGGGACACCGGCAGCCTGGCCCTGGGCGGCGCCCTGGGCACCGTGGCCATCCTGGTCAAGCGCGAGCTGCTGCTGGTGGTGATCGGCGGCATGTTCGTGCTCGAGGCCCTGAGCGTCATGCTGCAGGTGGCCTGGTTCCGCTGGCGCGGCGGCCGCCGGATCTTCCGCATGGCGCCGCTTCACCACCACTTCGAACTGGGCGGCTGGTCCGAGACCCAGGTCGTGGTGCGCTTCTGGATCGTGGGCATCCTGCTGCTGCTTTTCAGCATGAGCACGATCAAGCTCCAGTAGGAGGCGAAGGACGGGAATGGGCGACGCGAAGGACAGCACCTGGATCGTCTTCGGCCTGGCGCGCAGCGGTTGCGCCGCCGGCGCCTTGCTGCGCCGGCAGGGGGCCCGGGTGGTGGGCGTGGACGACGCGCCCGAGGCCGGCTTCGCCGAACGCTGGGCGGCCGGCGGGCTGACCGAACTGGCCGCGGCGGCCTTCGACGAATGCCTCGGCGGACCCGATTGGCCCGGGCGCGCGCCCGCCGGCGTGGACGGCATCGTGCTCAGCCCCGGCGTGCCCCTGGACCATCCCGCCCTGCGGCCCTACGCTGCGGCCGGCGTCGAGATCATCGGCGAGCTGGAGCTGGGCTGGCGCCACTGCCGCGGCGTCTGCGTGGCGATCACCGGCACCAACGGCAAGACCACGACCACCGAGCTGGCCGCGCATCTGCTGCGCGCCGCCGGACGCCGGGCCGAGGCCCTGGGCAACGTGGGGCGGCCCCTGAGCCTGCACGCCGACGCGATGAGTCCCGACGACGTGGCCGTGCTCGAGATCAGCAGCTTCCAGTGCGAGACGCTGCGCCGCTTCCGTCCCGCCGTGGCGGCCGTGCTGAACCTGGCCCCCGACCACCTGGATCGCTACCCCGACATCGCCGCCTACCATGCCGCCAAGCGCCGGCTCGTCGAGAGCCTGGGACCCGACGGCGTCTTCGTGACCTGGACCGGCTGCGCCGAGGCCCGCCGTTGGCCGGCGCCGCGCACCCTGCTCTTCGGCGAGGAGGCGGGCGCGGCGGTGCGCATCGCCGACGGGTCGCTGCGCCTGGAGCGCGACGGAGACGTCGAGACGCTGCTGGCCCTGGACGAGCTGGCGATCGCCGGCGCCCCGAACGCGCGCAACGCCGCCGCCGCCGCCGCGATGCTGCTGCCGCTGGGCGTCGACAGCGAGGCCCTGCGCGTCGGCCTGCGCAGCTTCCGCGGGCTTCCCCATCGTCAGGAGACGGTGGCTGCGGCCGGCGGCGTCGTCTTCGTCAACGATTCCAAGGCCACCAACGTGCACGCCGTCTGCGCGGGGCTCGAGAGCTACGCGGCCGACGTGGTGCTGATCGTCGGCGGCAGCGGCAAGGGCGAGGACTACGCGCCGCTGCGCGCGGCCCTGGGCCCGGTCAAGGCCGTCGTCGGGCTGGGCGCCGAGGCCTCGGCCATCGTCGCCGCGCTGGGCGGCGACCGGCCCGCTGAATTCGCCGACACCATGGCCGACGCCGTGGCCCGCGCCGCGCGCCTGGCCGCCGGCCGGGGCACCGTCCTGCTCAGCCCCGCCTGCGCGAGCTTCGACATGTTCCGGGACTACAACGCGCGGGGCGAGGCCTTCCGCGAGGCCGCGGCCGCGACGGCCGCCGCGGCGAAGGAGGACGCATGAACCGCAGCCTGCGCGCCGCGATCGGCTGGCTCGAGGACCTGGACGGATGGCTGCTGGTCTCGGTGCTCGTGCTCAGCCTGCTCGGGGTGATCATGGTCTACAACGCCGGCAGCTTCCGGCCCGAGGCCCTGCGCACCGGCGCCGGTCACGCCTACTACCTGATCAAGCACCTGACCCGGCTGGGCCTGGGCCTGATCGTGATGTTCGCCCTGGCCCGCATCGACTACCGCGTGCTGCGCCGACCCTGGCTGAACTGGGGCCTGCTCGGGACGGGGGTGGGGCTGATCGCGGTCACCGTGCTGCTCGCCAAGACGGGTCTGGTCGACGACCGCGCCGGCAGCGCCCGCTGGATCCGGCTCTCCTTCCTGCCCGTGCAGCCGGTCGAGCTGGTCAAGGTGGCCCTCGTGCTTTTCCTGGCCGACCGCTGCGCCGACGGCTTCCACCGTCTTCGCGAGCGTCCCGCCCGTCTGGCCTGGGTCGCCGCCGTCCCGGTCATGGTCGCGCTGCTGCTGATCGCCCAGCCGAACTACGGCAACGCCCTGGTCCTCTTCGCGATCAGCCTGGTGGTGCTCTGGCTGGCCGGGCTGCCCGCCCGCTGGCTGGGACTGATGACGGGCGTCGCCGCCGTCGCGGGCGTGGTCGGTTTCTTCACCGTGAGCAAGATCGCCAACCGCGTCGCCTTGTGGTGGGCGGGGCTCGGCGGACAGGGATCCAGCTACCATGTCGAGCAGTCGCTGATCGGCATCGGCGCCGGCGGCTGGCACGGCTTCGGCTTCGGGGCCAGCCACCAGCGTTTCTGGTTCCTGCCCGAATCCCACACCGACTTCATCTTCTCGGTGCTCGGCGAGGAGTTGGGCCTGGTCGGCGGCCTGTTGACCCTGGCCTTCTTCACGATCTTCGCCCTGCGCGGCTTTCGCATCGCCCGCCGGGCCGGCGATCGTTTCGGCCGTCTGGTGGCGGCCGGCCTTACGTCCTTGATCTTCGCCTACGCAGCCATCAACATCGCCATGGTCACCGGCCTGCTGCCGGTGATGGGCCTGCCGCTTCCCTTCCTGAGCTACGGCGGTTCGGCCCTGGTGACCAACCTGGGCGCGGTGGGCATCCTGATGGCCATCGATCGCCAGGGACGTCAGTTCCGATCGCTGCGCGGGCGCTGGGTCCGCCAGGGGGGAGAGGCCGCGTGAGTCCGAAGTCCCGCAACGACGCAGCCGGGGGGCGGCCGCCGACGATCCTGATCGCCGGCGGCGGCACGGGCGGCCACGTCTACCCGGGACTGGCGGTGGCCGAGGCCCTGCGCGCGCTCGCGCCCGGGGCGCGCATCAGCTTCGCCGGCACCCGTCGCGGGCTGGAGTCGGTGCTGGTGCCCAAGGCCGGCTGGCCGATCGACTTCGTGCCGGCCTCCGGCTTCCGCGGCCTGGGACCCGGCGCGCGGCTGCGCTTCGTCGTCAACTTCCTGGGCGGGCTCTTCAGGAGCCTGCGTCTGGTCGGGCGCCTGCGTCCCGACGTCGTGCTGGGCACCGGCGGCTATGTCGGCGCGCCGGTGCTGGCCGCCGCCCGCCTGCTGCGTCGGCGGACGGCGCTGCAGGAGCAGAACTCGGTGCCCGGTTCGGCCAACCGCCTGCTCGCGCGCTGGGCCGACCGCATCTACCTGGGCTTCGCCGAGGCCCGGACCTTCTTCCCGAAGCGGGATTGCCTGGTCACGGGCAACCCGGTCCGCGCCGACTTCGTCGCCCGCACCGGCGCCGCGGCGCCGGCCTTCGACGGCGGCCGGCCGCTGCGCCTGCTCGTCTTCGGCGGCAGCAGCGGCGCCCGCACCCTCAACGCCGCCCTTCGGGAGCTGGCGCCCCGCTGGCGGGATCGGGACGACCTGGAGCTGCGCCTGCAGACCGGCACCGCCGAGAAGGAAGCGGTCGCCGCCGCCTTCGCCGACTTTCCCGCCGCGCGGGCGCGGGTCGACGCCTACATCCTGGACATGCCCGAAGCCCTGGCCTGGGCCGACCTCGTGGTCTGCCGGGCCGGCGCCATGACCTTGGCCGAACTGGCCGCCTCGGGGGCCCCGGCCGTTCTGGTGCCCTATCCCTTCGCCACCGACGACCACCAGCTGCGCAACGCCCGCGATTTCGAGGGCGCCGGCGCCGCCCTGGTGCTCGAGGACGCGGCCTGCGACGGACCGGCCCTGGCCGACGTCGTCGAGTCACTGGCCGCCGACCCCGCCCGCCTGGGCGTGATGGCCGCCGCCTGCGCCCGTCTGGCCCGGCCCGCCGCCGCCGCCGAGATCGCCGCCGACCTGATGCGCCTGGCCGGCCGCGACGTGCGGGGCGACGGCGAAGGAGGACCCCGTGTTCCGTAACACGCGCCACATCCACCTGGTCGCCATCGGCGGCGTGGGCATGAGCGGCATCGCCGAGCTGCTGCTGAACCTGGGCTTCGAGGTCAGCGGCAGCGATCTGCGCGCGACCAAGGTCACCGATCGACTGGCCCGCCTGGGCGCCGTGATCCACATCGGGCACGATGAGGAGCAGATCGCCGGCGCCGACGTCGTCGTCTACTCGTCCGCCGTCACCGAGGCGAATCCCGAGATCCGCGCCGCCCGCGCCGCGCGCGTGCCGGTGATCCGGCGCGCCGACATGCTGGCCGAACTCATGCGCCTGAAGTACGGCATCGCCGTGGCCGGCTCTCACGGCAAGACATCGACGACCTCGCTGGTCGCCGCCGTGCTGGCCGGCGGCGGGCTCGATCCGACCGTGCTCGTGGGCGGGCGCGTGCTGGCCACGGACACCAACGCCATCCTGGGCCGCGGCGACTACCTGGTGGCCGAGGCCGACGAGAGCGACGGGACCTTCCTGCGCCTGACCCCGACGATCGCCGTGGTCACCAACGTCGACCACGAGCACGTGGACTTCTATCCCGACATGGAGAGCCTGCGCGTCGCCTTCGCCGACTTCCTGGCGCGGGTGCCCTTCTACGGCGCCTGCGTGCTCTGCGTGGACGACCCCGAGGTGCGCGCCCTGCTGCCGCGCCTGGACCGCAAGGTCATCACCTACGGCCTGGGCGCCGACGCCGACCTGCGCGCCGTCCCGGTCGAGGGACCGGGCAACGTCGCCGCCGTGCTGGTCGGGGGGCGCGAGCTGGGCGAGATCCGACTGCAGGTACCCGGACGGCACAACCTGGTCAACGCCCTGGCCGCCCTGGCCGTGGGCATGGAGCTGGGCGTGCCCTTCGGCCAGGCGGCCGAAGCGCTGCGGAACTTCGGCGGCGTCGGCCGCCGCTACGAGATCCGCGGCGAGTTCGGCGGCGTCGAGGTCGTCGACGACTACGGACACCACCCCACGGAGCTGGCGGCGACCCTGGCGGTGGCTCGGGAGCAGGGGCGGCGGCTGGTCGTTCTCTTCCAGCCCCATCGCTACACCCGCACCCGGCGTTTCCGGAAGGAATTCGCGGACGCGTTGGCCGTGGCCGACGCCGTGGGTCTGCTGCCGGTCTACGCTGCCAGCGAGGAGCCGATCGCCGAGGTCGGCAGCCACCTGATCGCCGAGGAGATGGCGGCCAAGGGGCTGGACATCGTCTCGTTGCTGGCCGGACCCGACGAGCTGGCGACCTGGCTCGACGCGCACGTGCGGCCGGGCGACCTGCTGCTGACCACGGGCGCCGGCGACATCGGCAGGATGGTGGACGACATCTGCTCGCACCTGGAGGGGAGGTGAGCGCGTGACGAGGGGGGAGCATCCCGGACTCGACGGCGGCCCCGCACCGCGCCAGCCGATGGCCGTGCGTCGCCGCAGCCGCGTGCCGGTCTGGCGCCGGGCGCTGGCCGCGGCCGCGACCCTGGCGCTGATCGCCGGCTTGGTCCTGGGCGTGCGCTGGCTGCTCACCGCGCCGACCTTCGCCGTCGCCGAGGTCCGCACCGGCCCCTACCGGTACTGCGATCGCGAAGTCCTGGAGGCGACCCTGCGCACCGCCCTGGACCGGAACATCTGGCGCGCCGACACCGACGGCCTGGCCGCCGCCGTCACCGCCCTGCCCTGGGTGCGCGAGGCGCGGGTCTCGCGCCGTCTGCCGGCCACGCTGAAGGTCCGCATCGTCGAGTGGCGCCCCTTGCTGCTGATCGAAGCCGGGGACGGCGGCCCGCGGCTGCTGGCCGAGGACGGTTCGGTGTTGCCGGTGTCGGCCGGCGTCGCGACGCCGGACCTGCCGGTGGTCGTCGACGATCGCGGCGGCGCCGCGCGCGGCTCGCTGACCTCGGTGACCTCGAGCCTGCTGCTGGCCGCGGTGCGGGCCATCGGCGAGACGGGACTCGAGACCGTCTCGCCCGTCGATTTCGTGGTGCTCGAGGATACGGGGGTCTCGCTGATCCTCCAGGAGAACAAAGGCCGCCTGTTGCTGGGTCGGGAGGCCTACGGCCGGCGCCTGCGCCGCTACCTGGCCGTGCGCGATCGCGTGGCGGGCCAGGTTGTCGACCTGCGTTTCGACGGCCAGGTCTGCGTCCGCGACAGCCGGGTCTGAGGTGAATATGGAGAACGGCGAACTCATCGTCGCCTGCGATTTCGGGACGACCCTCTTCCGGGCCCTCGTCGTCGAGAGCGACGGCCGCGGCGGCCTGCGTCTGCTCGGCGTCGGCGAGGCCCCGGCCGCCGGCTTCCAGGACGGGGACTTCGTCGACCTGCGCTCGGGCAGCCGCGCCATCGCCCGCGCCGTCCGCGCCGCCGAGGCCGTGGCCGACGTGGACATCTCCGGCTTCTACTACAACATCGCCGGCTCGCACCTGCGTTCGCTCTGGGCCCGCTGCCAGCATCAGATCGGCCCCGGTCCGCGGGAGATCACGCAGGCCGACATGGACACCGGCCTGCAGAAGGCCCGCAGCATCGCCATCCCCTTCGACCACTCGATCCTGGTCGCCACCCCGGTCTCGTACAGCGTGGACCGCGTGCGGGGCATCGTCGACCCGCGCGGCCGGATCGGCAGCCAACTCGAAGTCGAGGTGCATCTGGTGACCGGCTCGCGCAGCGTGCTGCGCAACGTGGAGCGGGCCGTCCAGATGGCTTCGTACGAGGTCGCCGGCTGGGACATCGACGTGCTGGCCGCCGCCAGCGCGTTGCTCACCGACGGCGAGCGTCGCGAGGGCGTGCTGCTGATCGACGTCGGCGGCAGGGTGACGAACTGGGCCCTCTTCCGCGAAGGACGCATCGCCGGCAACGGCATGGTGCCCTGGGGCGGCGTCCACCTGACCAGCGACCTGGCCCACGGCCTGCGGGTAGGGCTCGACGACGCCGAGGCGGTCAAGCGCGAGCGGGGCATCGCCCTGCGCAGCCTGGCCGGGGGCGCCGATCCGGAGCAGCTCTTCGACGAGGACGAGCCCGAGGCCACGCCCGGCCTGATCGCCGCGATCCTGGAGCCTCGCTTCGAGGAGATCCTGACGCTGGTCAAGGAGGACATCGGCGCCGGCTTCCGGCCCGCCGCCCTGCGCGCCGGCGTCGTGCTCACCGGCGGCGGCAGCCGCTGCCGGGGCAGCGACGACCTCTGCGAGCAGGTCTTCGCCCTGCCCACGCGCCTGCGCTATCTGCCCCATGGGATGGGCGGTCTCGACGCGCTGGCCGGGGGCCAGTGGGCCACCGCCCTGGGCCTGCTGACGTGGGCCGTCGGTCAGCACGCCGCCGACGCCGAGGTCCCGGCCGGCGACGGCCCCGCCCCGGCGGGAGGCCTCCTGCGCCGGCTCTTCGGCCGCGCGCGTCGATGATCGATCGATCCTCGCCCGAAATGCAAAAAACAGGTTGGATCCCTCGCCCCTTTGTGTTTAAGTAGGGCTACGATAGGAAATCGATCCCGCCTTGCATGGCACGCACCCGCTCACGGAAGAGAGGGATTGTCATGAGTTTTGAACTCGTGGAAGAAACCCAAGAGCTGGCCCGCATCCGGGTCGCCGGCGTCGGCGGCGCCGGCGGCAATGCTGTCAACCGAATGATCGAGGCGGGGCTCTCGGGCATCGAGTTCCTGGCCATCAACACGGACCTGCAGGCCCTGCGCCTGAGCAAGGCGGGGCAGACCGTCCAGATCGGCGAACAGGTCACCCGCGGTCTCGGCTCCGGCGGCGATCCCGACGTGGGCCGCAAGTCGGTCGAGGAGGACGAGACCCTCGTCGCCGACATTCTCGACGGCAGCGACATGGTCTTCGTCACCGCCGGCATGGGCGGCGGCACCGGCACCGGCGCCGCGCCGGCCGTGGCGCGCATCGCGCGCGAGCTGGGCGCCCTGACCGTGGGCGTCGTCACCAAGCCCTTCCACTTCGAGGGCCGGGTCCGCATGGAACAGGCCGACGACGGCCTGGCCGAACTGCGCGACGCCGTCGACACGCTGATCGTCATCCCGAACCAGCGCCTGCTCGAGGTCGTGCCGCCGTCGACGTCGATGGCCGACGCCTTCCGCTTCGCCGACAACGTGCTCTACGGCGCGACCCGCGGCATCTACGACATCATCCGCAAGCCGCACCAGGTGAACCTGGACTTCGCCGACGTCCGCTCCGTGATGAAGGGGATGGGCGTGGCCCTGATGGGCACCGGCACCGCCTCGGGCGAGAACCGGGCCCAGGAGGCCGCCGAGGCCGCCATCAACTCGCCCCTGCTCGAGGATGTCGACATCCGCGGTGCCCGCGGCGTGCTCGTGAACATCAGCGGCGGCGAGGTCAGCCTGCTCGAGACGAACACGGTCATGTCGATGGTGCAGGAGGCCGCCGGCGACCAGGCCCACATCATCTTCGGCTACGGCCTGGACGAGAACCTGGGCGAGAACCTGCAGGTCACCGTCATCGCCACCGGCTTCGCCGGGGCCGGGGAGGCCTACGAGCCCGTCCGCCGGGCCGCCGCCCGCGCGCCGGAGCCCGCGCCCCTGCCGGAGCCGGTCGCCGTCGACGAGGCGGTTCCGGATCCCGAAGAGGAGCCGGCGCCGGTGTTGATGGCCCGGGCCGCCGCCGCCGGCGGAGCTCCCGAGCGGGAGCCCCGCTTCACGGTCGTGGAGCCCGGCCGGGCCGCGTCGAGCGCCGCGCACGTGGCCGCCCGCTTCCTGGAGCCCGTCGCCGCCGACGATGAAGCCGCGGCGCCGATCACCGCCGAGCCTCCGGCCGCCGCGCGACAGCGTCCCTTCCTGAGCGACGCCCTGTCCCTCGACCTCTCGGAGCCGGCGTACACGCGCAAGTACATGGATTGAGCGGCATGTCACTGCTGAGCAAGCTCCTCGGCCGGCAGAAGGGCGATCCCTATTCCGAGGGGATCGCCCTCTTCGAGGCGGGCAAGTACGATGAGGCCGCCGACCACCTGCGATCGATAGCCGATGCCAAGGAGCCGGGCCCGCGCTCGCTGGCCTCTTTCTATCTGCGCCAGGCCCTGGTCAAGGACGGGCGCCGCCTGGTGGCTGAGGGGCGCTTCGACGACGCCGTCCTGCGCTTCGACGAGGCCGTCGAGGTCTGGTCCACCTTCCCCGATCTCCACTTCCAGCGCGCCGTCGCCCTGGGCCAGGCCGACCGCTGGAGCGAGGCCCTGGCGGCCGCCCGCCGCGCGCTCTCCCTGAACGACTCCTTTCCCCAGGCCCTGCTCTTCGAGGCCTGCGCCCTTTTCCGAATGGGGCGCCTCGAGGATCTTGCGACCCGGATCGCCGACCTGCGTGCCGGCGCCGCGGTGCGGCGCCACGACGGCGTGCGCCGGCTGCTCGACGCCGGCGCCGAGGCCCCCGAGACTTTCTGGGACGGGCTGATCGCCGAGCTGCGGAACGAGGTCGCCGGCGGCGGAGCTCGCCGCGAGCTCGAATCCGCCCTGGACGACTGCCGCGCGGGGCGTTGGGAGGAGGGGCTGGTCCGTCTGGGCGAACTCTGTGCCCAGTCGCCTGACTACCCCGACTACCGGGTCAAGTACGCCGCGACTCTCTTCCAGACCGGGCGCACCAACCAGGCACTGGCCGAGATAGACCACGCGCTGGCCCTGAACCCCAGCTACCGCACCGCCGTGCACCTGAAGGCTTTGGTCCTGGCCGACCAGCGTCGCTACCGTGAGGCGCGGGAGGTCATCGTCGAGCACGGGCTGGGCAAGGGCCCGGGCAGCGGGCATCCCGGCGAGGAGCTCTTCGGCGCCTACATGCGCGCGGTGCTGGCCTTCGTCACCGGGCATCCGGGCGAAGTCGCGCCGGCCCTGGAGGCCTGGGGGGATCTGCGGGCCAATTTCCCGGCTGCGGAGCTGCTGCGCGCGGCGGCGGTCGCCGGCGACGCCGAGGACTGCGGCGCGCGGCTCGCCGACCTTGTCGGGCGCTGGCCGGGCGACGCCGAGTACATCCACCAGCTGGCCTGCCACCAACTCCGGCGGCTGGACCTGGACGGGATGGCCGCCACTCTCGACCACTGGCCCGAATTCGCCTCGGGCCGCCGTGATCCCCGTCTGCTGCTGCTGCGGGCCCACCTGGCGCTCGAGCGGGACGAGGAGCTGCCCGGACCCGCTCGCGCCGACGACGCAGCCACCGCCGCCTGGCGCTTCCTCCGGGCCCGCGCGGCGCTCCGGAACGAGGACTGGTCGGCTTGCCTGCGCCTGGTCCGCGAGCTCGCCGACGAAGGCTACGCCTCCGAACGCTTGGCTTCCCTGACTCTCAGGGTCTATCTTGCCACGGGAGAGGCTCGCCACGGCGAGACCCCCGCGGTGCCCTCCGACGCCGCTCTCGCCGAGCGGCTCTGCCGACTGCATCGCGAGGATCGCGCCGTCGAGGCCCGGGCGGTCCTGCGCGACCAGGGCGGCCTGCACCCCGAAGACCTGCGCTGGACCTGGCTCGACCCGGTCTTCTGGCTGCGCCCGGTGCGTCGCTGGATCGGGTGATTCCGGCCGGCGGCTTCCGCGCCCCCATCCCCGAAGGGAAGACCCCGTGAAGAGACTTCTGCCCCTGCTGGCGGCGGCCGCGCTGCTCGTCTCCGCCGTCGCGGCTTTCGCGCAGACCGATTCCCTGACGCCCGGGTCGCCCGCTCTCTCGCCGTCCTGCAGCGAGGGACTGCACCTCTTCCAGGCTCGCCAGTTCTCCGCAGCGGCCCCCTATCTGCGCCGCTGCCTCGAGGAATCAGGCGATCGCGTCGAGTCGTTGATGGCGCTGACGATCATCTCGCTGCACGACAAGCGCCTGGATCTGGCCGAGGACTACGGCAGCCGCATGCTCGCCCTGGCGCCCGATTCCCCCGACGCCCTCTACTGGTACGGTCGGGCCCTGCTGGCCGACGGCGACGCCGCCGGGGCGCGGGCTCAGTGGGAGAGGGGCCTGCAGATCGATGCGGAGCACCCCGGGCTGCTGGAGGCCCTGGCCAGGCTGCTGCTGGATTACGGCGAGGACGCGCCGGCCTACGGCCTGCTGACGCAGCTCAAGCGCGTGGGGTCGGATCAGGGCTGGGTGCACCGCGCCCTCTCGGACGTCGCCCGCCGCCGCGGCCTCTGGTCCGAGGCGCTGGACCACTGGCGTCAGGCGCTCGAGGCCGACCCCCCGACCGCCGACGACATGCTGGTCGCCAGCGAGCTGGCCATCCTGACCGGCGACACCACCTACGCCGTGTTCGCCGGGCGGACGGCCGTGCGCATCGATTCCAGCGCCACGTCCTGGAGCGCTCTGGGCGAGGCCTACTTCGCCGCCGAGCGTCTGCCCGAGGCCCGCGAGGCCCTGCAGAAGGCCGTGGATCTCGATTCCACGGATCCCCGCAGCCGCTTCAATCTGGCCAACGTCCTGGAGATCGTCGGCGCGTCCGACGAGGCCGACCGGCACTTCCGCCGCTACGTCGAACTGGCTCCCGACGACATCATGGGACACTTTAACTTTGCGGTGCATCTTGAACGCGCTGGTAGGGTTAGCGAATCATTGAAGGCGGTGGACAGGGCCGCGGCGCTGGACTCGACCTTCGCGCCCGCGACCCTGCTGAAGGCGAAGCTGCTGGAGGCCGGCGGCGATCCGGCGGGGGCGTTGCGCGAGGTCGACCGCCTGCTGGGGCGGGGCGTGGATTCGGGCGAGGACCTGCCGCGGTGGCGCGAGTCGCTGGCGGCGCAGGTCGAGTCGCGTCTGGAAGGGCTGGCCGGAGGCAAGTACCGCTTGCAGCACATCGTCCTGCAGGATCGGGAGGCCCTGGATGCGGTCCTGGCGGAGCTGGCGGCGGGCGCCGATTTCGCGGCGCTGGCCCAGCGCTTCAGCATGGGGCAGACCGCGGCGCGCGGCGGCGATATCGGCTGGGTGGCGCCCGCGGAGATGGCCGGCCCGCTGCGGGCCGTGATCGAGCCCTTGCAGCCCAACGAAATCAGCCCCCCCGCCGAGTCGGGAGGGCTGATCCATCTTTTCCGTCGTTTGCCCTAGGCGGGCCGTGGGCGCGTCAGATGACCTTGCGCACGGCGTTCGACCGGATGCAGCGGGTGCAGACATACCCACGCTGGGTCCGGCCGTCCTGCTCGAACTTGATCTTCTGCAGGTTGGGCAGCCAGCGGTGACGAGTCAGGTTGTGGGCGTGGCTGACGCGGTTGCCGTATTGGGGCCCTTTCCCGCACACCGTACATTTTCTGCTCATGATACCGGTCCTCCCGAATTGAAAACGTCGACCGCGTAATCTAACATGGCTCTTCCTGACCGGCAAGATTTTTCCCGGTGGAGGCGATGGTGAAGCCCCAGGTCGGATGGGATACAGAGGTCCAGTACCTGAAGTCCGTCGGCCCCGCCCGGGCCCGGGCCCTGGGCCGTCTGGGGGTGGAACGGGTGGGCGACCTGCTGACCCACCTGCCCCGGACCTGGTTCGATCGCAGCCGTCTCACGCCCATCTCGGCCCTGGTGCCGGGGCGCGAGGCCACCGTCGCCGGGCAGGTGCTCACCGCCGGCGAGCGCCGCACCCGCCGCGGCCGCAGCCTGCAGACCGTCAGCGTGGCCGACGACGGCGGCGTTGTCTTCTGCCAGTGGTTCGGCCAATCCTACCTCCTCAAGCAGTTCCGCAGCGGGGCGCGGGTCATGCTCAGCGGCGCGCCGCAGGTCTACGAGGGTCGGCTGCAGCTCGTCCACCCCGATTTCGAGATCCTGGACCGCGAGCAGGAGAACCTGCACACCGGCCGCCTCGTGCCGGTCTATCCGCTGACCCGCGGCGTCGGTCAGCACTGGCTGCGCCGACTGGTCCACGACACCCTGGCGCTGGTGGCCGACGGGCTGCCCGAGACGCTGCCCGCGGAGCTGCGCCGCCGGCGGCAGCTCTGCGGCCGGGGCGAGGCCCTGCGCGGGCTCCACTTCCCGATCGACGCCGCGCAGCGCGACGCCGCCCGCCGCCGTCTCGTCTACGAGGAGATCTTCCTGATCCAGCTCACGATGGCCCTGCGCCGGCGGGGCCGGGCCTCGATCCCGGGCATCCGCCTGGACAGGCCGGGCGACCTGACGGCGCGACTGGTCGCCGGGCTGCCCTTCGCCCTGACCGGGGCCCAGCGGCGGGTGCTGGCCGAGATCCTGCGCGACCTGCGCGGCGAGGGCGTCATGCACCGGCTGCTGCAGGGCGACGTCGGCTCGGGCAAGACCCTGGTCGCCCTGATCGCCTGCCTCTTCGTCGTCGAGCAGGGCTGGCAGGCCCTCTTCATGGCGCCCACCGAGGTCCTGGCCCGCCAGCACGGCGAGACGCTGGGCCGGCTCTGCGCCGATCTGGACGTGCGCCTGGCCACCCTGACCGGCGCCACCCCGGCGGCGGAGCGCCGCGCGATCCTGGCGGCCGTCGCCGCGCGCGAGGTCGACCTGCTGCTGGGCACCCACGCCCTGATCCAGCAGGAGGTCTCCGTCCCCCGCCTGGCTCTGTCCGTCGTCGACGAGCAGCACCGCTTCGGGGTGCAGCAGAGGGTCGAGGCGACGCGCCGCAGCGACGCGCCGCGGCCGCCGCACGTGCTGGTCATGAGCGCGACGCCGATCCCGCGCAGCCTTTCGCTGACCCTCTGCGGCGATCTCGACCTCTCGTTGCTGGACGAGATGCCGGCGGGGCGGCTGCCCGTGCGCACCGAGATCCTGGGGGAGTCCGATCTGCCCCGCCTGTACGCCGACCTGCTGGCCGAACTGGACCGGGGGCGCCAGGGCTTCATCGTCTACCCGGTGATCGAGGAGACCGAGGGCCAGGACCTGAAGTCGGCGACCGCCGAGTTCGAGGCCCTGGGGGAGGGGCCCTTCAAGGGGCGGCGCCTGGCCCTGCTGCACGGCCGGCTGCGCCCGGCCGAGAAATCCCGGATCATGGCGGAATTCTCGGCCGGCGCGATCGAGCTGCTGGTGGCGACGACGGTGGTCGAGGTCGGCGTCGACGTGCCGAACGCCACGGCGATGGTCATCCATCATCCCGAGCGTTTCGGCCTGGCCCAGCTGCACCAGCTGCGCGGCCGCGTGGGCCGGGGCCGCGACCAGGCCCGTTGCTGGCTGGTCGCCGACCGCTGGCTGCCTCCCGACGCCTACGAACGCCTGCGCTACTTCGCCGACAACGCCGACGGTTTCGCGCTGGCCGAGGAGGACCTGCGCCGGCGCGGGCCCGGCGACCTGGTGGGGGTGCGCCAGCACGGCGTCCCCTCCTTCCGCCTGGCCAACCCCCTGCGCGACGCCGCCCTGGTGCAGGACTGCGCCGAGGACGCGGCCGCCTTGCTGGCGACCGATCCCCATCTGCGGGATCCCGGCCACCGCCCCCTGGCCGAGGCTCTGCAGGCCAACTACGGCCGCCTGCTGCCCCGCGTCCGCACCGGCTGACTCCCTGGCGGACCGGAAACACGCCGGACACGGACTGTTGGATGTCAAGCCGGCCTCTCCTTTGCCGATGCAGGAGCATAGGGACCGTGTCCGCCATGGTCCGAGGAGGCTGAGCATGATCGTCATCTGCCGCGCCTGCGGCACCCGCTACGAACTGGCGGACGCGCAGGTCCCGGCCCGCATCTTCCGCGTCAAGTGCCCGCGCTGCCGCGGCGTCTTCCGGCTGGACGGAACCGCGGCCGGCGTCGCCGCCGGCCGCCGGTCCGAAGCCGGGCCCGACGAGGTGATCGATCTCGCCGGCAAGGTCCCGGCGCCGGCCGCCGCCGTCCTGGAGACCGAGACCGCCGGTCCCGTCCCGTCCGTTCCCGGCGCCGCGCCCGAAGCGCCGACGCCGCAGGCCCCGCCCCACGACGAGGCCGATCACGAGCGGGCCCGCCGGCTCGCCCGCGCGCTGGCCGCGGACATCCTGGCCTACAACCGCGAGCGTC
>CAZLHO010000007.1:0-82256 GCA_964559455.1 uncultured Fibrobacteraceae bacterium | reverse complement strand
TGGCCTGCACCGAGGTGATCGAGCCGTTGCGCGTCGAGGTGATGCGCTCCTGCAGCTCGCCCATCTCGGTGGCCAGCGTCGGCTGGTAGCCCACGGCGCTGGGCATGCGGCCCAGCAGCGCCGACACCTCGGAGCCGGCCTGGGTGAAGCGGAAGATGTTGTCGATGAAGAGCAGCACGTCCTGCTTCATCTCGTCGCGGAAGTGCTCGGCCATGGTCAGGCCGCTGAGCGCGATGCGCAGGCGGGCGCCGGGCGGCTCGTTCATCTGCCCGAAGACCAGGGCCGTGTTCTTGATCACGCCCGACTCGTTCATCTCCAGGTAGAGGTCGTTGCCCTCGCGCGTGCGCTCGCCGACGCCGCAGAAGACCGAATAGCCGCCGTGCTGGGTGGCGATGGCGTGGATCAGCTCCATCACGATGACGGTCTTGCCCACGCCGGCGCCGCCGAAGAGGCCGATCTTGCCGCCCTTGACGTAGGGCGCCAGCAGGTCGACGACCTTGATGCCGGTCTCGAAGATCTCGTTGGCCTCGCCCTGGTCCTGCAGGCTGGGCGGCGCGTGGTGGATGGGCGCGCGCTTGTCGGGCTCGGGCAGGGGACCCTTGCCGTCGATGGGATCGCCCAGCAGGTTGAAGAGGCGGCCCAGGCTCTGCTCGCCCACGGGCACGCTGATCGGCCCGCCGGTGTCCAGGCCCTTCATGCCGCGCACCAGGCCGTCGGTCGAGTCCATGGCGATGCAGCGCACCACGTTGTTGCCGATGTGCTGCGCCACCTCGACGATCAGGGCGATGTCCTTCTCGGCGTCCTCGATGCGGACGGCGTTGAGGATGTCGGGCAACTGGTCCGCCGCGAACTCCAGGTCCACCGTGGGACCGATCACCTGCACGACGCGTCCGATGTTCTCGGCCATGTCCTTCTCTTCTCCTTGCCGGCCCCGGCAGGGGCCACGGTGCGACGGCTAGAGCGCGTTGGCTCCGCCCACGATTTCACTCAGTTCCTGGGTGATCGCGGCCTGGCGCTCGCGGTTGCGCTTCAGCGTCAGGTGGTCGATCAGCTCGCCGGCGTTCTGGGTCGCCGCGCTCATGCTGGTCATGCGCGCGCTGTGCTCGCTGGCGAAGGCCTCGCAGAGGGTGATGTACACCCGGTTGCGCAGGTACAGCGGCAGCAGGGCGGCGTAGATGCTCGGCTTGTCCGGCTCCCAGATGAAGTCCAGGGCCGCGTGGGGCTCCGCCGCCGCGTCCGCCTCGGGCGGCGTGATCGGCAGGCATTCGGCCGTGCGCGGGCGCTGGGTCAGCGTCGAGACGAACTCGGCGTAGACCAGCGCCACCTCGTCGACCTGGCCGCTCACGAAACGTTCCTCGACGAAGGCGGTCACGCGGCGCGCCTTCTCGTCGCTGGCCGCGCCGCCGAAGTCGTCGTGGCTCGCGACCACGTCGTAATCGCGGCGCTTGAAGTAGTCTCGGGCCCGGCGGCCGATCGCGTAGACCTCGGCCGGCACGCCGGCCTCGATCGAGGCGTCGATCTTCGCCTGGGCGGCGCGGATCACGTTCATGTTGTAGGCGCCGCAGAGGCCCTTGTCCGCGGTCACGACCACGAAGATGCGGCGCTTGACCTCGCGCCGCTCGAAGTAGGCGTGGTCGTCGCCGCCGGTCTCGGCCAGGTGCTGCAGCAGGCCGGCCAGCTTGGCGGCGTAGGGCCGCCCGGCGATCAGGCGGTCCTGGGCGCGGCGCAGCTTGGCCGCCGAGACCATCTTCATGGCCTTGGTGATCTGCTGCGTCGACGCGACGCTGCGGATCCGCTTGTTGATCGCCTTGATGCCGGCGCCCGCCACGATCTACCCCCTCTGGGCCTTGAACGCCGCGATGGCGGCCTTCAGTGACTCGGCCGTCTCGTCGCTCAGCTGGCCGCTGGTGCGGATGTCCGCCAGCACGCCGGCGTGCTTCTCGACCATGAAGGCCAGGAAATCGATCTCCCATTGCTTGAGGTCGGCGACCGCCACGTCGTCGAGCAGGCCCTGCGTCCCGGCGTAGATGATCGCCACCTGCTTCTCGACCGGCACGGGCGCGTACTGGCCCTGCTTCAGGATCTCGACCATGCGCTCGCCGCGGGTCAGCTGACGCTGGGTGGCCTTGTCCAGGTCGCTGCCGAACTGGGCGAAGGCCTGCAGCTCGCGGTACTGCGCCAGGTCCAGGCGCAGCGAGCCGGCCACCTTCTTCATGGCCTTGGTCTGCGCCGAGCCGCCCACGCGCGACACCGAGATGCCGACGTTGATGGCGGGCCGCACGCCCGAGAAGAAGAGGTCGTTCTCCAGGAAGATCTGGCCGTCGGTGATCGAGATCACGTTGGTCGGGATGTAGGCCGACACGTCGCTGGCCTGCGTCTCGATGATCGGCAGCGCCGTCAGCGAGCCGCCGCCGTGCTCGTCGCTGAGCTTCACGGCGCGCTCGAGCAGGCGGGAGTGCAGGTAGAAGACGTCGCCGGGGAAGGCCTCGCGGCCGGGCGGACGGCGCAGCAGCAGCGACAGCTGGCGATAGGCGTTGGCCTGCTTCGACAGGTCGTCGTAGATCACCAGCGTGTGCTTGCCCTGCCACATCAGGTGCTCGGCCATCGTGCAGCCGGCGTAGGGCGCGATGAAGAGCAGCGGCGCCGGCTCGCTCGCGGAGGCCGCGACGATGGTCGTGTACTCCATCGCCCCGTGCTCCTGGAGCGTGTGGTAGACCTGCGAGACGGTCGACTGCTTCTGGCCGATCGCCACGTAGAAGCAGTAAACGCCGGTGTCCTTCTGGTTGATGATCGTGTCGATCGCGATCGCGGTCTTGCCCGTCTGGCGGTCGCCGATGATCAGCTCGCGCTGGCCGCGGCCGATCGGGATCATCGAGTCGATGGCCTTCAGCCCCGTCATCAGGGGCTCCTTCACCGGCTGGCGCTCGATCACGCCCGGGGCCTTGATCTCGATGTTCCGCGTCTCGGTGGTCGGCACCGGACCCTTGCCGTCCAGCGGCTGGCCAAGGGCGTTCACAACGCGGCCGACGACCGCGTCGCCCACCGGCACCGAGGCGATGCTCCCCGTGCGGGTGACCTCGTCGCCTTCCTTGATGTGCGTGTCCTCGCCGAAGATGGCGGCGCCGATCGAGTCCTCCTCGAGGTTCAGCACCATGCCGTAGATTTCGCCGGGGAACTTGATCAGCTCGCCGGCCATCACGTCCTGCAGCCCGTGGATGCGGGCGATGCCGTCGCCGACCTGCAGGATGGTGCCCACGCTCTCGACGTCGAGGTCGTGATCGTATCGCTTGAGCTCCTGCGACAGGATGGAGCTGATCTCTTCTGGCCTGAGCTTCACGTGCGGTCTCCTCGTTCAGCCGCCCCGGGTTCAGCCGGAGCGGACGTCGGCCTCCAGCAGCCGCTGGCGCAGCCGGGCCATGTTGGTGCGGACGGTCCCGTCGATGACCCGGTCGCCCATGGTCACCCTGACGCCGCCGATCACGGAGGGGTCGACCTTCGTCTCGAGGTCGATCCGCTTGCCGGTGACGGCCGAGAGCTTCTCGCGCAACGCCCCGGCCAGGTCGTCGGGCAGGGGCACCGCCGTCTCGACGAAGGCGAAGCGCCGGCCCTGGGCCTCCTCGGCCAGCAGGTGGAACTCCTCGGCGATGTCGCGCAGTCCGTCGATGCGCCGCTTGTCGATCAGCAGGTGGAAGAAGCGCAGCAGCACCGGCTCCACCTTGTCGCCGAAGACCTTCTCCAGCAGCGCCTTCTTGTCGTCCTCGGCGATCTGGGGACCGGAGAGCATCGCCCCGAGCCGGGGGTGCTCGTCCAGGGCCGCGGCGACGGCGGCGTACGACTCGGCCACGCCCTCGAGGACGCCCTGTTCCAGGCAGACCTCCAGCAGCGCCCGGGCGTAGCGGCCGGCGACGGCGCGGTTACGCATGGCGCGTCCCTCCGAGCTCGTCGATGTACTCGCGGATCAGGCGGCGGTGCGCCTCGTCGTCGAGCTTCGCCCCGATCAGCTTCTCGGCCGCGCCCAGGGCCAGGTCGACCACGTCGTCGCGCAGTCCCACCTGGGCCTTCTGGGTCTCGACCTCGATGTCGGTGCGGGCCTTGGCCAGCGAGGCCTCGGCCTTCTGCTGCGCCTCGCTGCGGATGCGGCCGGCCAGCTCCTCGCCCTGCTTGGCCGCCTCCTGCACGCGCTCTCGCTCGATGACCTTGATCTCCGAGAGCTGGAGCTCGAAGTCGCCCTTCAGCTTCTCGGCCTCGGACCGGGCGCCGTCGGCCTCGGCGAAATCGGCGCGGATCTTCTCGCGCCGCGCGTCGAGCAGATCGAGGATCGGATTCCACGCGTACTTGCGCAGGATCCAGACGACGATCAGGAACCCGAGGACGGTGGTCAGCAGGACCGGAAAATCGATATGCATGCCGTGAACCTTCCGGTGTCGACGGAACACGTCCCGCGGCCTCTGCCGGGGACGGGGCGAACGCCCTCCCCGCGCGCCGGAGCGCGGGGGAGCGGCGCGGGTCTAGCCCAGCTTGCCCATCAACAGGATGACGGAAAGCAGCGCGTAGATCGTCAGGGCCTCGATGAAGGCGCAGCCGATGATCATCGCGGTCTGGATCTGGCCGATCGCCTCGGGCTGACGGCCCATGGCCTCCATGGCGGATCCGATCGCGCGGCCCAGGCCGAGACCGGAACCGACGGCGGCGATGCCGACACCGAGGGGGAGAGCCAAACCTAGCAGTTCCATTGTGCCTCCTTAACGGGGTTTGCCGGGCGGTTGCCCGCCTGCTTCCGGAGTACCCTCCGGGTTAATGCCCGTGCGCCTCGCCATCTTCGTGGTGGGGCAGCATGAGGGCGATGTAGACCGTGGACAGCAACGTGAAGACCAGCGCCTGGATGGTGCTGGTCAGGATCGCCAGGAACATGATCGGCACCTGGATCGGCAGGCCGAAGGGCAGGTGCAGCGCCGAGAACATGCCGGCGCCCAGGATGATGAAGACCGCGATCAGCTTGTCCTCGCCCATCACGTTGCCGAAGAGACGCAGGCTCAGGCTGACGGGCTTGATGAACTCGCCGAGCAGGTGCAGGGGGAACATCAGCGGCACGAAGGCCCACTCGACGCCGCTGCGGGGCGACCCGGCCATGTGGTGCAGGTAGCCCAGCGGCCCGTTCTCCTTGATCCCGATGTACTGCACGTAGAAGAAGGTGCAGAGCGCCAGCGCCAGCGTCGTGTTGATCGACGAGGTCGAGGCGTGCAGCAGGGGCACCAGCCCCATCAGGTTGTTGATCAGGATGAAGAGGAAGAGCGTGCCCAGGTAGGGCGTGTAGCGCCGGGCCGTGGGGCCGATGACGTTCTCGAAGAGGTTGTAGAGTCCGCCGACCACGATCTCGACGGCCGCCTGCAGCCGCGTGGGATCCTGCGTGCGCCGCATGTAGACGCGGGCGAAGAGCAGCACGATGATCAGCGAGGCCAGGGCCGAGAAGATGGGGTCCTGGAAGCGGACCAGGATCGAGTCCGACGCGGGAGCGCCGTCGCCGGCCATCAGTCCGGTGGCGACGCCGACCAGGTTCAGCAGGTGGTAGGGATCGGCTTCGTGCCCGCCGCCGTGGCCTTCCTCGGCGTCGGCGGCGTGGGTCTGGGCGTCGCCATGCGCGTCGGCCGCGGCGTGCTCCTCGACCTGCGCGGCCGGGTCGGCGTGGCCGTGGCCGTCGTCCTGGGCCGCCGCCGGGAGGGCGAAGGCGCAGGCTGCGCAGAGCAGGGCCGTGGTCAGGAAGCGTTTCGAGTCAGTCATCGCCATCTCGTCCGCCCGCTGGAGTCCGCATCCGCCGTGAAGCTCCCGCAAAATTGGTCACGACCAGCACCACAAGCAACAAGGAAAATCCCGCCAGCGCCCCGTAGGGCTGCACCAGTCCGCGGATCAGGGCGATCACGCCGACGGCGTAGAGAACCAGCTTGCCCGCCGTCAGCAACGCGACCCGCCGTCGGGGCCGGGCCGAGCCCGGGGGCAGCAGGGCCACGCCCACCAGGAGCTCGATCAGCCAGAAACCCGCCACCGCCCAGAGCGCCGCGGCCAGGAAGGCGTTGGCGAAGGCCGGATCGACCACGACGCGAAGCACCGGGTAGGCGGCCACGGCCAGGCCGGTCGTGCAGACGCGGGTCAACTTCAGGTTCCGGGTGATCATCGACGACCGCCGTGCTGCTTCAGGATCAACCAGACCTGCCGGATCGAGGCGGCCAGGCCGAGGATCGCGCCCACGGCCTCCCAGGTCGTCCCGTTTCCCCAGCGCCCGCCGGCCCAGTGGCCGATCAGGTAGCCCAGGACCGGCCCCACGGCCAGCATCATCGGGATGGCGGTGAAGATGCCGACCTCGCGCATCTGCCGACCGCGCTCCCGGTTCCTGTCGCCGCGGCCGCCGGGATCGGAGCCCATCTCGGGACCCTTCCTGCAAAATGTCGCCGGCCACGGGCGCGCAGAGGCGGGCGTCGTGGCCGGGCACAATAGATAGGCCAACTCCGGCGATTGTCAACCGATCATCAGACTGCACACATCTGCAACCGCATCCGCGGCCTCAACACGACCGGGACCGACGGGTTGACGTCGTCTACTTGCCGGGCTGCGGGGCCCGGGGCGCGACGGCAGGTGCGCCCGGCTGCGGCGCGGGGGTGCGACGGTGCTCGCCGCCCATGCTGCAGTTGCCCTCGAAGAAGACGCCCTCGTCGATGACCAGCCGCTTGGTGCGGATGTCGCCTTCGACGTGCGAACCGCTCTGCAGCTCGATCTTGTTCTCGGCATCGATGTTGCCGAAGAGCTGGCCGGCGATGATGGCGTTCTTCACCTTGACCTGGGCGTGGATGACGCCGGTCTTGCCGATGATGAGGTTCTCGGGGGTCTGCACCGTCCCCTTGAACTCGCCCTCCACGCGGAAGGCGCCCTTAACCTCGATGTTGCCGTCGAACTTGCATCCCTGGGCCAGGATGGAGGTCTGTCCCTTGTCGACCTCGTTGCCCTCGGCGTCCTTACCGAACATGCGCGTTCCTCCTGATCTGCTCCGCAGCCGCGTCGGGGCTGCCGTTCTGCCGCGGCGCGGAAGCCGGCGGCGCTCTCGTCGTCGAATTATCGGCCGGACGGTCATCCCGTCGGCGGATCTCCCTGAATGACGCTGCGGGGGTCCACCGCGGCGTCCCCCTTCCAGACCTCGAAATGCAGGTGCGGGGCGCTGACCTGGCCGGTGCCGCCGAGGGTGCCGACGGTCTGGCCGCGATCGACCCGATCCCCGGGACGGACGGCCAGGGTCTCGCAATGGCCGTAGACGGTTACGTAACCGAAACCGTGCCGGATTTCAACATAGTTTCCCAGATATTCGTCCCAGGCGGCCGTCAGCACCACGCCGCGGCCGGCGGCGCGCACCGGCGTTCCGACCGGGGCGACGAGATCGATGCCCCGGTGGGGCCGTTCGGCGTTGGGGATGTCCCCGGGATCGTACTCCCTCGTGACGTATCCGGCCACCGGCCAGATGTCCGGGGGCGGTGTCATCAGCAGAGCCGCCGATTCGGCCAGGCTCATCGCCTCGCCGGCGGGCGGGGCGACGGATTCGGCGCCGGGGCGGGGCTGCCCGGCGGCGGCCCCGGTGGCCGCGCCCGCGACCAGGGTGTCGCGGTCCAGTTCTCCCTGCGGCGTCACGCCCAGCATCGTCAGCAGGCTCTCCTGGAACTCCCGCATCCGCGTCAGCTCCCGCTCCATCTCATGCACGCGGCTCATCTGCGACCGCGAGGCGATCAGTTCGCCCTCCAGCTCGGCCATCCGCCAGCTCCGCGCCATCAGGCCGCCGAAGCTGACGGCCATCGCCGCGACCAGGACGACCAGCGCCGCCAGCACGGCCAGCAGGGTCACCACCGTGCCGCGGCCGAGCACGTATTCGCGGGTGGGCCGCTCGTCGTCGGGCGCGACCAGGATCCGGGTGCGGCGGGGAATCTTCAGGCTCATGGCCGGGACTCCGATCGCGGCCGGGACGCCGCGCCCGACCGGGGGAAGGTCATCACGAAGCGGGCGCCGCCGGCCTCTCCCCGCTCGAGTTCGATCGTCCCGCCGTGCTCGTGGATGATCCGCGCCAGGATCGACAGGCCCAGGCCCGTGCCCTTGCCGTACTCCTTCGTGGTGAAGAAGGGCAGGAAGACCTTCTCGCGCTGCTCCTCGGGGATGCCCTCGCCGCTGTCCTCGAAGATCACGCGCGCCTCGCCCTCGGCTCCGCTCTCCAGCACGATGTCGATGCGGCCGCCGGCGGGCATGGCGTCCAGCGAGTTGGCCAGCAGGTTGAAGAAGACCTGGTCCAGCTCGTTGCGGTTGCCGAGGATCACTATCTCCTCGCGCTCGTCGATCGCCACCTCGACGCCGGCCAGCTTGATGTTCTTCTCCATCAGGAAGATGGTGTCGCGGGCCAGGTCGGCCAGCCGCTGCGGGTTGCGCTCGCGGCCCGAGGGTCGGGCGAAGTTGAGCAGCCCCTTGATGATGTTCCGGCATTGCTCGGTCTGGCGGATGATCCGGCTCAGATCCTCGGCGTCCTCATCGGAGCGGTTCGTCTCCTCGAGCATCTGCGCCGAGAGCAGGATCGAACCCAGCGGCGTGTTCAGCTGGTGGGCGATGCCGGCGGCGAGCTGGCCGATGCTCGCCAGCTTCTCGGTCTCGCTCATCTTCGTCTCGAGCTGCTTCTCCGAGGTGATGTCGCGGGCGATGAGCACGAAGGTGGGCGCATCGCCGCCGGCCCGGGGATCGTCGACGCGTCGGCTGTCGCCGCTGATCGGCGAGACGGTCATCGAGAGTAGGCCCGACTGGGCGTCGAGACGGCGCAGGGGGAATTCGAAGCTCAGGCTCCGGTTCAGGCGCGCCGCGTCGGCCATGGCCTTGTCGATCTCGATGCCGTAGCAGATGTGGATGTCGCGGAAGGGCCGGCCCAGCACGTTGCGCCGGGGCACGTCGAAGAGCAGCTCGGCCATCTTGTTCCACTCCAGCACGCGCCCCGCCTCGTCCAGCAGGAAGATGGCCTCGCCGGCGTGGTTGATGATGTTGCGGTACTTCTGCTCCGAGCGGCGCAGGCGCAGCTGGTCGATCTGCCGGCGCTTGACCAGGGTCCAGAAGACCCAGCCGGCGATCACGAAGAGCACCATCGAGACGAGGGACCAGTACAGCGGGTAGGGACCGAGCGCGGCCATCGCTGCCGCGGCGTCGCCGGCGCGCAGCGCCCGCACGTAGCGCAGCAGGTGGACGACGATGTTGATGCTCGCGCCGAGCAGCAGCGTCGTCGTCACCGCGAGGACGGCCAGCAGCAGGTCCTGCAGGCGGCTCGCCCTCATGCGCGTGACCAGGCGTTTCACGGCGACCATGGCGGCTCCGGATCCGATCGGGCTCAGGACAGGTCGGTGTCGATGCCGAGGCGGACGAGCACCCGGGTGAGATCCTCGTCCGAGAAGAAGCGGACCACGATCTGGCCCTTGCCGCGGACGTCGCGCTCGATGCGCACCGGCGAGCCCAACCGCTCCTCGACCCGCTCGCGCAGGGCGCGGACCGCGGGGGATTCCTCGGGCCCGGCCTTGCGGCGGCGACGGGCGCGCGCGCCGCCGGCCAGGACCTGGGCGCGCTGCTCGCACTCCCGCACCGACAGTCCGCGGGTGCGGCAGAGCCTGGCCAGGCGCAGGCGGGCCGCTTCGTCCTCGATCGCCAGCATGGCCTTGGCGTGGCCGCGGGTGATCCCGCCCTCGCGCAGCATCTCCAGGATCTCCGGCGCCAGCGACAGCATGCGCAGGGTGTTGGCCACGCCGCTGCGGCTCTTGCCGAGCATCGTCGCCAGCTCCTCCTGGGTGGCCCCGTAGGCGTCGAGCAGCTCCTGGTAGGTGGCGGCCTCCTCGACGGGATTCAGGTCCTCGCGGTGGATGTTCTCGAGCAGCGAGACGCGCAGGGCCTCGGTCTCCTCGTAGGAGCAGACGATCGCCGGGATCTCCTCGACGCCCGCCAGCGCCGCCGCCCGCACCCGCCGCTCGCCGGCGACCAGGCAGTACTCCGGGCGCGCCGGCCGCGGTCCCCCCTCCTGCGGGTCGAGGCGCTCGGACAGGCTCAAGGGAGCCTCCTCGCCGGGACGCAGGCGCCGCACCAGCACGGGCTGCAGCACGCCGACCTGGCGGATCGAATCCGCGAGTTCGGCCAGGGTCTTCTCGTTGAAGGCCTTGCGCGGCTGGTCGGGATTCAGGCCGATGGCGTCGACGGAAAGCAGGCGGGCTTCGCGGTCGCCCAGGCGGCCGGACTCGTCCGCCGCGCCGGAGATCAGGGCGGACAATCCCTTGCCCAGGACACGATCCTGTCTCGGATTCATGGCTCGATGATCTCCTTGTCGGGAGTCACGGGGTCGCCGCCGGCGGCGGCCTTCAGGGACGCGGTCGTCCCGGCGCGGATCACCTCGGAGGCGAGGTTGAGATAGCTGAGCGCGCCAGGACAGGCGGCGTCGTAGAGCAGGATCGGCTTGCCGAAGGAAGGGGCCTCGCTCAGGCGCACGTTCCGCGGGATCTTGGTGTGGTAGACGATGTCGCCGAAGTAGTCGATGGCCTCGGCGGCCACCTGGTTCGACAGCTTCAGGCGCTGGTCGAACATCGTCAGCAGCACGCCCTCGATGCGCAGCCCGGGGTTCAGGCTCTTCTGCACCAGCTGGATCGTGCTCAGCAGCTGGCTCAACCCCTCGAGCGCATAGTATTCGCACTGGATCGGGATCAGCACGCTGTCGGCGGCGGTCAGGGCGTTGAGCGTGATCAGCCCCAGGCTGGGCGGGGTGTCGATGATGATGAAGTCGTAGCGCTCGCGCGCGTCACGCAGGGCGCTCTGGAGGAACCGCTCCCGGGAGATCTGGGGGACGAGCTCGATCTCGGCGCCGGCGAGGCGCCGGTCGCTGGGGACGACGTCCAGGAAGGGCGTCTCCGTCCCGACAGCCGCTCCCGCCAACGAAACGGAGCCTAAAACAAGCTCGTAACTTGTTGATTTAAAGTCAGTTACACCACATCCGCTCGTGGCGTTCCCTTGTGGATCCAGGTCCAGGAGCAGGGTTCGCTGTTCGGCGACGGCCAGACTGGCGCAGAGATTGACCGCCGTGGTCGTCTTGCCGACCCCGCCCTTCTGATTCGAGATGGCGATGATCTTGCCCATGGGGGTCGCTACATCCTTCACTGGTGTGATGCCGCAAGCTGGACTGGGGCCCAAGATAACGCGGCTTGCAAGGGACTGTCCATAGCAATTCGGTGTTATCCACAGCTTCTCGGCGCGACCTGTGGATAACGCCAGGCCTCCCCGCCATCCCCTCGCAGGAACCCCCAGATCGCCTTTGGCGCCATTCTTGTTTCTGGTGTGGTTGTGGATTATTTGCAGGATCGTGGGGCAATTCTGTTGTTCCACGTGGAACAATTCCAGAAACCCTCGGCGTGTTCCACGTGGAACAAAGACCCGAATCAACCGCCAGAGGGATAGTGCGAAATCAACAGGGCTCGCCCCTCGGGGCCGCCGGCCAGAGGAAGGAGCAGGGAGCGGGGGGCGCCCGGGGCGTCGTCATCGAGACGGGGCGGCAGATGGAGGCGGGAGCGGAGACTCTCGTCCAGGGGTTCGGACTCGGCGTGGAACCGGCAAATCACCAGGCTTTCGCCCGCCAGAAGGCAATCGCGTCCGGTCATGCGGCGCCAGCCGGCGAGAATATCGTCATCGTCGAGTCTCAAGGCCTGCATGGTGAGGATCCAGATCCGACGAGGAGCGTCGCTGGCCGAAAAGGCGACGGAATCGGCTATCCGACGCTGGCCCCAGCGACATTCGACGACCTCGAGTCCCTTCAGCCCCAGCCGATCGCGGCAGCGCTCCAGGAACCAGGCGCGCTTGCGGCGGGGTTCGACCAGGGCGCCCGAAAGAGCGCGTCCGGCGCCCGCGCCGGACACCAGGGCCTGCAGCATGCCGAACCAGGGAAGACCCGGGAATCCCCCGCCGCTGCCGATATCCACGTAGCGAAGGTCCACAGCTTCCGCGCCGGCGAGGAAATCCCGCCCGGAGGGATCGAAACGAGCGAAGCCGGAAAGGAACGCGGGGAGCGCGGCCTGGGATTCATCGAGCAGGGCCTCGACCCGAGCTTCCGGGTCCACGCGGGAAATCAGACTGAATTGCCGATTCCAACGCAAGACCTCTTCACGCAGTATCTTCCGGAAATGGGGATCGAGGACGGGGGCGGGGGGGAAATCAGGCATTGTCGTCTCCGGAGCGGTCCTATCCCGCGGCTCGATCCCGGTGCCGAGGCACCATGATCGATAGCACCGCCAAGTCCGAGGCGCGGACGCCGTCGATGCGGGCCGCCTGCCCCAAGGTCGCCGGGCGCATGCGGGAGAGTTTTTCACGCGCCTCGTTGCTCATGGCTTTCAAGTGATCATAGAGGAAATCCTCGGGAATCTCCATCAGATCCAGGTGGGCTGATTTGCGCAACAAACGATCCTGGCGCACAACGTAACCCTCATACCTGATGTCCACTTCCGCCTGTTCAAGGATCTCGCGGCGGAGATTGGCGTCAAGATGGGGAGCTCCGCCGTCCATGGCCGCGGCGAATGCTCGCCTCAATGCGTCACCCGAGGAGCCGGCGGCGGACACGAGGTCCGTCAGCGAGGCGTCACGCCGCTTCAGGACGACGGGAACGGGAGCGGCGCCGGAACCTGGGCCCACGCGCGCCGAGATCCCGCCGAGCGCCTTGATCAGGCGCCCCGCCGCCCGCGCCCGAGCGTGAAGGCGCTCGAGATCGACGGCCGGAAGCAGACCGAGGCGCTCGGCGACTCCATGCAGCCTTTCGGCGGCGTTGTCGCAGCGCAAGGCCAGGCGATGCTCCGCCCGGGACGTGAACATCCGGTAGGGCTCGGTGATGTCCTTGGTGACCAGGTCGTCGACCAGCACGCCCATGTAGGCCCGCGAGCGCTCCAGCACCAGCGACGGCTCGCCGGCCAGGGACAGGGCGGCGTTGACGCCGGCCAGCAGGCCCTGCGCGGCGGCCTCCTCGTAGCCCGACGTGCCCAGGATCTGTCCGGCCAGATACAAGCCCGACAAGGACTTGAGCTCCAGGGTCGGCGACGATTGCCACGAAGGGACGCTGTCATATTCGACCGCATAGCCGTGCCGGACCAGTTCGGCCTCCTCGAGCCCGGGCACCGAATGGATGAAGGCCTCCTGGACCTCGGCGGGCAGGCTGGTCGAGAGCCCGTTGACGTAGATCTCCTCGGCGTCGCGTCCCTCGGGCTCCAAGAAGACGTGGTGGCTCGTCCGGTCGGCGAAGCGGACGATCTTATCCTCGATCGAGGGACAGTAGCGGGGTCCCTTCCCCTCGATGGCCCCGGCGAAGAGCGGCGATTTGTCCAGGTTCTCGCGGATGATGCGATGCGTCGCCTCGGTCGTCCGGGTCAGGTGGCAGGATATCTGCTCTGGCCGGAAGTCCTTGGTGCGGAAGGAGAAAGGACGCGGATCCGGGTCGCCGGGCTGCTCGTCCAGGCGCGCATAGTCGATGCTTCCGGCCCGCAGGCGCGGCGGCGTTCCGGTCTTGAGCCTGAGCAGGCGGACCCCCAGGTCGGCGAGGGCGCCGCTGAGGCGGCGCGAGTCCCCGGAACCCTCCCGGCCGCCCTCGGTGCGGCGATCGCCGACATGCATCAGCCCCCGGAGGAAGGTGCCGGAACAGAGAACGACGCGGCGCGCGTGCAGGTCACGGCCGTCGGCCAACCGGACGCCCTGCACGACGGGCGGCCCGGAGGCGACGCGGTCCACCAGCAGGTCGACGACGTCGCCTTCCAGCACCTCGAGCCCCGGCTGATCCTGGATCACCTTCTGCATGTATTTGCTGTACAACGACTTATCGGCCTGGGCCCGGGGCGCCTGGACGGCGGGGCCCTTGCGGCGATTCAGGACGCGGAACTGGATGCCCGTGGCGTCGATGGCGCGTCCCATCTCGCCTCCCAACACGTCCAGCTCCTTGACCAGATGACCCTTGCCGAGGCCTCCGATGGCGGGGTTGCAGGGCATGACGCCGATCCCGGCGAACTCGTGGCTCACCAGAAGCGTGCAGCAGCCGCGCCTCGCGGCGGCCAGGGCCGCCTCGATACCGGCGTGTCCGCCCCCGATGACCAGAATGTCGTAGGTGATCACGCCGACCGACCTCCCGCCGCACGGCCTCGCCGTCACAGCTCAATCATCAAATCACAAAAAACACAACCAACAACACATTAATATCTCGCAACTACTTGCCAACACAGAATTTATCAAAAACAACATCCAGCAATTCTTCAGTGAAGACCCGGCCCGTGATCTCGCCCAGGCCGGCCAGCGTTGCGGCGAGCATGGACGCCAACACTTCGGCCGGTGCGTCGGATTCGGAACCCTCGCCGACCAGGTCGCGCAACTCGCGCAGGTCATCGCGGCAAGCCGCCAGCTTGTGCCGGTGACGCCGATTCCAGGCCACGCCCAGCGACGCCGCCTCGCGCATCTCCCCCGCCCGGGCCGCCTCGAGCAAGGCGTCGCGCAGCGCGACGATCCCCTCTCCCGTGGCGGCCGAGGTGAGCAGGAACCCCGGTACGCCATCGGCGGCAACGGCGAGGTCCGACTTGGCGCCCACCTCGATCACGGCGCAGCCGACGGGCGCCAGGGACGCGATCTCGGCGGCGGCCGCGGTTCCGGCCGCCGCATCGGGGTCGGACAGGTCGCGCAGGAGCAGCACGACGTCGGCGCCGGCCACCGTCTCGCGAGCCAGGGTCACCCCGCGGGCCTCGACGCGGGCGGCGGCCTCGCGCAGTCCGGCCGTGTCGTGCAGCACGAAGACGCAATCGCCGTGGTCCATGCGCTCGCGAAGGACGTCGCGCGTGGTGCCCGCCTCGTCGTCGACCAGCGCGCGCGGCCGATCCAGCAGCGCATTGAAAAGCGAGCTCTTGCCGCTGTTGGGCGGACCCGCCAGCACGACCTGCACGCCCTCGCGCACCCGCCGCGCCGCCGCGGCGAAGGAACAGAGCCGGTCGAGTTCGTCCAGGGCCGCATCCAGCACCGCGCGCAGGCGCGGCGCCGGCGTCGACATCGCCTCGTCGTCGGCGAACTCCAGCCCCCCCTCGAGTTCCGCCAGCAGCTCGCGCAGAGGCGTCTCGCAGGCGGCGATCTCGCGGTCCATCCCGCCGCGCAGCTGGCGCAGGGCGGCGCGGGCCGCCAGGCGATCCTCGGCGTGGATCAGGTCGGCGACGGCCTCGGCCCGATCCAGGCTCAGCTTGCCGTTGAGGAAGGCCCGCCTGGTGAACTCGCCGGGTCCGGCGGGACGGGCGCCGGCCTCCACGCAGGCGTCGGCGATCGTCCGCGCCGGCACGGCCCCGCCGTGGCAGGTGATCTCGACGACGTCCTCCCCCGTATAGCTGCGCGGCGCCAGCATGGGCAGGACGACGACCTCGTCCAGGGCCTCCCCGGCATCCGGAGCGACCGCGAGGCCGAGCACGGCCCGATGCGATTCGGGTCCGCGCGCGAAACCCGGATCCCGGAAGATCCGCCCGGCCACGGAAACCGCGGCCGGTCCGCTCAGGCGCACGACCGCCAGCCCGCCCACGCCCTCGGGCGTGGCGACGGCGACGATGGTGTCGACTGCATTGTCGTGGTCGTTCATCGGCAACCCCCCGGGCGTACACCCTCGGCCGGCGAAAGAAAAAGGGGCCGCGCACCGGCGCCGCCCCTCTTCGGGGCCGGCGTCGCCGGCCCCCGTGTCTTAGGCCTGGATCAGGCCTCGGGAGCCGGCGAATCCTCTCCCTCGGGTTTGGTCGCGGGTTCCTCGACCGTCTCGGGCGCGACCGCTTCGGGCGCCGCCGTCTCGGTCACGACGGCCTCGGGCTCGACGACCTCGGCGGCGGCCGGACCGGCGTCCGCGGCGGACGCCGCGGAGGCGAGCATGACCACGACGTGGCGGTCCGGGATCTCGCCGATGGTGTCGGTCACGACGTCGTCGCCCACCTCGGCCACCGTCATGTGCACGATGCGCCGCTCCCGGGCGCCCGACGGCATCATGTGCACCTCGTCGCCCGTGGCGCGGACGCGCTGCACCGCGGCCTTGGCCTGGTCGACCAATCGCGACTCACGGCGCCGGCGGTGGTTGTTGATGTCCAGGTTCATGTGCACGGGACCGCCGACGGCCTGCGCGCTCATGCGCTCGACAAGGATCTCGAGGGCGTCGATCGCGTTGCCGCGCCGGCCGATCAGGATCCCCGCGCTGGGCTCGTCGGTGACGATCTTGACCAGGTTGTACTCCCCTTCCTTCACCTCGCAGCGGCAGGGGAAGCCGGAGAGGTTCATCACCTTGGTGGCGAACATCTCCTGCGTCTCGGCGAGCTTGTCGACGGGCACGTCGCCGATGGGCGAGGCCAGAGTCATCGCCTGGATGGAACCGGCGGACCCGACGGTGGCCGCGGCGGGACGGGCCGTCTCGACCGGGGCGGGCTGCGCGGGGGGCGCGGCGGGCTCGGGGGTCTGGACGGGCTCGACGGCGGCCGGGCGCTCGTCGCGGGCCGGTCGCTCGTCGCGGGCCGGACGCACGTCGCGGGCCGGACGTTCGTCGCGGGCCGGACGCTCGTCGCGGCTGCGACGGTCGTCGCGACCACGGCGGTCATCGCGGGCCGGGCGTTCATCGCGGGCCGGACTCTCGTCGCGGGCCGGACGTTCGTCGCGGGCCGGACGGCCATCGCGACCACGGCGCTCGTCGCGGGCCGGACGGCTGTCGCGGGCGGCGCGTTCATCGCGACCGCGATCCTCCCGGGCGGGGCGGTCCTCGTCGCCGGAGCGCCGGCCGCGGCCGCGGCTGCGGCGGCGGCGCTTGGGCCGCATGCTCACGCGCACCCGGGCCGAGCGGCGGCCGAAGACGCCGAAGACGCCGTCCTTGCCCTCCTCGAGAACCTCGATCTCCACTTCGTCGCGGCGCGCGCCCAGCTGGAGCAGCGCCTCGGAAACGGCGTCGTCCACGGTCTTGCCCGCGGCCTCGACGATCTTGTTGTTTTCTTCCCTCGTCATCGTTGCTCAGGCTCCTTCTGCTGCCGGCGCGGAACGGTGGATCATCCAGGTCTGATACGCGGTCATCCCGGTATTGATGGTCCAGTAGATGATCAGGCCAGATGGCATGTTGTAGAGGAAGAAGAGCATCATCACGGGCATCAGCGTGTTGAAGCTCGCCATCTGGCCGGGGGCCCCGGCCGTGGGTGTGAGCTTGGTCTGCATGTAGGTGACCAAGGCCATCAGGATCGGCAAGAGATTGAAATCGGCTCCCAGCAGCGGCAGTGAGAACGGCAGCTGGAAGAGGGCGTCGGGCTGGGAGAGGTCCTTGATCCACAGGATGAAGGGCGTCATGCGCAGGTCGACCATGTTGTAGAGGACCTGGTACAGGGCCAGGAAGACGGGCATCTGGACGAGCATGGGCATGCAACCGCCCATGCCGGCCATCGGGTTCACGCCCTCTTCCTTGTAGATCTTCATCATCTCCTGGTTGTAGCGCTGCGGATCGCTCGCGTACTTCTGCTTGGCCGCGTCCAGCCGGGGCTTCAGGCGCGCCTGCGCCTGCTGCATCTTGCGCATCGAGCGCGTGCCGCGGGCGGTCAAGGGGTAGAAGACGAGCTTGCTCAGCACGGAGATGATGACCACGATCCAGCCGTAGTTCGGAATGAACCCGTGCAGCCAGTTCATCAGTCGCAGCACGAGTTCGGAGATGGGCTGGAGCCACTTCCAGCCCAGGTTCACCATCCGCTGCAGGCCCAGTCCCTGGGCGCGCAGGCGATGGTAGTCGTTGGGGCCGAAGTACCAGTCGAGCGAGGCGACGGCCCCGGAACCGATACTGCCGGCGCGCAGGGGAAGCTCCAGGCGCCAGGACTGCTGGTGACTCCCGGCGTCGCCGCCGAGCTCGATCCGTCCCTCGACGACCTCGGCGCCGATCTCCGGGACGACGCCGGCGATCATGAAGTACTTGCTCTGGACGCCCGCGGCGCGGATCGAGCCGCGGAAGGAGCCGCCGGCCTTCTCGAGGTCGCCGTCGAGATCGCGTCGGTTCCGGGTGAAGGTCTCGTCGCCGACCATCGCGAAGGCGCGGAAGCCGGTGCCGCGACCCATGGCCATGCCCTTGTCGGCCTTCTCGGTCTCGGCCAGGCCCCCGTCCCAGACGAAGCGCGCGGCCACGGGGCGGCCCAGTCCGGCGTCGCCGGAAACCTCATAGTCGGTGCGGAAGAGGAAGCGCTCTGGATCGATGACGAAGATCTTGCGGACCTCGAGCCCGCCTACCGTGCGCGCGGCGAAGACGATGCGGCGCTCCCCGCCGGCGGGATCCACATCGATGCGCGACGGGGCCTGCGCCTGGAAGACGGCGCCGGCCAGGTCGACGACGCCCTGCTCGTAGACGAGCACGTCGCCCACCGCGACGGGCGCCGCATCCTCGCCCTGCGGCACGAGCTGCAGGGGTTGGCCGTCGGGGCCGGGATAGGTGCGGCCGATCCAGCTGACGACCCTGGCGCCGCGGGGATCGACGACCATCTCGAAGAGATCGGTGCGGATCGTTACCGGGACGGACGGCTCGTCGGGAGCGATGAAGGCCAGCGGCGCGTCGGCGTCGGCCTGGGCTCCGGAAGCGGCCGGGGCGACCGTTGCGGGCGCCGGCGTGGTCTCGGCGAAATCAGCGGCGGCGCCGGCCGGCGGCGCGCCTTCCGGAATCGCGACCTGCGGCTGGACGACGGCGACGGCCGTGCTGTCGGCGTCGGCGGCGCCGCCGTAGCGGGAAACGTAGACCTTCGACCAGACGATGAAGACCACGAAGATGAGTACGAAGGCCAGGATGGATCGTCGATCCATGTCATCGCTCTCCAGTGATGAGGGGCTCGGAGGTCGCGGGCGAGGCGTCGCGCGTCGGCACCGGGTCGTAGCCGCCGGCGTGCCAGGGATGGCAGCGCAGGATCCGGCGAAGGGCCAGCCGGGCGCCGCGGGCCAATCCCTGCGTGCGCAGGGCCTCGGCCGCGTAGGCCGAACACGTGGGCGTGAAGCGGCAGGTCGCAGGAAGGCACGGGGACAGGAACCTCTGGTAGGCCCGGATGAAGTAGTAGGGTATCCGCCACATATCCCCGACCGTCATGAGCGACGAAGGCGTCCGGGAACGGCCATGCCGTCCGCTATCCCGGCAGGAAGTCGGCCAGGAGGCTCTGCGCCTCGGCCGTCAGATCGTGGATTCCCGCGCCCGGCAGGCGCGCGCGCGCCACGGCCACGATCCACATGCCGTCGCCGCAGTCGGCGCGGTTGCGGCCGAGCCGGGCGGCGACGAGGTCGAAGTCGAGCGCCGTCGCCTCGGCTCCGACCAGATGTCGAAGCATCTCGCGCAACAGTCGCTTCGCGCGATTGCGGGCCACGGCACCGCCGACCTTGCGGCTGGCCACCACGGCCCGGGCCAGGTCGCCGGCAGGCAGAAGATACAGGACACAGAAGCGTCCTGTCAGCTTCAAGCCTTCCGAATAGACCCTGAGAAAATCTTCGCGACGCGTCAGCGACCTCATGGTGGACCCGGACGCCGACGGCGCCGGGGTCATCAGGCCGAAAGGCGCTTGCGGCCCTTGGCGCGACGACGCTTGAGGATAAGGCGGCCGGCCCTGGTCGACATCCTTTTCCGGAAGCCGTGGGTACGCGCGCGCTTTATGTTGCTGGGCTGGAAAGTCCTCTTCACCGGCTCGCCTCCTTAACTACTGTAAATGAACCGTGAAAGATTAGACACAGGCCCCCCCTATGTCAAGGAGCGTTGCAACTTTCCCACAACCCCGGCGATCCGCTACGACCGGGCCCGAATGGTCGCCGGAGCCGGGCGTCCGATCACCCTGCGGGAGCCCCCGAGGCGAAACATCGGCATCCCTCCTGCAACTTCTTGAGCGACAGGGAATTAACAAAAAATAAATCCGCCGGGAAGAAAATGCTTGCGGGCGATTTTGGGTCGTGATAGGTTTCGCCCACAGGTGTTGAAAACCCGATACAGGAGAGAGGCAAGTTATCCACAGCGGCTCTTTGTTTGTGGATAACTTTTTTCTCCCCTCTGGGTTTAGAAATTGTAACTCACAAATTTAGAATAACTTGGCCGGTGTGCTGCGGGTAGTCGACCAGTGCACGCCATGGTGGGTTGTGCCTCGTGGGAAAGGAAACCGGTAGAGGAACCATGGAATCGGCACCCCTGACCAGCTACTGGGACAACATCCTCGAGTCCACACGCCAGCGCGTCTCACAACAGACCTTCGAAACCTGGTTCATGCCCCTGGTCCCCGTGTCGTGGCGGGACGACGTGGTCGAACTGCGCTGTCCCAACCGCTTCTTCCTGGACTGGTTCAGCGAGCACCACGCGGAAACCCTCGTCGAGATCCTGACCGACCACTTCGCCCGGCCGATCCGCTGCAGCTACGTCGTGGCCGACGAGCGCGCGGGCGACGACCGGGAGCTCTTCAATCTGTCGCAGGCGATCGAGGATCTCAGCGGCATCGGCTCGACCGACCGGCCCTCCGGCGTCCGGGTCGAGACGCCGCAACAGAACCGCGTCTTCCTGAACCGGGACTACAGCTTCTCGAAGTTCGTCGTCGGCTCGGGTTCGAAACTGGCCCACGCCGCCAGCGTCGCCGTCAGCACCAACCTGGGCGGCAGCTACAACCCGCTGTTCATCCACGGCGGCGTCGGCCTGGGCAAGACCCACCTGATGCACGCCATCGGCAACGCGGTGCAGGCCGGCGATCCCCGGCGCAGGATCTGCTACGTCACGGCCGAGCAGTTCATGAACGACCTCATCTGGTCGATCCAGAAGAACCAGACCTACAAGTTCAAGCAGGAGTACCGCAAGACGGACGTGCTGCTCGTCGACGACGTCGCGTTCCTGGCCGGCAAGGAGTCGACCCAGGAGGAGTTCTTCCACACCTTCAACGCGCTCTACAACGAGAACAAGCAGATCGTCCTGACCTCGGACCGTCCGCCGCGGGAGATCCCCACCCTCGAGGAGCGGCTGCGCTCCCGTTTCGAGTGGGGGCTGATCGTCGACATCCAGCCGCCCGACCTGGAGACGCGCATCGCGATCCTGAACAAGAAGGTCGAGGCCAACAACATCTACATCCCGGACGATGTCATCGAGTACATCGCCGCGAACGTCACGAACAACATTCGCAATCTCGAGGGGGCGCTGGTCAAGCTCCAGGCCTTCGCCACGGTGACCGGAAGCGAGATCAATCTGGAAATGGCGGCTGAAGTGCTCTCCTCCGTTTTCCAGGATACTCCGGTCAAGGCCGCTTCGATCGCGGACGCGATGGATCTCATCAGCGGGCACTATCGCGTCAGCATCGACCAGCTCAAGTCCAAGCGACGCACCCAGGACTTGGCGCTGGCCCGGCAAGTGGCGATGTTCATCGCCAGGGAGAAGGTCGGCGCCTCCCTCAACCAGATCGGTCGGGCCTTCGGCAACCGGGACCACACCACGGTGCTGCACGCCTGCCAGAAGGTGAGGTCCCTCACCGAGAAGGACCCCCAGTTCCGGGGCACGATCAAGGATCTGCTCGCCAGGATGTAGGCCCTCGCCGGCGACGAGCGGCCGCGGACGAGAAGCCGCGAGAGGGCTGATCCGCCTCGGAGGGGTTGTGGACAAGACGGTGGGCGAACGGGGGGCAAGACGGTGGACGGATCCGGGTTGGGGATGACTTCCGGTCTATCCCCGAATCATCCCCGGCCGCGTCCACAGGGGCGATGGTCGCGAAGGTGGGATTCGAACCGGCTCGGAGCCTTTCCCGGAGATGTCCACAGAGTCCACACCCCCTACTACAGTTCCTATACTTTCCTTAATGACTTGAAGCAGGAAAGAGGAGCACATATCATAGCGGTCCGGCGCGGCGAGAGGCCGCCCGCGACACCGTCGAACCCTCAGTGGAGGAATCCAAATTGAAGCTCACGATCCAGCAGGAGGACCTCGCCCAATCCCTCCTCGTCGTCGCCAACGTGGTGCCCGCCAAGACCACCATGCCGATCCTGACCTGCGTGCTCCTGGAGGCGGGTGACGAGGGCCTGCGGATCTCCGCCACCAATCTCGACATCTCGATCACCACGGTCACGGACAAGGCCAAGATCGGCGGCGCCGGCCGCGTGGCGGTCCCCGCCGCCAAGTTCGTGCAGTTCGTCCGCTCGCTGGGCCCCGGCGAAGTCAAGATCGACGAGAAGGACGGGCGTTTCCGCGTGCTGGCCGGCAAGTCCACGTTGACCGAGTCGAGCATGAACGCGGACGAATTCCCCTCGTTGCCCGCGCTGGACGCCGACAAGCCGCTGGAAATCGATTCCTCGGTCCTGGTCGACATGATCCGCGAGACGGCCTACGCCATCTCCAAGGACGAGACGCGGCCGGCCCTGATGGGGATCAAATGGGAGATCAAATCCGACTCGCTGGCGATGATCGCCACCGACGCCCATCGGCTCTCGCGCTCCCGCCGCGAACTCGTCCTGGACCTGGGCGGCGATCGCGACCTGATCGCGGACACCCAGGGCCTGCTGCACTATGCGCGCCTGGCCGAGGGCGAGGAGAAGACGGCGCTCTACATGGGCGAAAACCAGCTGAGCTTCGGGATCGGCGCCACGGTGCTGCACACCCGCCTGCTCGAGGGCCCTTTCCCCGACTACACGGCGGTCATCCCCAAGAACAACGAGCTCCTGATGACCGTGGACCGCGACAAGTTCCACGGCGCCGTCCGCCGGGTCTCGATCACCGCCGACCGCATCACCAGCCAGATCCGGCTGGGCCTGGAGAACGATCGCCTGGAGCTCTCGGCCACCGGCACCGACGGCAGCAGCGTCGAGGACGAGCTGGCCGTAGGCTACCAGGGCGCGGCCCTGGAGATCGGCTTCAACTACACCTACCTGCTGGACGTGCTGAAGAACATCCGCGCCGACGACGTGCAGATGGCCTTCCGCGATCCGCAGAGCGCCGCCCTGGTCCGGCCCGTCGTCGAGGGCGAGGCGGGCGCCGATCTGCTCTGCCTGCTCATGCCGCTGCGCCTGACCTCGGACTGAGCCGCGGATGCGGCTCCGCGAGGCATCCCTGCTGGACTTCCGCAACCTGTCGGAAGTCCAGCTTTCTTTCTCTCCCGGGGTGAACCTGCTGCTGGGGGGCAACGGGCAGGGCAAGACGAACCTGCTCGAGGCCCTGAACTATCCCGCGCTGGGCCGTTCCTACCGGGGGGCGCGCGACGAGGAACTGATCCGCTTCGGGGCCGCGGCCGCCCACCTGAGCCTGGACGCCGAGATAGACGGCGGGCGGACGGTGCGTTTCGACGTCGGCCTGGAACGCGACGGCGGCCGGAGGCTCCGCGTCGACGGCGAGCCCGTGCGGCGCAAGGCGGACCTGGTCGGCCTGCTGGCCACCGTCGTCTTCGACCCCCAGACCGTGGGCCTGGTGCGCGACGGCCCCGAGGCGCGCCGCCGTTTCCTGGACCAGGGCCTGAGCATGGTCGACCCCGACTATCTGGCCCACCTGCAGTCCGTCCAGCGCGCCCTGCGCCAGAAGGGGCGCCTGCTGCGGGACGCCCGGCGCGGCTTCCAGGCCCCGGATGCGGCCCGCGAGGAGCTGCGCGCCTGGAACCGCGAACTGGCCGCGCACGCCGCTCCGGTCTGCCTCGCCCGCCTGCGCTACGCCGCCGAACTGGAGCCCGTCGCGGGGGAGGCCTACACCGGGATTTCCGGCGCGGAGGGAAGGCTCTCGCTGGCCTATCGGCCCCAGCTGGAGGGCTTTCGCGAAGGGCTCGGAACGGAGCAATTACAACGGGAATTTCTGGCGGAATTTGACTATATTGTGGGGGATGAAATGAGGCGTGGAAGGTGCCTCGCCGGCCCGCAGCTCGACGACCTCGAGATCCTGCTCGAAGGCGTCGTCATGCGGTCCTTCGGCTCCCAGGGCGAGACACGCTCGGCGGCGGTCGCGCTCAAGCTGGCCCAGGGCGAGGTCGTTCGTCAGCGCCGGCACGTCCATCCGATCCTGTTCTTCGACGACATCTTCAGCGAGCTCGACGGGGAACGGTCGCGCCGGCTCCAGGAGCGCACCACCGAACGCCACCAGGTGTTCATCGCCACGGCCCGGAACGACGACGTGGCCGGCTGGGAACCTCGCGGTCTGCGCCGCTGGCGCGTTTCCGCAGGCGGGATCAGCGAGTTGATATGAGCAGGGAAAAGGACAGGCCGGGTCCGCAGCGCGTGGGCTCCATTCTCGAAGGCGTGCTGGACCAGCTGGGTCTGGCGCGGCGGATGAACGAGCGCGACCTGCTGGCGGATTGGCCGAAGATCGTCGGCGAGGCGGCGGCGCTCCACGTCCGCGCCGTGGACCTGCGCGACGGCGAGCTGATCCTGGAGGCCGACCATGCGGCTTGGCGTCAGGAACTGACCTTGCTGGCGCCGACCATCATCGGGAAGTTCAACGCCCTTCACGGCGCCGACACGGTCCGTTCCCTGCGCTTTGCTCGGGGCCCCGAGCGACGTCACTGGGACGACACCACTGGTTGACACCGGAATCACCGCGCCGAAGCGCGCGGCGACACGGAGAGATTCATGAATACATCGGCATCGGCCGGCGAATACAACGCCCAGGGAATCCAGGTCCTCAAGGGACTCGAGGCCGTCCGCAAGCGGCCCGCCATGTACATCGGCGATACGAGCGTGCGCGGCCTCCACCACCTGGTCTACGAGGTCGTCGACAACTCCATCGACGAGGCGCTGGCCGGTTTCTGCGACCACATCGAGGTCTTCATCCTGCCCGGCGACGAGATCCGGGTCGTGGACAACGGCCGCGGCATCCCCGTCGACATGCACAAGACCGAGAAGAAGCCGGCGCTCGAGGTCGTCATGACCAGCCTCCACGCCGGCGGCAAGTTCGACAAGAGCAGCTACAAGGTCTCGGGAGGCCTGCACGGCGTGGGCGTGAGCTGCGTGAACGCGCTCTCGATCCGCCTGAAGGTCGAGGTGCGCCGCGACGGCAAGATCTACGCGCAGGAATACGCGCGGGGCGTGCCGCAGACCGAGGTGGCGCCGATCGGCGAGAATCCCGACGGCGGCACCGGGACCACGACCACCTTCCTGCCCGACCCGGAGATCTTCACGGAATCGGTCTTCAACTACGAGACCCTGAAGTCCCGCCTGCGCGAGCTGGCCTTCCTGAACAAGGGCCTGGTCATCTCGATCGAGGATCGGCGCGGCGACGAGCCCCGCGGCCACTCCTTCCACTACGAGGGCGGCATCGTCGAGTACGTGCAGTGGATCAACGAGAACAAGAACGCGCTCAGTTCGCAGCCGGTCTACTTCGAGGGGGAGAAGGACGGCGTCCAGGTGGAGATCGCCCTGGACTACAACGACGGCTACGCAGAGAACCTCTTCACCTTCGCCAACAACATCCACACCCACGAGGGCGGCAGCCATCTCTCGGGCTTCCGCGCCGGCCTGACGCGCACCATCAACGCCTACGCCCAGAAGGAGAACCTCTTCAAGAAGGACCTGAAGGCGTTGAGCGGCGACGACGTGCGCGAGGGCCTGGTGGCCGTGGTCTCGGTGAAGATCCCCGAACCCCAGTTCGAGGGCCAGACCAAGACCAAGCTGGGCAACACCGAGGTCAAGGGGCAGGTCGAGCAGCTGGTGAACACCGGTCTGGGTCAGTACCTCGAGGAAAACCCGGCCGTGGCCAAGAAGATCGTCAACAAGTGCGTGGGGGCGGCGCAGGCCCGCGACGCGGCCCGCCGCGCGCGCGATCTGACGCGGCGCAAGTCGGCCCTGGACTCCGCGGCGCTGCCCGGCAAGCTGGCCGACTGCTCCAGCACGAACCCCGCCGAGTGCGAGATCTACCTGGTCGAGGGCGACTCGGCCGGCGGCTCGGCCAAGCAGGGACGCGACCGCAGCTTCCAGGCCATCCTGCCGCTGCGCGGCAAGGTGCTCAACGTCGAGAAGGCGCGGCTGGACAAGATCCTCGGCAACGAGGAGATCAGGACCATCATCACGGCGCTGGGCACCGGCGTCGGCGCCGGCATCTTCGACATCGCCAAGCTGCGCTACCACCGCGTCATCATCATGACGGACGCCGACGTCGACGGCGCCCACATCCGCACGCTGATCCTCACCCTCTTCTTCCGGTACTTCAAGGAGGTCATCGAGGGCGGCAACATGTTCATCGCCGAGCCCCCCCTGTACCGGGTGAAGAAGGACAAGCGCGAGGCCTACGCCTACAGCGACGACCAGAAGGACCGGCTCATCGAGGAGATGGGCGCCAAGGGCGTCTACGTCCAGCGCTACAAGGGCCTGGGCGAGATGAACCCGGAGCAGCTGTGGGAGACCACGATGGACCCTGAGCGCCGCACGCTGACGCGCGTGACGGTCGACGACGCCGCCAACGCGGATCGGGTCTTCTCGATGCTGATGGGCGACGACGTGGACCCGCGGCGCCGCTTCATCGAGGAGAACGCGCACCTTGTGAACTACGAGGATCTGGACATCTAGCCCGCTCGCGACGCGAGCCGCGGCGCCGGGCGCCGCGCAGGGGAGCTTCGAGACATGGCGGACAAGAACATCGGTCACGTGATCGAGGTCGACATCAACGAGAAGATGGAGCGCTCGTACCTGGAGTACTCCATGAGCGTGATCATCTCGCGCGCCCTGCCGGACGTGCGGGACGGCCTGAAGCCCGTGCACCGACGCGTGCTGACGGCGATGAACGACCTGAACCTGCAGCCGGGCAAGCCCTACCGCAAGTCGGCCAAGATCACCGGCGACACCACGGGCAACTACCACCCCCACGGCACCGCGTCGGTCTACGACACGCTGGTGCGGCTGGCCCAGGACTTCAGCCTCCGCTACCCGCTGGTGGACGGCCAGGGCAACTTCGGATCGATCGACGGCGACTCGGCGGCGGCCGAACGTTACACCGAGGCCAGGCTGACCCGCATGGCCATCGAGATCATGCGGGACCTGGACAAGGAGACGGTCGACTTCGTGCCGAACTACGACGGTTCGCGCATGATGCCGGCGGTGATGCCTTCGGCCATCCCCAACCTGCTGGTCAACGGCTCCGACGGCATCGCCGTGGGCATGGCCACCAAGATTCCGCCCCACAACCTGACCGAGGTCTGCGACGGCCTGATCGGCCTGCTCGACGATCCCGACATCGACGCCAACGGCCTGCTCGAATACGTGCAGGGACCCGATTTCCCCACCGGCGGCGTGGTCTGCGGGCGGCGCGGCATCGTGGACTACGTGAACACCGGCCGCGGCCGCGTCGTCGTGCGCGGACGCACCGAGATCGACGAGGACGCCAAGGGGCGGCCCCGCATCCTCATCACCGAGCTGCCCTACCAGGTGAACAAGGCCAACCTGGTCGAGAAGATCGCCCACCTCGTGCGCGGCGGGCAGATCGAGGGCATCGCGGACCTGCGCGACGAATCCGACCGCGAGGGCATGCGCATCGTCATCGTCCTCAAGAAGGACGCCTACCCCCAGGTCGTGCTCAACAAGCTCTTCGCGCACACGAACCTGCAGACGACCTTCGGCGTGATCAACCTGGCGCTGGTCGACAACCGGCCGCGGGTGATGAGCCTGAAGGAGTCGATGCAGGAGTACCTGAAGTTCCGCGAGGAGGTCGTCGTCCGCCGCACGCGCTACGACCTGCGCAAGGCCGAGGAGCGCGCGCACATCCTCGAGGGCTACCGCATCGCCCTGGACCACATCGACGAGATCGTCGAGTTGATCAAGACCAGCGATTCCCCCGAAGCCGCCCGCATCGCGCTGATGGAGCGCTTCGCCCTCTCCGAGATCCAGGCCCAGGCGATCCTGGACCTGCGGCTGGCCCGGCTGACCGGCCTCGAGCGCCAGAAGATCGAGGACGAATACCGGCAGCTCATCGAGCTGATCGCGGAGCTGAAGGAGATCCTGGGCAACCGCGACCGCGTCCTGCAGATCATCCGCGACGAGCTGGTCGGCGTCCGCGACCGCTTCGGCGACGCCCGGCGCACGGAGATCGTCCCCGAGGAGGACGACATCGACATGGAGGACCTGATCGCCGACGAGGAGGTCGTGGTCACCCTGTCGCACGCCGGCTACGTGAAGCGCCTGCCCGCGGGCACCTACCGCACGCAGGGCCGCGGCGGCAAGGGCATCACCGCCATGGGCACCAAGGACGAGGACTGGGTCGAGAACATCTTCGTGGCCACCACGCACCAGTATCTGCTCGTGCTCACCGACGGCGGCCAGTGCCACTGGCTGAAGACCTACCGGGTGCCCAACGCGGCGCGCGCCGCCAAGGGCCGGCCGATCGTGAACCTGATCAACATCGCCCCCGGCGACCGCGTGAACGCCGTGGTGCCGGTGCGGGAGTTCTCCGAGAACCACTTCCTGGTCATGTGCACGAACAAGGGGATCGTGAAGAAGACCCCGCTGACCGAGTTCAGCCGGCCGCGGCAGGCCGGCATCCGCGCCATCAACCTGCTGCCCGACGAGAGGCTGGTCGCGGTGAAGGTCTCGGACGGCGGCCAGAACCTGGTGCTGGCGTCCGGCAACGGCATGGCGATCCGCTTCAGCGAGGAAGACATCCGCCCGATGGGCCGCACGGCCCGCGGCGTCAAGGGCATCGCCCTGGACGAGGGGGAGGAGGTCGTGGGCATGGTCTCGGTGACCACCGGCGCCACCCTGCTCTCGGTCACCCGCAACGGCTACGGCAAGCGCACCCCCCTGGACGACTACCGCCTGCAGCGCCGCGGCGGCCGGGGCTTGATCACGATCAAGACCACCCGTCGCAACGGCCCGCTCGTGGACATCCGCGAGGTGGACGACAACGAAGAGTTGATGGTCATCACCAGGAACGGCATAATCATCCGCATGTCGGTCAGGGACATCTCGACCCTGGGCCGGAACACTCAGGGAGTCCGCATCATCAGCCTGAAGGGAGACGACCACGTCGTCGGCCTGGCCCGCGTCGAAGCCAACGGCGACGACGTGGACGGGGATTCGGAAGGTTGATCACATGCCCATAGAAACGCGCGGCGGAATCCTCACGGGGATCCGGCGCCTGCTCCGCGCCGCGGCGCTGTCCGCGGCCGCCCTCGTCCTCTTGCCGGCGCCCGCCGCAGCCGCGGCCGACGCTCCGGCGTCCGTGCGCCTGGGTCGATCCGACATCGCGGCCGCGCTGGGCGACGACGGCGCGCTCGTGCTGGGCCGCGCCGGGAGCCCGCTGCTCGTCATCTCCCCGACCGAGGCTGCGATCCCCGACGGGCCGGCGCCCTTCCGCGCCCGCCTCGCCGAAGGCGTCGCCGGCGGCCACCGCGGCTTCTCGCGCCACGCCGACGATGACGGCGACGGCTTGGTGGACGAGGATCGCGCCGACGGCCGGGACAATGACGGCGACGGCCTGGTCGACGAGGACTACGCCGCCATCAGCGACGCCATGCAGGTCGTCGACATCCCCCGCGGCGACGGACGGCGACACGTCGAGGCCTATCACTGGGGCTATTCCCATCTGGAGGGCGCAGTCTTCGTCGCCACGGACCTGGTCGACGCCGCCGGCGCCGGCCTCGCCGGCGGACTGGACCTGGCCCTGTCCTCGGGCGCCTGGCGGGATTCCCCCCTCGACGTTCCGACGCATGCCGGACCGGCGACTCCGATCCGTCTCTACGCGGCCGCTCCGGCCGAGCCGGACGGGTATTGGCTCGGCGTGACGGTCTTTCCGCGCGGCGTTCCCTCCCCGCCGGTGATCCAGGGCCGGACCCTCATCCTTCCCCATGGGCCGGCGGGCCTGGATCTGGCCGTCTGCGCGGCGCCGACCCTGCTCCAGCTGCATCACGCCGCCGCCGTGGCCCTGGCCGTGCGCGCCGGCGTGCGCGCCGACCCTGCCGCCGCCGACGTGCCCTGGGTCGTGCCGCCCCTCTGCCCCGTCTGCCAGCGCGGCCGGATACCGGCGGCCCGCGCCGAGGTCGAGGCCGACGGGAGCTGGCGCCTGGTCTTCGCGGCGCAGACCGGAGACAACACCCTGATCGATCCCGGCGCCCTTGTCCGCGACGGCGTTCCCCTGGCCGCGCCGGGGCGCATCTTCTGGAAGCCCGCCCCGGAGGCGCCCTCCTCGGCGCGATCCTGGGATCGGAACTGGGCGGCGACTAACCTCGCCGACCCCGCCGCCTCCGCGGAGCGCATCGATGCCTACCTGGCGCATGGCCTGGAGTTCCGGCACATGGTGCCCGGCGACCTGGGTTTCGATTTCGACGGCGGCGCGCCCGCGCCCGGCGCGACGCTGACGCTCGACGGATCCTTCGCCTGCGGGCGGATCTTCACCGCCGTCGTCCCGGTGATCGACGCCGATTCGCCCGCGGTTCCGGCGGACGCCGACGACGGGCTCGGCGGGCGGGACGGCAGCCCGCCGACGCTGGCCCCTTCGCTGCTCGAGAACTTCCCCAATCCCTTCCGCGACCGGATCAACGTGCGCTACCGCGTGCCCGACACCGTCGGCGAGGGCTTCGTCTGGGGCGAAGGCCAGGAGCCCGCGCTGGCTCCCGGCGACCCCATCCCCTACGCCGCTTCGCCGCCCCAGGTCACGCTGAAGGTCTACTCCGTGGCCGGCCACGAAGTCGCCACTCTCCACTCCGGCCCGCGCGCCGCCGGCCTCTACGAGGCCGCCTGGAACGGGTCCGACGCCACCGGCCGCCCCGTCGCCGCGGGCACCTATTTCTGCAAGCTGCAGATAGAGAACTGGTCGGTCACCAAGCGCGTCACCCTGCTCCGATGAGGCCGGGAATCTTTTATTGTCTACAGGTGAGATCATCTATTTCGTTGGCATTCAGGCATCTGCCGCCTATTGTGCTTATGCACAGCGAGTTACCACTACAAAAGTGCTTGTTAGCCATTGATGGTGCGTCTATAATCATCGTACGATATCTAAATTCGTGCTTTTTTACCCTGAACCGCAGCTGTGGACTTGCATACGACGGAGCGTTTCGTAATCGAGGGGGACAGTCGTGAAGCAAAGACTGGAACCGATCACGGAAGCATGGACTGGCTTCGCAGTGGAGTTCCTGTCGCGCCCCGGTAGGGGCGCGGGTGCTGCCCGCCGAGAGTCGTCGCGGACGATCCTCTTCCTCTGCCCGGCGGCGGAGAAGAACCCGACGGAACTCTGCCTGGCGCTGTTCGGCCCGCAGATCCAGATCCACGAGCTCGCCACCGGAGAGAACGGGGCCGGCCGCCACCGCCCCGGACTCATCTTCGTCTACGCCGCCGAGAGCGGCGCTTCGCTGAAGCCGATGCTCGAGCATTATCAGGAGCAGTTGCACGTGCCGGCCCTGGTGGCCCAGCGCTCGAACCTGCAGAAGTCGGCGCAGCACGTGCTCGAATTCCTGTCCCGCCCGGACGGCGAGGATGCCGACGCCGAGGCGACGGCCGATCTCGAGTCCGCCGCCGCTCCCGCCGGCGCCTCTGCGCACCTGGAGCCCGGAATCGCGCCACTGCCCGCGGACGCGGCGCTCTGGTCCGGGCCGCTGCCCGAGGTCCGACTCGAGAACGTGGAGGCCGGCAAGGAGATCAGCGCCAAGCCGGAGATCAACGACTACCGCGCCGAGTACACCTGCCGCTTCGTGCTGAAGAACTTCCGGCAGCCCGTCAACCGCGACCTGATGGCCGAGATGGTCTCGCTGTCGCCCGGCTACTTCTCCAACCTCTTCCGCAACGAGGTGGGGATGAGCTTCAGCGACTACCTGATCCAGATCCGGGTCAACAACGCCAAGAAGCTGCTGCGACGCTTCGACCTTTCCATCGAGGAGATCTCCAAGCTCTGCGGCTTCAACAGCCTGGCCCACTTCTCGCGCACCTTCAAGGAGCGCTGCGGAGTGTCGCCGCTGAAATTCCGCAAGAGTCCGCACCCCGAATCCTGAGGCGGATTCCCGCCGCGAATCGAGCCCCTTCCCTCCGCGGGAGGGGCTTTTTTCCCGCGGCGCGACGCCGGACGACGCCATGACCCTGCTGTCGCTTCAGAACCTGAGTTTCGATTATGGACGGGAGCCGATCCTGTCCGGCGTCGGCCTGTCCGTGAACGCCGGCGTCCGCGCCGCGCTGGTCGGCCCCAACGGCGCCGGCAAGTCGACGCTGCTCGCGCTGCTGGCCGGCGACCTGCTGCCCCTGTCGGGAACTCGCCAGCTCAGCGGAGGGGTGACGACCCGGCTGCTGGATCAGAAATCCTCCCTGGCCGGCGACGAGGCGGACGGCCGGCCCGACAGCCGGCGGGTCTACGAGATCGTCGCCGAGCGGGCCTTCGCCGAGGAGCTGCGGCTGGAGGGGGAGCTGGCGGAGCTGGCCGCGGCCATCGCCGCCGCCGCGGGCCCGGCCGACGCGCTGGTCGAGCGGCAGGGCGCGTTGCAGGCGGAATACGAGCGCCGAAGCGGCTACGCCTGGCGGTCGCGGCTGGAGGCGGCGCTGTCCGGGCTGGGTGTTCCCGAGGCCCTCTGGAACCGTGATCCGGAGAGCCTGTCGGGAGGAGAGCGGCGTCGCGCCGCCCTGGCGTCCGTCCTGCTCGCCGGCGCCGACGTGTTGCTGCTCGACGAGCCGACCAACCACCTCGACCTGGTCGGCCGGGAGTGGCTCGAGGGTTTCCTGACCCGCTTCGCCGGCGCCGTGGTGCTGGTCTCGCACGACCGCGAATTCCTGGACCGGGTCGCCACCGAGACCTGGCATTTGGCGGGCGCCGCGCTGAGCCGCTACGCCGGCAACTATTCGACCTACCTGCGCGCCCGCGGCGAACGCGAGCGGCAGCAGCAGACGGCCCAACGCCGCCAGGCCGAGCGCATCGCCCGCACCGAGGATTTCATCCGACGCAACCTGGCCGGGCAGAAGACGAAACAGGCCCAGTCCCGGCGGCGGCAGCTGGAGCGGGAAGAGAGGCTGGCGCCGGCGCCGGGCCCGGAGCGCAGCTACCGCATGCGCCTGGACGCGACGCGCAGCAGCGGCGCGACGGTGATCGAAGCCGAGGGCCTGGCCAAGGGCTTCGACGGCCGGCTACTCTTCCGCGACGTCTCGCTGCTGCTGGCGCGCGGCCAACGCCTGGGCGTGATCGGCCCCAACGGCTGCGGCAAGAGCACCCTGCTGCGCGTGCTCGCCGGCGAGGAGAACCCCGACGCGGGCCGGCTGCACTGGGGGCACAACGTGGACCTGGGGGTCTACGACCAGCACCTGCGCAACGTCAAGGACGAGCGGACGGTCCTGGAGGAGATCCAGGACGCCGCGCCGGGCGCCGCCGTGGGCGAACTGCGCAGCCGGCTGGCGGCCTTCGGCTTCGGCGCCGACGCCGTCGACCGCCCGGTGGCCAGGCTGTCCGGCGGCGAGCGCGGGAAGCTGTCGCTGTTGCGGCTGATCGCCGAGGGCCACAACACCCTGCTGCTGGACGAGCCGACCAATCATCTGGACCTGGCGGCGCGCGAGGCCCTGGAAGAGGCGCTCTGCGAATTTTCGGGTACGTTGATCGTGGTCTCGCACGACCGGCGACTGCTGGACCGGGTCGTCGATCGCCTGCTCGTCTTCGGCGTCGATCCCGGCGATCCGTCGCGGGTCACGGCCCACGTCGGCAACTACGCCGAATGGGTCCGCCGGCGCGAGGAGGAGCGACGGGTCGAGGCCGCCGCGGCGCCGGCCCGTTCCGCCGGCCCGGCCGCGGCCTCCGGCCCGGCGCCCGGGGATGCGGCCGGCGCGCTCAGCAAGAACGAGATCATCCGCCGTCGCCGCTGGATCGCCGAGGCCGAGGCCGAGATCGAGAGGGTCGAGGCCGCCCGCGACGAGGCGCTGGCCGAGATGTCCGGCCCCGAGCCGGGACCCGACCGCCGGCGGGAGTTGGGAGAACTCGTACGACAACTGGAGGAAACCCTGTCCGGGCTCCTGGAGCGCTGGGAAGGATGGCATGACGAAATATCAGGCGGTTAACGAGGTCGTCGATCGTCAGAGGACGATCCTGGTCGGCGTGCACCTGCCGGAACGCTTCGGCGCGATCGGCGGCGGCGACGCCGACCTGGGCGAACTGGGCCGGCTGACCGACACCGCCGGCGGCGAGGTGGTGGGGTCGGTGCTGCAGCGCCGCGACCGCCCCGACGGCGCGACCTTCCTGGGCAAGGGCAAGCTGGAGGACCTGCAGGAACTGGTGGAGCGGACAGAGGCCCGTCTGGTCGTCTTCGACAACGACCTCTCGCCCGCGCAGGCCCGCAACGTCGAGAAGGCGCTCAACGCCGAGGACCAGGCCGCGGGCCGCGGCGTGTCGGTGCTCGACCGCACCGAGCTGATCCTGGACATCTTCGTGCGCCACGCCCGGACGCGGCAGGCCCGGCTGCAGGTCGAACTGGCCCAGCTGCAGTACATGATGCCCCGCCTGCGCAAGCTCTGGTCCCACCTGGAACGCCAGGGCGGCGGCATCGGCACGCGCGGTCCCGGCGAGACCCAGCTCGAGACCGACCGCCGGCTCGTCGGCAAGCGCATCGCCCGCCTGAAGAGCGAGCTCGAGGCGATCGCCGGGCAGCGCGCGGTGCGGGCCCAGCGCAGGCAGGAGGTCTTCACCGCCGCGCTGGTCGGCTACACCAACGCCGGCAAGTCGACCCTGATGCGCGCCCTGACCGAGGCGGAGGTGCTGGTCGAGGACAAGCTCTTCGCCACCCTGGACGCGACCACGCGACGGGTCGAGCTGGACGAGCGGCGCCGCTTCCTGCTGACCGACACCGTCGGCTTCATCCGCCGGCTGCCCCACCACCTGGTCGAGAGCTTCCGGACGACCCTGCAGGAGGTCGTCGAGGCCGACCTGCTGGTGCACGTCGTCGACGCCTCCGACCCCGAGCCGCAGCGCCGGATCGATGCGGTGAACGACGTGCTGGCCGACATCGTGCCCGACGCGCGCCCGATCCTGACGGTCTTCAACAAGCTGGACCGCCTGGAGCCCGAACTGCAGCAGCGTTTCGTGAACCGCTTCGGACGCGACGATGGAGAAACCCTTTTCATTTCCGCGCTTGCCGAAGACGGCGTCAGGGAAGTACGGTCGGCCCTGGAGAGGCGCCTGCTGGCCCGCGAGAGGGTCTACCGGCTGCGCCTGCCGGTGCACCGGATGGATCTGGTCGCCGTGTTCCACCGCACCCGCGCCGTCCTGGGCGTCGACCACGGAGCCGAGGCCTGCCTCATCGACGTGCGCATGCGGGAGGACGAGCTGCAGCGCCTGCTGGCCCGCGAGACCGACGTTGTCGTCGTGGAGGAATGAGCCCCGCATCGCGGGAGACGGAGCCCCGTGAAGGACGTTCTCGCCAATCGCAGCTTTCTCTCGGTCTGGTCGGCCATGTTCGTCTCGGGACTCGGCGACAAGATCGTGCTCATCGCCCTCTTCTCCCTGGTCCTGGATCGAACCGGCGACGTGGCCAGCCTCGGCCTGCTGGCCGCGATGCAGATCCTGCCCGGCATCCTGCTGGGGCCGGCGGTCGGCGTCCTGCTGGACCGCTGCTCGCGCAAGGCGGTGATGGTCTGGAGCGATCTGGGCAGCGCCGTCGCAGTGGCCCTGATCCCCTTCGCGCCGAGCCTGGCCGGCGTCTACGCCCTGACCCTGGTCGTGGCCGTGGGTAGGCAGTTCAGCGGGCCGGCCCGCCTGACGCTGCTGCCGGAGATCGTGCCGCGCAGCCACCTGCAGCAGACCAACGCCCTGGCGATGCTGACGACCAACGTGGTCCTGCTGGTCGGCATGGCGGCCGGCGGCCTGATCGTGGCCTCGCTGGGCGTCCGCACCGCCTTCCTCGCCGACGCCGGCACCTTCCTCGCCTCGGCGCTGATCCTGGTCTCCGTCCGCTTCCGCTACCTGCCTCCCGAGGATGTCGAAAGCGACGAAACGAGCGAACCGCCGCCGATCGGATCGACGAGCCCGGCCTCGTTGTGGCGTGAGGCGGGCCGGGGCGCCGTCTGGATCTGGCGCGAGCCCCGCCTACGCTTCGCGGTCGCCTTCCTGGCCGTGGTCACCGTGGTCACCGCGATGCAGCCGCCCCTGGTCTTCGACTTCATCAGGAACGGGCTGGGCCGAGGGGAGGGCGAGCTGGGCTTCATCTTCGCCGCCGCCGGGCTGGGCGGCCTGGTCGGCGCCGTGGCCGCGGGGCTGAGCCGCGACAACGCGCGGCCGCTGGTCTCGGTGACCTGGCTGGTGGCCCTGGACGGCCTGCTGCTGATCGCCTTCACGCTGAACCGGACCCTGGCCGGGGCGATCCTGCTCTTCGGCGCCTTCGGCGCGATCAGCACCGGGCTGCAGGTGAACCTGACCACCTTCCTGCAGCGCGAGACGCCGCCGGAGCGGCGCGGCCGGATCTTCGGCTGGCTCAATCCCCTGCTGGGCCCGATGAGCCTGCTCTCGGTGCTGGCCGGCCCTCTGCTCGCTCGTGTCGTGGGCGTGGCGCGGGTGCTCTTCGCCGCCGGGGTCTTCGAGATCGGCGCCGGCCTGGGCGGCCGCGTCCTGCTGCCGCGCCTGCGCACGCCCGCCGGCAGCGCGTCGGCTCGCCCGGAGGGGGCGTCGGCCCGGGGCGTGGACGAGGAGCCGCCGGAGAAGCCCAAGGCCATGGCCGGCGAGGCCTGAGCATCCGGAATCGCCCGAAACCTTGATTTTCCCCCTCCGTTTGACCAGGATAGAGCACGGTCGCCCCCGCCCGGCCACGGACTCCCAGTCCTCACGGGGAACGCCCCGGTAATGTCCCAACAGGAGGGCACGATGGAGATCAAGATCACGCGCAATCCCAACCCCGCGGCGCCGCCCGCCGACGGCAACTACGGATTCGGCGCCATCTTCACGCCGCATATGTTCATGATGGAATACAAGGACGGCGCCTGGCAGGATCCGCGCATCGTCCCCTACGGCCCGCTGTCCCTGGATCCGGCCACGAAGGTCCTGCATTACGGCCAGGAGATCTTCGAGGGCATGAAGGCCTACGCCGCCCCCGGCGGCGGCTCGGTGCACATGTTCCGGGCCGACATGAACATCGCCCGCTTCAACCGCTCCTGCCTGCGGATGTGCATGCCGCCGGTCGACCCGGCGCTCTTCATGGAGGCGCTGAACCGGCTGATCGACCTCGACCGCGCCTGGGTGCCCGAGTCGCCCGACGCCCTCTACATCCGGCCGACGATGATCGCCACGCACGTCGGCCTGGGCGTGCAGCCCTCGCAGACCTACCTCTTCTACATCATCATCGGGCCGGTGGGCTCGTACTTCGCCGGCGGCATCAACCCGCTGCGGCTGAAGGTCGAGGAGGAGTGCGTGCGTTCGGCGCCCGGGGGCGTCGGCTCGGCCAAGACCGGCGGCAACTACGCCGCGGCGCTGCTGCCGATCAAGCGGGCCCGGGAAGAGGGCTTCGACCAGATCGTCTGGCTGGACGTCACCAGGACCATGATCGAGGAGATGGGGGCGATGAACATCGCCTTCGTCTACGAGGACCGCATCATCACGGCGCCGATCGGCGACACGATCCTGCCCGGCGTCACCCGCGACTCCATCGGCATCCTCTGCGGGGACTTCGGCTTCAACTGGACCGAGGAGCCGCCGCTGGTGGCCCGGATCATGGCCGACGCCGAGAGCGGCGTGCTGAAGGAGGTCTTCGCCTGCGGCACCGCCGCGGTGGTGACCCCGGTGGGCACGCTGCACTACCAGGGCGCCGACCACGTGATCGGCGACGGCGGCGAGGGCCCGGTCACCCGCAAGCTGCGGGAGTCGCTCTGCGGGATCCACACCGGCGTCAGCGAGCTGCATCCGGAATGGGTTTTCAAGATCCCGGAATTCCAGTACACCTAGATGAAGGTCCCGGGTCCCGGCCCCCGCGGCCGGGACCTTTTTTTTTCGGCGCCGCCGCCCCGGCGGCCCGGCAGGGAGGTCCGCTCCATGAAGAACCTCGAGCTCACGCGGCCGCTGGCCGCCTTCGACCTGGAGACCACCGGCGTCGACCCCGCCGTCGACCGCATCGTCGAGATCGCCGTGGTGCGCGTGGATCCCGACGGCCGGCGCGAGACCTTCCGCAGCCTGGTCAATCCCGAGATGCCGATCCCCGAGCAGGCCACGGCCGTGCATCACATCACCGACGAGGACGTGGCCGACGCCCCCCGCCTGGCCGGCCTGGCGCCCCGCATCCTGGAGCTCTTCGCCGGGGCCGACCTGGCCGGCTACAACTCGGTGCGCTTCGATCTGCCGCTGCTGGTGACGGACCTGCGCCGGGTCGGCTTCGAATTCGAGGTCGCGGGCCGGCGCCATTTCGACGCCTGCCGCATCTTCCACACCATGGAGCCCCGCGACCTGTCGGCGGCCTGTCGCGTCTACTGCGGCCGGGAGCTGGAGGGCGCCCACTCGGCCCTGGCCGACGTCGAGGCGACCCTGGACGTGCTCGACGCCCAGGTCGGGCACTACGCCGACCTGCCCCGCGATCCCGACGAGCTGCACCGCTTCTGCAACCCCGACGAGGGCCGCTTCATCGACGTCGGGCGCAAGTTCGCCTGGGACGACCAGGGCCGGCCCGTCTTCAACTTCGGCAAGCACCGCGGCCGGCCGCTGGAATCGGTGGCCGTCGAGACGCCCGACTATCTGCGGTGGATGCTGGGCAAGGATTTCGGGGCGGACGTCGTGACGATCCTGCGCGAGGCGCTGGCCGGGCGCTATCCGGTCAAGGGCTAGCGCTTGCGTCGAGGGCCCCGGCTGGGCTAGCATCGGCGCATGAACAAGGACCGACACGACACCGACTACCCGGCCTCGGGCGATTCCGACCCCACGGCGCGGGCCGACTACGAGGGTCAGCCCCTGGCGCGGGCGGAGTACGTCGCCGCCCTGGTGCACCTCTACCGGGGCGAGAGCGCGCGGGCGCTGGCCTGGCGCACTCGCCTGGACACGACCACGAACTGGGCCATCCTCTCGACCGTCGCCATCCTCACCTTCAGCTTCAGCAATCCCCGGTTCGCCCAGGAGACCCTGATCACGGGCATGTTCACGAACCTCGTCTTCCTGCTGCACGAGGCGCGCCGCTTCCGCTTCTTCGACGTCTGGCGCACGCGGGTGCGCATGATCGAGGAGAACTTCTACGGTCCCATCCTGCGCCGGGACCCGATCAGCCCCATCGCGCGCTGGGGCGACCAGGTGGCCGAGGACCTGCTGCATCCCAAGTTCAAGATCACCAAGGCCCAGGCCATCAAGGCCCGCCTGCTGCGGAACTACTCGTACATCTTCATCTTCCTGCTGCTGGCCTGGTTCGGCCGCGCCGTCCTCTTCCCGCCGGGAGAGACCATGGGCGAGCCGGGCATCCTCCTGCTCAGCGGCGTTCCGCGGTGGATCCCCGTCGCCATCGTCTCCCTGCTCTACGGGGGGCTGCTGGCGCTGGTGCTGACGACGCCCCGGGTCGAGCCGCCCGAGCAGAGCTACTGGCTCGATCCCAGGCACACGGGCGAGGACGTGCCCAGCCTGGACGTCTGAGCTCGGCTTCACCGAGCGAAAAGCCGCCCCCCGGAGATCCGGAGGGCGGCGTTCTTGTCGGTACGGCGGTCCTGTCTATGAGCGGAACCAGCGCAGCCGGCGCAGGTCGCGGGAGCGCTCGGAGAGGTCGTCGGCGATCTCGTCCATCTCGTCGGCCCATTCCTCGATGACCTCGGCCTCCTCCTCGATCTCGTCCCCGAGCCGGTCGAAGTCGACGGTGTCGATGTCGATGCGGTCGAGCCGGTCCAGGTCGTCGTCGTCGTCGACGCCGAACTCGGCGAAGACCTTGCTCAGGGCCTTGACGGCGACCAGGGCGCCATAGCCGCCCAGGGCCGCGCCCTTCTCGCCGATGATCTCGGCCCGTTCGCAGATCTTCACGCCCAGCCGGTGGTAACGCTTCGCCAGCTTGGTGGCGTCGGCGTCCAGCTCGAGCCGATCGCCGTTCAGGACGATCGTGCCGTCGGGCGAGATTTCGAGCACGTCGTCGTAGCGGTGGTGCTCCACGACCAGGACGCCGTCGTCGTCGAGTTCCAGCGATGCGCGGTCCAGGTGGTTGTCGTGGCGGTCGGTGTAGCCGTGGTGCTCCCAGGCGGCGGCGGGCGCGGCCACGGCCAGCAACGCGGCGAGGACGAGGACGATGGTGATCCGGGCGCTCATGTCGAGCCTCCTGTCGAGAATCCTGCGGAGGGTTGTCTTCGGTTGCGGCAGGAGGTGTTACGGGAAAGCCGGGGGAGTGGTTGCAGGTCGCGGGATCAGGCGGACGATCAGGCCCCGCCGAAGACGAGGCGCAGGACGCCGAAGCCCAGCAAGGCCCCGGCGACGGTCTGGGCCGGCGTGTGCCGGCGCTGACGGATCCGGGACCAGGCGATCAGCCCCGTGCCGGCGGCGGGCAGCAGGATGGAGCCCGAGAGCAGCCAGGCCATGGTGGCGGCGGCGGCGGCCGCGGCGCTGTGCACGCTGATCTTCCAGTAGAAGGTGATGATCAGGACGGCGGCCGACAGCCACCAGATGGCCAGCGCCAGGTGGCGCAGGGGCTCCGGGGCGCCCCCCAGGACGAGTACGACCGCGCCGGCGCCGGCGCCGGCCGCGGAGATCGCCTGCGGCAGCAGACGCTGATCGCGGCGAACGATTTCCAGGTCGGCGATTCTTCCCCTGAGCAGCAGCAGCAGCAGTCCCATCGCGGGCAGGACCACGGCCAGGACCAGGTGCACGCCGCCCCACGCCCGGGCGCCGCTCTCGGCCAGACGGCCGGCCAGCAGCATCACCGCGGCGGCGATGACGACCGGCGGGCTGCCCACCTGCGAAATCAGGTTCGCCAGACGGCTGGGGCGGACGTTCCCGGCGGGAGCCGGGAGGATGTTTCGCTTCATTGAGACTCCGGACTAAGATCAAGAAAACCCGGCCGGGCCGGGGCGTCACTTAAAACAAGATAATCAAAATCGGATTTAGCGCCAGATCCGGCCGGAGGGCGGTGGTTCCGGGGAAACGATATATTGAGGCCTCCTCATGCGCCGCCGGTTGCGGTACCATGGGGGACATCCCCTGGAGATCGTCGCATGCTCCTTTTCCGCCTCCTGTCGATCCCGCTGCTGCTCGGCCTCGCCGCGCCGCTCGCCTCGCCGCGCCCGGCGTCCGCGGCCCAGGGTCCGGCCGGATCGGCAGCGGACAGCCTCGTCGCGGCGCCGTTCCACGACGGCGTCGAACGCGCCGTCCTCCACCTCAGTTCCTATCACTCCGGCTTCGCCTGGTCGGACTCCATTCTGGTCGGACTCAGGGAAGCCCTTGGCGAATCCGACATCCCCTACGAACTGTACGTGGAGTACCTGGACGCCAAGCGTCACCCCGAGATTCCCGGCCAGGGGGAGCTGCTGGGTTTCCTGCGCCGCAAGTACGGCGGGCAGCCCCTCGACCTGATCGTGACCGCGGACGACTATGCCTTCTTCTACGCGGCGACCCACCGCGACGAGCTGGCGCCGGGCGCGCCGATCGTCTTCTGCGGCCTCAACGCCTCTCCGGATTCGGTGCTGGCCGTCATGGACGACATCACGGGCGTGGTCGAGGAGATCGATCTGCGCGGCACCCTGGACGTGGCGCTCCGGCTTCGGCCCGGCGCCCGGGAGATCACGGTCGTCTACGACTCCACCGTCACCAACTTCGCCAACCGGCGCCGGATCGGCGCCCTCGCTTCCGACTACGCCGGGCGGGTGGCCTTCGACTTCCGGGAGGTCGCCGATGTCCAGGAGTGCGCGAACATCCTGCCCGAGATCCCGCCGGAGAGCATCGTGCTGCTGCTGGCGCTCTCCCGCGACAGGGACGGCTGCTTCCTGGACTTCCGCGAGAGTCTGGAGCGGATCCGCCCGGCCGCTCGCGCGCCCATCTTCAGCTTCTGGAACTTCTATGTGGGCTGGGGGGTCGTCGGCGGCAGCTTGGTCAACGGCGCGGATCAGGGCCGCATCGCCGGGCATCTGGCGACGCGCATCCTCGCCGGCGAGATGGCCGGAGACATTCCGGTGGTCCGCCGGCCGCCCTGGCGCTACATCTTCGATCACAAGGAGCTGGAACTCCTCGGCGTTTCGGAGAGCGCACTGCCGGAGGGCAGCGTCGTGGTCAACCGGCCGGTGAGCTACTTCGAGGAGCATCGTAAGGTGCTCCTGCCCGGGGCCGGCCTTCTCGTCTTCCTGTCGCTCGTCATCCTGGTTCTCGGGCGGAACATCCTGCAACGCCGCGCCGCCGAGAGGGAGCTGCGCGCGGAGCGCCGGCGGCTGCGCTCCAGCCTGGAGCGGCAGACCCTGCTGGCCGACGTGGCCGCCCGGCTGAACGCCCTGGGGGCCTTGCGCGAGGCCGTCGGCCCCCTGTTGCCGGAACTGGAGCGGCGTCTCAACGTGGCGGGCATCACCATCTGCGGCCTGGAAGACTGCGCGCCCGACGAGGCGGAAGCGGCCGGCGCGGATGCGGGCGGGGTCCGGATGTTGCGGGAATACTGCTGCGAACTGCGGGATTATTTCGCAGAGCGGGAACAGCAGGGGGCGCTGGTCGTCGACGCCCTGAGCAGCACGAGCGAAGTGCCGGCCGTGGTCCGGAGCTTCCTGCGGGAGCGGAAGGTGGCCGCGATCGTCGCGGTGCCGCTGGTCGTCCTGGGGCGCATGCGCGGGATCGCCATCTTCAGCCAGGGCGTTCGCCACCACTGGCGACGGGACGAGGTGAATATCTTCACCACCCTGGCCGCGATGTTCGCCAACGCCTGGGAGCGTGACGTGCAGGCGTCGGGGAGGGTGGAGGCCGAACGCAAGCACACCCGGGCGATCCAGGCCCTGGAGCATTCGTCCCGGGCGGCGTCGTTGGGGGTGATGGCCGCGGGCATCACCCACGAGATCAACCAGCCCCTGAACGTCATCCGCATGACGACGGACCGGGCCATCCTGTGGGGCCGGCGCAATCCCGAAGCGCTGCCGGAGCGGATCGTCGAGCACCTGCGGCGGATCGGGGAGGGCGCGGCCCGCATCGACGCCATCATCCGGCACATGCGCAGCTTCCGATCGGGCCTGCCGCAGCCCGACCTCGAGGCAGTCGATCTGAACGAGGCGGTCCTCGGGGCCTGTGGGCTGATGGAACGCGAGTTGCAAAGCCGAGGCGTCGAATGCCTGCGGGAACTCGCTCCCGGCACCCTTTCCGTGGCCGGCCGCGAGCTGCAGCTCGAGCAGATCACCATCAACCTGGTGTCGAACGCCGCCGTCGCCCTGGAGGCCAACCCGGCCGAGGACCGGCGCATCAGGATCGTGACGCGCCGCGACGACGGCGCGATCTGGCTCGAGGTCCACGACAACGGACCGGGGCTGCCCGAGGAGCAGGACGCAAGCCTCTACGATGCCTTCTTCACGACGCGCCAGGCCGGCGAGGGCACCGGGCTCGGCCTGGCCATCGTCAAGCAGTTCGTCGACGGCTTCGGCGGCGAGATCTTCCATGGCACGAACGAGGACGGCGGCGCCAGCTTCCGGCTGAAGCTGCGTCCCGCCGAGACGACGGAGGAACAAGCGTGAAGATCCTGATCGTCGACGACGACGCGATGAGCCGCAACGCGGTGACGTCCTTCCTGGCCGAGGACCTCGGTCACGAGACGGTGCAATGCGCGAGCGCCGAGGAGGCCCTGCAGCATTGCCGCGCCGAGCCCTTTCCTCTGGTCGTGACCGACATGCGCATGCAGGGGATGAGCGGCCTCGGATTGTTGCGGGCCGTGCGCGCGCTGCCCGGCCGCGAGTCGACCGAGGTCGTGATCATGACCGGCTTCGGCGACATGGAGTCGGCCATCGCGGCCCTGCGCGCGGGCGCCGTGGACTATCTGCTCAAGCCTCTGAACATCGAGGAGTTGGCGCTGGTCGTCGACCGCATCGTGCAGCGGCGGCGGGTCGAACCCCCCGTCCCGACCGCGACGCCGCCGGCGACCGATGAAAGCGTCAACGAGACGGACACCCTGCTCGGGGGTGAAACGTACATGGACGTGCCCGGGCTCGGCAGGATCGGCATCTTCTCGGACGCCCAGCGGGCGGCCGTGCGCCTGGCCACCCACCTGCATCTCTACCGGACCGTGCCCGTGCTCGTCGAGGGCGAGACCGGCACCGGCAAGGAGATTCTCGCCCGGCTGGTTCATCACGGCGCCGAAGGGGCCGATGTCGAGCGTCCCTTCGTCACCGTCAACTGCTCGGCGATCACCCCGACGCTCTTCGAGAGCGAACTCTTCGGCTACGAGCGCGGCGCCTTCACCGGCGCCTCGGGATCGGGCAAGCAGGGCAAGCTGGAAATGGCCCAGGGCGGAACCATCTTCCTGGACGAGATCGGGGACCTGCCCCTGGACCTGCAGCCCAAGTTCCTGCGCGTCCTGCAGCAGCGCGAGATGTATCGCGTGGGCTCCACCAAGCGGATCACCCTCGACGTGCGCATCATCGGCGCCACCAACCGCAACCTGACCGAGATGGTCAAGCAGGGGACCTTCCGCCAGGACCTCTACTACCGCCTGAACGTCGGACGCATCAAGATGCCCCCGCTGCGCGAGAATCACGAGGCCATCCTGCCCCTGACCCAGATGTTCCTGGAAAAATTCTCGCTGCGGCACGGCCGTCGCTTCCGCTACATCCCGCCCGAAGCCCGCGAGCTGCTGCTCGGGCATTCATGGCCGGGCAACGTGCGGGAACTGGAGAACGCCGTCGAGCGCCTGACCCTGCTCCACGACGGTCCGGCCCTGCGGCCCGAATTCCTGCGCTTCGAGGACGGGGAGATCGAGATCGCCGACAGCGACGCGGCCAACGTCCTGCGCCCCGGCCGGCTCATCCTGCCGCCGGACCGCCTGGACCTGGAGGAACTGGAGAAGGAGATCGTCCGCAAGGCCCTGCGGATGTTCAACGGCAACAAGTCCAGGACCGCCGCCTACCTCGGTCTGAGCCGCAGCGCTCTCTACACCCGCCTGAACCGCCTCGACTAAGGGGTCGAGGCGTCGAGTGTCTCGATTCGAACACCCGCGCCCCAGGGGGTGTCCGTAATCGAACATCTGCCCAAGATCAGACACCAAGCGTTCTCCTTCGGTATTTTCAAATCCCATGCATTTCAACAACTTGAGCAGATCAGTCGGCTTTTTTTGAGGGCTTCGGAACTGGTACGCCTCTGGCAAGGAGAAGGGCGTGCGGATACCGATATCGGGGGATGCGGCCGAGAGCTGGGGACGGCTCAGGGGACACCGCAGGCCTCGATACGGAGAATCCTTCAGAAAAACCAACAGTTTGTCGGATCCGCCATGCGCGGACCGACCGGGAGCCCCAGGGCTCGCCAACAGTCAGCTGCGGCATCCCCCCGGCCATCCCCCGGGGACAGGGAATTGCTACCGGGGATGCCGCAGCAGAGTATCAGCGAATCGAGCGGCGCCGGACACGACTCGTCCGCGGCCGCCGGGACCGGAAGCGGGCCGAGGCCCTGAAACTCGCCCTCGCATGACGACAATGGCTTCGAGCCTGGTGTTCTGCACCACGCGACCGGTACCGGCGGCCGAACGGGCGCCCCAAGAGATAGGACCCGAGCACGGGTCGGGACATTCCGGCGGGATCCTCCCTCCCCGCACCCCCCTCTCGCCGGAATAGAAGAGGGCTCCGGGATTCATTCCCGGGGCCCTCGCGCTTTTTCAGGGGAAGAGGCGCCGGTCGGACCGGCGCCCCTCGTTTCGCGGGATCCTACTTGATCAGGACCATCCGCTTGGTGTCGCGGTAGCCGGCCGTGTCCAGCGTGTAGAAGTACACGCCGCTGGGCGCGTCGGACGCGTTCCAGGGCACGACGTGCTCGCCGCGGCCCAGGCTGCGGTCGACGAGCGTGGCCACGACCTCGCCCCTGATGTTGTAAACCATCAGGCGGACGTGCGCAGCGCTCGGCAGCTGGAAGCGGATCTCCGTCATCGGGTTGAAGGGGTTCGGGTGGTTCTGCTCGAGGCGGAACTCCCGCGGCTGCAGCGACGCGGTCGCGGAGAAGACGTCGCCGCTCTCGCAGGACCGGGTCGTCACGTTGGCCGCGCTGTCGTAGTCCAGCGTGGCGTGGGTGACGCCGGTGACCTCGAAGCACCACTCGCCTACCGGCTTCTTCATGGCCCCCGACTGCAGGGTCACGGAGCCGTCCGCGCCGGTGACGCCGCTGATCGTGCCGCTCGTGGCGCCGTCGTAGGCGGCGGTCACCGTGGCGCCGGCCGCAGGCTGGCCGGCGTCGTCGCGCAGCACGACCACGCAGTTGCCCTTGTAGTTGGGGCCGACCTTCACCCGGCTCACCGTCATCGCATAGACGTGCAGCGATGCGCCGCCCGTGCCGGGCTCGGTCACCGTGATGTAGTCCGTCTTGACGGCGGTGTCCTCGCCCTGGGCGTTCGCCGCGGTCAAGGAGACCGTGTAGACGCCGGCCGCAGTGTAGGTGTGCGACGGATTCTGCGTCGAGGCCGTGCCGCCGTCGCCGAAGCTCCAGTTCCAGCCGGTGGGATCGCCCGTGGACGCGTCCGTGAACTGGACGGCCAGGGGGTAGTCGCCGCCGGTCGGCGTGCCGACGAAGTCGGCAGTGGGGGCCGCGGGCTGGGCGTCGCCGACCTCGAAAGCCATGTAGTCGATCGCCACGGCGTCGAGGGCGGTCATGTACCAGGCCCGGTTGGTGTCGATCACGCGGACCAGCACCGAGCCGGCGACCGGCCCCAGGGCCACGGCGTAGGCCTGCTCGGTCGCGCTCGCGACGGTGACCAGAGGCAGCCAGGAGGCGCCGCCGTCGACGCTGTAGTCGAAGGCGAAGTCGTCGCCCTCGCTGTTGGCCGTGCGCGAGGCCTCCAGGTGGAAGGTCGCGTCGCCGCCCGCGGGCAGACTGAAGTTCCAGCGGTGCTCCAGGTAGGAGTACTGCTTCCGGGGATGGCCGGTGTAGACGGTCTCGGTGATCGTCTCGCGGACGTCGTCCGCGGCGACGGTCGCCGCATAGGTGCCGGAGACGGAGCCGATGACCGAAGTCTCGCCGGAGGCGGTGACGAAGGTCGTCACGCCCGGCTCGGTGACGGTCACGTAGCCGGCCTTCACTTCGTCGTCGCCGCCCACGGCGTTGCTCACGGTCAGGGTCACCGCGTAAGAGCCGACGGACGTGTAGGTGTGCGACGGATTCTGCTGCGTCGAGACGCCGCCGTCGCCGAAGTTCCAGCTCCAGGCCGTGGGGCTGCCGCTGGACTGGTCGGTGAAGCTCACGGTCAGCGGGTACGAGCCGCTGGTCGGGGCGCCGACGAAGGCCGCGGTGGGGGCCACCGGGCCGCCGCCGCCGACCGCATCCTGCGCGTTGACCATGCCGTAGCCGGACCAGCGGTCCCAGCCCGCCGGCGACTCGACGTTGATCACGTCGGTGGCCGTCGAGACCAGGGCCTCGCGCACCTGGGACGGGGTGTAGCCCGGGTTGGCCGACAGGATCAGGGCGCAGACGCCCGCGGCGTAGGGCGTCGCGCACGAGGTGCCGTTGAACCACATCTCGTAGTCGCCCGAAACGTAGCCGCCGCTGCCGCCGATGTCGGTGGTCGGCAGGATCGTCGGGGCCAGGATGTCGACGGCGCCCGCCGCGTCCTGGACCGACACGCCGTAGTTGGATCCCCACCAGCGCTCGCCGTCGCAGGTGTAGCCCAGCGGGTCGGTGTCGACGCCGGGGTTCACCTCCTGGCTGCTGCTGCTGCTGCGCTTGCGGTCGCCGCAGGGCGACGCGGCGCCGACGCCGATCACATAGGCGTTGATCGCCGGGTAGCTGATGGTCGACATGTTCTCGTTGCCGGTGGCCGCCAGGATCGTGACGCCGGCGTTGTAGGCGTACTCGATCGCGTCGTCGGTGGCCGGGTCGCTGCTGATGGGGGCGCCCAGGCTCATGCTGATCACGTCCGCGCCGTGGTCGGCGGCGTAGTAGAGCCCGTCCTGGATGTACGAGAAGTACATCGTGCCGCCGCTGTCGGCGATCTTCACGGGCATCACGCTGCAGCCGGCGGCGACGCCGACGACGCCCAGGTTGTTGTTGCCGGTGGCCGCGGCGACGCCTGCGCAGCAGGTGCCGTGGCCGGGCTCGGCGCTGTTGTCGTCGGGATTCGTGTCGTTGTCGCCGCAGTCGTATCCCGCCACCAGGTGCAGGTCGGGATGGTCGACGTCGACGCCGCTGTCCAGGATGGCGATGACCACGCCGGAGTCGCCGTAGCCGCCCAGGGCGTCCCAGGCGGCCGGCGCCTTGGCGTCGAAGCCGGGCGTGCCGACCGGGTCGCCGTTCTCGTGGCTGTAGGTGGCCCAGTCGTAGGACAGCAGCTGGCCGGTGTTGGCGTGGCCCCAGTTGTCGGCGAAGAGGGGATCGTTGGGGGTCATCGCGGGGAAGGCCCGGTAGTCGGGGGTCGCGGCCTCGACGTTCGGGTCGGCCGCCATGCGGGCGGCCAGGGCCTCGAGGTCGCCGCCGGCCACCTCAAAGCGGAACCAGCGCTCGACGCCGATGCGGCGGCCCAGATCCTCCCGCCGGGGCAGGGCGTGGGCGCGGGCGACGCGGGTCACGCCCCCGTCGCGGGCCACGGCGTCGACCGAGGCCAGGCCGGTCGCGGCGCCGGGCAGCGCCTTGCCCTGGGTCATGGTCCGGTCGAAACCGGCCTTGCCCATGGCCTCGGGGGTGAACTTGACCAGGATCCGTCCGGGAGCGAAGGCCGGGGTATTCCCGGCGGGGGAGTCGTTCGCCGGGGCGAGCGGGGCGTTGGCCTGGGCGACCAGGGGTAGCGTCGCCAGGGCGACGAGGACGAGGGCCGCCATGATGCGGGTCGCGGGTTTTCTCATGATGTCTCCTGCTGCAGTCACGTGGACCGGCTTGGCGAGAGGATCGGTACTACGCAGCAATGGGATCGGGATGGTCCGATGCACCCGGGCGGAACCTCCTTGATCGGCGCATACGGGAAACACCGCGCGTGGCGGGCGCGCGGGACCAGGCGGGGACGGTCATGATTTTAAAGGGTGTCGGAAGTGATTGTCAATCAACAAATTGAAGACGAGGGCGGCGGCGGCCGGGACCGGCCGCCGCCGATGACCCAGGCGGCTAGTAGGGAGGTTCCTCCATGCCGAAGGCCTTCCACTCCTCCTTGGCCGGCCCGAAGACGCCCGGCACCTTCAGACCCGCGAGGCGCATCAGCGTCGTCATCTGGCCCCGGTGGTGGATCTCGTGGTCCTTGAGGATGGCCAGGGTCACGCCGCGCGGCCAGGTCTCGCCGTACATGTCGTCGGTCACGGCCAGCGTCGCGTCGTCCCAGTTCTCGCGGACGGCCGTCAGCAATTCCGCCGAGACGGCATCGTAGCCGGCCCTGATGGCGGCCGCGTCGGCGGGCGGCGGCGATGCGGGGTCGACGGCGGCCAGGGGCAGGCCCGTGCGCGCCATCATCTCCGGAATGGCGGTGACGATGTGCCAGGCCACTCCGGCCAGGTCGCGGTGCCCCTCGGCGGCGGCCGCGCCCAGGCCGGCGTCGTCCAGGGCCCCCAGGATCTTCAGCGTGGACTCCCGGTGGGTGGTCCAGGCCTGCGCGAAGTCGTCGATCGAACGGAACATGATTGTCCTCCCCTTCTGGTGGTCGGGCGGACCTCCCGCGCCCGCGCCCATCGTAGTAGACGCGGGCACGGTCCGCCATCGCCGCGATCCGGCGTGATGCAAGCGGGCCCCGGAATCGATGATTCCGGGGCCCGTTGCGGCCGATGAGCCTCGGCTCAGATCACGACGTCGCCGTCCTTCATCAACACCCGCGACGTCCCGTCCGGGAAGTGGGCCGTGAAGGTGGGGCGGTGGAAGAGGAAGTCGATGTGGGTCTGGGACGTGTTCAGGCCCCCGGGGAAATCCTCGTTGTTGCCCAGGGCGACGTGCCCGGTCCGGAAGGCCTTCTCGTCCTCCAGCATGTTCCCGGTCAGCTTGGCGGCCGGGTTGATGCCGATGCCGAGCTCGCCGACGACCCGGGCCTGATCGTCGATGGCCGTCATCTCGTCGAGGCGCGCCAGCAGGTCCGCGTCTTCGCTTTCGAAGGAGACGATGCGGCCCTCGGCCAGCTCCATGCGCAGCGGCGCTCCGGCGACGCCGATGTCGCCGATCGTGCCGTCGACCACGAGCAGCCCGTCGACGCGGGTCTCCTCGGGGGCGCAGTAGATCTCGCCGCAGGGCAGGTTCACCGCGACGGCGGGCGTGGCCTTGAGATCGGAGATGAAGGGACGGCCGGCGACGCCCAGCGTCAGGTCGGTGCCCGACGGCGTCGTGACCCGGATCCGGTCGGCGCCGGCGAAGCCGGCGATCAGCGCGCTCGCGATGTTGTCCATCGTGGCGTAGTCGGTGTCCATCGGGCCGACCATCATGGCCTCGTTGATGCCGGGGCTGTGACCCAGGCGGATCCGGCCGGTGTTCTCGATGGCCTGGATCCACTTCACGCGGAAGGGGATCTCGCCGCTGACGCCGCTGAAGGCGTTGACGACGACCGTGCTCGCGCAGAGGCTGCGGGCCATGTCGTCCGGCACGGACTTCAGGGGGCGCTCGGATTCCGGCAGGGCGAACAGTCGGGTCTCGCATCCGTAGGCGGAGGCGGCCCGCATGAAGGAATCACCGACGCCGCGGGTTGCCTCGTCGGTGACGACGAGCACGTTGTCGGCGGGGATCAGGTCCAGAACGTGAATGAGCGCCTCCTGGGCGCTGCGATCCATTGGGGCGAGGTCGACCATCGGGTTGTCGTCTCCTTCGGGTGGCGGGGGCTCCCTCGCTCCAAAGGATAAGAGGCGGCGCGGCAAATGCAAGGAGTTGGCCGAGGACTAGACCAGGAAATCGCCGTCTCGCATCACCTCCCGGGCGGAACCGTCCGGCAGGACGGCCGTCAGCGAGGGCCGGTGGACCAGGTAGTCGATGTGGATGCGCGAGAAGCTGAGGCCGCCCGGCATGCCCCGGTTGCCGCCGAAGGCCACGTGGGCCGTATGCAGCGCCTTCTCGTCCTCGAGCATGCAGCCGGCCAGGCGGGCGCCGGGATTCATGCCGATGCCCAGTTCGGCGATCGTGCGGGCTCCCTCGTCGGTGTCGCAGAAGCCGCGGACGCGTTTCTCCCACCCCGGGTCGGCGCAGGAGATCCCGGTGATGCGGCCTCCGGCGACCTCGAGGACGACGGGCTCGGAGACGTTCCCCTCGCCGCCGACGCAGCCGTCGACCACCAGCACGCCGTCGGCGCGGCTCTCTTCAGGGCAACAATAGACCTCGCCGCAGGGCAGGTTCACGGCCTTCTCGTCCATCACCTTCACGTCCGTGACGAAGGTGCGCCCGGCGACGCCCAGCGTCAGGTCGGTGCCGGCCGCAGTCGTGACGTGCACCGCGTCGACGCCGGCGAAGGCGTCGATGAGCCGCCGCGCCGTGGCCATCATGGCCGCGTAGTCCACGTCCAGGGAGCCGCCCTCGAGCATGTCCATCGTGATCCCCGGGCTGTGCCCCACGCGGATGCCGCGGTCGCCGCAGGCCTTCATCCATTGGACCCGGAAGGGGATCTCGTCGGTGTCGCCGACGATCGCGTTGATCACCACCGTCACGCCCTCGAGCCGGTCCACGAGACCGGGAGGAATCTCCTGCAGGGGGCGTCCGGATTCCGGCAGGACGTGGACGTCGGCGTCGCAACCGACGACCCGGGCCGCTTCGCGGTAGGCCGCGCCCACGGCCTCGGTGGCGCGGTCGGTGAGCACGAGCACGCGGTCGGCGGCGACGAGGTCGAGCACGTGGACCAGGGCCTTGCGGGCGGCGTCTACGGGGCGGTCGGAAGCGTTCATCGTCTTCTCCCTGAGTTGGCGGGGGGCGCGCGAAGTAGCTACGCGCCGGGGAGGGCGGGGTTGCCGCGCACCGTCGGCGCCAAACAAATACCGCCCGCGGCTTCCTTGCCGCGGGCGGCTCCGTGCACCCGGGTACTCGGGACGCGCCTACCATAGCGCAACGCGCGGATCGATACAAGGGGGCGAAACGGATTTCCCCGCCGCCATCCTAAAGATTCGACCCCCTTGATTCCGGATCTCGTTCTGGACTAGGATCAAGATACGGCGGCCGTCCGGCCGACCGCGTTCGCCCCGCCGGCATCGAGCAATGCGACGAAAGGAGCCCAGACCCCAACTGCCGCCTTCGCGGCGTCCGATATCCGTCTCGCCCATCACGCCCAGAGGCGGCGGCCCGCCGCCAAGGGGGTCGATCGACATGAGACGCATTCCCCTGCTCACCTTGGCGCTGCTCTGCCTGGCCGCGGCGCCCGCCCTGGCCGACTGGGATCCCGGCATGCCCGCCAAGTGGATCCAGCTGCCGGACCTCTCGACCACCGGCATCGACGTCAACTGCATGCCCTCGGCTCAGTTCTTCGACTACATCCTGGCCGACGACTTCCAATGCACCGAAACCGGGCTGATCACCGGGATCCACATCTGGGGATCGTGGTTCGGCGACTTCATCCCCGATCCCACGAACGTGGCCTTCACGCTGAGCCTGCACGCCGACATCCCCGCCGATCCCGCCGCCGGCGTCGACTACTCCATGCCCGGCGAGATGCTCTGGGCGATGTATTTCCAGCCGGCGGACTTCGCCGTCCGTCCCTTCGCGCAGGACCTGCCGGAGGGCTGGCTGGATCCGCCCGAGAACTACATCTTCCCCGCGGACTACGTCTGCTGGCAGTACAACTTCGCCATTCCGGAGGAGATGGCCTTCCTGCAGGAGGGCACGGCCGACGAGCCCGTGGTCTACTGGCTGGACGTCAAGGCCTACCCGATCATCCCGGAAACGCAATTCGGCTGGAAGACCTCGCTCGACCACTGGAACGACGACGCGGTCTGGGGCGACGGCCCCGAACCCTACCAGGGCCCCTGGTACGAGCTGCGCTATCCGTTCGGGCACGAGATGGCGGGCCAGTCCATCGACCTGGCCTTCGTGATCGACGGCGAGCCCGTGCCCGAGGGCGAGGACTGGGGCGACGCGCCCGACGGCGCGGCGGCGCCCGGATACCCGACCCTGATGGGCAACAACGGCGCGCGCCACACGATCGACGGCGTCCTGTACCTGGGCGCGGGGGTGGATCCCGAGGCGAACGGGCAGCCCGACCCCGTCGCCCTGGGCGACGACAACGACGGCAACGACGACGAGGACGGGGTGACCTTCACGTCGCCGCTGATTCCCGGCATGATGGCCTCGGTCGACATCGTCGCCTCGGCGCCGGGCCTGATCGACGCCTGGATCGATTTCGGCGCCGACCAGAGCTGGAACGAGCCCGGCGACATGATCATGGGCGGGGCGCCGGTCGGAGCCGGGACCCAGACCCTCGGCTTCCTCGTGCCGGCGTCGGCGCTGGTGGGCGCCCAGACCTTCGCCCGCTTCCGGATCAGCAACGCCGGCGGCCTGGCTCCCGGCGGCGCGGCTCCGGACGGCGAGGTCGAGGACTATGAGGTGGTCATAGAGGATGCGAGGCTGATGAAGTGGTTGCAGCGTCCCGACCTGGACGTCACCGGCATCGACGTCTGCGCCGTGCCCGCCGAGCGGGACTACCTCCTGGCCGACGATTTCGAATGCCGTCAGACCGGCCCCCTGACCGACTTCGTGATCTGGGGCTCGTGGCTGGACGACTACCTGCCCTTCGCCGACGACCCGGCTGCGGTGGTCTTCACCCTGAGCATCCACAAGGACATCCCGGTCGGCGAGATGGGTAACGACTACAGCATGCCCGGCGAGGTCCTGTGGCACCGCGACTTCGGCTCCGGGGAGTTCCGGGTCGACCTCTTCGCGGAGCAGATCGAGGAGGGCTTCATGTTCCCGCCGGACGGCTACACCTTCCCGGCGGACTGGACCTGCTGGCGCTACCAGTTCCACGTCGATCCGCACATGGCCTTCATCCAGGAGGGCGAGGAGGACGCGCCGGTGGTCTACTGGCTCGACCTCAAGGCCCACCCGCTGGACCCGATGGCCTACTTCGGCTGGAAGACCTCGCTGGAGCACTGGAACGACGACGCGGTCTGGGGCGAGGGACTGGAGCCCTATCCCGGCCCCTGGTTCGAGTTGCGCTATCCGGCGAACCACCCCTTCGAAATGCAGTCGATCGATCTGGCCTTCGCGATCCTCGAGGATCCGGTGACGGCGGTGCCCGATCCGGAGACTCTGCAGAGGACGGGGCTGCGCGGGAACGTGCCGAACCCCTTCAATCCGGGCACCGAGATCCTCTTCGAGATGCCCGCCGGCGGAGGACCGGCGCGCCTCGAGATCTTCGACGCCCGCGGCCGGCTGGTGCGCCTGCTCGTGGACGGTCACCGGGCCGAGGGTCTGCAGCGCGTCTTCTGGGACGGCCTCGGCGCCGACGGAAGGCCGCAGCCCGGCGGCGTCTACTTCGGCCGCCTGAACGTGCAGGGAGAGACGCGGACCCTGAAGATGATGCTGGTGCGGTAGGAGGCCGGCCGGCGGAAAACCAGATGGCGGGCTCCGGAGGCTGCCGCCGCCGGAGCCCGGAACAAGTCCGGCCGCGCCGCCATCCTTGGCAGCGCGGCCGGTCGCGCGCGCGCGCGGGTTCGTGCATGAGGCGTTCAAGGTCGCCGAAGGCGGGGCGGGCGTCAAGTGATGATCGCAGGGAGGGCGCATCGGGGGCGCCGGCGCCCGTTCGGGGCCGCCGCCCCGGACGGGTGGCCGTCGCCGCGGGCCTCGCCTATACTCCGGCGACGCTCCGGCTCCGGACTTCATCACGGGAACAGGCCGTGCTTCGCCACACCGACTTCACCCTGCCTCGCGTCCCCTTCGTGCCGGGCCGGGGGCCGCACCCCAACCGGGACCCGTCCAGCGCCGGGTGGCGGCGCTGCGCCGGACCGCCGCCCGCCGACTTCCGCGCCGCCGACTGGCGCCGGACCCCCCGCTTCCTCTATGCGGTCGATCTCTTCAACCACGGCTTCTACTGGGAGACCCACGAGATGCTGGAAGGGCTGTGGCTGGCCGCCGGCCGCACGACCCCGGAGGGACGTTTCCTGCAGGGCCTGATCCAGGTCGCGGCGGGAATCCTGAAGGAGATCGGCGGGGAGGGAGCCGGCGCCGTGCTGCTGGCCGCCGGAACCGCCAAGCTGGAGCGCGCCGGCGACCGGTACATGGGGGTCGACGTGGCGGGGCTGCTGACGGCGCTGGCCGGCCGGGAGTACCGGCCCGGAGGCGCCGGGATCGCGATCGAACTCGCCCGATAGAATCGGCCGCGCCGACCCTTCCCTCGCAGGGGGTCGGCGCGGCCTTCCCTTCACATGCCGATCGCGGCGGCCGCGCTCAGCACTTGGCGGCGACGGCCGCGGCCATGTCCGTGGTCGTGCTCGTGCCGCCCATGTCGTAGGTGCGGACCTTGCCCTCGGCGATCACGGCGGCCACTGCGGCCTCCAGCCTGTTGGCCATGTCGATCTCGCCCAGGTGGTCGAGCATCATCTTGGCCGACAGGATCATGGCGATGGGGTTGACCTTGTTCATGCCCACGTACTTGGGCGCCGAGCCGTGGCTCGGCTCGAAGACGGCCACCTTGTCGCCGATGTTGCCGCTGCAGGCGAAGCCCAGGCCGCCCACCAGCTGGGCGCAGAGGTCGCTGACGATGTCGCCGAACATGTTGCTGGACACCAGCACGCCGTAGTCCTGCGGGTTCTTCACCAGCCACATGCACATGGCGTCGATGTTGGTCTCCCACAGTTCGATGCCGGGGTAGTCCTTGGCGATCTTGCGGGCCTCGCGAACCATCAGGCCGCTCGTCTCGCGCACCACGTTGGGCTTCTCGACCACCGTCACCGACTTGTAGCCGAATTTCTTGGCGTACTCGAAGGCGTCGCGGACGATCTCCTGGCAGCCCCTGCGCGTGAAGATGCGCGTGCTGATGGCGATGTCCTCGTTGGCCACGTCCGCGAGCTTGCCCATCTGGGCCGGGTGGGTCTCGGTCAGCTTGTCGCGGACGTCCTGGGGCAGGGGGTGGTACTCCACGCCCATGTACAGGCCCTCGGTGTTCTGGCGGAAGACGACCAGGTCGAGGTCGTCGCGGTAGTTCAGGGGGTTGCCCGGGTAGGCCTTGCAGGGCCGCAGGTTGGTGCGCAGGTTGAACTCCTGGCGCAGGCGGACGATGGGGCTGCGATAGACGTGCCCCTGGCCCTGCAGTTCGGGGACCAGTTCGGCCTGGGCCTCCTCCTTGGGCATGCTGGTGATGGCGCCGAATAGCGCGGCGTCCACGTCGTTGAGCATGTCGATGGTGCGGTCGGGCAGGGGGTTGGCCTCGGTGCGCCAGAACTCCCAGCCGATGTCCCCGTGGATGTACTCGGCGTCCAGCCCCAGCTTGTCGAGCACGATGCGCGTGGCGTCCATCACGTCCACGCCCACGCCGTCGCCGGGCATCCAACCGATCCGGTACTTGGCCATCTCTCGCCTTCCTCCCGAAAGGATGGTGGGTCCTGCCGGCCGGGCCGGCCGCGTCTCGCACGGCCCCCTCCCCGGGGGCGGTCCAAAGATAGTGGGACAGGCCCCGCGGTCCAACAGGAACCGGTCGCCGGGGGCCGATTTTCGGCGCGCTCAGCGCCAGGCGCGGGGGGTCAGGATCGTCCGCTCCAGATCCTGCCGCAACTGGATGACCTCGGGGCGCTTGGCGGCGTCCCGGTTCTGCCCGTCCAGGCGCATGTTGACGACCTGGGCCATGACGACGAAGGCCGCCGGCACGAGCCAGGGCGCCAGGCGGCGCCAGCGGTGGTCGCCGAGCAGGTTGCAGGCGCCCACGGCCAGGCCGGCCAGGATGACGCAGAAGCCCACGGAGGCCAGGTAGAGGTTCCCGATGTTCAGCCACTCCCCGGAGGAGGCCGTCCCCGTGAAGGGCAGGATCGTGATCAGGGTCCAGGCGATGAAGAAGCGCACGGGACGGTTGCCGAAGACGACACCGAAGAAGCCGAACGAGACGATGCCCAGCGAGACCATGACGCGGATCGGAACCCGCCACTCGTAGAAGAACTGCATCAGAGGGTGTCCCGACTGCACCAGCGAACTGCGCTGCATCGGGAAGACGAGCAGGTTCAGGTAGCGGAAGATGTTCTTGAAAGACATCCAGGTGAAGGAGATCGCACCCACGTCGGGCGAGAATTCGATCGGTTTCTCGCGCCACCCCCAATGCGACTGGGCGACGGAGAAGACGACCTGCAGCACGACCAGGATCAGCAGATCCGCCGACAGGATCCCCCGCCGGCCCCGTTCCTGGAAGAAGAAGAACTTGTAGGCCAGCAGGCAGCCCACGAGCGCGAATGAGGCGTTGCCGGCCAGCCCCGCCAGCAGGAAGAGGACCAGGCCGAGCAGGTACCAGGGGCCGCCGAGCCGGCCGCCGTGATGGAGGTCGTTGCGGATCAGGCAGAAGAGCACCGAGAGGTAGAGCAGGCCTATCAGCAGGGGCTCGGCGCCGGAGATCGTGAGCAGGATCTTCCCGTAGTGTCCGACCGAGAGGGCGAAGAGCAGGGCGGCCGGCAGGGCCAGGCGCCAGCGGAAGAAGAGCATGTTCGCCAGCAGGTAGACCACGAAGGCGTTGAGACCGTGCAGCAGGAGGTTCACCGCCAGGTAGCCCGCCGGGTCGGCGCCGAAGAGGTGGAACTCGACCAGGAAGCCGACCTGCAGCAGGGGCTGGCTGAAGAGCCCCCCGATGTGGCGCGCCAGCACGCCGGGGTCGCCGGCCAGGACGAAGGCGTCGTGCAGGATCTCGATGTCCCCGGGGTTCCAGATCGGCGACGTGAGCACGCGCTCGTAGACGACGAAGACCAGGGCCTGGAGCAGCAGCAGGACGGTTAGCGGATGCCGGACGTACTTCATGGAACCGCGCCGAATCCTTCCCGGGAGATCTGGTGATTGCGCCGAGGGGATGATATACCAGGGACCAGGCGGAGAGACAGGAAAGGATGGCGCATGGCGGCGGAAAAATCACCCTATGTCTCGCGTGCGGGGCTGAAGCTGGCCCACGCCCTGGACTGCTTCGGGATCGACCCGTCCGGGCGGGTCTGCGCCGACCTGGGCTGCAGCACGGGCGGCTTCACCGACGTGCTGTTGCGCCGCGGCGCCCGCCGCGTCTACGCCGTGGACACGGGCTACGGGGTGCTCGACTGGAGCCTGCGCCGCGACGAGCGGGTCGAAGTGATGGAGAGGACCAACGCCCTGCACGTCGAACTGCCCGAGGCCTGCGGCCTGGTGGTGATCGACGCGGGCTGGACCCGCCTCGAGCGGATCGTTCCCCGCGCCCTGTCCCTGCTCGCCGCCGGCGGCGAGATCGTGGCCCTGATCAAGCCCCACTACGAGGCCCCCCGCGACTGGCTGCGCGGGGGCCTGCTGCCCCCGGAGCGGCACGCCGAAGTGCTGGACGCCGTGCTCGCCGCCCTGGCGCCCCTGGCGCGCGTCCTCCATCCGGTCGAGCCGTCCCCGATCGCCGGCGCCAAGGGCGGCAACCGGGAATTCCTGCTGCACCTGGGACCCGGCGGACCGGACGCCTGAGCCGGAGGTGCTTGCCCCGGGGGCCGCCGGCGTCTAATCTTCTCCGGCCCCGGCCGAGTCCGCCGCCCCTTCCGGGAGGAACCATGTCCGTCCTTCGAATCGCTCCGCGCCCGGCCCTCGCCGCATCCTCGCTGCTTCTCTGTCTGGCCGCCGCCCTGCTCGCGCCGGCCGCCGCGGCCGCGGCCGCTCCGACGCCCGCGCCCGGCGACGGTCCCTGGAACCTGACGGTCTTCCACACCAACGACATCCACGCGGCGTACCTGCCGCAGCCCGCGACCTGGCGCGACGACCGCGCCCCGGTGGGCGGCTTCGCGGCGCTGGCCGAACAACTGGCCGACGAGCGACGCGACGCCGCGGCTTCGCTGCTGCTGGACGGCGGCGATTTCATGACCGGCGACCCCGTCTGCGACCTGGCGATCGACGGGGTGCGCGGCGCCGCCCTCGTCGACATGATGAACCTGGTGGGCTACGACGTCGGCCTGATCGGCAACCACGAGTTCGACAACGGGCGGGCCAACGCCCGGGCCCTGGCGGCCCGGGCGCGCTTCCCCGTGCTCGCGGCGGATATCCTGGACGAGAGCGGCGAGCCCGAGTTCGCCGCCGGCCCCGTCGTGCTGGAGCGCGGCGGGCTGCGCGTGGGGGTGATCGGCGTCTCCTGCGAGGATCTCTTCGCCGTGACCGCCGACGTGCGCACCGCCGGCCTGACCCTGCTCGACCAGGCCCGTCTCGTCCGGCGGCAGGCGGCCTGGCTCGATCCCGGCACCGACCTGCTGGTCCTGCTCACGCACAACGGCGTCCAGGGCGACACGCTGCTCGCCCGCCGGCTGGCCGGATCGGGCGTCGACCTGATCGTGGGCGCCCATTCCCACACGCGGCTGCGCGAACCGCTGGCGATCGGGGACATCCTGGTCGTGCAGGCCGGATCCAATCTGACGAGCCTGGGCCGCCTGGACCTGGCGGTGGCGGACGACCGCATCGTCTCCTACCGCGGCCGCCTGATCACGCTGATGGCGGAGGGCCGCGAGGGGCCGCCCGCCTTGAAGTCGCTGATCGACGACTGCCGGGAGCGCGTGACGGCGGAGTTCGGCGGCGAGATCGGCCGGCTGGTCCGGGACTGGCGCCGCGACAGCCGCGACGAAAGCAACGTCGGGAATTGGCTGGCGGACGTGATGCGCGACGCGGCGGGCGCCGACGTCGGTCTGATCAACTCGGGCACGATCCGCCGCAACCTGCAGGCCGGACCGGTTACCGCCCTGGACGTGCATCGCCTGCTGCCCTTCGGGAACACCGTGGTCCGCTTCGCCCTGACGGGCGACGAGCTGCGCGACGTGGCCGGCGAGAACGCGCGGGCGGCCGTCGGCGGGCGACACGGGATCCTGCAGGTCTCGGGCCTGGCCTACCGCTTCCGTCGCGAGGGGGACGAGGCCGTGCTCGAATCCGTCACCGTCGGCGGGCAACCCCTGGAGCCCGGGCGCGTCTATACCGTGGCCTGCCCGGACTTCGTGGCCCAGAAGGCCGACGTCTACCTGGGGGGCCTGACGCCCGCCCCGGAGGACGCCGGCGTGACCGTCACCGAGGCCGTCCTGCGGGCCGTGGCCGCGGCGGGCGAGATCGACGCCCGCATCGAGGGACGCATCATCGAAATCGACACCGCCGACGCGGCGGGGAGGGAGTAGGAAATGGCAGACAGGATCGACTACGAGATCGTGGGCGACGACCTTCAGGGCGTGATCGTGGAACTGGATCCGCAGGAGGCCGTCCAGGCCGAGGCCGGAGCCATGCTCTTCATGGAGCCCGGCATCGAGATGAGCACCGGCACCGGCGGCGGCGTCTTCAAGGGACTCCAGCGCGTCCTGACGGGCGAGAGCTTCTTCATCACGACCTTCCGCCACGGCGGTTCCGGCAAGTCGCACGTCGCCTTCGCCGCGCCCTATCCCGGCAAGATCCTGGCCCTGGAGCTCGGGCCCCTGGGCGGCGGCCTGCTCTGTCAGAAGGACGCCTTCCTCTGCTGCGCCTACGGCATCGAGATCAGCGTGGCCTTCACCAAGCGCCTCGGCGCCGGGCTCTTCGGCGGCGAGGGTTTCATTCTGCAGAACCTGGTCGGGGACGGCCAGGTCTTCTGCCACGCCGGCGGCGCCATCATCCAGCGCGACCTGGCCCCGGGCGAGACCCTACGCGTGGACACGGGCTGCCTGGTGGCCTTCCAGCCCACGGTGGATTACGACATCGGCTTCGTCGGCGGGTTCAAGAACGCCCTCTTCGGCGGCGAGGGCCTTTTCCTGGCCACCCTGACCGGCCCGGGCAGGGTATGGCTGCAGACCCTTCCCTTCAGCCGCCTGGCCGACCGCATCTCCAGCGCCGTGGGCCGCAACAAGGGCGAGCACCGCGGCGTCGGAGGCCTGATGGGCAAGCGCGGCCTGCTGGGGGACCTCCTGAGCGGGGACTGAGCCCGGAACGACGGACCGTCCGGCGCTTTTGGCCCTGATTCTGCTACGACCGGAAGGCGGGAGGCTTTTCACCGCCCACAGCAGCTCCTTCAAGAATGATCCGGGCTAAAGCCGGGCGGCGGAATGCCGAGACATCCAGGAAGACAGGCAGTATCTCAACGGCGTGCGCCGCAGCGTCCGGAGCGAGGCATGAACGACTACGACCAGATCTACGCTCGCGAACCGCAATACTTCGGCGATCAGCCCGACGGTCCGTTGGTGCGCTTCGCCGGCCGCATCCGTCCCGGGGGCCGGGTGCTGGACCTCGGCGTCGGACAGGGTCGGAACGCCCTGCCGCTGGCCCGGCTCGGCTACCGCCTGACCGGCATCGACGCGTCGGGCGTGGCCCTGGACCAGGTGCGCGAGGGAGCCGGCGATCTCGGACAGTCCGGCGCCGGGAAGATCGAGAGGCTCTGGCGGGGGGACATCTTCGAATACACGCCGGGCCGCTTGCCCTTCGACGCCATCCTGGCCTTCGGCCTGATGCCGACGCTGTCGCGGACCCAGTGCGCGAGCCTGCTCCACCGCTTCTACACCTGGAGCGCGCCCGGCTCGGTGCTGATGCTCACCGCCTGGCACGTCGACGATCCGCTCTACGAGTTCGTGAGCGAGGAGTGGACCCGGGTCGGCCTGCACAGCTTCCGCAGCGCCGACGGCCAGTTCCGGACCTACTTGGCGCGGCACGAGATCACGAACCTGCTGCCGGGCTGGGAGATCGTCCACCATCACGAGGGCCTGGGCCCCCGGCATCGCCACGGCGACGGCGAGGCGCATCGCCACGGGGTGGTCGAGGTCGTGGCCGTGAGGCGCGACGAAGTGCCGGCCAGGCTGGGGATCCGCGTGCCCGCGGCCTGAGCCCGTCGTCACCCGCGAAGATTCGAGACGTAAAGGGGCCCGGCCGGAAACGGCCGGGCCCTTCGCTTCGCGCCGGGATTCCGGCGCCGGATGGATAGAGCCGGGAACCGCAGAGTGTTCCTCGCCCGTTGAACACTCGTGAATCGCGATTCCCGGCATGAATCCGATGCAGGCTGGTTGCGACCCATGGTCGGGGAATCACCTGCATCCAAGCTCCCAACCCCCGCAATGGAGCTATTCCACTACGATACAATCAACGAGTTCTGGTTTCGTTGCATCGGGGACGATCTTTTCCCAGCCCGGAGCCCGGACTCCAATAATCGCCCAGAAGAGTCATATTTATGAGTCCCTGGAAACAAGGGGCTTAGGGCGGAAACGATCCGAAGGCGGAGTCAGACCTCGGTGGTGGCCGAGGCGTCGCCAAGGGTCTGGTCCGGGGGCGAGGAGCGCCCCGGGGCGGGGTCGCCGTGCCGCGTCGCCACGGCCAGCGAGGCCAGGATCAGCATCGCGGCGACGACGAGCAGCACCCAGCGCAGGCGCGGGCGTCGTCGCTCCAGGAGCGAGGCCCCCCGGCGCAGGGCGTCGTGCAGGCGCTGCCGGTGCGTGGGCTTCCCGCGCACGGGGGAGGCGAGCGTTTGCAGCTTGGACTCGAGCTCCGCGCACACGGCCGGCTCTTCTTCCCGCCCCTTCACGCCGTTTCCTCCAGGATCGATCGCAGCTTGCAGAGCGATCGGCTGATGCGGGCCTTGACCGTGCCCTCGGGCGTGTCGGTGATCACGGCGATCTCGCGGACCTTCAGGCCTTCGAAGTACCGGAGGGCCAGGATGTTCTGACTGTCCAGATCCAGCCGACCCAGACATTCCAGCAGCCGCTCCTGCTCCTCGGCGTTCTCCAGCAGTTCATACGGGTCGTCCGCGGGGTCGCGCATCAGGCCCGCTTCGAATTCGCGGTCGGGCGGGTTCAGGGGCCGTTCGCGGCGGCGCGCCGCCCACTGGTAGTGCCGGTTCACGACGTTGATCGCGATGCGGTACAGCCAGGCCGCGAAGGTGATGCCCTGCCAGCGGAACTTCCACAGGGCGCGCAACGCCCGGAAGAAGGTCTCGCTGGTCAACTCCTCGGCGAGGTCCCGATCACGGGTCCGATGGAAGATGTACCGGAAGATGCGGTCGTAATACTTGTCGTAGAAGTAGTCGAACTTCTCGTGATCGACGCGGGCCAGCAGGAACCAGCGCTTCTCGATGGAGGCCTCGTCGACCGGGAAGGATGACGCCGCATCGCCGCGCACGGGGCCGCGCGACGGATCGCCGTCACCGTCCCCGAGGCCTCCCGTCCCCGGAGTATAATCACGGTCGCTCAAAATCGTTGCACCCCGACTCTCGCGCAGCTGCTCGCCGCAACTTTAGCCGGCGCGGGCACGCCGTCTTGCCCCCCCGCAGAGGCTCTGCTAACTTGACTCCGCCCTGCCGCTTCCGCCGCCGGGCGGAACCTGTGCCCGCACGCTTCAGGAAGGTCCCCATGCCATGGCCGCGATACCGAACGGCACGCTTCAGGCCCTGATCCCGTTCCTGGAGGAAAGGGGCGAGTTGATCCGGGTCGTCGATCCCGTCGATCCCTGCCTCGAGGTGACCGAGATCGCCGACCGCTTCGTCAAGAAAGGCGAGTTTCCGGCGTTGCTCTTCGAGAATCCCCTACCGGCAGACTACAGTATGGCGGCCGGCTTGACAACCGCCGCCAAACGCGCCGACGGCCGGCCCGTCCCCCTGCTGATCAATCTCTTCGCCTCGCGGCGGCGCATGGCCTGGGCCCTGGGCGTCGAGGACCTGGACGAGGCCGTCGCGCGCGTCCGGGAACCGCTGGAGTCGGCGCCCCCCGAGGGGCTCTGGGAGAAGATCCGCCTGCTCGGCCGTCTGAAGGAGTGGGGCGGCGCCGCGACGCCGAAGACCGTCGCCGGGGGGCCTTGCCAGGAGGTCGTGGTCCGGGGCGACGATCTCGAGCGGCGCGGCCTGCTGGACATGATGCCCGTGCTGACGACCTGGCCCGAGGACGGCGGTCCCTACATCACGCTGCCCCTGGTGATCACGCGCCACCCCGAGACCGGCAGGCGCAACATCGGCATGTACCGGATGCAGGTCTACGACGGCCGGACCACCGGCATGCACTGGCAGGTGCATAAGACCGGCACCGCGCACCACCGGGCCTGGGAGCAGCGGGGCGAGCGCATGCCCGTGGCCGTGGCCATCGGTGGTCCGCCGGCCCTGACCTACGCCGCCACCGCGCCGCTGCCCGACGACATCGACGAGTCGCTCTTCGCCGGATTCCTGCAGGGCCGACCCGTGTCCTGGACGAAGGCGCTGACCCAGGACCTGCTGGTGCCCGCCGAGGCCGATTTCGTGATCGAGGGCTACGTCGAACCCGGCGAGCGCCGGCGCGAGGGCCCCTTCGGCGACCACACCGGCTTCTACTCGCTGGCGGACGACTTCCCCGTCCTGCACGTGACCGCGATCACCAGCCGCCGCGACCCCGTCTACCTGACGACCATCGTCGGCGTGCCGCCCATGGAGGACGGCGTTCTGGGCTGGGCCACCGAACGCCTCTTCCTGCCCATGCTGCAGAGGGTCCAGCCCGAGATCGTCGACTACCACCTGCCGGTGGCGGCCTGCTTCCACAACCTGGCCGTGGTGCAGATCCGCAAGGCCTTCCCGGGCCACGCGCGCAAGATCTGCCACGCGCTGTGGGGCATGGGCCAGATGATGACCTGCAAGACGATCGTCGTCGTCGACGAGGACGCCGACCTGGCCGACGCCGACAACCTTCTCTGGCGGATCACCAACAGCATCGACCCCGCCCGCGACGTCTTCTTCGTGGAAGGCCCGGTCGACCAGCTGGATCACGCGACGAACATCGCCTGCCTGGGCGGCAAGATGGGGATCGACGCCACGCGCAAGTGGCCCGGCGAGGCCGGCTTCGAGCGCGAGTGGCCGCCCGTGGTGGCGATGACCCCCGCGGTCCGCGAGGCGGTGGCCCGCAAGTGGTCCGGCCTGCTGTCCCGCCTGGAGGCGGGGCGGTGAGCGCCGACCCCAGCGCCCGCCGGCCGGGAGCGCCGGTCGTCAGCGATCCGAAGGCGCACGCGGCGTCGGTGCGGCGGATGTTCGCCCGCATCGCGCGCGTCTACGATTTCATGAACCACGCCCTGAGCCTGAACCGTGATCGTCGCTGGCGCCGCAACGTCGCGCGCCGCCTGGATCCGACGACCTGGGAGCTGGTGGACGTCTGCGCCGGCACCGGCGACCTGGGGCTGGCCTGTCTCGAGGACGGCCGCGCCCGCGAGGCCTTCGCCGTGGATTTCTGCGCGGACATGCTCCACGCCGGGCGAGGCAAGGGCCTGGGCCGGAGCGTGCCCGCGGCCGCCGGCGACACGCTGGCCCTGCCGCTGCGCGACGCCTGCTGCGACGCCGTCGTGGCTGGCTTCGGCATGCGCAACCTGGCCGACCTGCCGCGCGGTCTCGCCGAGGTGCGGCGCGTCCTGCGGCCGGGAGGGCAGTTCCTGACCCTGGAGTTCTTCCGCGCCGACACCGGCGGCGCGGGTCCGGAGCGGGGCGCCGCCGCGCCGGTCCGCATGGGCTTGGCCGCGTCGCTGCCGCTGCTGGGCCGGCTGCTGGGGCGCGACCGCGACGCCTACGCCTACCTCAACGACAGCATGGGGCGCTTCCTGACGCCGCGGGAATATGCGGCGCAACTCGAGCAGGCGGGTTTCGGCGAGGTCTTCGTGGAGCGGCAGACCCTGGGCATCGCCCATATCGTGGGAGGACGGCTGCCCGGCTGCTAGCCGGGACGGTCGGAAAGGAGCGGGGATGGCACGAACCGAGACGACGGGGACCCGGGGTCCCGCCGTGACCGTGGCCTGGACCGGGGCCAGCGGCCTGGCCTACGGCGTGCGTCTGGTCGAGGTCCTGCTGGGCGCGGGCCGCGACGTGCACCTGCTGCGGTCGGCTGCGGTGGCCCAGACGGCCGCGGCGGAACTCGACGCCGCGCCGGCCGACCTGATCGCCCGGCTCGAGGGGGTGGCCGCCGCCTCGGGGGCCGCGCTGCGCGAGTACGCCCGGGACGACTTCGGCGCCGCCTTCGCCAGCGGCTCGTCGCCGGTCGCCGGCATGGTGGTCTGTCCCTGCTCGATGGGCACGGCCGCCCGCATCGCCGCCGGCACCAGCGAGACCCTGACCCTGCGCGCCGCCGACGTCTGCCTGAAGGAGCGCCGCCCGCTGATCCTGGTGCCGCGCGAGACGCCCCTGGCGACGCACCATCTGGAGAACCTGGCCCGGCTCAGCCGCCTCGGGGCGCTGATCCTGCCCGCGATGCCGGGCTTCTACCACCGGCCCCGGAGCGTCGAGGACCTGGTCGACTTCGTCGTGCAGCGGATCTGCGACCGGCTCGAAGTGCCGGCGGACCTGACCGGCCGCTGGGGGAGCGATCGATGACCCCGATCGGGCGCTACCTGGAGTTCGTCAAGATCGAGCACACCCTCTTCGCCATGCCCTTCGCCCTGGTGGGCCTGCTCACGGCCTCGGGCGGACGCCCGCCGGCAGGGGTGCTGCTCTGGGTCGTCGTGGCGATGGTCGGCGCGCGCAGCGCGGCGATGGCCTTCAACCGGATCCTCGACCGCGATCTCGACGCCCGCAATCCCCGCACGGCCGACCGCCATCTGCCCGCCGGCCGGGTCGGCCTGCCTGGCAGCATCGCGTTCACGGCCCTGGCCGCCGCCGTCTTCGTCGCCGCGGCCTGGCGCCTGAACGACCTCTGCTTCGCCCTGTCGCCCGCGGCCCTGGCCGCGGTCTTCTTCTACTCGGCCACGAAGCGCTTCACCTCCTGGTCGCCCCTCTTCCTGGGGCTGGGCCTCGCCATCGCCCCGGTGGGCGCCTGGTTGGCGGTCACCGGCGCCTTCGCCCCCTTCCCGCTGCTGATCGCCGCCGGCGTGCTCTTCTGGGTGGCGGGCTTCGACACCATCTACGGCTGTCAGGACGAGGAATTCGATCGTCGCAGCGGCCTCCATTCTCCGGCCGCCCGCTTCGGCGTGACCGGCGCCCTGCGCCTGGCGCGGGCATTCCACGTCCTGGCCGTGCTGACCCTCGCCGTCGCCGTGCGCGCCGCTCCCGGCCTGGGAGCCGGCGCCCTGGCCGGGGTGGCCGTCATGGCCCTGCTGTTGGCGCTGGAGCACCGGGTGGTGGCGGGCGGGAACCTGCGCCGCATCGACATGGCCTTCTTCACCCTGAACTCCTGGGCGGGCACGGCCGTCCTGGGCGGGGTACTGCTCGATCTCTACATTCTCTGACCCATCCGGCAGATTTTTTGCCCGATCCCCGGAACGGATGGCCGCGAAATGCCCGCCATCCCAGGAAGCCCCGCGCCCTCCTGGGGCATTCCCGGGCATTGCGAGGCCCTTTCAGCCCTCGAATCAGAGGGATTGGCCCGCCCGGGCTTCGTCAGCATAAGGCACTGTAATCAAACGTCTTGGACTCCCCGATCAGAGGCGAAGGATCGACCGGGGGCCGTCTCGGGCCGTTTCGTGGGACGCGGCGAGGAATTCTCTCAAGGGGGGCATGGAGATTGCCGAAGGGACGGATGAATTCGGAGCGGCCCGGCCTAGGCCATGGAGGGCCCATCGAGGAATGCCCCCGAGGGGGCACAGACACGGAAGGATTGCAGCTATGAAGAATTGGAAAGGTCTGCTCTTCGCTCTGGCCCTGGTCGCCGTCGCCGTTCCGGCGCTGGCCCAGGAAACCGTGATCGGCGTCTACTGGGACACCGACGCCACTGAGTTCGTCGCCACTCTGGGCGGCGGCACCGGCACCTTCCACACGGCCTATGTCATGGTGAAGGACGCCGAGCAGGTCGTCGGCGGCATGGCTTTCAAGCTGGTCCTGGACCCGCGGATCCTGCTCGTCCACACCGCCTATCCCAACGCCATCAACGTTGGCGATCCCCTGGCCGGTGTCCAGGTCGCCCTGCTGGATCCCGCGATCGCCTTCTTCGGCGTTCCGGCCCAGGCCTGCGTCCTGACGCTGACCACGCTCGACGAGCTGATGACCAACGCTCCGTTGACCATCACCAACCACCCCGGCTACCCCGAGCCCGTGATCGCCAACGCCCTTGGCGAGCAGCGCTACGTCGGCGGCTGGACCTCGTACCTGACGGTGCCCGTCCCCGCGGACGACACCAGCTGGGGCGAGATGAAGACCCTGTTCCGTTAATCAGGGTCCCCACTGCGGAGGGTCGCTCGTTTCGGCGGGAGGCCCTTCCGACAGGGGCAGGAAGGGAGGCTTCCCTCGGGAAGCCTCCCTTTTCCTTGTCGCCGGTCATCGGAATCGAGTTCGCCGCCCCGCCCGTCAGTCCCGCCAGACCAGGTGGAAGCCGAAGGGCGACTCGATCAGTTCGGAGAACTCCCCGGGAGCCAGGCCGAAGATGACCGCATCCACCTCGATCGGCAGCATGTAGGGCTCGACGACGCCCAGAAAGCCGCATTCGAAGCGGTTCTCGGCGTCGTCGGAGAATTTGCGGGCCAGTTCGCAGGGATCGTCGCCGGCGGCGGCCAGGCGGGACACCTCTTCGGCCAGCAGGCGCGCCTGTTCCCTGGTGCGCGTGATGGCGACGGGCGCCCGCTCGGCGCCGCGCCAGGCGATCAGGATATGGCGGGCGATGACCCGCCGGACGGGCAGGCGCTTGACGATGAAGAAGCCCTGCTCGGATTCCTGGACGCCCCGGACCTCTCCCGGCTTCATCGCGAAGACAGGCACCTCCAGCTCGAGCTTCATCTCGCCGCGGCGGAAGCTGCCCACGTAGCCGCCCTTGTCGCGGGTCAAGGGGTCGTCGCTGTAGCGGCGGGCCAGTTCGCCGAAGGTGCGGCCGTCGCCGAGGGCCTCGGCCAGCAGCCGCACGGCCAGTTGACGGGCCTCGTCCCGGCTGCGGGTCATGCCCGGCAGGGGTTCGCTGCATTCGGCGTGGCCGACGACGATGATCGCCGCCGCTGCTTCGAGGGAGTCGGGCAGGACCGGCAGCGTCAATTCTCCGGGAACGCTGCCGTCGGGGATCCGGTCGCCGCCGCCGCAGCCGGCCAGCGCGGCCGCCAGGAGGAGGGCCGCGAGGATGGCCGGAACAGGGGAATGCGCGAGGCGGTTGCTGCTCATCGGGAACCTCCCCTGAAGGCGGGCGCGCCCAGGGCCTTCAGGATGCGTTTGGCCATGAGATGGTAGACCTGGGTCTCCCAGTCGACGATCCCGGCGCGCATGTGCAGGTGGCGGATGTAGGTCAGGAATTTCTCCCGCTCGCGCGGCGTGTAGTCCAGGGCGCCCATGGCGGCGTCCAGGTGGTCGTACATCACGTCCAGTTGGGCCTGCGAGGGCATCTTCGTGGACTGGTGCGGATGCGAGACGCGCATCTCCGGCCGGCGGCTGGGCGCGATCCGCTCGGCGTCGCTGGCCTCGAGGTGGGCCTTGCGGATCTCCCAGCAGTAGACCATCACGGCCTGGGCCAGGTTCAGCGACGGCTGGGCCTGGGCGGTCTCGATCGTCGAGACGTAGCGGCAGAGGTTGACCTCGTCGTTGGTCAGCCCGGTGCGCTCGGTGCCGAAGACCAGGACCACGGGGCCTTCGGCGGCGTGCTCCACCAGGCGCCGGGCCAGGTCGTGGGGCGCCATGTGGGCGTGCTTGCGCAACTCGCGGCGACGGGTCGTGGTGCCGGCCACCACCAGCGCGTCGGCGACGGCGTCGCTCAGCGACTCGTGGATCGATGCGGCCTCGAGCACGTCCACGGCGCCGTGGGCGACGGCGCGGGCGTGGACGCCGCGGGGATGCTCGGGGTTGATCAGGGCCAGGCGGCTCAGTCCCATGGTCTTCAGGGCCCGCGCGGCCGCGCCGATGTTGCGCGGCTCGGTCGTGTGGCTGAGCGCGATCACGACGTTGTCGAGGACGGGATCGACGGGGATGGGAGGGGTCGTCTCGCTCAAGGGTGTCCTCGGGGTCGGGGAGTCCGTTGGGGGCCTTCGTCGGGAAATATCGCTCCGCGGGGGCGCCCTGTCACGTCGGGAATAGGAGGCGGGCCCCCCGAGAGGGGCCCGCGTCGCGTTCGGGAACGGATCAGCGGGCCAGGACCGACTTGACGATCGCCTGGGCGCCGGACCCGCGGGCGCGCACCAGGTAGACGCCGCCGGACAGGGCGCGGCCCGCGTCGTCGCGGCCGTCCCAGACCAGGACGTGCTCGCCGGGCTCCCGGGCGCCGGCGAAGAGGGAGCGCACGCGCCGCCCGCGCAGGTCGAGCACGTCGACCGTCACGGCCCCCGGGGCGGTCAGCGTCAGCTTGACCGAGGTCCGGGGGTTGAAGGGGTTGGGCCAGACCTTCAGGCCCATCGGCGTCAGGGCGGGCGTCGGGCCGACGTCGGTCGTGCCGCCGGCCAGCAGCCACATCGTCGCGTTCAGGAAGAACTCCCGGTTGTCGCTGCCGGCCTCGGTCCAGTTGTCCTCGTGGGATTCGCTGCCGGTGCCGTCGGCCATGCTCGACGAGTCGCCGTAGCCCACGACGCGCCCCTGGCCGTAGCGGGACCAGGCCGCCACGTAGGGCGAGCCCTCGTCCTTGGCGACCAGTCCTCCCACGTCGGCGAGGTCGGGGTTCGCCGTCGTCCACAGCGACATCACGTTGCCGACGTGGTAGATGACGGCGCCGACGTCGCCGTAGGAGCCGTGGATCACCGGGTTGGCCGGATCGCTGTTCACGTTCGTGAAGGTGCCGGTGATGCCGTTGTTCCCCTCGTCCTTCACGTGGAAGTGCAGTCCGAAGAGCGCGCCGGCGAAGGTCTCGACGTCGCCGCCCACGGGGTCGGTGATGTGCGGGTAGGCGTAGCCGCCGAAGATGCTCGGCGAATCCCAGCCGTTGCCGTTGCGGTCGCTCGAGTTGTGGTCGGCGATCATGAAGAGCGAGCCGCCGTCGTGGACGAACTGCCGCACCGCCTCGCGCTCGGCGGCGGTGAAGGGGTTCTGGGGCTCGGGGATGATCAGCAGATCGACGCCGGCCAGCCCGGCGGCGCTGAACGCGGCCGTGTTGCTGCGCACCGTGTGGCCGGCCAGGTAGAGTTCGTAGGCCCACTCGGAGAGTTGGCCGTCCCAGTCGGTCTCGGCCGTGGGCGCGGCGGGCAGCGGGTCGGGAAAATTGTTGTCGATGCGCCAGTTGCCGTTGCTGCCGGCGTCCTGGTCGTGGGCGTGGTCGAAGAGCACCACCTTGCCGGGCGTGACCTGGCCCTGGACGTGGACCGTGTAGACGCCGGTCGGCGCGTCGTAGGGGTCGGCGGCGACCGCGCCCTCGTCGTCCTCGGCGGTGACGTAGTACTCGACGTCGACGTCGCCGGTCAGGTCCGGGATCGTCGCGGTCCAGGAGTCCCCGGCGGAATTGACCATGGCGGTGGTGGCGTAGACGCCGCCGCCGCCGGCGCGGTGGCGCAGGGAGGCCGCGACGATGGAGCCGTCGGGATCGACGATCGTGGCGGTGACGACCAGGTCGTCGCCCAGGACGGGATCGATGGGGTCGTGGCCGACGTTGCTGATCGCCGGCTGCTGGTTCGCGCCGCCGCCGGTGCTGTCGTTGTAGAGCTCGATGTATTCGTAGACGAAATCGCCGGCGTCATTGGCCTCGCTGATCACCATCCCCGAAAGGACTGCGTCGGGGGCCTCGACCCCGGAGCCCGGGGTCGCCGTCGAGCCGCCGTTCCAGGCCAGGGTCTCGGGGTCGGTCCGGTTGTAGGCGACCTTCGTCGTGGCGATCGCGGCGGTCGGGCCGTCCTCGATGCCGCCGGAGCCGTTCTTCAAGGTGTAGGTCTCGTCGCCGTTGATCATGGGCATGGCCGGAGAGTCCGCGCCCACGGTGAGGTAGACCACGTCGGAGCCCAGCGAGACGCCGTAGTAGGCCTCGAAGGCGGCGCGGGTCGCGTTGCGGCCGACGATCACGTAGCCGCCCGCGGGAGCGGTCGTGCCGGCGGGGAAGGTGTAGACGTAGCCGGAGTTGGCCTGCTCCAGGGTCCATCCGGAGATGTCCAGGCCCTGGGCGGCTGCGCCGACGGCCAGCAGCGCCGCGAGGGCGCAGGTCAGGGCCGCGGCGGCGGCGTGACGGCGGGCGAGATTCGTCGGAAGTGTCATCGTCGCTGTCTTCCTCTGCGGGGAGGTGCAAAGCGACCCGGACGGCGGCGGCCTTCCGGGAAGATCCAGTTTCTTGATGAATGATACCACCCAGGCGCTTCCGGCGCAAAAAAGCGGCTAGTCGCCGCGCTCCCACAGCGAGAGGGTCTCGACGTGCCCCGTCTGGGGGAACATGTCGACGACCTTGGCCCGGCGCAGGACGTAGCCGGCGCTCGCCAGGGCGGCGCCGTCGCGGGCCAGCGTGGCCGGGTCGCAGCTCAGGTAGACCAGGGTCCGCGGACCCAGCTTCGCCAGGACCTCGACTCCGCGCGGGCCCAGGCCGACGCGGGGCGGGTCGAGGACGGCGACAGCGTCCCGCCAGGGGAAGTCGGCCAATTCGGCCGGAGCGCGCTCCCGCCAGGATTCCAGCAGGGGCCCGACGCGGCCGCGCACCACGTGGGCCCGTCCCCGGGCGTCGTGGTCGCGGGCCACGTTGTTCTCGGCGTCGCGCACCGCGTGGGGATCGCTCTCGACGCTCACGGCCGTGGACCAGCGGTCGGCCAGGGCCAGGGTGAACAGCCCGACGCCGGCGAAGAGATCGGCCAGGGGGTAGGGATCCGGGCCGCGGGCCTCGTCGATCCAGGCGCGTGTCGTCGCCGCCACCGCGGCGGCCTCGGCCTGGTTGGCCTGGAAGAAGCTCTGGGCGTGCACGCGGAAGATGCGGTCGGCGACCTTCAGGATCAGGTGGTCGCGTCCCCAGACGGGCAAGTTGTTGAAGAGCAGGCCCACGCAGCCGGGATGGGGCGGGCTTCCCGCAGGCAGCTGCTTCAACAGGGTCTTGAGGGGGCGCAGGCGGTTGGGCTGGCCGAAGAGTGAGGCCAGGAAGCCGCCCTGGCCGTCCAGGCGCACCACGATCTGATCCACCGGCGGCAGGGTGTGCAGGAAGGGCAGGATCCCGTCGTTGAAAGCTTCGGGCAGCTGGAGGCAGCGCTCCAGGGGCACGACCTCGTTGCTGCCGCGCCGGAGCAGGCCGTAGAGTCCCGTGTCGCTGCGGGTCAGGCGGATGCGGTTGCGGTAGCCGTAGGCGGGCCCGGCGGGGCTGGCCGGCTCGAGCACGGCGCCCACGTCCAACTTGCCCAGGCGGCGGAAGCAGTCGGTCACGATGTCGGTCTTGGCCGCCAGTTGCACCTCGGCGTCGAGGTGCTGCAGGTCGCAGCCGCCGCAGGCGCCGAAGTGGGGACAGGGCGGATCGACCCTCCCGGGGCCGGCTTCCAGGATCTCCTCGAGTTCCGCCTGGACGAAGCCCTTGCGATCGCGCGTCACCCGGGCGCGCACCCGGTCGCCGGGCGCGGTCAGGGGCACGAAGGCGGCCCGGCCCTCGTGGCGGCCCAGGCCCGCGCCGCCGGTCACGATCTTGTCGATTCCGGTTTCGAAGACTGCGGGCGCCTCGTCCTGCGCGGCGTTCTTCGGAGTGGATCCCGTCATGGTCCGCCTCTGGGGTGGTGATGGAAGCCGGCTGCGGGGAAGGGGCTCCCCGGCCGGGCGCTCAACCTAACATCCGGAGGGCGGGACGCCAAGGGCCTCGGCACGTCCCTTGCTGCGTTCCGGGCGGATGACAGCGAGCTTTTCCTGGGCTATCCTGAGGAACGATGAAGACGGAGCTTCACCGATACCCTGCCGGGCCTGGCCGGCGGCGCCTCCGCCGGAGCCTGCCCCCGCTGATGCTGGTCGCCGCGCTGGCGGCTTGCGGGCCGGGTTGCGCCCCGCACCGCCGCGGCGCGCCTGATCCCGTCGTCGCCGCCGCGACGCCGGCCGTCGCCGACACGCTGCCCCTGCCCGCGTTGCCGGAACCGGAACTCCGTCCCACCCTGCAGCTCAACGCCGGCACCCGTTCGGGCCCCCGCCGCGGCGGGCGCGTGCCGCCGCCCGTCGACCGCATCCGCTCGGGCTATCGCGACGCCGCCGACCTCGCCGAGCGCTTCGTCGGCACGCCCTACCGCTTCGGCGGGGCCTCGCCGCGGGGGTTCGACTGCAGCGGCCTCGTGCAGTACGTCTACCGTGAGTTCGGCGTCGACCTGCCCCGCCGCGCCGTCGACCAGTCGCGCTCGGGCCGGCGCGTGGAGGTGCAGTCCCTGCGCCGCAGCGACCTCGTCTTCTTCAGGATCGATCGGCGGACGATCAGCCACGTCGGCATCTACCTGGGGGACGGTGAGTTCCTCCACGCCCCGGGCACCGGAAAGTACGTGCGGGTCGACAGCCTGGAGAACCCATGGTGGCGGCAGCGCCTGGCCGGGGCGCGCCGGATCGACTGATCCGGCCGCGGGTCAGCGCAGGCGAAAGGCGGGCTCGGAGCGCAGGCCTTCGGGAAAGTCGGGATCGAGGAAGAAGATCTCGGCGGTCATGCCGCCCTCGCCGTCCACGTCGACGACTACGAACTGGTTGGCTTCGTCGGCGACCATCGCACCCTCCTGGACGATGCTCCAGCCTCTGGTCCCCTCCCAGCCCTGCTCGGCGAACCAGGCGTCCTCGCGGCCGCGCAGGTCGTGGGCGCGCCGCCGCCCGGCGCCGAAGAAGCCGTGAGGTTTTCCCGAGACGTTGAAGAGCCTCAGGCTCGCGCCGTCGGCGCGGGTCAGCAGAAAGCGCTCGGTGGTGTGGGTGTGGCCGCAGATCAGCAGATCGACGCCGGCGTCCGCAAGCAGGTCGGGCAGGGGCCGTCCGCGCACAGGCAGGCTCCACAGGGCCTGGGCCTGACCGCGGTTGATCGAGGACGACTGGAGGAAGGGGTGATGGATCGCGACGACGGTCGCCCGCCAGGGGCCGTGGGCGTCCAGCTCCCCGGCCAGCCAGTCCAACTGCGCGCGGGCGCGTCGGGTCGGCGCATCCTCGGGGCCGTCGCCGTCGCCAAGGGCCAGGTGGACGAGGTCCGTGGAATCCAGGAAGAGGAAGCGCAGCGGACCGACGACCTTGCGGTAATACAAGCGCTCGGCGCCGAAGGCGGGATCGAGGTAGGCCAGGAAGCGGGCCGCGTTGTCGCGTCCTCCCGGTTCCTCGTAGGAGATCTCGTGGTTGCCCACCGCCACCAGGTAGGGCAGAGACGCGCAGGGTGAGAGGATCTCGCGCAGACGGGCGAACTGGTCCGTGTGCTTGCCGTCGTCGACGATGTCGCCGGTGTCGAGCATGAAGAGAGGGGCGCGGTCGGACGGCAGGGCGGCGACGTGGCTCATGAGCTCGGGCCAGGTGTCCTGGGCCCGCTGGTCGCCGAAGACGACGAAGCGGAAGTCGGCGTCGGCCTCTTCACCGCGAGACGCGAGGATCGTCTCGATTGTCGGATGATCAAGGGGCGTCACGGGCTCATTCGAGCCCCGGGGCCACCGTGCGGCGCAGCCGAACATGGCCGTCGCGAGCAGGGCGGCGATCACAGCGGCCGGAAGCAGCCGGGCGAAGCGGCGGGGGCTCATGGCTGGCTCCGGAGAATGGGTGCTCGGGCTCGAGCGGAGGGCGAGTTGCAGCGTCCCTGGTGGCCCGCCCGAGCCCGATATCGACGGCCGACAGGATAGAGGCCCCGGCCCGCGCTGTCAACCCGCCCCGTTCTCCAGCCGGCCCTCGGGGCCGATCTTCAGGCGAACCGATTCCGCCGCCGCCTCCACAACGGCGCCGTCGAGGTCGATGCGCTCGGAAAGCTCGAGCAGCTGCTCGGGCCGGGCGTTCAGCACCGGATGCGGCGAGCGCAGCGAACAGCAGTCCCGGTAGGGGGTGATGGAGATCTCGAAGGCGCCCATCTTCCGCGAGAGGGTGGTGATCTCGACCTTGTCCAGGCCGACCAGCGGTCGCAGCACCGGCAGGCTGAGGTCCGGCGTGATCGCGCGCAGGTTGTGCAGGGTCTGGCTGGCGACCTGGCCGACGCTGTCGCCGGCGACCAGGGCCAGGCAGTGCGTGCGCCGGGCCAGACGGGCGGCGGTGCGGAACATGTAGCGCCGGAAGAGCACCATGTCGAAGCGGTCGTCGACGCCGCCGACGGCGCGTTCCTCGTAGGGGAACGAGGGGACCAGGTGCAGGTTCAGCGGGTGCGGCGCGAATCCGGCCAGGCAGGCGGCGAGCTTCTCGATCTTGCCGGAGTCGGCCTCAGCCGGCGTGCGGCCGGAGTAGAAGTGCACCAGATCCGGCCGGCAGCCGCGCTTCATCATCATCCAGGCCGCCACGGGCGAATCGATGCCGCCGGAGAAGAGGGCCATCACCTTGCCGCTGCTGCCCACGGGCAGGCCGCCGAGTCCGGGGGTCTTGCGCGTGAAGACCAGGATCTCGTCGCGCAGCACGAGCACGTGGACCGTGAAGTCGGGCCGGTTCATGCGCGCGGGCAGACCGTCGAGGGCGGCCTGGACGTCGGTGCCGACGATGCGGCCGATCTCGGGGGAGGTCAGGGGGAAGGTCTCGTCCGAGCGACGGCATTCGACCTTGAAGTGCCGGGCCTCGCCGACGTCGCGGCGGGCCAGGGCCACGGCCGTCTCGCGCAGCGCCGCCATGTCGGCGTCGATGTCCCCTTCCGCGCGCGGCACGGTCGTCGACAGCGACACCCACTGGACGCCGAAGACCCGCGACGCCTTGGCCAGCGCGGATTCGGCCCGCGCCGGATCGCCCAGGCGCACCAGGACCCGGCTTTCGATGTGGTTCATCGCGGCGACGGATTCACCGCGCAGGGCGATGCCGAGGTTGTTCTTGAGCCGACGCATGAAGATGTGCCGGTTCCCGCCCTTCAGGGCGATCTCGGCGTAGTGGACGGCGAGTACGGGCATGGGGCCGTTCACGGGCGGGCACCTCCACGGGGCGACGGGCGAGGGCGTGCGGATCCCGGCATATGGTCGGCCCGGGAGACGGGGATGTCAATGCGGCGGGATCAACGGGCCAGGCTGAGGCGGCCGGTCGTGCGGTGCGGCGGTACGTCGGGACGGTCCAGTTCGCGGCAGGTGACGGCGTAGATGTAGACGCCCGAGGGGCAGGGGCGGCCGTCGAAGTCGCGCCCGTCCCAGGCGATCTGCCGCTCGCCGGGTCCCTGCATCGGCGAAGCGAAGGCGGCCACCCGGCGCCCGCGCAGGTCGAAGATGGCGACCTCGTCGACGCTGGCGGCGCTCATCGACCAGCGGATGACGCCGCGCCCGGGCAGAGGGTTGGGCATCGGCGGCAGGGGCTTGAGCACGGGCGAGATGCGCACCGGCTCGCCGACGTCGACCAGGGCCTGCAGCTCGTGCAGCAGCCAGCCCTGGGGGTCGACCGTGATCTCGGTCGCCTCGGCCGAGACGGGGATCGTGAAGGACTGGGCCTTCTCCTCCATCCACACCTGCACGGTGGTGTCGAGGGCGGCGCCGCGCAGCCGGACCTCGATCGGCAGGCGGTAGGGCGCGTCGCCGTAGACGGGATCGTCGGCCTGGACCTGAGTGAAGTTCAGGTCGACGAAGCGGTCGCCCGGGGCGTCGGCGTAGTTGCGGGTGCCGAGCAGCAGCACGGGGTTCGTGCTGCGGTAGAGCCACTGGTCGAAGAACCAGTCCAGCTCCATGCCGGAGGTGGCTTCGCAGACGGCGATGAAGTCGTCGGAGTCGGCGTTGGCGTAGCGCAGCTCGGGCGTCTCGACGTAGGCGCGCAGCGTGGCGAAAAAGGTCTCGTCCCCGACCAGGCGGCGGTACATGTGCAGCACCCAGGCGCCCTTGTAGTAGACCATGTTCTCGAAGAAGTACTCGGGGTTCGGGTTGGCCCCGTCGCGCACCAGGGGCCCGCGCCACCAGGTGAAGAGCCTGCGGGCGTACATGTACCAGCGCAGGGCGTTGCCGCCGATCGTATGCTCCCGCCACAGGCCCTCGAAGTAGGTGGCGAAGCCCTCGTTGAGCCAGATCTGGGTCCAGTCCGAGGGGGTGATCAGGTTGCCGAACCACTGGTGGGAGAGCTCGTGGATGATGATGTCGTCGTACCAGTGGTCGCCGGTCACGTAGTAGTCGCCGTAGGTCGTGGCCGTGGGGTGCTCCATGGCGCCCTGCCAGATCATGGTCGCCATGCCGTACTTCTCGCCGGCGAAGGGGTAGGGGCCCAGCATCTCCGTGCAGAAGTCCAGCTGCGCCGGCAGCACGTTGAAGTCCTCCCTGGCGTTCTCCTCGAGGTAGGGGAAGACGTAGTGGCGGATCGGGATCGTCCCGCCCTCGCCGGTCCAGGTGTCGGCCAGTTCCACGTAGTCCGCGATGGCCAGCGAGAAGTGATAGGTGGACATCATGTAGGACTCGTGCCAGTGGAAGAGGTCGAAGGCGGCGCTCTCGGCCTTGATGCCCGAGGCCAGGCGCAGCGCTTCGAGGGCGGGATCAAGCTCCGCCACCGGAGTGGGGCCGGAGACCAGCTGGCCGTTCGAGACGGCGGTCATGCCGGCCGGAACGAGGATCTTGGTGTCGAAGATGGCCTTGTCGGCGATTTCGTCCTTGCAGGGCCACCAGGAGGGCGCGCTCCAGGGCTCGCTGATCGAGACCACGGCCGTCCCGCCGTCGGGCAGTTCCTGGAATTCGAAGCCGAAGAAGCCGCTGGGCTGGGGCGCGCCGGAGAAGACGACCGTGACGAAGGTCGCTTCGGTATAGGCGATGGGGCGGGCCAGCCGGATGCGCAGGATATCGTCGCGGTGCTCGAAGAGCAGCCCGCCGCTGTAGTAGGGGTCGTTCCAGGACACCGAGTGGACGTACATGTTGTCGTGGAAGTCGAGGCGGATTTCCTCGATCACCCCTTCGACCGGAGTCAGGAGGATCTCGGTCATTCCCATGAGGAATCCGTTGTCGGGATCGATCAGGAACTGGTTGGCGTATTGCAGCACGTCGAAGGCGAGCATCGAGGGATCGGGCAGCGCGGCCCGGCTCGGGTCGCCGGGGACGCGGCCCGGGACGGGGCGGCCTTTGCCCTCGGCCACCCAGGCCTCGGCGGGCAGGCGGTCGCCCGGCGGGACGGACAGCGCCCTCGGCTCCGCCGCGGCCGGCGCGACGAGCGTCATGCAGAAGAGGAATGCCAGGACGAATCGATGCATGATCCAGTTGCTGGGCAGCCTGGCGGAGCGGCCGGGAAAAAGACGCTTGTGCTCACTGAGCGCCATTCACAGAATGGAGCCCGGACCCTGTTATGCCCCGGCGACGCGTGGCGCCGCCGCCGGAACGCCCTCAAGAATAACACAACCGGCGCTGATTCCAACAGCGGCGAACCCGTGCGGCGCCGCCGCCGGGAAGGTCCTCGGCTCAATTCGTTGGGAGATTTCAAGATGGAAAGAACCCGCTTTCCGCGGCTGTCGACCGCTCGCGCGGAGTCGCTGCTTCCCGGGCAGGCGGCGGCCGCCCGAATCCCCGCTGCCGCGACCGCCGACGCCGACCTCGAGGCCGGACGGGGACCCGGCTCCGATTTCCTGGGCTGGGTCGACCTGCCGCGGCGCATGCAGGGGCCGCCGCTGGAGGAGCTGCTCGCCGCCGCGGAGTCGGCCCGGGAGGGCGCGGAGCTGCTGGTCGTCGTGGGTATCGGGGGGTCCTACCTGGGGACGCTGGCCGTCGCCGAAGCCCTGCGGGATACGGCCCATGGGCCCGGGCTGCGCTTCGCCGGCACCGACCTGGGCGCGCCCGGCCTGGCCCGCCTGCTGGCCGAGCTGGATGGGCGAGAATTCCGTATCTGCGTGGTCTCGAAGTCGGGCACGACCCTGGAGCCGGCCGTCGCCTTCCGCATCCTGCGGCGCCTGCTGATCGACCGCCACGGTCGGGACGAGGCCGCGCGGCGCATCGTCGCCGTGACCGACGCCCGGCGGGGGGCGCTGCGCGACATGGCTGCGGCCGAGGGCTGGACCGCCTTCGCCATTCCCGACGACGTCGGCGGGCGCTTTTCGGTGCTTTCGCCGGTGGGACTCTTTCCCCTGGCCGTAGCCGGCTTCGACGTGCGCGGCCTTCTGGAGGGCGCCGCCGCCGCGCGCGAGGCCTGCCGCGAGGCCGATCCGGAGGAGAACCCCGTCCTGCGCTACGCCGCGACCCGGCACGCCCTGCTCGAGAGCGGCTTCACGACCGAGGTCCTCTCGACTTTCCATGGCGACCTGGGGCCCCTGCAGGAGTGGTGGAAGCAGCTCTTCGGCGAAAGCGAGGGCAAGGACGGCCGCGGCGTCTTCCCGGCCGCCTGCCGCTTCACGACCGACCTGCACAGCCTGGGCCAGTATCTGCAGGACGGGCGACGCGACCTCTTCGAGACCTTCCTGCACGTCCGCAGCACGGGCGTGGACCTGACGGTGCCGCCCGCCGACGGGGGCGACGGCCTGGGCTACCTGGAGGGGCGCAGCCTGGACGAGATCAACCAGAAGGCCTACGAGGGCACCCTGGCCGCGCACGTCGCCGGCGGCGTGCCGGTGATGACCCTGGAGCTGGACGCGTTGACCGCGCCGTCGGTGGGCGGCCTGCTCTATTTCTTCGAGCGGGCCGTGGCGGTCAGCGGACGGCTGCTGGGGGTGAATCCCTTCGACCAGCCCGGGGTCGAGGCCTACAAGCGGGAGATGTTCCGGCTGCTGGGGCGTCCCTGACGGACGTTCCTCGGGATGATCCCGTCACCGGTAGAGGATCTTGATCCGGCCCAGAGTGTCCGGATCCTCCGGGACGACGGGCCCGCGCGGCACGAAGGCGTGCCCGTAGCCGTCGATCACGTCCACCGGGCCGCATTCGAGCTCGCGGGGGCTCAGCCGCACCATGACCGCGGTCGCGAAGGCGAAGGGCTCGCCGGCGGAGAAGCACCAGCGCCACCCGTCCGGGAGCGAGCATTCGCGGCATTCGACGCTCCAGGGATGGACGTATTCGAACTCCTCGTTCAGGTACGAGGTCATCGTGCCGTCGTCACGGAACTCCAGCTGCCAGGTGTAGCCCTCGGTGGCCGGCGTGCGGGTGTCGCCTGCGATGCCGCCGACGGACATGGTCCACTCCCAGGAGCCGACCACATCGGGAGGATCGCCGACGCACTGGGCGGAGGCGGGCGCAGCCAGGATCATCAGGGCGAAGGGAAGAACAAGACGGGCGAGGAGGGTTGGCGTGCGGGTCATGGCGGCCACCTCCGTCGTGGGGATTGAGATAGCCCTATCATAATAGGTCATCCAGGATCGGCGCGCAATCCTCGGGCTCCCGCGGCGGAATTCCCCTGACAGCCCTCTTCCGGTTGCCTAGATTGGACTCCGGCCCCCGGCATCCATCGCGACACCCCGAAAGGACACGATTCCCATGAGCACCCTGATCCGTCCGCACGGCAGCGACGAGCTGCGTCCGCTCCTGCTCGAGGGCGCCGCCCGCGCCGAGGAACTGAAGCGCGCCGAGGGCCTGCCCCGCGCGACCCTGAGCAGCCGCGAAAACGGCGACCTGATCATGCTCGGCATCGGCGGCTTCACGCCGCTGGCCGGTTTCATGGGGCGCGCCGACTGGGAGGGCGTCTGCCGGGGGATGACCCTGGCCGACGGGGTCTTCTGGCCGATCCCGATCACCCTGAGCGTCGACGCCGACTTCGCCGCCGGCCTGGCCCCGGGCGCCGAGATCGCCCTGGTCGCCCCCGAAACCGACGAGATCATGGCCACGATGCGGGTGGACGAGCAGTACGAGATCGACCGCGAGCTGGAATGCCGCGAGGTCTACCGCACGACGGACGAGGCTCACCCCGGCGTGGCGATGGTCATGGCGCAGAAGGCCGTGAACCTGGGCGGTCCGGTGAAGGTGCTCAGCGAGGGCGTCTTCCCGACGGAGTTCAAGGGCATCTACCAGCGGCCGGCCGAGAGCCGCGCCGTCTTCGCCGAGCGGGGCTGGAAGACGATCGCCGCGCTGCAGCTGCGCAACCCCATGCACCGCAGCCACGAGTACCTGGCCAAGATCGCGCTGGAGACCCTGGACGGCCTCTACATCCACCAGCTCGTCGGCGGCCTGAAGCCCGGCGACATCCCCGCCGACGTGCGCGTCAAGTGCATCGACGCCCTGGTCGACGGCTACTTCAAGCCGGGCACCGTCCTGCAGGGCGGCTACCCCCTGGACATGCGCTACGCCGGGCCCCGCGAGGGTCTGCTGCACGGCGTCTTCCGGCAGAACTTCGGCTGCACCCACATGATCATCGGCCGCGACCACGCCGGCGTGGGCGACTACTACGGTCCCTTCGACGCGCAGGAGATCTGGTCGCGGATTCCCGAGGGGGCGCTGGAGATCAGGATGCTGCCCATCGACTGGACCTTCTGGTGCT
>CAZLHO010000006.1:0-88022 GCA_964559455.1 uncultured Fibrobacteraceae bacterium | reverse complement strand
GGATGAGGTCGACCAGGGCGCTGCCGATGATCACGCCGTCGGCCCGGCGCGTCATGGCCCGGGCCAGCGGGGCGCTGCCCACGCCGAAACCCACGTAAAGCGGGCGGGCGGCGTGCCGGCGCACCCTTTCGACGAAGGCGTCGATTTCGGCGGCGTCCGGCGCGCGGGTGCCCGTGACGCCCGTCACCGACACCAGGTAGAGGAAGCCCTCGGCGCCTTCGGCCAGGGCCCGCACCCGGTCCTCGGGCGAGGTGCGCGCCACCAGGTCGATCAGGGCCACGCCGCGCCCGGCCAGCGCGGCGCGGATCTCCGCCGACTCCTCGCGCGGCACGTCGGGCAGGATCAGCCCGGCCACGCCGGCGGCGGCGGCCCTTTCCGCGAAAGTCTCGACGCCCATGCGCAGCACCGGGTTCATGTAGCCCATCAGCACGACCGCGGCGCCGGCGTCGGCGGCCGCGGCGGCCAGGTCCAGGGTCTTGGCCAGGGTCATGCCGCCGGCCAGCGCGTGCTGCGACGAGGCCTGGATCGCCGGACCGTCGGCGATGGGGTCCGAGAAGGGCACGCCCAGTTCCACCACGCCGCAGCCGGCCTCGCGGGCCGCCCCGACCAGGCGCAGGGTCGTGGCCGCATCGGGGTAGCCGGCGGTGAAGAAGGGCACCACGCCCTTGCGGCCCTCGGCGCGCAGCCTCTCGACGATGCCGGTCAGCTTCATCATCCCGACACCCCCTGCACGCTCTCCAGATCCTTGTCGCCGCGGCCCGAGAGGTTGACCAGCACCAGGCCGTCGGCAGCGTCGAGCCGGCGCAGCCAGGCCAGGGCGTGGCTGGACTCCAGGGCGGGGATGATCCCCTCGAGCCGGCACAGGTCGCGGAAGGCGGCCAGGGCCTCGTCATCGTCCACCCGGGCGTAGGTCGCGCGCCCGGAGTCCTTCAGGAAGCTGTGCTGCGGGCCCACGCCGGGGTAGTCCAGCCCGGGAGCGACCGAATGGGCGGGGCTGACCTGGCCGTCCTCGTCCTGCAGCAGGTAGCTCAGCGCCCCGTGCAGCACGCCGGGGACGCCGGCGCTCAGCGAGGCCGAATGTCCCGCGGCCGAGCCGCCGGCCTCGACGCCGATCAGCGCGACGCCGGGGTCGTCGACGAAGGCCGAGAAGATGCCCAGCGCGTTCGAGCCGCCGCCGACGCAGGCTACGACGTGGGTGGGCGGGCGGCCCTCGACCGCCAGGATCTGCTCGCGGGCCTCCCGCCCGATGACCGCCTGGAAGTCGCGGACGATCGTCGGGTAGGGGTGGGGGCCGACCGTCGAGCCCAGCACGTAGTGGGTGGTCTCGACGTTGGCGACCCAGTCGCGGATGGCCTCGCTGGTGGCGTCCTTCAGGGTGCGCGTGCCGGCGTCCACGGGCACGACCTCGGCGCCCAGCAGACGCATCCGCAGCACGTTCGCCCGCTGCCGCTCCACGTCCAGGGCGCCCATGTAGACCGTGCACTCCATCCGCGCGCGGGCGGCGACGGTGGCCGTGGCCACGCCGTGCTGCCCGGCCCCGGTCTCGGCCACCAGGCGCCGCTTGCCCATCCGCCGGGCCAGCAGGGCCTGGCCCAGGCAGTTGTTGATCTTGTGGGCGCCGGTGTGGTTCAGGTCCTCGCGCTTCAGGTAGATGCGGAAAACGCCGCCCAGGTCGTTCTCGAGGTTCTCGGCCCGGTACAAGGGCGTCGGCCGGCCCGAGTAGTCGCGCAGCTGGTCGTCCAGTTCCCGCCGGAAGTCCGCGTCGGTCATGGCCCGGACGTAGGCGTCCTCCAGTTCGAGCAGGGCGGGCATCAGGGTCTCGGGCACGTACTGGCCGCCGTAATCGCCGAAGCGGCCCGGGCGGGCGTCCACGCCGTCACGAGCGCGCATGACGGGCCTCCCGGATGAAGCGGGCGACGGCGTCCAGATCCTTGCGGCCGGGCTCGAGCTCGACGCCGCTGCAGACGTCCACGCCGTGCGGGCCGGCGCGCAGGACGGCCGCCGCCACGTTCTCCGGAGTCAGCGCCCCGGCCAGGAAGACCTTGCGGCCGGTGCGCCGCAGCTCGGCGGCGGCGGCCCACAGCACCGGACGCGAGGCGGTGGCCTCGGCCCCGCTGACCCCCTTGTCCAGGTCCAGCAGCAGCGAGTCGACGCCCGCCAGGTCGCCGGAACCGCCGCCGTGGGCCAGCTCGCGCAGCCGCATCGCCTTCAGCACGGGCAGGCGGCAGCGCTCGGCGATCTCGGCGCGGTAGAGGAAGGATTCGCCGCCGTGCAGCTGGATCATGTCCAGGCGGCAGGCCAGCGCCGTCTCGACCACCGCGTCGGGCTCGGCGTCGACGAAGACGCCCACCATGGTCGCGTCCGGCACCGCCTTCCGGATCTCGCCGGCCCGCTCGACCGTCACCCGCCGGGGGCTGTCGGCGAAGATCAGGCCCAGGTAGTCGGCGCCCAGCTCGCGGCAGGCCGCGGCGTCGGCGGCGGTGGTCAGGCCGCAGATCTTCACCTTGATCCGTTCAACTCGAGTCACCGCGCAACTCCTTCAGCTTGCGTCCAGGGTCGTCGGCGTCCAGCAGCGCGCTCCCGATCAGGAAAGCGTCGACGCCGGCGCGCGTGAGGTCCTCGATCGTCTCGCGGCTGTCGATGCCGCTTTCGGCCACGCAGACGACGCCCTCGGGAACCCGCGCGGCCAGGCGCCGGCTGGTCTCGACCGAGACCGTCATCGTGTCCAGGTTCCGGTTGTTGATGCCCACAATCCCGGCGCCGGCCGCCAGCGCCCGTTCCAGCTCGCCCTCGTCGTGGCATTCGACCAGGGCGGCGGCGCCCAGGTCCGCGGCGCAGTCGAGCAGCTCGCGCAGGGCCGCGTCCGACAGGATGGCCACGATCAGCAGCAGGGCGTCGGCGCCCGCGGCCCGGGCCTCGGCCAGCTGGTACTCCTCGACGAAGAAGTCCTTGGCCAGCACGGGCAGCGGCACTCGCCAGCGGACCCGGGCCAGGTCGTCCAGGCCGGTGCCGAAGTTCTGCGTGTCGACGACGACGGAGATCCCCGCTGCGCCGGCGGCCGCGTAGGCCGCGGCCAGCTCGGGAGCGTCGCCCTGCTGCCGGAAGGCCGGCACGGACGGCGAGCGCCGCTTGATCTCGGCGATGATCCGCCCGCCGCCGGACACCGCGGCGCGGAAGTCGCGGACGGGCACGGCCCGCGCCCGTCGCCCCAGTTCGGCCAGGGGCAGGTCCCGCTTCTTGAGGGCGACCTCGGCCGCCTTCTCGCGCAGCACGCGTTCCAGGAAACCGCTCATGACGCCTCCCTGGCCAGGCGCCGCGAGGCCAGGCGCAGCTCCTCGAGCACGCGCTTGGCGCTGCCGTCGTCGACGGCGCGGCGGGCCAGCGCCACCCCCTCGGCCGGGTCGGCGGCCCGGTCGGCCAGCATCGCCGTGAAGCCGGCGTTCAGCAGCACGGCGTCGCGGCGGGGACCGGGGGCGCCGTCGAATAGGTCCTCGACCATGGCCGCGTTCTGCGCGGCCGTGCCGCCGCGGATGTCCGCCAGGGAAGCCCGGACCATGCCGACCTCCTCGGGCGCGAAGACGAAGCGGCGCACGCGGCCCCCCTCGAGCGCCGCGATCGCCGTCTCCCCGCAGATCGACACCTCGTCGGTGCCGTCGCGGCCGTGGACCACGAAGGCCTTCTCGGCGCCCAGTTCGGCCAGCACGCGGCACAGCGGCTCGGTCAGGCTCTCGGCGTAGACGCCCATCAATTGCCGGCGGGCCCCGGCGGGGTTGGTCAGGGGGCCCAGCAGGTTGAAGACGGTGCGCACGCCCAGCTCCCGGCGCACCGGCGCCGCGTGCTTCATGGCCGGATGGTGGTGGGGCGCGAAGAGGAAGCCGAAGCCGTGGGCGTCGATCATGGCGCAGGCCTGCTCCGGCGGCAGGTCGACGGCCACGCCCAGGCTCTCGAGCACGTCCGCGCTGCCGCAGGACGACGAGACCGCCCGGTTGCCGTGCTTGGCCACCGGGATCCCCATGGCCGCGGCGACCAGGGCCGTCGCCGTCGAGATGTTGAAGGTGCCCCGGGCGTCGCCGCCGGTGCCGCAGGTGTCGACCAGGCCGGTGCGCGCGGGCGTCACCGAGACCGCGTTGTCGCGCATGGCCCGCGCGAAGCCGACGATCTCGTCCACCGTCTCGCCCTTCATGCGCAGGGCGATCAGCACCGCCGCGATCCGCGGAGCCTCGACCTCGCCCGACATGATCGCGCCCATCAGGGCGCGGGCCTCGTCGGCGTCCAGGTCGCGCCGCGCCAGCAGCCGGTCCAGCAGGGGAGTGATCATGTCGCTCTCCTTCCCTCGGTGACGGACTCCAGGAAGTTGGCCAGCAGCTTCCCGCCCTCCGGCGTCAGGATCGACTCGGGGTGGAACTGAACGCCCTCGACGGGCCGGCCCTTCAGGCGCACGCCCATCACCTCGCCTTCCGCGGTGTAGGACGCGATCTGCAGCGCCTCGGGCAGCGTCTCCTCGCGGGCGATCAGCGAGTGGTAGCGCGTGGCGACGAAGGGGTTCGACAGGCCGTCGTAGATCGTCTTGCCGTCGTGGTATACGTCCGAGACCTTGCCGTGCATCACCCGGCCGGCGCGCTCGATCACGCCGCCGAAGGCCTCGATGATGCACTGGTGCCCCAGGCAGACCCCCAGCACGGGGATCCGGTCCGCGAAGCGGCGGATCAGCTCGGTCGACACGCCCGCGTCCTTCGGCGACCCCGGCCCCGGCGAGACGATCAGCGAGTCCGGCGCCAGCGCCTCGGCCTCGTCGACGGTGATCGCGTCGTTGCGCCGCACCTCGATCTCGGCCCCCAGCTCGCCCAGGGCCTGCACGATGTTGAACGTGAACGAGTCGTAGTTGTCGATCAGGAGGTGCATGACCGGCCCCCCTCCTCGGCGATGGTGATGGCCCGGGTCAGGGCCAGGATCTTGTCCAGGGTCTCGCGGTGCTCGAAGGCAGGGTCGCTGTCGGCGACGATGCCGGCGCCGGCCTGGGCGAAGTAGCGCGACCCCTTCATGATCAGGGTGCGGATCGTGATGCAGAGGTCCATGTCGCCCTGCCGGCCGAAGTAGCCGACGGCCCCGGCGTAGGGGCCCCGCCGGTCGTCCTCTAGGTCGCTGATGATCTCCATGGCGCGGATCTTCGGCGCCCCCGACACCGTGCCCGCCGGGAAGACGGCCCGCAGCAGGTCGAACATGTCCAGCTCCGGCCGCAGCCGGCCCTTCAGCCGCGAGACGATGTGCATCACGTGCGAGTACTTCTCGATGCGCAGCAGCGACTCGGGCGCGACGCTGCCCGTCTCGCAGACCCGGCCCAGGTCGTTGCGGCCCAGGTCCACCAGCATGACGTGCTCGGCGCGCTCCTTCTCGTCGGCCAGCAGCTCCCGCTCCAGTTCGAGGTCGGCGGCCGGGGTCTCGCCGCGCGGCCGCGTGCCGGCGATCGGGCTCAGGTCCACCTCGCGGCCGGTGAGCCGCACCAGCAGCTCGGGCGACGAGCCGATGGTCTGGAAATCGCCGAAGTCGATGTAGAAGAGGTAGGGCGACGGGTTGAGAATGCGCAGCGCCCGGTAGATCTCGAAGGGGGGCGCCTCGGTGGTGCCGCTGAGCCGTTGCGAGAGCACGATCTGGAAGGCGTCGCCGGCCAGGATGTGCTCCTTGGCCCGCCCCACGCCGGCCGCGAACTCGGCCTCGGTCATGTTCGACGTCGGCGGCGCGGAGCTTGCGGCCCCGCACCCGGCGGTCCCACGCGGCAGCGGCCTGTCCAAGGCCGCCAGCAGCGATTCGATCTCCTCGCGGGCGGCCGCGTATGCGACCTCGGCCGGCCCGTCCGCGGGCAGGGTAAGGATCTCGATCTCGCTCTTCACGTGGTCGATGACCGCCAGGGTGCGGGGGAAGAGGAACCGGTAGTCCGGCAGGCCGAACTCGTCCCGGCCGGGGGTGGGCACCTTCTCGAAATAGCGCACGATGTCGTAGCCCAGGAAGCCCACCGCCCCGGCGAAGGGGCCGGGCAGATCGTCGGCCTCGAACTCGCCGCCCGCGGCCAGCGCCGCCTTCACCGGAGCGAAGGGGTCGGCGACGTTCACGGGCTCGACCGTCGCGGCGCCGTCCTTTTCGACCGTGACCCGGTCGTCCGCCAGCGTGACCACCGCTTTCGGGTCGATGCCGATGAACGAGTGGCGTCCCACCTGGATGCCGCGCTCGACGCTCTCGAGCAGGAAGACCGCCCCGAGGGGCCGGAGCTTCAGGAAGGCCGAGACCGGGGTCTCGAGGTCCGCCGGGATCTTGCGGCGCAACGGCGCGCGCTTGCCCCTGGCGGCCAGCTCCTGGTATTCGGTCAGTGTCGGCGTGAGCATCGAAAGCTCCTTGCAAGACGGGTGCGGATACAAAAAAATCCCACCATCGTTCGGATGGTGGGTCGGGGCGTCGAGGCTGCTCGGAATTCTATCCGGAGTCAGGGATCCGCCCAGTACCGACCATCCGCAGACGGTAGGCATACCATCGCCACCAACGACGAGCCTGCGTCGTCGTCCGGGTGCGGATGGTGTGGGACTCGCGGATCACTTGCGACTCTTTCGGCGACTGTCGTCGAAGGCGCTTTTTCCGGCGCGGCGCGCAGGTCGAAGCGTTCGGAAGCGTCGAATCAGTATATACTAGTATTCACATATGCGTCAATAGCCGGCCCGTAAAAGCCGGAAAATAGCAGGAGGCCGGCATGTCCAGCGGATTCGGAACCATCCTCAGGTTGACGACTTTCGGCGAGTCCCACGGCGGCGGCGTGGGCGTCGTGCTGGACGGGACGCCCCCCGGGATCGCGCTGGCGGAGGACGACGTCCAGCGCCAGCTCGACCGCCGACGGCCCGGCCAGAGCGCCCTGACCACGGCCCGCGACGAGGCGGACCGGGTCACGATCCTGTCCGGCGTCGAAGGCGGACGGACCCTGGGCACGCCCATCGCCATGCTCGTGGCCAACCGCGACGCCCGCCCCGGCGACTACGCCGCCCTGCGCGACGTCCCCCGCCCCTCGCACGCCGACTTCACCTACCGCGCCAAGTACGGCGTGGGCGCCGCCAGCGGCGGCGGTCGGGCCAGCGCCCGCGAGACGATCGGCCGCGTGGCCGCCGGCGCCGTCGCCGAGATCTTCCTGCGCGACGCCTACGGCGTGGAGATCGTGGCCTGGGTCGAGTCGGTCGGCGCCGTGGACTGCGGCGCCGTGGACGTCGCGGCGGTGACCCGCGAGGCGGTCGACGCCACCGCCGTCCGCTGCCCCGACCCCGCCGCGGCCGGGGCGATGATCGCCGCCGTGGAGGAGGCGCGCGCGGCCGACGATTCCGTCGGCGGCGTGGTGCGCTGCGTCTGTCGGGGCGTTCCCGCCGGCTGGGGCGAACCCGTCTTCGACAAGCTCGAGGCCAGGCTGGCCCAGGCCATGATGTCCCTGCCGGCCGTCAAGGGCTTCGAGATCGGCTCGGGCTTCGCCGGAGCGCGCATGGCCGGCTCGGCGCACAACGACCCCTTCGTCGGCCGGGACGGCGGCATCGGCGCGGCGACCAACCGCAGCGGCGGCGTCCAGGGGGGCATCAGCAACGGCGAGCCCATCGTCTTCCGGGTCGCCTTCAAGCCCCCGGCGACCATCGGCCGCCCGCAGGCGACGGTGGACTACGAGGGCCGCGAGGTCGTGCTCGAGGCCAAGGGCCGCCACGACCCCTGCGTGGTGCCGCGCGCCGTGCCCATCGTCGAGAGCATGGCGGCGCTGGTCCTGGCCGACCTCGCCCTGCGCCAGAGGGCGCGAGGATGAGCCACCCCTAGTCGGCTGCGGGGCCGAAAAACGCGTCCGGCAGCTCGGGATCCACCTCCACCGACTCCAGCACGACGCCGTGGGGCGGGCCCAGGTCGCCCACCGAACGGATCCGCACGTGCGGCAGCCACAGGCCGCCGTCGACCTCGCGGTAGTCCCAGTACGAGAACCAGCTCGGCCCGCTCAGGTAGTCGGTCAGGCGCTCGACCAGACGGCCGGAGGCGATCGAGAAGTAGAGCTCGTGCCGCTCGTCGTCGTCCCAGACCTGCGCCACGTGATAGCAGGGCTCCCGGTTGACCATCTCGACGCCCGCCAGCTCGTAGCTCACGCCGGGATCGTCGGGATCCAGGGCCAGGACATCCAGGCCGCCGAACCAGCGGTAGCCGTTGGACGGCGCCTCGCTCCAGGAGCCGTCCGGCCCCTGCCGCCACACCCGCTCTCCGTCGCTGACCGAGGCGCCGGGCGAGCCGACGACCTCCTGCCGGTAGAGGTCCGGACGCCGATAGCAGCGCTCCAGGACCAGCTCCGACGATCCCGCTCCGCCCCGGAAGGTCATCTTCAGCGATTCGACGGCGCGCCAGGCCTCCAACCCGCCGGTCGCCGCGTGATGCCGGGCCAGCACCTCGCCGGCCGTCGTCGCCAGTTCGCCTTCGTTGGCGGCCAGGAAGCCCCGCAGCCGCGCCTCGTCCCGCGCGGCCGATTGCTGCCGGAACCGCAGGTGCTCTTCGGTCAGGGTCGGCGGGTCGGCGGCGATGGCGGCGATCGGCAGCAGCAGGAGCAGCGCGAGGACGTGCGCGGGCATGCGGGCCATGATCATCCTCCGGGTCGGGCGGGATCGGTCACGGGACCGGATTGGTACGCAGGATCGGCCACGAGGATTCGTCCGCGGACGAAGACGGGCCCCGACCATGCCGCATCACGGTCGGGGCCCTTGGCGACGCCGGCCGCATCCGGCGCCGGCCCTCGGGGTGCGGGTCAGAAGTTCAGCCAGCGCGTCGCCTTCACCATGAAGATGTCGTCGCCGGGGGCGTCCAGGAGCGCGCGGGTGCCGGCGCCCAGGCTGAAGTCGCCCGGATCGTCGAAGTTCACGCGATCCTGGGTCCAGACGAAGTAGAGGGTCGAGCCGGGGTCGTATTCCCAGCGCAGGATCATGTTCACCTTCAGCGAGCGGTAGCTGAAGTCCGGGTTCGAGATCGTGAAGGCCTCGGCCGGGCCGTCGCCGTCGGGATCGACCTCGTACTCGTCGGACCCCGCGTCGTAGGCCACGGTCGAGCCGTTGTCCCGGCCCAGGTAGCTCCAGTCGGAGCTGCTGGGGCGCTGGAACTCCTTGAACTGGTCGTAGTCGCCCGACACGAACAGCGGCTGCATGTAGGTCTGCAGCGAGAGCTTGGGCGAGAAGGTCCAGTCCACGCGGGTGGTCAGGGCGAACTCGCGGTAGTCCATCTCGCTGAAGATGTAGCGCCGGCCGCCGGTGGCCTCCATCAGGGGATCCCCGACGCTGCCGACCCACTGCAGCTGCTCCTGGTTCCAGGTGTACTCGGGGCCGGTGCTGATGCGCAGGGCGCTGCTGGGCTTGTAGACGACCTCGAGCCCGCCGCCGGCGCCGTGGCCGTTGCCGTGGGTGTCCCAGAACGAGCCCCAGGTGTGCAGGTACAGGGGTTTGCGGCCGTTGGTGTCGAAGTGCAGCGTGCCGCTGCGCGACTCGGGCAGCCGCACGTTCGGACCGCCGCGCAACGCCGCCACGCTCGTGTAGTCCGGCGTGTAGGAGTAGGTGCCCCAGACCCCCATGTAGTTCATCATGGTCATGCCCCACGACGAATAGAAGCCGCGCTGATCGGGCGTGCCGTCGAAGTCCCAGCTGCTGTAGCCGGCGACATCGATCCAGGCGCTGCGCATGATGCCCTTGGGCTCGAGCCAGCGGTAGCCGGGCGCGGCGTGGAAGTTCAGCTTGTCGGCCCGGTACATCCAGCCCAGGTCGCTGATCTCGTATCCGGGCGACACGGCGCCGAAGGCCGTGTTCAGCCGGATGTTGCCCTTCTGCTTGTTGACCATCACGCGACCTGCGTATCCGGAGAGGCCGGTGCGGTTGGGGTCGTAGTCGATGTGGCCGGCGTCCATGCGCGCCATGTAGTGGCGGTAGGAGTTCTGCACGCGATCGATCGCCGCCGCGCTGCCCTTGATGGAACTCCCGCTGAAGTAGCCCTTCATGGCCCAGCCCTCGTCGTCGTCCAGGAAGGTCCAGCCGTCGACGCCCAGGCTGTAAGCGCTGCTGGTCAGCCGATCACGGGCCAGGTCGGAGCTCAGGTCGCGCTGGACGCCGGTGGCCATGAAGCCGAGGCCGGCCTTGCCGTCGAAATCGCGCTTCATGCGGGCCACGGTGTAATTGGTCAACGGCTCGACGGTCTCCTCGCTGCGCACGCCGCCGATGTCCAACGTGGCCTTCTCCTCGGCGGTGGTCGCGTTGAGCAGGCCGACCTGCCAGGGGCCGAAGCGTCCGCTGAGCTTGCCCGCGCCCAGGATCGTCGTGCCGTCGGGCCGATCGCTCCAGTCGGCGGACGGCCAGAGCTGCGGGTTGCGGCCGATGCGCCGGCTGTAGAAGGGAGTCGGCTCGCTCCAGTTGAGCCCCCAGCTGCTGCTCGTGCCCTCGCGGCCGAAGCGGTAGATGTTGTAGTCCTGCACGAAGAAGGGCCGGCGTTCGTCGAAGTAGGTCTCGGCGTCGCTCAGGTTCACCACGGCCGGATCGACCTCGACCTGGCCGAAGTCGGGGTTGAAGGTGGCGTTCAGGGTCAGCGTGCTCGACGGGCACCACTTCAGGTCCAGACCGCCGTCGATGTCCTGCTCGCTGCCGTCGGTGAAGGGGTTGTCGCCGTCGATCTCCAGGCGCTCGACCTTGGTCACCGCGTAGGGCATGACCTCGACGTTGTTGCCGGGGCAGACCCCCTGGATGCCCACCAGGTCGGGGAAGCGACCGGTGTAGCCCGACTCCTCGCGAGGCATGTAGAAGACGTCGGACCGCTCGTTGCTGCGGCCCATGCGCCGGCTGAAGTTGATGCCCCAGACCTGCTCCTGCGCCTTCGGGAAGCTGAGCTGCGAGAAGGGGATCTTGATCTCGACGTTCCAGCCGCCGTCGTCGATATGCGTGGCGCTCTCCCAGACCCCGTCCCAGGTGCTGTCGTCCCAGCCGTCGTTGTAGAGGCGGGCGTCGCCGATCGCGCCCGCGGCGCTGACGTTGAAGGAGTAGGCGTTCCGGTCGTCGTTGAAGGTGTCCAGGTTCACGTAGACCCGGTCCGAGGGCACCCAGTTGTCGCGTCGCGCCAGGTTCGCCAGGATGGAATCCGGCGCCGTGTCGTGGCAGCGGGCCGCGACGTAGATGGCCTCGTCGTCGTAGGCAACCCACCAGTCGGTGCGCTGCGTCGGAGGAGCGCCGCAGTCGGGATCGCGCTGGATCAGCGGGGCGGCGGTGGGATTGCTCCAGACGCGCTCGTCCAGCTTGCCGTCCACGACGACGCCGCCGTCGATGCGGTAGGCGACGATCTGGCTGGCCAGCTTCAGGCCGGGGGCCTTCGGCGACTCGGTGTAGATCTCGAGGGCGACGGCCGAAGATGCGGCCGCGATCAGCAGCACCAAAAGCGCCGCGGCCGTGACGTGCCGAGGGAAGCCGCGGCGTCCACGCGAGTGTCGGCGCGTTGCGGTCGGATTCATCGTTCTCTCTCTTTCGCGGGTAGGGACGACCACCGAGGCAGGCAAATGCAGGTGGCTCCACATACCATGAGACATCCGTCGGCGCGATTTGGTTGAACCCCTCATCTAAAAATCCAGCCAGCGGGTCAGTTTGATCATCACGATGTCGTCGCCGGGGGCGTCCAGGAGCGAGCGCGTGTCGCGGCCCAACCGGAAATCGCCGGGGTCGTCCAGGTTCATCCGATCCTGCGTCCAGACCAGGTAGAAGGTCGAACCCGCGTGGTACTCCCAGCGCAGGACCATGTTCACCTTCAGCGACTTGAAGTTGAAATCGGGGTCGTTGAAGGCGAAGGGTTCCGCCGCGCCGGCGCCGTCGGGATCGACGACGATGGAGCGTGCGGACTCGTCATAGGCGATCGTCGAGCCGCCCTCGCGGCCGTAGACCGTGAAGTCGTAGGTGCCGGGCTTCTCGAATTCCTTGAACTGCCGGTAGTCCGCCGAGGCGAATAGCGGCTGCACGTACCCCTGCAGCGTCAGCCGCGGCGTGAAGGTCCAGTCCACGCGCAACGGCAGGCTGAACTCGCGGTACTCCATGTCGCTGAAGACGTAGCGGCCGCCGAAGGTCTGCGTGGCCGCGGGATCGGCGAAGGCGCCCACCCACTGCACGACCTCCTTGTGCCACACGATCTGCGGCTCGATCGACAGGCGCAGCGACGGGCCGGGCCGCACCACGAACTCGATGCCGCCGCTCGTGCTCTCGCTGTCGTCGACGCAGCTCCAGCGCGACAGCCAGGCGCCGACGGCCAGCGGCCTGCGCTGGTCCGAGACCAGGGTGAGGAAGCTGGTCCAGACCTTGGGCAGGCGCATCAGAGGGCCGCCGCGGGTGACCCGGGGAGAATAGCGGTCCGGCATGTACATCCACTGCCCCTGGAAGGTCCAGTAGTTGCTGAAGGTGGCGTTGCCGAAGACGCCCGAGCCGTTCTCGATGGGTCGGCCGTCGAAATCCCAGTTCTGGAAGTGGGTGTAGGTCAGCGAAAGGTTGCGCAAGACCCCGCGCGGCTCGAGCCAGCGGTGGCCGACGGCGACGCTGCGGTTCACCAGGTCGGACCAGTTCAGGAAGCCCACCTCGGCCACGTCGAAGCCCGGCGAGACGGCTCCCAGCGAGGCGTTGAAGGTCAAGCTGCCCCGCTCCTTGTTCAGCACCGCGCGCCCGGCCCAGCCGTCCAGGCTGGTGCGGTCGGGGTCGTAGTCCAGGTAGTCCATGTCGGGGCGGTCCATGTAGTGGCGGGAGCTGCGCTGCACGCGGTCGATGGCCGCCGCGTCGCCGCTGATCCGGCTGCCCGCCAGGTAGCCTCGCACCGCCCAGCCGCGGTCCTCCCCCAGGAAGGTCCAGCCGTCCAGGCCCGCCGAGTAGGCCCGCTGCGGCAGCAGGGCGCGCGACAGGCCTGTGGGCCGTTCGCGCTGCACGCTGGTGGCCATCAGGCCGATCGCGCCGCTGTCCAAGTCGCGGCGCAGCCGGGCGGCGGTATAGTTGGTCAGGGGCTCGACGATCTGGTCGCGGGTCTCTCCGCCCAGCCAGAGAGCGGCGCTTTCCTCGGCCGTCACGGCGTGGAGCACGCCCAGCGAGGTGTCGCCCGCATGCCCGGTCAGCTTGGCCGCGCCCAGGATGGTCGTGAAGCCCGGCCTGTCGGCGTAGTCGTGCTCTTCCAGCGGCAGGCTCGGCGACCGGCCGATGCGCCGACTGTAGAAGAGCCGGGGGTCCGACCAGTCGAAGTTCCAGTTGCTGCTGGTGCCGTCGCGGCCGTAGCGGAAGATGCCGCCGCCCTCGACGAAGAAGGGCCGGCGCTCCTCGAAGAAGGTCTCGGCGTCGCTCAGGTTCACCACGGCCGGATCGACCTCCACCTGGCCGAAGTCCGGGTTCAGCGCGGCGTTCAGCGTCAGGTCGCTGGACAGGTTCCACTTCAGGTCCAGGCCGGCGTCCGCATCGTATTCGGAGCCGTCGTCGAAGGGATCTCCCGGAGCTGTCTCGAGGAACGACGCCCGCCCCGTGGCGTAGACCAGCGCCTCGATCGCCTTGCCCGGCCGCACGCCCGTGATTCCCACCAGGTCGGGGTAGCGGCTGGGGAAGGAGCTGTCGTCGCGCGGGCGCAGGCAGAGATCGTCGCGACCCTCGTAGCGCTGCACGTAGCGGGTCACGTTCACGCCCCAGCGCTGCTCCGCACCCTCGGGAAAGCGCAACTGCGAGAAGGGGATGCGCATCTCGGCGGTCCAGCCCCGTTCGTCCACCCGCGTGGCGCAGTCCCAGACGCCGTCCCAGGAGGCGTCGTCCTCGCCGGCGTTGAAGAAGACAGCGTCGTAGATCGAGCCGGCGGCGTTGACCGAGAAGGCGAAGCCGCTGCGGTCGTCGTTGAAGGTGTCGAGGTCGATGCGCACGTAGTCCGACCGCGTGTCGCTGTCGCGCCGTCCCAGGCGGGCGACGATGGAGTCGGGCGCGGCGTCGTGCATCCGGAAGGCCGCATAGAGGTTCTCGTCGTCGTAGCCGATCCACCAGTCGGTGCGCAGCCTCGGGGCCGCGCCGTTGTCCGGCTCGTTCTGGATGAAAGGCGCGGCGGACGGCCCGCGCCAGGACGGTTCGTCCAGCCGGCCGTCGACGCGCACCGGGGCGTCCATGCGCACGGCCTTCACGATATCGGCCGTGGCGACGACGGCGGCCCGGGCGCCGACGGCGAAGACGCAGGACATCAGGGCCCCGCAGAGGGTCAGAAGGACTCGGGGGCGTGAACGAGGGAAGATCCGCATTGAGGGCTGTCTCCTTGAATATCCTTGGGGGGCGTCGAAGCAGGTCCGACCCGTTTCTCAACGGGCCGGACCGCTAAATGTTTCACTTTTCGTGGGGTTATCGCGCCCAGGCCGACCGCCGCGCAAGCAGCAGCCAGGCCGAGAGATAGAGGGCGCCGGCCGTGGACAGGGCCGCGGCGTATCCCCAGGAGAAGGCGACCAGGATGATCGCCGTGGAGCCCAGCACCGAGGCGGCGCCGTTGACCGCGAAGCCCCAGTCCACCAGCTCGCCCACGCGCAGGGCGCCCTTGGGGAAGGGCATGCCCATGCAGAAGCCCAGCGGAAAGACCAGCGCGGCGGCCACGATCATGCGCGGCGCCATCGTCATGCCGCCCATGGTGGCCGTGAGCTTCGGCAGCACCAGGATATCCAGCGCGATCCAGACCAGGATGCCCAGGAACGGCCGGCCGTCGGGCACGCGGTCGGCGATGCGGCTGCCCAGGCCCGAGGCCACCAGCAGGGTCAGCAGGATGGTGCTGATGCTGTAGACCGACGGCCCGACGAAGAGCGTGTACTTCTGGATCAGCACGACCTCGACGGCCATGTAGGCCGCCCCGAGCAGGAAGAAGTAGAGCCACGGCGCCGCCCTGAGCCGGGGGCCGTGCGTCAGCGCCGGCAGCAGGTTCAGGGGCACGACGATCACCAGCACCACGGCCAGGATGATCAGGACCATCACCCTCGAGACCGGGAAACCGCGGATCTCCAGCGGGCTCAGGTTGACCAGTCCCTCCCGGGAGGCGTTGCGCCACAGGCCGAGCTGGGCCACGAAGGGCCGGTCGTCGTCGCAGGGCGAGAGGTCGGTGGGATGGTCGGGCTGCACGGCGCGCCAGCCCTCCTCGACGATCCGCGCCGCCAGGGTCGTGGCGGTGTCCGAGGGCGCCGGATACAGGGGCACGATGTGCTCGGGCAGGGCCTCTTCCCCGCCGGCCAGGGCCGCGATGCGCAGCTCGTCGTCCAGCGCCCGCTTCGACAGCAGGATGATGTTGCGCCGGTGCTGCGGCATGTCGTAGACGGCCAGGTGGGCTGCGGGATCGGCCACCCCCTCGGCGCGCAGGGCGTCCAGCACCTCGCTGATCATGCGCGGCGCGTAGAACTGGTGCTCCATCATCAGGAAGCCGCCGTCGCTCAGCGAGCGCCAGTAGTCGCGGAAGGCCTCGGTGGTGAAGAGGTAGTTCTCGGACAGGGCGAAGGCACCCGAGGCCAGCGCGGCGAAGGTGTTGGAGCTGAGCGAGTAGATGACGTCGAAGCGGCCGGGGTGGCGGCGCACGTAGGCGCGGGCGTCCTCGGTGGCCACGGTCACGCGCGGATCGTTGTAGATCCCGCCCGAAAACTCCGCCAGCTTCCCTTCGGTCATCAGCCAGTTGATGTGGGGCACGACCTCGACGGCGTGGATGTCGGTCGCCCCGGCCTGCAGGGCCTGCAGCACGTCGCCGCCGCCGCCGGCGCCCAGCGACAGGAAGGAGCAGTCGTCGAACATGCCGATCAGGCCGCCGACGTCGATGTCGAAGCCGAAGCGCATCGAGTCCGGCCGGTCCCAGTTCCCGTCGAAGGCGAAGACCGGAGAGTTGGCGGCGTTGTCGATCTCGATGCCGTGGTAGAACTCGTTGAACTCGTAGATCTTGATCCGCGCCGAGGCGTCCCAGTGCAGGTAGCCCACCGGCGCGCGGTCGCGGGCGTGGGATTGCATCACCAGATCTGCGTGGGCCCCCAGCAGGACCGTCACCGCGATCAGCAGGACCGGCAGCGCCCGCCAGCCGCCGCGCGCGGCGATCAACGAGGCCAGCAGCGCCGGCAAGGCCACCCAAAGGGCGGCCCGCGGCGTGCCCAGCAGGTTCATGGCCACGATCGCCACGACCACGCCGGCCCCGGCGCCCAGCAGGTCGGCCATGTACATGCGCGGCATGTCGGCGTGGTGCCGGCGGAAGAGCAGGGCCAGGGCGACGCCGCCGAAGAAGAAGGCCGAGTTCAGGATCAGCACCGTGGCCGCGAAGAGGCCGACCATCTTCCAGCTGGTGAAGAGCAGACCCAGCTTCAGGTCCAGCAGCAGCACCAGCGGCGGTCCGGCCAGGGCCATCAGACCGGTCAGCGACAGCGCCGGCCCCAGGTAGCGGTCGTCGTTCAGGGCCGGGACCAGCCGCAGGGCCAGGGCGCCCAGGCCGATGCCGAGCACGGCCAGCGACAGGACCAGGAAGGCGAAGGTATAGAAGTATTCGGCCGAGAAAATGCGCGTCCAGGTCAGTTCTAGCGCGATCAGGGTGAGCGACAGCATGCCGATCACGAGGTAGCGGTTGCCTTTCACCGCGTCTCCTTTCGAGAGGATGGATCCTCCGGATTCCCTGGAGCCGCGGCGTGGCGGGTGCACGCGGCAACCCGCATCCTACGGAAAGAGCCCTTTCAGGTTGCGGACTTAGGGCGATGAAAGCGTGATGTATTGAAATGATCCCGCAAAACATGATACCATTTCACCGTTGGAGCGGCGCCCGCTCCGCCGTATCGACGACCCGTCGCGGGGGCGACAGGAATGCGCGCCCTGCGTGAAACCGTCCGACGACGACGCGCACGGAGGCCTGGCCCGACCCGAACCGGGAGGTGAGGCCCGATCCCCTTGTCACCGCTACTCCCCCTCGCCCTGGAGAATGCGCCGCCCGCGCGTGGCGGCCCTCAGAAGCAGGAGTCCGATATGAAGAAATTGCTCATGTTGATCGTCGCGGCGAGCCTGATGGCGGGCTCCGCCGCGGCCCAAGACGTCGACCTCGAACTCTTCGACGTCGAACTCGTGTCCTCGGGCAACGCCTTCCAGGTCGTGCCCACGATCGTCGTGACGGCCGTCGGCCCCGTGCCCGCGATCAACACCACCATCGACGTGTACATCGACGGCGGCCTGGTCGAGCAGATCCCCTACGTCATCGTGCCCTTCGATTCTGGATCCTGCCCCCTGAATGCGTATCCCGACTGCGACGGCGAGTGCTACGACCTCGTTTTCGGCGCCGTGACCTACTTCGGCTCGTGCTACGACGAGCTGGTCACGTCCACGCCCCTGGTCTACCGCTGCGCCTGCCGCTGGTACACCTACGGAGAGGGCAGCATCTGGCACGCCTTCACCGGGCAGCAGAACATCACCTTGTCCATAGACACGGACCTCCAGATTCCCGAATATGATGAGACGAACAACACCCTGACCGTGGAGCTCGGCCCGATCCCCGTCGGCGACGCGACGTGGTCCCGGGTCAAGACCCTGTATCGCTGATCCGACTCGCCCGTTGGTGGCGGGGGGCGACCTCGTGAGGAGCGCCCCCCGCCGGACCCCGGGCGAACCCCCTGCCGCCCCTGCCCATAACCGCCCCTGAGCAAGGAGCAATGGTATGTTCTCGAATCTGCTCGCGCCCCGGACCGCGCCGGCGGCGGCTGTCTTCCTGTGCTTGGCGCTGATCCTGGCCGTCGGCTGCGACGACGACGGCACCCGGCCCGACCCGATCGACGACGCCTGGGAGACCTACAGCTCGGACCTGGAGCGCGAGACCGCGCCCGACGCCACCCCCGCCGAGATCGACGCCCTGGCCGCCGGCAACCACGCCTTCGCCGTGGACCTGTACCACGAGCTGCGCGGCGATGAGCCGGGCAACCTGCTCTTCTCGCCGCTGAGCATCCGTACGGCCTTCGCCATGGCCTACGGCGGCGCCCTGGGCGAGACGGCCGAGCAGATCGCCGCGGTCCTGCACTACGATCTGCTGCCCGCCGGCCGGCGCCACGCCGCCTTCAACGCCCTGGACCTGGCCCTGGCCGCCCGCAACCTGCCCGCCACCGGCGAAGAGGAAGCGGTCGAGCTGTCGACGGCCAACTCGCTCTGGGGCCAGATCGGCTTCCCCTTCCTGGACCCGTGGCTGGATCTGCTGGCCGTGAACTACGGCGCCGCCGCCTACGGGCTGGACTTCGAGAACGCCCCCGAGGTCGGCCGCGAAGCAATCAACGGCTGGGTCGCCGAGCGCACCCGCGACCGCATCCTGGACCTGCTGCCGCCGGGGTCGATCTCGCCGGCCACCCGCGCCGTGCTGGCCAACGCCCTCTACCTGAAGGCGCCGTGGGCGGACGCCTTTTCGCCCGAGGGCACGTCGGACGGAACGTTCCACCTGCTGGGCGGCGGCGAGGTGACCGTGCCGATGATGAACACGTCGATGGGCTGCCTGGCGGCCGAGGGCCCCGGCTGGCAGGCGGTCGAACTGCACCTGCGCGGCGAGGAGCTGGGCTTCCTGATGATCGTGCCCGACGCCGGCGAGTTCGCAGCCTTCGAGGCGGACCTGGACGCCGACGCCCTCGAGGCGATCCTCGACGAACTCGGCAGCAGCCGCGTGGACGTGACCATGCCCCGGTTCACGATGGAGGCCGGCTGCAGGCTCAAAACGCCGTTGAGCGAACTGGGCATGCCGCTGCCCTTCACGACGGCGGCCGACTTCGGGGGCATCAGCGACGTCCGGCTGTTCATCAGCGAGGCCTACCACAAGACTTTCCTGGCCGTGGACGAGAAGGGCGTGGAGGCGGCCGCGGCGACGGCCATCGTCATCGACATCACGTCGATACCGAGCCAGGTCGTGGTGGACCGGCCCTTCCTGGTGGGGATCCGCGACCGGGGCACCGGCGCGCTGCTCTTCTTCGGGAGGGTGCTGGATCCGTCGTCCTGACCCGTCGACGGATCAGCGCAGCAGCTTCATGCGGCGGGGCTCGCCCAGGGGACGGCCGTCGAGCAGCAGCCGCGCCAGGTAGGTCCCGCTGGAGGCCGACGCCCCGTCGTCGCCCCGGCCGTCCCAGCTCAGCGCGCCCGGCCCCTCCGGGCGCGCGCCCGCGTCCAGCCGGCGCACCAGCCTTCCCCTGAGATCGTAGATCCGCACCTCGGCGCGGCCCGCGGCGGGCAGCGTGAAGCGCAGCTCCGTGAGCGGGTTGAAGGGGTTGGGGACGTTGACCAGCTTCTCGGGACCTTCCTTCTGCGGCCGGTAGATTGTTTCGCCGCTGACCAGAACCTCGACCACGGGCTCGTAGGGGTCGTTGCTGCGGATGCGCATGACGGCGTCCAGGATGTCGGGCTCCAGCGGGCGGTAGCGCAGGTAGAAGACCATGGCCTCGCCCGGCGGGACCCACATGTAGGGAACGTCGGGACCCAGAACCTCGAGATAGGGCGAATCGACCTGGGGCGGCCACTCGATGTCCAGCCGCACCGAGCCATGGTTCTGCAGGTAGACGTGCTCGTAGGCCTCTTCGTAGATCATCGTCGGCGGAAACTCCACGAAGGAAGGGACCACGACCAGGTCGGGCGCGTTGAAAACGCGCAGGCGGGCCGGCAGGACGACGACCGGCCTTTCGGGCACGTTGGTGCCGATCCGCAGGGCGCCCGTGTAGTCGCCGTCCCCCATCTCGTAGGCGTAGATCGCTGCGTAGAGCTGGCGCGCCTCGCCCCCGGGCACGTCGAGGGTCGTGGCCTGGGGGATGATCCAGGCGACGGTGGGCGCCAGCGTCAGGCGCAGCGGCGCCCCGCCCGTGTTCGTGAAGGTCAGCAGGATGCGGGAGATGCCGGCGGTGTAGAGCTCGGCGACGAGCGAGTCGGGTCCGACGGCGATCTGCGCCGGCGTCAACCCCAAGCCCGAGAGCCAGATCCGGCGCCGGAGCAGACGCGGGTCGTCGGTGCCCAGCTCCAGGCCTCCCAGATGCGGCCCCAGGACTTCGGGGCGGAAGCGCAGCGTCGCCGTGACGCTGTCGCCGGGGGCGAGCACGGGGGCCGGATCCCGCAGCGCTATCCCGAAACCGGCGCCGTCCGCGGCCAGGTCCAGCAGGTGCAGGTCGCCGGTGCCGTGGTTGCGCAGGACCAGATCGCGATCCAGCGCCTCGTCGAGTCCGGCCGGGCCGAAGTCCACAACCTCGTCCTCCAGGTTCAGTCCGTCCACCACCAGCTTCGGCACGCCGCGGACGTCCACCCGCACGGGCAAGGGCAGCGTCGGCGCGTCCGGGGCGTTGGTGTGCAGGACGAGGGTGTCGACGTGCGCGCCGGCGACCAGGCCGCCGGTATCCACGCGCAGCGGCAGGACGACGGCGTCGCCGGCGGGCACGACCCCCTCGAGCGCCGTCGCGCGCAGCCAGCGCGCCGACAGCCAGTCGACGATGTTGTTCATGAAGCGCCGGTTGTCGCCGGCGTCGATGGCGAAGTCCAGGGGCGTCAGCGAAGCCAGGGCCACGATGCGGCCGCGGCCCGGCAGGGAGATCGCCGCGGCCAGCCTGCCGCCGGGATCGCGCAGCAGGGGCCGGCCGGGCCAGTCCACCGCGAGCCAGCCGTCGTTCTGGGACAGCTCGATGTCGCGGACGCCGGCCAGCACGGCATGCGAGGTCACAGGCTCGCCCGGGCCGACGACGCCGCCGGGCCAGCCGTAGCCCAGCCCGGCCCCGGCCGCGCCCAGGATGTCGTTGGCCGCCGCGATGCTCGACTGCAGCCGCGCCACGATCAGTAGGCCGCCGCCCCCGCGCAGCCAGACGGCCAGGGCGTCGCGCTCGACGGCGTTCCAGAGGCTGCCGCCCACGACCAGGGCCAGGTCGGCGCCGGCCAGCAGCTCGGCCGTGACCACCGCCGAGGTCTCGACCACCTCGGCCCCCCGGTCGCGCATATCCTCCACGAAGCGGATGCTGCCCAAAGACGGCATCTCGCTGTGGCGGCGCAGCCACAGGATGCGGCGCCCGCGCAGGTCCTCGCCCACGGCCGGCGGCGGCGGCGGGGCCGGCAGGACGCCCTCGGGCTCGGGCGGCAGCGGCCCGGCCAGGCTCCAGCGCAGCGGCGAGGCGCCGTCGTTGCGCAGCAGGACCCCGGGATCGACGATCGCGCTCGACACGGCGGAGCATCCGGGCTCCGGATCGACCAGGACGGGGAACGGAGGCTCCAGTCCTGCGCCGGACAGGGGCAGCGCCGTGATCGAGGCGTCGGGGTCGGTCGAGAACAGCCGCAAGGCTCCGGCCGCCGCCCCGGGCACAATCGGCGCGAAGACCACATCGAGGGCGCGCGCGCCGCCGGGCGGCAACGAGAACGCCGACCCGTCGGTCGTCGCGAAGCCCTCGCCCTCGGACTCGACCCCCGTCACGACCAGATCCAGGCAGCCGGCGTTGGTGACCGTGACGAAGGCGCGCCGCTCGGCGCCGACGAAGACGGGGCCCAGGTCCAGAGCGGCCGCGTCCAGGTCCAGATCGGGGGCCGCGCTCACGTCGAGGGCGGCGGGCAGCAGGACGGCCGGCGCGTCGGGGTCGGCGAACGCGAACTCGAGCTGGCCGTAGCGCCGGCCGCCACAGAGGCCGCCCGCGTCCAGCCGCACGCGCAGCGTGTCGACGGCGCCCGCCGCCAGCAGGCCCGAGTTCCGATCGGGGACGAGCCAGGAGCAGCCCCCCGCGACCACGCGCACGTCGTCCACGAACCAGCCGGGCAGGTCGTTGACCAGGGCGTCGGCCGCGGTCAGGCGGAAGCGGACGCGCACCGGACCGCCGACCCAGGGCGTCAGGTCCAGAGCGCGCAGGGCCCAGCCACCGCCGTCGCCCGAGACGGGCGCGCGCAGCGGCGTCCACGACGGGTCGCCGGGCGCGGCCGCCTCGACGCGGCAGAAGTCGCGGTCGGGTTCGGTGACGAACCACTCCAGGAACTCCAGGGTTGCCGTCCCGTCGACCCGCCCGAGGTCGATCGTCGGCGAGACCAGCGCCGCGTCCACGCTGTCGCCCGTGGCGTAGCCCGTCCCGGCGAAGCCGCAGCGCCAGGAGACGAAGGGGCTGCCGTAGGCGTCGCGGCTCAGGTTCCACAGCGCGAAGCCGTCGCCGTCGCCGGTCCAGCCGCCGGGACCGGATTCGACGTCGTCGCTGAAGACCAGTCCCACCCCCGCGCCCTCGGCCAGCGCGACCAGATCCGCCGGCGCGGCCCCGGGTGTGCGCAGCCGCAGGCGGTCCACGGAGACGGATGCGCGCGGTCGCGGCGCCGACGCGGCCGGGCGCGAGGAAGAAGAGGGCGCGGCCTCGGAAGCGGATACGGCGGGGAAGCCGACCGCGCGGACCACCCAGGCCATGGGACCGGGGCCGGGATTGCGGACGACGAGCGGGAACTCGCGGGCGGTCCCGGTCGGCAGGTCGGCCGCCAGGTCGGGGCCGGAGACCTGCAGCGAGGCCGCCGGGGGAGTCAAGGCCGTGACGACGTTGGACAGGGGCGCGGCATTGCCCGCGGCGTCGATCGCCCGCAGGGCGAAGCTCAGGGTCGCCCCCGGCTCCAGCCCGCCCACCGAAAGGGTCTCGGGCGCTCCGGCCGCCGATGGAGTCGGCGGCGCGGGCACGAGGATCGCCGCGTCGAAGTTCGCGGCGTCCAGGGGGCCGTCCGAACGGCGGATCTCGTAGCGGGCGGGCGCGGGCAGGCCCCCCAGGTCGCCGGGCGCGGTCCAGGTCAGCAGCACCCGCCAGGGCGAGACGGCCTCGGCCCGCAGGTCGTCCACCGGCGACGGCGGCGTCAGGTCGGCCGCGGCCAGGGCCCGGCCCAGGTCCAGCCGGCCGCCGGTGACGGTGCGCCGCTGCAGGGAGGGCAGGGGCTCGGCGCCCGCCAGCAGCCAGGCCCGCCAGGTGTCCAGATCGACCTCGGGATGTCGCGCGCGGATCAGGGCGGCCGCCCCGGAGACCTGCGGCGCCGCCATCGAGGTGCCGGAGATCGTCCGGTAGCCGTGGCCCGGCCAGCCGGTGCTGAAGATCCCGTCTCCGGGCGCGGCCAGGTCCACCGAGGCTGCGCCGTAGTTCGACCATTCGGCGAGTTCGTCCCGCCGGTCTGTGCCGCCCACCGAGACGACGTTGGGCAGGTCGTAGTCGGCGGGATAGAAGGGGACGAGGTCGTTGTCGACGGCGTCGTTGCCGGCGGCGGCCACGAAGAGCACCCCCCGGTCCGCGGCGTAGGCGACGGCGTCGCGGAAGGTCTGCGAATACTCGCCGGCGTCGCCGTAGCTGTTGTTCAGCACGTCGGCGCCCCACCCGACGGCCAGCAGGACCCCGAGGACGATGTCGTCCAGCCGGCCGCGGTTGGCCCCGTCCAGGATGCGGATCGCCATCAGGCGCACGTTCCAGCACACCCCCGCCCCGCCGCGGCCGTTGCCGCCGACGGCGCCGATCAGGCCCGCGACGTGGGTGCCGTGGCCGTACTCGTCCATGGGGTCGTCGTCGTTGGCGACGACATCCCAGCCGTGATGCGGCAACCCGGGTCCGCCGTCCCACATGTTGGCCGCCAGGTCGGGATGGGTGTAGTCGACGCCGCTGTCCAGGACGGCCACGACCACCGGGCGGGCGTCGACGGCCACGTCCCAGCCCAGGGCCGCGCCCACGTCGGCGCCGGCCACGCCGCCGTCGGCGCCGTCGTTGAAGAGGTGCCACTGGTCGGGCAGCAGGGGGTCGTCGGGCAGGACGCAGCCGCTCAGGATCCAGTTGGGCTCGATGTACTCGACCAGGGGATGGCCGCGCCAGCGGGCCAGGGCGGCCGGCACGGGATCGGCGCCGTCCGCGCCGGGGGCCAGGCGGAGGACCTGCACGTCCAGGGGCCGCAGCTCGCGCACGGTCGATTCACCGATCTCGCGCAGCAGGACCTCGCGGTCGGCGCGGGCGGCGGCGGGCCGGAACTTGACCAGGACCTGATCGGGGACGTAGTCGGGGGGCGCGGCGAAGGCGGGCTGGGCGCAGAACGCCGCGGCCGCCGTCAGCAGCGGCAGGAGACGGGCGAGCAGACGTGCGGGTCGCGGTTTCATCGGTGGCGTCTGATTATCCGACGGCGGCGTCCGGGCGTTCGAAGGGGGCTGACGGGGGCCCCGCCGCCTCCGGCTCCTCAGGATAGGATACACCACCACGCCGGGCGGCGCTCACTCCAGGACCAGCTGCACCAGCCGTCCGCCGCCGTCCGCGGGCAGGACCAGCTCGGCCATGGCGCTGGAGTAGTCCGGCCCGTCGCCGGCGAAGGCGTAGAGCCGCAGCGTGGAGCGGACGGTGAATTCGCCGCGATCCAGGCCCTCCGAGCCGACGAGCGGGATCTCGCGGCCCAGCGGCAGGGCCCCGGAGGGGATGCGGAAGCGGCCGATGCGGTCGGTCACGTCCAGCGCGGCGTCGGCCAGCATGGACCCGTCCACGTTGTTGATGAAGACCCAGGGCCAGGTCATGGGGACCTCGCGCTCGCCGTCGCTCAGGACGAGGTCCAGCGCGTAGAGGCCGTTGGCCAAGGGGACGCCCGCGTCGTCCAGGGTCGACCAGGCGATCTGGTGGACGCCAGCCACCAGCTCTCCGAGGACGAGCGTGCGCACCGGCCGGCCCTCGTGGTCGAGGACCCGCAGCCGGACCATGCCCGGGAACGGCACGGTGAAGCGGACGAGGCCCTGGATCTCGAAGGGGTTGGGCAGGCCGAGCAGGGTCATGGGCACCGGCGGCGGCGGCGGATCGTCCCCGCCGCGATCGACGGCGGGAATGATCTCGAAGGCGTAGATGATGTTCAGGCGAGCGCCCTCGACGGGCTTGCCGGCGGCGTCGACGACCACGCCGGCGATGTACGGACCGCTCTCGGGGCCGCCGTTGTCGCAGCCTGCGGCCAGCAGCGCGGCCAGCAGGGCCAGGGGGACGAGAAGACGGGCGCGGGACATCGATGGACCTCCGGGTTGCGCGGAAGAGGACCGCCGGAGCCTAGCACGGTACGGGGGGCGGCGTCGCGGGGCAAAAAATAGCGGCCCGCGGCCGCCGATCGTGCCGGCAGGGCCGCGGGCCTTGGCCCGGAGGTTTCCCCGGCGGTGGGAACCGCCGGACTGCGAGTCGCCCTCCGGAAGCGACCGGGGCGCCGACGCTCAACCCTCTAGAGCGCCGGCTTCGGGGACGAGGCCACAGGGACCACGCGTGGCAGCGTAAGCACGCCGAAGAAGAACCGCAGAGTCAGGACGAAGACTACAACCAGCCGCCATGGGTGAACGCAAGCCCTGCCCATCACTCCTCCCCCAGAGGATGGTCACTCGGGCTAACCGTACAGACGGGCACCGGGATGCGGGTTCGGGCAGGTGCAGGGTCGTGGGGTACCCTCGCGCCGGTAGAGTCCGGCACGCTAGCAGAGTGCCACAGGCCCAAAGGGCGTGTCAAGGGATCTTTGAGACTGCATGGTCAAGAGAATCATTGTCAACAACGCCGCCCCCGAAGACGCCCGGAACGGGCTCAGGCCGCCCCCGGGATGCCCAGCTTCTCCATCTTCTTGTAGAGGGTGTTGCGGGAGATGCCCAGGGCCCGGGCGGCCTGGCTGCGGTTGTCGCCCGAGAGGAGCAGGGCGTGGCGGATGCGGGCGTTCTCGGCCCGGGAGAGATGGGCGGCGAGGTCCAGGGAGCCTGCGACGGCCGAGGGGCGGTCGTACCAGTGAGCGATGTGGTCGGGGAGCATGGCCAAGGTCGCCTGGCCCTTGTGCCGAGCCAAATGAGCCAAGCGCCGGACGATGGCCTCGAGTTCCCTGATATTACCCGGCCACGGATAATGGTGAAGGGCCTGCAGAACTTCACTGGATATTACATCATGGATCACGACATTGCGGGAATACACTTTTTTAATGAACAGGCTTATCAGCGGGTCGATATCCTCTTTGCGCTCGCGAAGAGGTGGCACATGAATTTCCATTGTCTGCAGTCGGTAATAGAGATCTCGCCGAAATTTCCCAGAAATCATCAATTCTTCCAGCGAGGCGTTCGTGGCCGCAACCAAGCGAAGGTCTGCATGCAACTCCTTTGGATCCCCTAACTTCCTGTATGTCCCTTCTTGTAGGATCCTGAGCAATTTTGCCTGGAGAACCAGCGGCAAGTCTCCGATTTCGTCGAGGAACAAGGTGCCTCGGTCAGCCTGCTCACAAAGACCCGGGGCCTCCGAATCTGCCCCTGTGTAGGCCCCTCGGCAGTGCCCAAAAAATTCGCGCTCGAATAGCGTATCGGGAATCGCGGCGCAATTTACAGGAACGATGTGAAATTTTGCTCTTGAGCTCAATCCGTGGATCCTGCGTGCAATCAACTCCTTCCCCGTCCCGGTCTCACCGGTGATCAATACTGGCTCACAAGTCGTCGCTGCCACATCGACAAGGGCAAGAAGATTTTTCATTGCCGGGGAGGCCGCAATCATCTCCCCGCCACCAACCGGCCTACTTGGAAACTCCTCATGCGACGTCCGACCAACAGTAGTAATTTTGAATGGCAAGCAACAAAGTGATGGCATTTTGATGGCTCGCATCATATCCATTTCCTGTTCACAGTCTGTCGCTCCCGGGGCGTTGCCGAGAAGATCGAAGAGATGCCTCGCTTCGACTGAATAGCTCCATGCCGCCTCGATATGGTCCCGGTACTCCTCGCGCGGGGCCGTGGGTGATCCAGTCTGGATGATTGAGCCTAGGTCATCATCTTCTGCCAACTGTTCCTGATATGAATGCCAGCAAATCCGGATACGTGCGGCCTCGAGGTAGCTCCGCCCTAGTTCGATTTCGACGCAGTGCTTCTGAAATATATCAACCGATCTGCGACATTCCGCATAGGCCTTCCCGTACATGCTCATGCATCGATAACAAGTCGATAGATATCGTCTTGCCAGCCCCTCCTCTAGGGTATCGTTGTCGAGTAACGCCCTTTCAAGCGAAACACGGAATTCTTTCAGCGCCTCCCCATAATCTTCTGCTGCCAGGTGGATTTGCCCGCGTCGGCGATGAGCCCCTGACGCAAAATCCACCTCCATATCATGGGACGCGGCCACTTCTTGTGTCCTCGATATCAATCTCTCCGCTTGCAGCACTTCATTCTTGGCCAGAAACAAATCGGCCATGGTTTCCAGAACCATGGCCTCCTCTCTTGCGAATTTGTTTCGAATCGAGAACTCGAGAACCTTCTCGAGTAATTCCATGGCTTCAGTGAACTCTCCGTTTTGAACGGCAATCCTTGCTTTCAGAATATTCAGTCTAGCATGTTGCAATTCGGGACGGTGGCCTGATCGAATTGCCAATGCGGCCGTAATTTGGATTTCCGCCTGTCTGATCAACCCCCTCTTGAACAACATGACGGCATGGTTCAGCAGGGCCTGAATCTTTCTTCCGTTTCCGATACCATTCGGCAGAATTCTCAGTGAGCGCTCAAGGTGCCGGCACGCTCCCTCAAGAGAGAAAGCTCGTGATTCGACAATCGCGAGTGCGTTCAGCGCGTTCATTTCTCGAAAACGATCCCCTGTCTGCCGAAACAAGGCCTGGGAATCCCTTAGATCATCCAAAGCATTCTCATTGTCCCCCAATTTATGTCGGCACATCCCCCTCAGGTGCAAATACTGCCCATGAAGCAAGGGCTTGGAAGTAAGTGTCGTTCTTTTCAGGCCTCCTTTTGCTATGTCCATGGCCTCGTTGTGCCTGCCATATTGAGTCAAGACCCATCCCCGAATTAAATTTGCAGCACCGTCTTCTGCTTCCAGCAGCCCAGATTCCGTATATTTATCGATCATCTCCAAGCATGCCTGAAATCCTCCAGATAGATACCGTGCCTCCGCGGCCAAAATTACCATATCCGCAATCTTCAGCCCGGACGACTCCGCACCTTCAGGCTCATTTTGGTTAGTCCCCAGAATCGATTCAAGCTTTTCGAAGACCTCTTCATATTCTTCATTGAACATCTTCTTTCTCAGCCATTCCATCATGCCGCTGGTCCCTGATTTTGGGTGGGTTATCAGATCGTTTGTAATCGCGGCATCAATGTTGTGCATGGGCGAGTACCTTTCTGCGCGGCTTACATGGATTGAAATACTACTCGTTCAGACTTAACGACTTCCAGCCCCTGCGTTTGCTTTCAGGCAGGGATTGCTAGGCGGCGAAATGCTGGCCACAGACCCCCCATCTCGACCGGGAAACTTGATTTGTAGTCGCTAGTTGACGTCCGTTGAATCTTGGGAGATGCGTTAGTACATGGTGTTGAGCCGACTAGATAAATTCTGTGAATCGACGCTGTCCGGGAGATAGGAAACAGCCGCAGACCATCGGGCCCGCGGCTATGATTCTCCACGATAATTTCGATACGTCAAGTTCAAGATTTCCCTACTCCACCCCCACCGTCACCCGCCAGCTGTAGTCGCCCATGCCCGGGCCCACCGGGCGGGCCACGTACATGCGCAGGTTGCCGCCCACGCCGGGCAGGCCGATGGCCTTGCCGAAGCCGAAGCCCACGTCGGCCCGCCAGCCGGTGGCCCCGTAGGGCTCTCCGGGGCCCTCGGCGCGCAGGGCGCGGCCGTATTCGGCGAAGAGGATGGGCTGCAGGCGGAAGCTCTTCAGCAGGGGCACGCGCAGGGCGCGGAAGGGGTCGGCGCCCAGGCGCACGTCCAGGGTGGCCAGGCCGCCCTCGTCGCCGGCCAGCTCGCGGGCCTCGAAGCCCCTCAGGGTGCCGTAGTCGCCCAGGAACAGCTGCCACTGCGGGGGCGCGCGGCGGTCGGCGGTGCGCCACACCCCCTTCAGGGCGTATTCGGTGCCCCAGCGGTCGATCAGGGTCGCCGCGCCGTCCAGCCGCAGCCGGCGGTGCCACAACGCGTCCGTCGCCCCCCAGGGGGCGTTCACCTGGTCGCCCGCGGCGCGCAGCCAGGTCATCCGCGCCCCGGCCTCCACGCGGCCGCGGCGCCAGCGCAGCCCGGCGTAGAGCTCGCGGGCGGTCAGCGCCGGCACCTGCAGGTTGGGGTCCACGTCGCTCGCCTCGCCGAACAGGGTCCAGCGGGTGGCCACCGGCCGCGGGCGCTCGTCGTGATGCCCGCCGCCCAGCTCCAGGGCCAGCTCCGGCCGGGGCCGCAGCCGCAGGCCGGCGCGCCAGAACTCGTCCTCGTAGAACTGGCTGGGCTCCTCGCCGTAGAGGAAGGCCCACATGTCCCAGGTGCGGCCCAGCTCGCCGCCGAAGGCCCTCGTCGCGCGCCCCCCCTCGGCGCGCAGCGACAGCCAGGGCCAGGGGCGGCGCTTCAGCGCGCCCCGGTCGTCGCGCGGGCGGGCCACGGCCAGCGGCAGATCCAGCCCGTGCTCGTGCACCACACGTTCGCTGGCGATGCCGTAGCCGGCCCCGATCTCGAGCCGCGCCGGCGCCGGGCCGGGGCGCACGAACTCCAGCGACGCGCCCGGCCGCAGCCCCTCGGTGCGGTTGAAGGCCATCATGCCGAAGGGGTGGAAATCGGTCTTCACGTAGCGGCCCGACAGGATCCGCCCGATCAGGACGTCGCCCACCGCCGTCAGCGAGTCCAGGCGCGCGGCGTCCAGCCCGAAGTCCAGCAGCTCGGGGGTCAGGGGGTCGTACCAGTCGGCGTCCAGGGTGCGCCAGTAGCTGTTCAGCGAGTCGATGGCCGCCTGCTCGCTCTCCCACAGCAGCGAGTCGGCCGGCGCGGGCGGCAGGGCGGCGGCCAGGGTCGGGAGCATCAGCAGGCAGGCCAGGGCGAGTCGCTTCATCGCGCGACCTCCCCGCCGGAGTTCTCGAATTCGTGGTCCTCGCTGCGCCAGAAGAGCTCGATCTCGGCGGGGATCCCGGGCAGCAGGCGGCGCAGCTCGACGCGCAGGTAGATCTCGACCGGCACCCACCAGCCGTCGACCTGCTCCTGCCGCAGCCGGAACTCGGGGATGCCCTTCAGGATGGGCGGCATGGTGAAGGGGGCGTCGACGCGGCCCTCCATGCGCCGGATCACGTACTCGCCGTAGTCGATCCAGACGGTGCCCGTGGGCTCGGCGCGGAAGCCGGTCTTGGGCGCGAAGCCCACGCGGTAGATCAGGTGCTCGCCGATCAGGGCGCGCTCCTGGATCTCGTAGTCGTAGGCGTCGCCGGTCAGCAGCGAGAAGGGCACGTTCATGCCCTGCTCGGCGGCCTCCTCGACGGCCTGCCAGTCGGCGCTGACCTCGTCGTCGACCTTCTCGTCCACGACCTCGCCGTCGCTCAGCTTGCGCTCGCGCTTCCACAGGGTCGCGATCTGGATCGCGCCCTCGCTCTCGGTGACGCGGTCGGCCTGCTCCAGCACCTTGATCTCGACGGGGCGGCCCTCTTTCACCTCGCCGTGCTTGCGCATGACCACGTTGGTGCGCGTGGTGTACGCGTGGCGGCCCATGGCCAGGCTCTCGCGCTCCATGCGCTCGCCGATGCGGCGCACGACCTCGGCCACGGTCACCCGCGGCGCCGTGATCAGCACGGTGTCGGCGGTGCCGTCGGCGAAGGGGATGGAGTCCTCGGCGGCGACGATCAGGCCGAAGCCCTGTTTCAGCAGCTCGTCGACGTCCAGGACGAAGGGATCGTCCTCGGCGCCGGAGCCGGCGGTCTGGTCCTGCGCGCACGCGGGCGCGGCCAGGAGCAGCGCCAGGCCCAGGCAGACGGTCGGGATCGATCGGGCGTTCACGGGTCCCCCCCTCGGGAATCGAACCGGCATTTCGGGACATGATGCTCAACGGGTCCCGGCAATGCAACGCCCGAAGCGGCGGCGGGGCGGGCCGAGCCCGCCGGCCGGGCCGAGCCCCGGGCCGGGACGCCCCCGTCTTCGCCACTCCGGTCGAGGGGTTCGGGGCGCCGGACCTGGGCCGCCGCGGCGCGCGCCTGCCGCCCGCCTGCCGCCGCCCCGCCCGGGGCAATCCCCGTGCCCCCGCGCAACCGACGCGACTGCGCCAGCCCCTCCCTTCGCCCCGTCCCCCCGCGTTGTCGCCCCCCGTTCGCTCCGTCCTCCCTCGGCACCGCAAGCGACGACGACGATGGAGATCGCCCGCGCGCCGAGGATGCCCGAAAAGGGGTCGTGCTCCTTCCGCTCAGGGACGCCATTCCTTCGCGCCGACACCCGCCGGGAGTCCGGGCAGAGACCGGAACGACGGAGATCTTTCGAGCGATGATGATGCCCCGCAAGGGGTGCGCGCTCCTTGCGTGAGGGGCTCCGCGCAGGCAGTCGGCGGCAGGATGCCGCCGACGCCGGAGCGAAGAGAGGGGCAGCCCATGGATGGGCTGCCCCTCGTCCCCGAACGGAAGGAGCGCGCACCCCTTCCGGGCCATCACTTCCGGGTCTGCACGATCTCCATCGTCTTGGTCTCTTCCTGGCCCTCGCGGGCCTCGTAGTAGGTCGAGGTGTAGCCGTCCTCGGCGAAGGTGTTGACCATGCGGAAGCCCACCTCGCCGCCCATCGGGTCGGTCATGACGCCGGTCATCGTCAGCGCGCCGGCCTCGTCCATCGCGCCGCGGACCTCGATGGCGCCGGTGCTGTAGTTGTCCCACCAGAGCATGAAGTATTCGCCGGCGATATTGTCGTAGCCGTACAGGCCCATGCCCTGCATCGGCGGCATGCCCATCATCCCGGGCATCTCGACGGTCTCGAACACGTAGCGGCCGCCCATGATCGCCTTGGCCTCGACCGTGCCCTCCATGACCATCGGCTCGCCGGCGGGGCCCTGGAACGACGTGAACTTGCAGATGAAGTCGCCGGCCATGGCCGCCAGCTTCTGGTGCTCGGGGCCGGGGGCGCCGGCCTTCATCATGGCCTCCATCATCGCGGCCTGATCGGGAGCGGCGTCCTGCGCGAGCGCGGCGAAGGGCAGCGCCAGCAGGACGGGTATCAGCAGGTACATGCGGATCCTCATCGTTTCCTCCTCGAGCGGGTAGACGGGCGCGGCGCGGCGGAAAGGGCGCGGCGCCGGCGGCCATGCTATCACCGGAGGAGGGGGAAATCTAGCGGCGGCGCCCCAGGAAGGCGCCCAGCGCCGGGACGTCCAGGGTGTTCAGGACCTGTCGGCAGCCGATCCCGGCCGAGCGGATCAACTCGGCCCCGTGGCGGTAGTCGACCAGACGCGCGGCGCGGTGCGCGTCCGACGAGATGACCATCGGCACGCCCAGCTCCTGGGCCAGGAAGCAATAGTCCCAGCAGAGGTTGGGGTGGGCGGGGTTGGCGTCGACCTCCAGGGCCACGCCGGCCTCGGCGGCGGCGTGCAGCAGGGCGACCATGTCCAGGGGCAGGTCGCCGCCGGAGGTCATCAGCTCGCCGACGGGGTGGCCCAGGATCGACACGTAGGGGTTGGCGATCACGTTCAGGGCGCGTCGCATCCGGGCCGAGGGGCCCAGCTCGCCGCTGTTGGTCAGGGTGGCCACGACGTAGTCGAAGCGGGCCAGATCGTCGTCGCTCATGGGCAGCCCGCCGTCGGCGTCGGCCTCGACCTCGATGCCGTGCAGCAGGTGGATGTCGGCGAACTCCTCGCGCAGGGCCTCGATCTCCTCGCGCTGGCGCACGAAGGAGACCGCGCAAAGACCCTCGGCGTGGCCGGTCGTGCGGGCCTTGTCGCTGAAGCCCAGGTACTCCAGGCCCAGGTCGCGGGCGGTCTCGACCATGTCGCGCAGGGAGTGGGCGCCGTCGCAGTAGGCGGTGTGGCAGTGCAGCAGGCCGCGGACGTCGCAGGGGCGGATGGGTCCGGCGTATTCGTCCGCGCAGCGCCAGGCCGCGCCTTCGGGGGCGGAGCCGTCGTCGTCGAGGGTGATGTCGTGGTCACGCTGCAAGTCGGCACCCTGGGGCTGAAGATGTGGGATCGGGACCGGACGAAATGTGGAGCGACCTCCACCTGGATTCACGATAGAGGCACCCCGCCGCAGCCGCAAGGCTCAGGCCGGCAGTTCGTTGTAAACCGTGTCCCGGCGTACCGGCGTCAGACCGGCGCCGCGGATGAAGGCCTCGATGGCGGGTACGGTCATGCCCTTGCCCGCCGCCCCGCCGGCGGCCAAAGTCACCCGCTCGTCGACCACGGTGCCGTCCAGGTCGTCGGCCCCGAAGCGCAGCGCCACCTGGGCCGCCTCGCGGCCCAGCATCACCCAGTAGGCCTTCACGTGCGGCACGTTGTCCAGCAGCAGACGCGACAGGGCGACCACCTTCAGCTTCATGCCCAGCGACGGCCCCGGCAGGTCGGCGAACTTCGTGTTCGCGGGATGGAAGGCCAGGGGGATGAAGCACTGGAAGCCGCCGGTCGCGTCCTGCTGCGCGCGCAGCCGCAGCAGGTGGTCGACCCAGTGCCGCGGCTCCTCGATGTGGCCGAAGAGCATCGTGCAATTCGTCTTCAGGCCCTCGCGGTGGCAGACTCCGGCCACCTCGAGCCAGCGTTCCGCCGACATCTTGCGCGAGGCGATGCGGTCGCGCACCTCGGGGTGGAAGATCTCGGCGCCGCCGCCGGGGCAGCTGTCCAGGCCGGCCTCGCGCAGGATCCCCAGGGTCTCGGGGACGCTCTTCTTGGCGATCTTGGCCAGGAAGTCGATCTCGACCATGGTGAAGGCCTTCAGGTGCACCGCAGGGAAGGCGGCGCGCAGGGAGCTCAGGATCTCGACGTAGGTCGCGAAAGGCCAGCGCGGATGCAGGCCGCCGACGACGTGGAATTCGGTGACGTCGGGAGTCCAGTCGCGGCGGGCGATCTCGACGCATTCGGCGGGCGTGTAGGACCAGGTGCCCTCGGCGTTGGGGTCGTCGGCGTAGGCGCAGAGCTCGCAGCCCACGCAGCAGACGTTCGTCGGGTTCAGGTGGCGGTTGACGTTGTAGAAGACCTTGTCGCCGTGCCGGCGCGTCCGGGCGACGTGGGCCAGCCAGCCCAGCAGGGGCAGATCGTCCGAGGCGGCCAGGGCCAGACCGTCGGCCTCGTCCAGGCGCTCGCCCGCCAGCACCTTGTCGGCCGCGGCGCGCAGGGGGTGGTCGTGGGGAATCATCGAGACGTCGTCCTCCGGCGGAAAGAAAGAGACCCGGCGGGCATGGCGGCCGGCCGGGTCCCGAATCGCAAGGCTGAGCCAGGGGTCAGCGATTGCCCTCGGCCCCGGCCAGGCGCATGGTGGGCAGCAGGCTGACGTCGAAGACCCGCTTGCGGGCGCCGCGCACCGACCGGATCTCGGCCACGCCGCCGCGCAGGCCCGCCAGGACGCTGGTCACTTCCAGTTCCTCGTAGCGGAAGCCAAAGTTACGCAACTTCTCGATGGCCGCCACCAGCTTCTCCTCGGCGGCGGGCAGGTTGTTGCGCATGATCATGCCGAAGCCCAGGCAGGTCTCGAGGAGGCCCAGCCAGAACAGCTCGTCCCGGCCCACGGCGGCGTCCAGGCCCTTCTGCGCGAGCAGGGCGGCCTCGTCGTAGCGGCGCTGGTTGAAGGCGTCGACGGTCTTGTGCAGATAGGCGTCCTTCATGGGCGTGGTCACTCCTCGCTGTCGTCGTCCAGGCCGTCGTCGAACTCGTCCACGGGCAGGAAGCGTCCGGCCTCCTCCTCGTAGGCGAACTTCGTCATGTCCTCGATGCGGTCCACGTAGAGCACGCCGCGCAGGTGATCGCATTCGTGCTGCATGACCACGGCGGGAAAGCCGTCGAGCTCGACGTCGACCGGCTCGCCCTTCTCGTCCAGATACTTCGCCCGCACGGTGGCGGGACGTTCGACCCAGCCGCGCATTCCCGGCAAGCTGAGGCAGCCCTCGTACATGCCGAAGCGGCGGTCGGTGAGCGGGGTGATCTCGGGGTTGATGACCACCCGCAGCTTGGGCCGCCCCTCGTCGTCCTCGTCACCGCCGACCAGGGCCAGCTGCAGGGAGGCATGCACCTGGGGAGCCGCCAGCCCGACGCCGTTGTGCTCGATCATCGACTCGAGCATGTCGCGGATCAGACCCTGGATCTCCGGAGAGCGGATCTTCTCGGGGTCGATCGGGTCGGCGACGCGGCGAAGGACGGGGTGCCCGAGACGGGCGATCTTCAGGATGGCCATGTCGGTCCGGCCTCCTCGATTGGCTTGAAGCGGATGGGCGTTGGCGGCGGCGCCGGCTTCCCGTGATTCTAGCACGGCGGCGCGGCCGGAACATCGCTCCATAATATGCAGTGAAGAGCGGAAAATGGAAAGGGGGCGCGCCGGGCGCCCCCTCGATCCGCTGCGGATATGGCGACGGCCTAGTGACCCGCAGCCGCCTCGCCCACCTTCTCGGCGGCGTCCTTGGTCGCTGCGGCGGCGTCCTTGGCCGCATCGACGGCGGCGGCCGGAGCCTCGCAATGCGAGCAGTAGGGCTTGCCGTCGACCATCGTCATCTCGGACGCGGCCATCTTCATGCCGCAGGCCGTACAGACCAGCATCTCCTCGGCGGGCTGCGCGGCCATCTTCTCGGCGCAGGCCGGGCACAGAGCCTTGCCGCCGACGATCTTCGTGTCGGCCTTGGCGTACTCGGCGCTGCAGCCCTCGCAGACGGTCATCTCGGCCTCGGCCTTCTCGCCGCAGCCGGTCGCCAGGACCGCGACCGCGCCCAGGGCCAGCAGCGCGCACAGCATCATTGTCTTGCGGGTCATGATCTCTCCTCGGTCGATGAAACGGGATCACGGACGACCGCGAGGACGGCCTCCCTCCAGGTGGGCAGCATAAATCAACTGTCCGTGTGCCCGCCACCCCGGGCCATGGCCAGGGCGTGAGGCAACAGGGGAAGGATCAGCCCCAGGCACTCGCGCACCGCCCGGGGGCTGCCGGGCAGATTGACGACCAGGGACCGCCCCCGCTGTCCGGCCACCGCCCGGCTCAGGGGCGCGGTCGGGACCAGGCGCGCGCTCTCGCGACGCACCATCTCCATCAGGCCGGGGATCTCACGGTCCACGACGTCGAGCGTGGCCTCGGGCGTGACGTCCCGGAGCGCCAGGCCCGTGCCCCCGGTCGTGACGACGAGATCCGCCCCTTCATCCAGGGCGTCGCGCAGCGCGGCGGCGATCCGCTCCCGCTCGTCGGGCACCAGGCGCCGGCCCACCTCGAGGGGACGGTCCGCGAAGGCCGGCGCGTCGCGCAGGGCGGCCTCGGCGGCGGGGCCGCTCTCGTCGGCGTAGGCGCCGGCGCTGGCCCGGTCGCTGACCGTGATCACCACGGCCCTGATCGCCCGGTCGTTGGCCTGCTTCATGGCGCAACCTCCGTCCCGGCGTCGCCGGCGTGGGACAGATAGGCCCGCGGCGTCAGGGGCCAGAAGTCGATCCGGTCGCCGGCGCGCAGCCCCGAGACGCCGGGATCGATCCGGACCAGCCCCTCGGCAGCCAGCAGCGAGTGCAGATGTCCCGAGCTGTGGAAGGCCAGGGGAACGACGCGGGCCTCGGCGTCGAGGCGGGCCGGCAGCAGGCGCAGGCGGCGCTCGGGACCGCCGCCGAAGGCCTCGGCCAGGCGCAGCTCCAGGAAGCGGGGGCTCAGGCGCCGGCCCTGGAGCCGGGAGAGGGCGGGCAGCACGTAGAGATGGCAGCCCACGAAAGCCGACACGGGGTTGCCGGGCAGCCCCAGCACCAGGCCCGCCGGCCCCGCGGCCAGGGTCGCCGGCTTGCCGGGCTTGACCGCGACCCGGTCGAAGACGATCTCCAGGCCCAGTTCCTTCATGGCGCCGGGCACGTGATCGTGGTCGCCCATCGAAACTCCGCCGGTCAGCACGACCAGGTCGGAGACGGCGAGGGCGGCGGCCAGGGCATCCCGGGTCGCGGCCGGATCGTCGGGCACGGGCGGCTCGGTCCGGGCCGCATAGCCGTGGGCCGCCAGGAGCCCCGCCAGCAGGGGGGTGTTGGCGTCGTAGATCGCGCCCGGAGGCAGATCCCGGTCGCCGGCGACCAGCTCGTCGCCGGTGGCCATCACGGTCACGCGCGGGACGGCGCGGGCCGAGACCTCGGCCACGCCGCAGGCCAGCAGGCCGGCGATGTCGCGGGGCGTCAGCCGGGCGCCGGCGGGAACGACGACCTGCCCGACGCGGACGTCCTCGCCCCGGGCGGCCACGTTGCGCGGCCCGCCCCCATCCAGGATCTCGACCAGGCCGTCCCGCTCGCGGGCCTTCTCGACCATCACCACGCGCCCGGTCCCGGGCGGGGCGACGCAGCCGGTCATGACCTTGAGGGCGGCGCCCGGCCGCAGCGGCGCCGAGGCCGCCTGTCCCGCCCGGACCTCGCCGGCGACCTCGTAGAGACGGCCCTCCGGCGCCGGCGGGATGGCGTAGCCGTCCATCGTCACGCGGTCGAAGGGGGGGATGTCCAGACGCGACACGGCGTCGGCGGCCAGCACCCGGCCGGCCGCCTCGCGGGTCGACGCGGGCTCCGCCGGCGCGAGGCGCGGGGCGCAGGCCTCGTCCAGCCGCCGCAGGGCTTCGTCCAGAGCGATCACGCCGGCCTCCTCCCGGAAGAGCTTCTCGACACCGTCGGAAGGCCACTATAGCCCATCATCACGGCGCGGCGCAAAATCACCTTTACCCGGCCCGTCCGGAACGGTAGCTTCCGGTCGTCACGGCGGAGTCGCGTCCGCCACTCACCGTCCTCGAGCCCGGATCGCCATGCCACTCAGCCCGGCCAACCCCGCCTCCGGGTCATACAGCCCGGTCCAGGGCTCCGTCCTGCGCTCGGTGTTGCGCACGACCGCCCTGCTGGCGCTGCTCTACCTCTTCCTCTTCGCGATCTCCCTGATGGGCGCGGCCTTCAAGGCCTTCGGCGCCGGTTTCAGCGAGGCCCTGATCACGACCACCGCCAGCCCGGTCGTCGGCCTGATGATCGGCCTGCTGGCCACATCGCTGATCCAGAGCTCGTCGGGCACGACCTCGATCGTGGTCGGCCTGGTGGCCGTGGACGCCCTGACCGTGCGCGGCGCCATCCCCATCATCATGGGGGCCAACATGGGCACGACGGTCACCAACACGATCGTCGCCATGGGCTCGATGAGCCGCCGCGCCGAGTTCCGCCGCGCCTTCGCCGGCGCCACGATGCACGACTTCTTCAACCTGATGACGATCTGCATCCTCTTCCCGCTGGAGCAGGCGACGCACTACCTGGAGCGGGCGGCGAGCTGGCTGTCGACCCACCTGACCGGGACCCAGGGCGTGGAGTTCCACGGCCCGGTCAAGGCCGCCGTCAAACCCGCGGTCAAGTTCTTCCAGCATGCCCTCATCGATCCGCTGCCCCTGCCGGACGCGCTGGCCGGGACCTTGATGCTGGTGATCTCCCTGGCCTCCCTCTTCTTCGCCCTGACGATGCTGACCCGGCTGATGCGCCGGCTGGTCGTGGTGCGGGCCGAGGGCGCCTTCAACAGGTACCTGGGCCGCAGCGGCCCGCTGGCGATGCTGCTGGGCATGGTCGTGACGGTGATGGTCCAGAGCAGCTCGATCACGACCAGCCTGATGGTGCCGCTGATCGGCGCCGGCATCGTGCCCCTGACGACGGCCCTGGCCGTGACCCTGGGCGCGAACGTGGGCACCACCGTGACGGCCCTGCTGGCCTCGCTGACCGGCAACGTCGCCGCGGTGACGGTGGCGCTGGTGCACCTGCTCTTCAACCTCACCGGCATCGCCATCATCTACCCCTTCAAGCCCCTGCGGAAGGTACCGATCCGCCTGGCCCGCCTGCTGGCCCTACGGACCTCGCGCAACAAGGCCTTCGCGCTTTACTATATGCTGGGCGTATTCTTCGTCCTGCCCCTGATCTTCGTCGTCATTTCGCGGGTGCTCCAGCGCCCCTGACCGGGAGTGGAAACGTGGCCGTCTTCGGATCCCTGAAGGATCTCTTCAAGAGCGACGACTGGAGCGGCAAGAACGCCGCCAGCATCGGCGAGATGCTGGACCTGGCCGCCGCCATGTTCGACTATGCGAGCCTGATGATCTTCAACGGCGCCGACCAGAGCGAGGCCCAGGCCTCGATCTACGACCGCGACAAGCGCATCAACCTGATGGAGAGGGAGATCCGGCGCAGCGTCGTGCTGCGGCTGTCGACGGGCGCCAAGACCGACGTCGCCTCGGCCTTGATCTTCACCAACGTCGTCAAGGACTGCGAGCGGATCGGCGACTACGTGAAGAACCTCTACGACGTGGCCCACAAGCTGCTGCCCGCAGACATCGACCGCGCCCTCTACCGAGAGCACATGGGCGAGACCGCCGACGCGGCGGCCGGTCTCTTCTCGGTCACGCGCGACGCCTTCGTGCTCAGCGACGAATCCCGGGCGCGGGACGTGATCTCGCGCACCAGGACCCTGCAGCTGCAGACCGAGGCGGGCATCGCGGCGATCACCCGCGGCGACATGCGCACCAACGACGCCGTCTGCATCGTGCTGGGCCTGCGCTTCTACAAGCGCATCCTCGGCCACATGTCGAACATCGCCTCGTCCGTGGTGATGCCGGTGGACCTGATGGACTTCTTCGACGAACCCACAGCCTGAGACCGCGGCCGCCGCACGAAACGAAGGGGGCGCCCCGCCGGGGCGCCCCCTCGTCGTCGTCGCCGGGCCGCGATTCAATAGCGCAGCGACAGGCAGGTCAGGCCGCCGTCCATCTTGCGCGCCTCGCTCATGTCGAGCTCCACGACCGGCAGGTCCAGTTTCTGCAGTTCGGCCCGCGTGCGGGGGAAACCGGCGGGCGTCAGGATGGTCCCGTTCAGCAGCAGGGTGTTGGCGGCGTAGGATTCCTCCGCAGGGACCAGGATCTTGTCGTAGTCCCGGAACTGGGGCAGGTCGATGAAGTCCTCGGTCAACAGCAGGGTGTCCCAGGCGGCGTGGTTCACCCCGGACTTCAGGTGCAGGCCCTCGCCGACGGGCACCATGACGCAGGAGAAGTCCTCGTCGGCCAGGATCCGGCAGAGCTGGGCGGCCCCCTCCTCGTTCGTGCGCTCCGAGAGACCGACGAAGTAGCTCCGGCCGACATGCATCACGTCGCCGCCGTCGAGCCGCCCGGGCTCCTCGATGCGGGCCAGCCGCCGGCGGGCGCCCAGGAAGGGTTCGATCGCGGCCACCTCGCCGCGGCGGGAGTCGGCGCCGGGGCGGGTGAGCACGGCCAAGTCGTAGGTGACGACGGCCACATCCTCCACGAAGTGGGCGTCGGGATAGCCGGGCAGCGGGTCCAGCACCTCGACGGCGACCCCCAGCCTGCGCAAGGCGGCCACGTACTCGGCGTGCTGGCGAAGCATCAGGGCGTGGTCGGGGATCCCGAGGCCGGCGGTGGTCAAACCGTCGGCGAAGTCGGGACCGGGCAGACGGGTGAGCGCGTGGGCGAACACGACATCCCCTCCTGAGTTGATGAATCCCCCCTTCGAGGAAGCTAGCACGCCGTCGCCGTCCGCGTCAAAGACGACCGGCGTCCGCCAACGCAGCCCTCAGCAGACGCCAGGCCCTTCGCAGGGCGACCGCGGCGACCACCGTGCCGACGACCGCCAGGCCGACCCGACCAGCCGCTCGCAGAAGCGGGGAACAACCGGCCAGCGCCGGTTCCAGACGCCGCAGTTGGACCAGGGCCGCCCCCGCGAGGGCCGAAAAGAAGAGGATGTGCAGGCCGCGCAGGCCCCACAGCCAGGCCAGACGACGACGGTCCTGGACGCGCCCCCCCCGCCCCCTGTGCGCCGGGGCGTCCAGGTCGCGCACCCCCAGGGCGTCGCAGGCCAGCCAGCATCCATCGGATCGCGGCAGGGGCAGCAGGCTCCAGACCGCGGCCGCCAGCACGCCCAGGGACGCGGTCTTCAGAATCGCGGCCGCGCCTGCGGCCCAGGCCGAAGGCGGGAAGACCCGGCTCCCGACCCCGGCCGCCGCCAGGGCCATCGCGCCGCCGGCGGCCAGCTGCCACGCCGCGCCCGCGGCGTCGATGCGCAGGCGGGCCCGTCCCGGCAGCAGCGCCACGGCCGTGACGTCGCAGTAGAGCACCGGCAACAGGACCAGCAGTCCCGCGCCGACGGACCCGGGCGGATAACCGGCGTCGGCCAGGGCGGCGGCGTGGCCGAATTCATGGATCAGGGCGGTCAGCACGACCAGCAGCGCCGCGGCGGCCAGGCCCGGCGGACCCTGCGGGTCGAGCCCGCTTCCCCGGAGCGCGACCAGACCCGCCGCGTAGCCCAGCGCCCCGGACAGGAACGCCCCCAGCAGCCAGGGCCACGTGGTGAACCCCGCGAGACGGCGCGCCGCACGGTGCACCGCGCGGGCCGGCACGAGGGTCGCCCTCGGTCGGAGCCTGAGGGCGCCCCTCGATTGCGGTTCCCGCTCACCGCGGCCGCCATCGTCCCCCGCCAGCAGGGCGTGCAGGGCCCTGACCTGATGCGGCGCCCGCCCGGGCAACAGCGAGGCCAGCGCCTCCTCGGTGGGCACCATTCCCCTCAGGGGACGCAACCTGCGCCCCAGCGCCGAGGGCACGGCATAGGAACGCCCCCCCGCCTGCAGCAGCCAGGGCCCTTCGGGATGGGCGTGCAGGATGAAACGCCGATCTCGGCGGGGACGACGAACCGGAGCGGGCTCTCTGCTCACCCGCCCGCGGTCCCGGGGCCGCCGATCTCCAGGGCGACCAGATCCAGCACGTAGAGTCGCAGCAGGTGGAACTCGACCCAACGACCGCCGCGACGCCGGCGCAGGTCGGCCAGCGACGGCGAGCCGCCCCAGCGCAGGTCCTCGAGGTCGTCGTCCCGCAGTCCTTCCGCGGCGTAGAAATGCTGGTTGGCGAGATCGACCAGGACATCCCCGGGCCAGACTTCGACCTCTCCGGCCAACGTCGCGCGCACCGCATCGGGGCAGGTCCTCAGGCAGTCGCAGAAGAAGGCGCAACGCCCTCGGCGCGACCTGCCGCCCGGTCCGGCCTCGAGCCGGTCCGACCGGAAGCATTCGCTCGACGTCCCGAGCATCCCCCAGAAAGCCCATTGTTCCGGATGACGGCGGATGGCCGTGAAGGCCCAATCGTAGAGCGCGGTGGTGATCTCGTCGGCGGAGGCGTCGCGCGGCCAGCGCCAGGCGGGTCCGGGCTCCCAATCCAGATTTCCGTCATCCGACCACCGCGTCAACAGGCCGTGGACGGCGCAGCCGGCCCGGGGCAGCAGCCGCCCCAGACCGGTCTGCAGACGGATCGCACGCCCGGGCAGCTCGTAGCGCATCCCGCGCTCGCGCGTGGCCGCGGGGCCCCCGCTGCCGCCGTTGCCGTCCAGGTAGACCACCGCCACGCCGCCCCCCCGCAGCGCGCGCAGCAGCCGCCCGGCGAATACCGGCTCGTCGACGCAGAGCCACTGCAGGCGTCCCGACGCGCCCAGAGCGGCCAGGTGCGCCTCGGCCTGATCCCGCAGCCGCTCCAGCGCCGCGCGGTCGACCACGACCACCGGGTCGAGGCCGGCCAGCGCGTAGAGGGCGGGCACCAAGGCGTAGGGCCCCAGGTGCAGGGTCGCGATCAGGCCGCTGCGCAGTTCCGGATGGGCGCCCAGGAACAGCCCCGCCCCGGCCACGATTCCGCGGTTGGCCTCGAGGCCGCGGCCGAAGGTCTTTCTCTCGAGGCCGACGATCCGCCGCCGGCGGTCGGCCAGGTCCCGCAGGTCCGCAACGCCGGCGCCGGGAAAGAGCGCCCTCAGGTTCCAGAGTTCCCAGCTCTCCCCCGCCGTCGGCAGGACGTCCGCCTGGTGCATGCCCCTCCGGAGCGCGGCCCGGGCGAGGAAGCCCGGGCCGCGCGCGCATCAACCGTTGAAGAAGGTCTGGGCCCGCGAATAGGGCTCCAGCGGCGGCAACGTGCAGTCGCAGCTGCAGTCGCAGCCGTCGACGCCCGGCGCGCCGCCCACGATCACGGGACTGATCTCGAGCCTCTCCTGGACCTGCTCCACGCCCATCCTCTCGAGGGTGCTCTCGATCTCCCTCCACTCGACCTCGCTCATCATTCACCTCCCCGGGCCGGAATCCCTGGCTCACGACGCGACACGATGCGCCCCGCTGCAACGAGGGTGCCGACGCCGGCGCGAAGGCCGGAAGGGAAGGAGGACCGCAGCGCGACGGCGATCGCGGGCGGCGGCCGGCTTTCCGGAGCGGTCGCGGACCGTCGCCGCCGGGATGCGCGCGACGCCCGGGCCGTCATCGCCGCGGGACACGATGCCGGAGAAGATCAGGAACCGGCGGGCGGGATCCGGAACAGGCGCCAGGGCCCGAAGGCGGCGGCCTGCTCCAGGCCGGCCGCGGCCAACGCCCGCACGCGCTCCGGATCGCGGAAGACGAGCAGGTCCAGGCCCAGATTGCGCAGGGCTTCCGGGGTGGGCAGCGCCTCGTCGGGCAGGATCGACGGCCCGGGAAGGCGGGGGTCGTAGCCGGTGTTGAGCAGGAAACGGTCGGGAATCCCCGAAGCGACCTGCAGGTGCAGGTGGCTCCAGTGGCTCGAGTCCAGGAGGATGCGGCCCGGGCCGTCGGCGACCATGGCCGCGGCCGCCCGTCCCGCGCGCAGGTCGTCCCGGGTCATGTCGCTGCGCGCCGCGACCGAAGCGGCGCCGTCCCAGAAACCGGCCAGGAAGACGACCACCGCGCAGGCCAGCAGCGCGCGCCGTCCCGGACCGGGCGGCGCCAGGGCCGCGGCCGCCTTTTCCAGCAGCCAGGCCAGGAAGGGCAGCAGCATCACGAGCCAGGGGGCCGCCAGCCGTCCCCAGTTGTGGCTCGGCAGGCTGTGCGTGGCCAGCGCCAAGGCGGACATGCCCAGCAGTGGGAAGAGCATCAGCGACGACCACCAGCGCACGCGGGACGAGCGCAGCCACCAGACCGTCAACGCCGCGGCTCCGGCGACGATCGGGGTCGTCGCCGCCTGCCGCAGGAACTGGAAGAGGTGGGTATGCCTCCAGACGACCGCCGAAGCGCCCCCCTGAAGCAGGTCGTAGCGGCGGGAGGCCTCCCCGAGCAGCGCCAGCCGGCCGCCGAGCGCGGCGGCCGCCAGCCAGTAGACGGGAAAGACGGCGGCGACGAGGACCGTGCCCGCGGCATCGGATCCGCCCAGGCGGCGTCCGGCCACGCCGCGCCGCCAGGCGACCAGCGCCAGCATGGCGAGGGCCGCGGCCAGCAGCCAGCCCTCGTAGCGGGACATCGCCGCGAACAAGCTCCAGACGGCGGCGCGGCGCAGCAGTCCGGGGCTGTCCTCGCGCAGCCAGGCGGCGGTGTCGGCGGCGGCGAGCACGGCGAAGAGGGTGAGCCAGATCTCGGCCAGGGGCAGCATCGCGAAAACCAGCCGCGGCGCGTAGAGGGCCGCCAGCACGACGGCCGCGCCGCTCACCGCGCGGTCGGCGAAGAGCCGGGCGGCGAGCCGGCCCACCGCAGGCACCACGGCCAGCCCGACAAGCCCGGCGAGCAGCCGGGGCGCCCGGAAGAGATCGGGCCAGAGTTCGAGGAGCAGACCCTGAACCATGGCCGGCAGCGGCGGCCACCAACCCGGTTGCCACAGGGCCGACAGGCCGTGCCCCCGGGCCGCCAGGACGCGGGCGCTGTCGTCGGCGGAGAGGGCGTGGAATCCCCGGGCGTAGAGCAGAGCCTGCGCCAGCAACGCCAGGACGAGCGCGGCCGCGACCGCGAACCGCGGCGGAAAGATGTCGCTCTGCTGTTTCGGCTCGCTCAAGGCTCGGCTCCCGCAGGTCCCCGGAGAATCCCTTCCAGCCGGCGAGATTGCGCCCGCGCCCCCGGGTCCGCAAGCAAAATGCCGCCGCCGTCCCGCAGGTCGCCGCTGCCAACGCGCCCGCCTCCTGTTATAGTGCCTGGGCGGCGCCTCCGGATCCGGCAGCGGCGCCCGGCTGAAAGGACGTTCCATGCGGTTCCCGCTGCGACTGGGTCTGATCTACGGCGTGCTGGTGGTGCTGCTCGTCTCGCTGGGCGTGTGGTGGTTCGTCTTCCTGTCGCGCGAGGCCGAGACCTACGAGCGCCTGCGGCAGCATCAGATGGCCACGGACCTGCTGCACGCCTCGATGGTGCTCGAGGCCAACCCCGAACTGGCTTCCGATCCCGACGCTTTCCTCCGCGACCACTATCCCCACCTCAGAATGGAGAACACGGCCGTGGGCCGGCAGATCCGCATCACCGCCGAGGCCCAGGAAGCCGTCCGAGGCGAGGCCCAGCGCCGCCGTCGCATGTTCGCCGGCGAGGGGGTCTTCTTCCTGATGCTGCTGGCGGCCGGCACCGTCGTGCTGACCGAGGCGCTGCGCCGCGAACGCCAGTTCAAGCGCGCCCGCGAGCTCTTCCTGGCCGGGGCCACCCACGAGTTCCGCACGCCCCTGGCCAGCCTGCGCCTCTACGCCGAGACGCTGGCCCGCCCCGATCTGAAGGAGGCGGACCGGCGGCGCATGACCGACGGCCTGGTGGAGGACGTGCAGCGCCTGGAGTCCCTGGTCGACCATGTCCTCGCGCTGAGCCGCGGCGAGGCGACCGCGCCCGGGCCCCGCGGGATCTTCGACCCCGGCGTCGCCGCCGCCGAGGTGCTGGACGAGATGCACGGCTTCCTGGAGCGCGCCGGCGCCCTCCTGGAGACGGACCTGCCCTCCGGCCACGCCCTGGCCGGAGACCGCGAAGTGCTGGCCCTGGCCTTGCGCAACCTGGTGCAGAACGCGGTCCAGTATTCGTCGCCGCCGGCGCGCGTGAAGGTCGCCCTGCGCCGCGAGGGCCGCCGCCTGCTGCTGTCGGTCGGCGACGGGGGGCCCGGCATTCCCCGCCGCGACCGCCGCCGCGTCTTCGAGAGCTTCGTCCGCCTCGAGCCCCGGGACGGCGCCGTGAAGGGACCGACCTCGGGCTCGGGCCTGGGCCTCTACCTGGTCGAGCACAACGCCCGCCTGCTGGGCGGGGACGTCGACCTGCAGAGCGAGGAAGGCCGCGGCAGCGTGTTCACCCTGCGGCTGCCCGCCGCCTCGCCGCCCGAAACGACGGAGGAGAGGGCATGAAGAAGCGCATCCTGGTCGTCGAGGACGACCAGCACCTGGCCGACGGGCTGCGCGTCAACCTCGAACTGGAGGGCCACGATCCGGTCGTGGCCGAGTCGGCCGAGGAGGGATTGCACTACTGGAAACGCGGCGGGGTCGACCTGATCCTGCTGGACGTCATGCTGCCGGGCATGGACGGCTTCGCCTTCTGCCGGCGCGTCCGCGAATCCGGCGACCGCGTCCCCGTGCTGTTTTTGACCGCCCGGGGGCGCGACGACGACCGCATCCGCGGCCTCGAAGAGGGCGGCGACGACTACATCGTCAAGCCCTTCAACCTGCGCGAGCTGCTGGCCCGCATCAAGGGCATCTTCCGCCGCGAGGACTGGCTGCGCACCTCGGCCAAGACCGACCTGCTGCGGGTCGGCTCATCCAGGATCGACCTGCGCACCCTGGTGGCGCACGGCCCCCACGGCAAGGTCGAGCTGAAGGAGAAGGAATCGCAGATCCTGCGCCTGCTCGCCGAATTCGCCGGCGAGCCGGTCTCGCGCCGCACGATCCTGGACCGCATCTGGGGTTTCGAGGCCTACCCGACCACCCGCACCGTCGACAACTTCATCCTGAGCCTGCGCAAGGCCCTGGAGCGGGATCCGGCCCAGCCCGAGCACATCCTGACGGTGCACGGGGTGGGGTATCGGCTCGTGCTCTAAGGGAACGGCTCGTGACGACCGCGTGACAACTTCCCGCCGATTGCGCATTATCTTGACCCGGTTTCCGCAACGCCACGCCGTCCCCGAGGAGGCCCCTTGACCCACGGATCCCCCAGCGACGCCCCCGGCCTGCGCATCGGCACCCGCGGCAGCGACCTGGCCCTCTGGCAGGCGCACCACGTGCGCGACCTGCTGACCGCCCGCGGCGTCGACGTCGAGATCACCGTCATCAAGACCCAGGGCGACCGCATCGACGACGTGCCCCTGGCCCAGCTCGAGGGCAAGGGCTTCTTCACGAAGGAACTGGAGGACGCGCTGCTCGAGCGGCGCGTGGACCTGGCCGTCCACTCCATGAAGGACCTGGCCACCGAGATGCCGGCCGGGCTCATCCTGGCCGCCTTGATCGGCCGCGAGGATCCGGCCGAGCTGCTGCTGGCCCGAGCCGAAGCGATCGATCCGGAGCGCGAGCGCAACGGCGCCGTGCTGCCGCTGCGCGACGGCGCCCGCGTGGGCACCAGCGCCGCCCGCCGCCAGGCCCAGATCAAGGACCTGCGCCCGGACCTCGAGCTGGTCGACCTGCGCGGCAACGTGCCCACCCGCGTGCGCAAGCTGCGCGAGGGCGGCTACGACGCCATCCTGCTGGCCCTGGCCGGCGTGACGCGGCTGGAGCTGGACCTGGGCGACCTCTGGACCCGCCCGCTGCCGGTCACGGGCTTCGTGCCCGCCCCCGCCCAGGGCATGCTCGCCCTGCAGTGCCGGGACGAGGACGGCGCCCGGGATCTGCTGCGCCCCCTGCACTGCGCCGAGGCGGCCCGGGCCGTCGAGGCCGAACGCAGGCTTTTGACCCGCCTGGAGGGCGGCTGCCAGCTGCCCTTCGGCGTGAACGTGCGGCCCGACGACGGCGCCTTCCGCCTGGAGGCCTTCTGGCAGGGCGAGGCCGCGGCCCCGCTGCGCCTGTCCCTGGCGGGGCCGGACCCCGAGGCCCTGGCCGACGAGGCCTTCGACCGCATCGCCGTGCGCAGGTCCGAAGAGGACGAAGGGAAGGGAACGACCTCGTGACTCCGCGGCGCATCGTGCTCACGCGCGTATCCGGGCGCAACGAGCCCTGGCGCCTCCGTCCGGAGGCCGCCGGCGTGCCGCCACTGCTGCCGCCGCTGATCCGCCACGAGGCCGTCGCGCCGCCCGCCGACTTCCGCCTGGCCGACTGGGACTGGATCCTCTTCACCTCGCCGCAGGCCGTGAGCGCCTTCTACGACGGTCCCCTGGCCGCGGAACTGCCCTCGGCCGGCGCGCGCCTGGGCGTCCTGGGGCCCGGCACCCGCGCCGAGCTCGAGTCCCGCGGCGGCCACGACGACCTGGGCGTCGACGCCCGCGACGGCGTGGAGCTGGCGCGCGCATTCCTCGCCCGCGTCGCCCCGCCGGCCCGCGTGCTGCTGCCCGGCGCCGCCCGGCGCATGCGCGAGCCCGTCGACATCCTGGCCGACGCCGGCTTCACCGTGCGCGACCTCCCCCTGTACGCGACCCTGCCGGTGCCCCCCGCCGAGCTGCCGGCCGACCCTTTCCTGCCCGGCGACGTCGTGGTCTTCGCCAGCCCCTCGACCGTGTCGGCCTTCCGCGGCGCCTGGCCCGTCGCCGCGCCGGACTGCGTCGCCATCGGCGAGACCACCGCCGCCGCCGCCCGCGACGCCGGACTCGATCCGGCCGTCGCCGAGCGGCCCGACCTGGAATCACTGTGCCGCGCCGTCGGCCTGGACCTGGACGCATCCCCAAACACTCCGGAGCGTGCCCCATGAGACTGACCCAACGCCCCCGCCGCCTGCGCACGACGCCGCTGATGCGCGAGCTCGTCGCCGAGACCGAGGTCCACCCCCGCCACCTGATCACCCCGCACTTCGTGGTGCCGGGCAAGGGCGTCGAGGAGGAGATCCCCAGCATGCCCGGGGTCGGGCACGTCTCGGTGGACAAGCTCGTGGCCGAGGTCGGCGCCGACCTCGAGCTGGGCCTGAAGTCGCACCTCTTCTTCGGCGTGCCCGCCGAGGACGCCAAGACCCCCCACGGCGACGACGCCGTGAACGAGGACACCGTGATCGCCCAGGCTCTGCGCGCCCTGCGCAAGGAGTTCGGCGACGACGTCATCCTGATCACCGACGTCTGCCTCTGCGCCTACACCACCCACGGGCACTGCGGCTTCCTGGAGGACGGCAAGGTCGTCAACGACCCCAGCGTCGATCAGCTGGCGCGCATGGCCGTGCTGCACGCCCGCTGCGGCGCGAACATCGTCAGCCCCAGCGACATGATGGACGGCCGGGTGATCGGCATCCGCGACGCCCTGGACGAGGAGGGCTTCGAGGACGTCTCGATCCTGGCCTACTCGTCGAAGTTCGCCAGCGCCTACTACGGCCCCTTCCGCGACGCCTGCGACAGCGCGCCGCAGGGCGACCGCAAGACCTACCAGATGGACTTCCGCAACGGGCGCGAGGCCCTGCTCGAGGCCCTGCTGGACATCGACGAGGGCGCGGACATGGTCATGGTCAAGCCCGCGCTGGCCTACCTCGACGTCGTCGCCCGGCTGCGCGAGGAGACCCTGCGCCCGGTCTGCGTCTACAACGTCAGCGGCGAGTATTCGATGGTGAAGGCGTCGGCGGCCGCCGGCTACGGAGACGAGCAGGCCCTGGTCCTCGAGAACCTGCTCTCGATGCGCCGCGCCGGCGCCGACCTGATCATCACCTATCACGGCCGCGAGGCCCTGCGGAAGGGATGGATCCGATGAGCGAACGTCCGGGAAACGCCGGCTGGTGGGAACGGGCCCGAAAGGTTTTGCCCGGCGGAGTGAACAGTCCGGTGCGGGCCTTCCGCTCGGTGCCCGGCGACCCCGTCTTCTTCGCGAAGGCCTCGGGCGGCCGCTTCGTCGACGAGGACGGGCGCAGCTTCATCGACTACTGCCAGAGCTGGGGTCCGATGATCCTGGGCCACGACGACCCCGAGGTGCGCGCGGCGATCGAAGAGGCCGTGCGCGAGGGCGCCAGCTTCGGCGCACCCAGCCGCCGTGAGGTGCTGCTGGCCGAGGCCTTCCTGGCCCGGCTGCCCCTCTTCGACCAGGTGCGCTTCGTCAGCTCGGGCACCGAGGCCGTGATGAGCGCCATCCGCCTGGCGCGCGGCGTCACCGGCCGCGACCTGGTCCTGAAGTTCGACGGCTGCTACCACGGCCACGTCGACAGCCTGCTGGTGCAGGCCGGCAGCGGCCTGGCCACTTTCGGCACCCCCAGCAGCGGCGGCGTGCCGGCCGACTTCACGAAGCATACGGCCGTGCTGCCCCTGGACGACGACGCGGCGCTGGAGGCCTTCTTCGCCGAGCACGGCGACAAGACGGCCGCCCTGATCATCGAGCCGATCCCCGCCAACTCCGGCCTGCTCGTGCAGCGGCCCGAGTTCCTGAAGAAGTGCCGCGAGCTGACCGCGAAGCACGGCGCCCTGCTGATCTTCGACGAGGTGATCAACGGGTTCCGCGTGGGGCCGGGCGGCGCCGCGATGCTCTACGGCATCACGCCCGACATCGCGACCTACGGCAAGATCATCGGCGGCGGCATGCCCGTGGGCGCCTACGCGGCCTCGCGGTCGCTGATGGATCACGTCTCGCCCAACGGCCCCGTCTACCAGGCGGGCACCCTCAGCGGCAACCCCGTGGCCATGGCCGCCGGCCTGGCCACGCTCGAGAAGACCGGCCGCCCCGGCTTCTACGAGGAACTGGAACGCAAGGGCGCGACCCTGGAGGCCGGCCTGCGCGCCGCGGCCGCTGCCGCCGGCGTCACCGCCACGGTGGTCCGCGTCGGCTCGATCTTCTGGACCGCCTTCCAGGCCGACGCGCCGCGCCGCTTCGACGCGGTCGACGGGGGAGCGATGGCGACCTACGGCCGCTTCCACAGGATGATGATCGACGAGGGCGTCTACCTGGCCCCCTCGGGCTACGAGGTCGGCTTCGTCTCGGCGGCCCACGGCGACGAGGACATCGCGCGCACCGTGGCGGCCGCGGGCAAGGCGATGGGGAATCTCGTGAACGATTAAACAAGAGATCCGGACTCTTTGATATGCCTCCTCCGCGCCCTGGGCCTCATGGTCCAGGGCGTTGTCTTTTCGTTAATTAACATACCGACTGGTATCGAACCCGCGAATCGGGAATGAAAATCGACCTCATGATAAAACAAAAAAATGTCAGCGAATTGTCATGAACCCCTTGAAAAAACACCCGTCGGTGGTGTAGGTTTTATGTCGAGCTGTGAAACATCCAACATGATTTCCGAGGATTGCCCTTTTAGCAATGAGCCCGACAACGACAAAACAGCGCCACGGCCGCGACTACCGACGTCGTCTCCTCATGGGGGGCGGCTTCCTGTTGTTCGTGGTCGTTGCCTGTTGCTCCAGCGCTCCTGCAAGCGACAACGCCGGAAACCGCGGCGGTCCCCTGGCCGTCCCTTCCGATTTCTCGCATCTTCTCTCCCCTCCCGGAGTCAACGATGACTTCGGCCGGCCGGCCGCCATCCACCACGATCCCCTCACCGGCGAGATCCTGGTGGCCGACATGGGCCGCAACCGGATCCTTATCTTCGACAAGAGCGGCGCCTTCCGTTTCTCCTTCTCCGGCGGCGACCGTTTTTCGACCCCCACCGACCTCACCGTCGAACCCGAGGGCACCATCCTCATCCTGGCCAACGTCGGCAACCGGCGGGAACTGGTGCGCTGCGATTTCGACGGCATGTTCCTGGGCCTCGTGAACCTGGAACATCACGGCGGCGCACTGCCTGCCGACTACCGCAGCGTCGCGGTCGCCTCCGGCGGCCGCGTCGTCGTTTCGGAGCACGCCACGCGTGCCGTCGAGGTCCACGGCCGCGACGGCTCCCTGCTGAAGCGCTTTCCGGTGCTGGACTCCCTGGACCCCGAAGAGGTCTACGGACAAGGCATCGGCAAGATCAGCGTGCACGACGACCTGGTCTACGTGCCCATCCCGACGCTGGGCACGGTCCGGGTCTTCGATCTCGACGGCGAGCACCTGCGCTCGTTCGGCTATCCCGGCGGGAAGGTGGGTCAGCTGGCCTTCCCGATCGCCGCCGAGGTGGCCCCGGACGGAACGGTGCTCGTCCTGGACAAGAACCGCTTCGCGGTCCTCTGCTACCGCCCCGACGGCCGCTTCGCCGGCGAGTTCGGCGGCAAGGGCGCCGCGCCCGGCTGGTTCTATTATCCCGGCCTGCTCGCCGTCGACGGCGACGGCAGGATCTACGTCGGCCAGGTCTTCAAGAGCCGCGTGCAGGTCTGCCGGATCCCGGAATCCATCAGGATCCGGATCCACGACGCCGGACCCGGCTCGCGTTCCTGAAAGGTGATGCGACGTGCGTCACGAGACATCTACCAACAACGTGAAGGAGGGACCCCCGTCTGCATTTCAGGTTTTCCGACTCTCAATCCGTCCGTTCGTTTTGCGCTCTTTCCGTACGTGGAGGTAACGGAATGAGGAAGATCATCCTTCTCGCGCTCGGCCTCGGCCTGCTGGCCTTCCCGGCCTATGCGTTCCACGATGGCGGCGTCGCCAACTGCAGCGGCTGCCACACCATGCACAACAGCCAGGACGGCGTCACGGTCGACCAGATCGGTCCCGACTTCGGCCCGAACAGCTGGCTGCTTAACGAGGCCACGCCCAGCGAGGTCTGCATCGGCTGCCACGATCACCTCGACCAGCCCTTCCCGATCACCGATCCCGATCCCATGGCGCCTCCGGGCCTGAAGGGCGCGGGCAACTTCGTCTTCCTGCTGGAGGACAACCTGAACGACGGCCACGACGGCCACCTGGTCGAGAACTGGATCGACGGCGACGCCGCGGGCCACAACCTGAACGCCCCCGGTTACGGCCTGTATCCGGACGCCACGCTGAGCACGGCTCCCGGCGGCGGCTTCGCGGCCGCGGATCTCGGCTGCACCAGCTGCCACGACCCGCACGGCACCACGGACTTCCGCTTCCTGTACGGCGCCAACCGGGTCGTCCAGGACGGCGTCGCCGTGTTCGCGAACGCGGCCCCCGACGCGGAGGGCCTTTCGATCTTCCCGTGGTCCGGCGGCTTCGAGTCCAACAGCAACCACACCGCCTACAAGAGCGGGATGAGCGCCTGGTGCGCGAACTGCCACGGCAACTTCCACAACAGCGGAGCGTTGATCCATCCCTCGGGCCGCGCCATGGGCGGTACCATCCAGGGGATCTACAACCGCTACAACGGCACCGAGGACCAGAGCGGCGCCACCGTGGACGACTCGTACCTGGCCGCGGTTCCCTTCGAGCATCCCGACAACACGACCGACCAGGTCAGCGGCCCGCCCGCTGGCTCGGCCCAGGTCTCCTGCATCTCCTGCCACCGCGCCCACGCCTCCTCGGCGCCGGACGCCGGCCGGTGGGACTTCAGCGTGACGCTGCTGCACGAGGACGGCGACGAGTCCGGCTCCTACGAGATTCCGGATCCGTACAACAGCACCAACCAGCGTTCGCTGTGCAACAAGTGCCACAACAAGGACGAGTTCGACCACATCGAGGTCGTCGTCGTTCCGTAGTTCGGTGGCATCGAGACCGCTATATGGTCTAGAATGGATGGCGCCCGGGCCGACGTTGGCCCGGGCGTCATTCAAGGGTGGATCGAATCCCGATGACCTCAACGCTGCACCGCCTCGCCCGGCTGTCGATCACGGCGGCGCCGATCCTCCTGCTCCTCGGCGGGTCGGCGGCGGCCGCGCCCGACATCGGCGGCCGCGTCGACATCGCCGCCGTCCAGACCGAGACGGCCGACCGGGAAGAGGACACCCTTCGCCAGGAATATTTCGCCGCCTGGCGCCACGCCTTCCTGCCCCGCCTGACCGCCCGCGCCACGTTCCGCTATTACCGCTACGACATCGACCAGGGGCCGACCCTGGACAGCCGCCGCGAGGAGCTCCAGCCCGCCGCCGAACTGGACTGGCGCCACCCGGACTTCGTCTTCGGCGCGGATTGGCGTCGGCGGGAGACCGAACTCTCGGACACCCCGGGCACCCTCGTCGCGGACAACACCCACTTCTCGCTGCAGACCCTGAGATCCGACCTGCCCCTGCTGCGGGCGGACTATTCCGTGGACGAGGTCCTCGACCGCACCGCCGTCGGCGGGCGGAACACGCGCAACGAGCAGCTGCGCGCCTCGGTCGACCAGGTCGTGGGATGGACATCGCTGTCCTACTCGTTGAACCGGGCCTGGCTGGAGAACGTCGTTTCGGGCCTGCAGAGCGACCGCACCGAGCACCGGGCCCGCATCGTCGGCGACCTGAGGGAACTGGCCGACGACCGCCTGTCGCTGGGCGGCACCTACACCTACCGGCGCTTCAGCATGACGGACGAGTCGCTGACCGGCGACGTCCTGCTCGAGACGCTGATCCCGGCCGCCGGCCTGCGGGCGCTCGATCCGACGCCGGACCGCGATCCGCTGGCCCCGGCTCCCGCCCTGATCGACGGCGACCTCGGGTCGCCGGTCCTGCCGGAGATCGACCTCGGCGGCGCCGGCGCCGACTGGAACCTGGGCGTGGACCTCGGCTTCGCCCGGGAGGTCGCGGCCGTCTACGTCTTCACCGACAGGGTGTCCGGCAGCGGTCTGGAATGGAGCGTCTACGTCTCCGCCGACAACGAGGTCTGGACCGAGGCGCAGGCCTTCCCCGCCTTCGTCTTCAATCCCGCGCAGCGCCGCTACGAGATCACCTTCCAGGCCGTGAGCGCACGCTACGTGAAGGCCGTCAGCCGGGGCGTCAACGAGGTGGCCCGGGCGCTGGTCACCGAGATCCAGGTCTTCCTGCCCCGTCCCGGCGTCCGTCGCGAGACGCGTAGCGAGGACATGCACCTGGCCGATCTCTCCGCCCGTTACCTCCTTTCCGACCGCGTTAAAATCTCGGGCGGCGGCTCCTACCTCTACCAGCAGGGAGGCAGCCTGCCGGACGGTCGCCGGAACGCCGACGCCTCGTTGCGGTTGAACGTGCGCCAGGGCGGGTTCGTTGAGCATTCCCTCGGCGGAACCTGGTCGCGGCAGAGCGCCGGCGGCGCCGTCCAGGATCTGGACTCGCGCTCCCTGAGCTACGGCGTGGTCGCCCGCCCGCTGCCGACCCTCTCCTCCCGATTCTCGGCCTCGCGCCGCGAAGAGCGGGTCGACGGCGAGCGCACGCAGCTCTACCACTCCCTCTCGGCGGGCGCCGACGGCAGCCCCCTGCGGCTGCTCACGGCCTCCATCGACGCCGGCTACGTCCGTTCCGACCTGGATGCGGCCGGCGGCGTCACCGACACCTGGTCCGCCCGCAGCCGCCTGAGCGGCCCCCTGGCCTCCTCCTTCATCGTGACCCTCGGCTTCGGAGTGCGGCGCACCGACGTCGCCTCCGAGCCAGAAGCCCGGGTCCGACGCGACATGGAATTCTCGGGCGACCTCCGCCTCAGCCGCACCGTCCACATGCGCGGCAGCCTGAACCTGGTCGACGACCGGCAGGACAACGTCTCGCAGAATTATCTGTTGAGCTGGACCCCGATCCCAAAGGCGTCCCTGACCGGGCAGGCCTACATACTCGAGGCGGAGAACGTCAGGACCGTGCAATTCAGCGCGAACCTGAACTACAATCTGAGTCCCAGGAGCAACCTCTACATCAGGTACTCGGAGCTGGACTACAGCGAGGCGGGAGGCCAGGAGCGGAACACGCTCCAGCAGGGCCTCCGCATCGGCTTCTGAGGCCGGGAAACGGTGGTGAGCATGAAGAAGATCATGGCGACGGGCCTTCTGGCGGCGCTGCTGGCCTGCGCGGGCTGCGCGGGCCTGGCTCCGACAACCTTCCTGCACCCGGAGTACAACTTCGGTTTCCTGGAAAAGGTCGCCGTCGTCCCCTTCGAGAACCTGACGACCGACCAGGGGGCGGGAGCGCGTGCGACGCGCATCTTCCTGACCGAACTGCTGGCGGCGGAGGTCTTCGACGTCGTCGAGCCCGGAGAGGTCCAGCGCGCCCTGCTGGAGCGCGGCTGGACCAGCACCGCCCAGATGACCCGGGAGGACATCGTCGCCGTCGGCCGCGAACTCCAGGTCCAGGGCCTGTTCCTGGCCACGGTCAGCGAATCGGGGTCGTCGCGCGGCGGCTCCGGAGCGGAATCCGTGGTCACTCTCGACACCCGGCTCGTGGAGTGCGAGACCGGCATCACGGTCTGGTCGGCCACCCATACCGAGGACAGCCGCGGCTTCTGGTCGACACTCTTCGGCACCGCCCAGAAATCCCGCAGCGAAGTCACCCGCCGCTGCGTGGCGCGTTGCCTCGACACCCTGATCGACTGAGACGATCATGACGCGCGCACGGCTTCATCCCCTCGTCCTGTTCCTGGCGGCCCTGCTGCTGGCGGGAGCACCGGCGTGTGCGCAATCCGCGCCTCCGGATTCCGGGGACGGGCCCGCCACGGGAGCCACCCTGGCCCTGCTGCCGCTGGCCAACCCCACCGGCGCGGCGGCCGCCCGCGACACCGTCGTGATGCTGCTCCACGCGGCGCTGGCCGAGCGGGGGGTGCCATTCCTCGCCGAGCGGGAGATCCGCCCCGTCCTGCGACGCCACCGGATCCGGGCCGTGGGCATGGTCGACCGCGAGGGAGCTCGCCTCGTGGCAGCCGAGACCGGCGCCGGGCTGCTGCTGACCGGGACCGTCGGGATCTATCGCGAGCGACCCGCGCTCGAGATCGCCGTCTCCCTGCGCCTGCTCGACCCCGCGACCGCACGGGTGATCGCCGCCGAATCCCGGGCGATCGCGGCTCCGGATCTGGTCGGACTCTTCGGCGTCGGCATGCCCGAGACCCTCACGGAACTGGCGGCGGTGGCGGTCACGGAACTCGTCGACGCCCTCGCCCCGTCCTTCTCGACCCCTTCGCCCCCGCCCGAGCGCCCGCGAACGACTGTCGCCCTGGTGCCCTTCTCATTCACGGGAGAGGTCCCTGCCGAATCAGCCACCGTTTTGGTGGATTTTCTTCTTTCTCGCCTGGTGTCCAGGGGCTATCTTGTTATAGAGCCTGGGATTGCTAATTTCTTGTTCCAGGATAAACAGGTCGCCCCACGGGGAGGAATCGATCTGCAGACCCTGAGCGCCCTGCACGACGATCTGGGCGTCGATGTGGTCGTCACCGGCGAGATCGACCGCTTCGATGTTTTCGGCGGCGATTCCCTGGCCCCGGAACCCGCGATCGCCTTCGGCGCCAGGATGCTGGACGCCGGCGACGGCCGCATCCTGGTCGCGCGCGAGTACGAATTCGCGGGACCGGGAGGCGAATTCCTCTTCGGCGCGGTCCGGCGATCGTCGCTCGGAGAACTGGCCCTCGACTTCGCCGATGCCTTCCTGGATGAGATGGTTCGTTCCGCCCCGCCCGTTCCGGAGGTTTCCGAATGACCCCGCATCGTCTTCTGCCGGCGGCCGTATTGCTGCTCCTGCTGCCGGTGTTCTCCTTCGCCGCCGACGCGCCCGGCGACACGCTGATCACCATCAACGGCGATGCGATCACGGCGGCGACCATGGACGACATGGTGATGGCGGCGCACGCCTCCGGCGGAGCGGAGCGCATGAACGCGGCCTTCCTGGGCAAGCTCCTGGACAAGGCGGTCAACGACCTGCTGCTGCTGCAGCAGGCCGAGGCGATGGGCATGGGCGAGGAACCGGCCCTCGTCGACGAGCTCGCCGAGATGAGGGAATCGGCCGCCGCCTCCGCGTTCGCCTCCCGGGCCTTCGACCCCGAGATCGAGATCTCGGACGAGGAGATCCAGGAATACTGGCGGACCTACTATCGCCGGATCCAGGTGCGCCAGATCTCCGCGCGCACCGCCGAGGACGCCGGGAAGCTCCGCGAAGCGCTGCTCGCCGGCGCCCCGATGGACAGCCTGGCCATGTCCGTTTCCGTGGACAACCGGCGCCACGAGGGCGGCCTCCGCGATCTCGTGATCTGGGGCGACCTCCATCCCCAGCTTCGCGGGCCCGCCGAGGCCACGCGCCAGGGCGAGCTCAGCCAGGTCTTCCCCTTCCACAACATCTTCTCGGTCCTTCGCGTCGAGCAGAAGCTGGACCCCGACGAGACGGCCTTCGCTGCGGCCCTGCCACGTATCCGCCGCTACTACGCGGTCGAGAAGCGCGAGGCCGCCTGGAAGACCTTCCTGGAGGATCTGGACGCCGAGGCGCCCCTGCTGCGCAACGCCGCGATCCTGGAAAGGGTCAGGGGGGACTCCGCGGCTATGGGAACCGCCGCGTTCATGGAGGGAGGGTCCGCACCGGCCTTCAGCGCCCCCGGCGTCAGGGCCGTCACCGAGAAGGATCTGCGCCGGGCGATCGCCAAGGGTCAGATGGACCTGCGCAACGCCGGCTTCAACGAGCTCTACGGGCGCGGCTGCGACGAAGTCCGCCACGACCTGATCCTGCGGGCCGCCGCCGCCCGGCGCGGCCTGCTGGACGACCCGGCCGTCGCGAAGCTGGTCCGGGACAAGCGGAGCGAGATGCTGATCAACATGTACCTGAACGAGATCATCGTGCCGGAGATCGTTTTCAGTCGCGAAGAGTTCGACGCCTTCTACCGGGAGAACCTGGACCGCTTCCGCGGGCCGGAGGAGGTTCTTCTCGACGTGATCGTCCTGGATGACGAGGCGACGGCCGCCGACGCGGCCGCGCGCCTGGCGGCAGGCGGCGACATCGATTTCGTCCGCGACCTGCTGAAGGCCGGCGGCGGCGGCGAGCCCAGCTGGTCACCGGAGAATGTATTCTCCGGCTCCATGAAGGAGCAGTTGGCCGAGATGAAGGAAGGCGACGTGAGTTCGCCCGTGAAGATCCCCTCCGGCTGGATGGTCTTCAAGCTGCGCGGGCGCCGGCAGGGCCAGCCCAGGAGCATCGAGGAAGTCGAGATGCCGATCCGCGAGGCCGTGTTCCAGCGCAAGTTCGATGCGCTCATGGACGAGCATTTGTCCCTGCTGAAGGAGCGATCGACGATCGTCCGCCATGACGACCGGATCGAACGCTACTTCGCCGGAGATTCCTAGATCACGACGCCCCGGGCCGCGCCCGGGGACGCAGAGGTGGAGCCATGGCCCTGCGATTCCCGATCCCCCGCCGCTGGCCGATCCTCGCGGCCGTGCTACTGGCGGCGACCGCCTGTCTGCCTCCGGAAGCCGAGGCCCAGATCAAGCGCGGCCGCCGCTTCGGCGACGACGGCGGCTGCCTCGGCTGCCACGAACTGGCCGATATCGACGGCCGGGTCCGTCACGAGCCCTTCGCCCAGAAGCGCTGCGGCGACTGCCACAAGCCCCACGGCCTGGTCGGCGCCCTGCGGCTCAAAGAGACGGGGCGCGCCCTCTGCCGCCTTTGCCACGAGGACGCCGCGCTGGGCCTCGACGGGGCATTCCTCCACGAGCCCGCCGCCCGGGGGCTTTGCGAAACCTGCCACGACCCCCACGCCGCCGACAACGCCGGCCTGCTGCCCGCGCCCCAGGGCGATCTCTGCTTCACCTGCCACGACGCCGGGGCCTTCCGCCTCGAACACAGGCATCCTCCCCTCGAGGAGGGTTGCGCCTCCTGCCATGTCGTCCATGGCGGCGACCAGCCCGGCCTGCTGCGCCTGCCCGCAGGCGACCTCTGCACCCAATGCCACGACATCGGGGATCGTTCCGTCGTCCAGGCGCACAGCGGCTATGCCGTCCCCGCAGACGGATGCGGCACCTGCCACTCCCCCCACTCCTCCGATTCCAGGTCGCTCCTGCGCGCCTCGATCCACGGCCCGGTGGCCGACGGCGACTGCGCCTCCTGCCACGCCGACCCGGAAGGGGATCGGCCCTTCGCCCTGAACGAAAACGACGCCGACACGCTCTGCCTCGTCTGTCACGACGCCGACGAGATGGCCGGTGAAGACCCCCACCCTCCGGTGGCGGACGGCGCCTGCACCTCCTGCCACGATCCGCACGGCTCGCCCAGGGCGGCCCTGCTGGCAAGGCCGGCGACGGAGCTGTGCCTGGACTGCCACGACCACGTCGAGGAATCCCTGCACAAGCCCTCGGGCCACGATCCCGTCGGCCGCGACTGCACTCTCTGCCACCAGGCCCACGGCCGCGTCGGCGACCACCTGGTGGATGGAGACGTCAACGAGCTCTGCCTGGGCTGCCACGCCGGCCAGAGGGTCGAGATGGAGTCGCCCGGAGCCCACGCCGCCTTCGCCGGCGGATCCTGCCTGGACTGCCACCTTCCCCACGGCTCGGACTTTCCCGCGCTCTCGGTCGCCGACAGCTTCGACCTCTGCTCCGGCTGTCACGACGACGCCGACGGCTGGCTGCGCAGCCGCAGCGTCCACAAGCCTCTGCAGACCGACGGCTGCGACGCGTGCCACGCCGCCCACGCCTCGGCCGAGACCGCCCTGCTGCGGGCCTCGGGCGACGACCTCTGCGCGCGATGCCACGAGTCCGAGATGGCCGCATCCGACATGGCGGTCGTCCATCCGCCGTTCGCAGACGCCGACTGCGGCGGCTGCCACGCTCCGCACGCGGCCGGCCACGACGGGCTGCTCCTGCGGTCCCAGGCGTCGCTTTGCGCCGACTGTCACGACGATTCCGGGGCGGCGGCGGCGGCGACCAGCGCCCACCCCGATTACGTGGCGGGGAACTGCACCGCCTGCCATCTGCCGCACGCGGGAGGACTCCGAGGGCTGCTGCCTCTCGCTCCCGCCGACCTCTGCGCCACCTGCCACGGCGAGCTGGCCGAGCGCATCGCCACGCAGGAGGCCCACGCCCCGGCGGCCGAGGGTTCGTGTCTCGATTGTCACCTGCCGCACCTGAGCGACGAAGCCACCCTGCTCGCCGCCGCGGTGCCCGGCCAATGCCTCGACTGCCACGACGGGGACGACGCCGACTTCCGCGCCCTGCACCTCGGCGTCGCCGGCGAAGAGCTGGACTGCCGTCACTGCCACGACCCCCACGCCGCGAGCACGGCCGGATTGATCCAGCGCAACGCGCACGATCCGTTCTCGAGCGGCGCCTGCGACATCTGTCATCCCGGCGCCGAGGGAGGTCGACCATGAACCGCCGGATACGCCTCCTGGGCCTTCTGTTGTCTTCCGCGGCCTTCGCCGCCGGGAGCGCCGGCGCGATCGCGCCCGTCGACGAGCCCGGCGTCTGCCTGGAATGCCACGCCGACATCGGCGCGCTGGATTCCGCCCGGCACCGCCACACGGTCTTCGCCGACGGCCGCTGCTCGGCCTGTCACAACCCCCACGCCTCGCGCCACGCGGCCCTGCTGGGGGAGGAGCCCGCGCGGCTCTGCGCCCGCTGCCACGACGACATCGCGGCGGCGGATCCTGCCGCGCCTCACGCCCCGGTCCGCGAGGGCGCCTGCGGCTCCTGTCACGACCCCCACGCCTCGGACCATCCCGACCAGCTGCGCCGCGCCACCGCGGATCTCTGCGCCTCCTGCCATCCCGTGGCCGCCGGCTGGACCGAGCGGCCCCATCCCCACGCCCCCGTAGCCGACGGCGACTGCGGCGCCTGCCACGCGCCCCACGGCTCGGCGTATCCCGGCATCCTGGTCCGGGACGTGCCCGGACTCTGTTTCACCTGCCACGACGGAGGCGCCGGCTTCGCGGGCACGCACCAGGGCCGAGACCTGAGCGCCTCCGACTGCACGACCTGTCACGCGCCCCACGCGGCGGAGCTCCCGGGCCTCCTGCGCGAGAACAGGCACGCCCCCTTCGCGGGCGGAAACTGCAAGACCTGCCATGGGGATCCGGCCCCCGACGCGGGCTTCGCCATCGCCGGCGACGGTCGCGCGCTCTGCCTTCGCTGCCATCGCGGCGTGCAGGCCGATCTCGAGACCGACTACAACGGCCACCTCGACCACGAGAGCTCCTGCACGGACTGCCACGCCCCCCACGCCGCCGACGGCGCCGGGCTGCTGTCGGCCCCGCAGGGCGTGCTCTGCATGCGCTGTCACTTCGAGGGAACGGCCGAGAAGCCCAAGGCGATGTACGCGACCCACGACGGCATGGACTGCACCGAATGCCACGTGCCCCACGGCTCGCCCGAGACTGCCTTTCTCACCGCGGACGCGGTCGCGGCCTGCGCCGACTGCCACGTGGCCGCCCACCGCTCCTCGCATCCGGTGGGTCCGGACGTCATCGACGAGCGGACCGGGGAACCGGTGACCTGCCTCAGCTGTCACCAGCTGCACGGCGCCGATTTCCCGCAGTATCTGCCGCTGGATCCGAACATGGATCTGTGCGTGACCTGTCACAAGAAATAGAGGGAAACGATCGCCGGGATATCGCGCGGCCGCGCCGTCAGGCGCGGCCGTCGCGCGTCAGCGGACGGAGGCCAGCCTCAGATCGCCGGCGCGCGGCCGGAAGGGCTGCTCGTGGCAGCCGAGGCAAAGATCGTAGGATTCGGCGAAACGCCCCAGCAGATCCGGTCGCTCGTCGCCCATCAGGTGGCAGGTCTGACATTCGATCCGATCCGAGTAGAGGGGAATGCGCGGATCCAGGCTCCGTCGGATGTGGTTGCCGGGCGTGCCGCGCCCCAGAGGCACGGTCACGCCCAGGGGATGTCCCTGGTGGCCCGCGAAGGCCGGCGCTCCGCCCTCGCCCGCGGCCTCGCCTCCGCTGTCATGGCAGCGCAGGCAACCGTCCGAGGGCGAGAGCCTCGCCAGCCGGTAGGCGTCGACGTGGTAGAGGCTCCTGCCCGCCTCGCGGTGCCCCGGCGACAGCAGGGCCAGATCCCCGTCCTGCCCGTGGCACGAGGCGCACTGTTCGCGCAGGTCCTCATCCCGATAGGCGTAGACGAACTCCACCTCGCCCGCCCGCAGCCGGGCCGGCTCGTGAAAGGAGTGGCAGTCGCGGCAGTCGCGCCCGTCGTCGTCGTGGAAGTTCGTGGCCGTCGCGTCGGTCCGGTCGGCGAGCACATGGCAGGCCCGGCAGGAACGTCGGGCCGGAGCGATGCGGCCGGCGGCGGCGGTCACGGCCTCCGCTCGAGGGGCGTGGCAGGTGCCGCATTCCAGTTCCCGGTGCGCGGCCGGCGCGCCTTCCCGCGCTCCGGTGCCGGGCGCGGCGACGGCCGCGATCAGGATCGTCAGCGCGACCGCGGAGATCAGGGCCGGAAGGCCCGCTCGTTTCAGGTTCAGGGCGTGCATCATGCCCTGAATCGACCGCCGCAACCTATGTCTTTAGTGGATTATTTGGGAAATCGTTCTCTGATTTCGCTGATCGTGGGATCTGCGCCCGCATGACGGTTCCATGACATATTCCGGGGGATAATTGTCTATCTTTTGCGGGCTCCACAGCCGCGCCACACCCGACCGAGGACGAAGCATGACCGAGACAAACGGCTCCCCCTACCTGGCCGCGCTGCGCGGCGAGAAGCCCGCCCGCCGCCCGATCTGGATCATGCGCCAGGCCGGCCGCTACCTGCCCGAGTACATGGCCGTGCGGGCGCAGCACTCCTTCGTCGAGGTCTGCAAGACCCCCGAGCTGGCCTGCGAGGTGACGCTGCAGCCCATCCGCCGCTTCGGCTTCGACGCCGCCATCCTCTTCAGCGACATCCTGGTGCCGCTGGAGGGCATGGGCGCCCCCTTCACCTTCGGCGACGGCGGCCCGAAGATGGTCACGGCCATCCGCGACGAGGCCGCCGTCAAGGCCCTGCGCGTGGTCGACTCGCGCGAGCACACCGCCTACGTCGCCGACGCCGTCCGCATGATCAAGGGCGAGCTCGGCGATAAGACGCCGCTGATCGGCTTCGCCGGCGCGCCGCTGACCCTGGCCTCGTACATGATCGAGGGCGGCGGCAGCAAGGACTTCCGCCACCTGAAGACCATGCTCTACGCGCGGCCCGACCTGCTGCGCGCGCTGCTGGACAAGCTGGCCGACCAGGTCCTCGACTATCTGAAGATGCAGGTCGAGGCCGGCGTGGACGCAGTGCAGGTCTTCGACACCTGGGGCGGCATCCTGCACCCGGCCGACTACGAGGCCATGGTGCTGCCGGGCATCCGCCGGATCCTGGACGGGCTGAAGGACGCCGGCGTGCCGCGCATCTATTTCCTGAAGGGTTCGGCGCCCTTCCTGGACCACGTGAAGACCCTGGACGCCGAGGGCTTCGGGCTGGACTGGACCCTCGACCTGGGCTCGGCCGCCGCCGCGCTGGGCCGCCCCGTCCAGGGCAACCTCGACCCGCTGGCGCTCTTCGGCACGCCCGAGGAGATCCGCCGTCGCGCCCTGGCCATCTGCCGCGCCGGCGACGACGCGCCGGGCCACGTCTTCAACCTGGGCCACGGCATCCTGCCGCCCACGCCCATCCCCGCGGTCGAGACGCTGGTCGAGACCGTCCAGAGCTACCGACCGGGAGACCAGGCATGACCGTTCCCGTGCCCCGCGAGATGCTGGACCGCTACAACAAGCCCGGTCCGCGCTACACCAGCTACCCGACGGTGCCCGTCTGGAACGCCGACTTCGGCGAGAAGGACTACCGCGAGGCCCTGGAGCGGCTGGCCGGCCTGCCCGGCGACGAGCTGTCCGTCTACCTGCACCTGCCTTTCTGTGTGAAGCACTGCCACTACTGCGGCTGCAACTCCGAGATCGCCGGCGACAGGAACGTCGTCGACAGCTACCTGGACCGGGTCGAGCGCGAGCTGGCCATGGTCGTCGACGTCCTCGGGACCGGCCGCCGCGTCGTGCAGCTGCACTGGGGCGGCGGCACGCCGAACTACCCCCGGCCCGAGCAGATCGCCAGGGCCTGGAACCTGATCGGCGACGCCTTCGCCGTCGATCCCGCGGGCGAGCTGTCCATCGAATGCGACCCGCGCGTGGGCTCGACCGAACAGATGGCCATGCTGCGCGAGCTGGGCTTCAACCGCATCAGCTTCGGCGTGCAGGACTTCGAGAAGGACGTCCAGAAGGCGATCGGCCGCCTGCAGTCCGAGAAGCGCACCGTCGAGCTCTTCCGGGCCTGCCGCGACCTCGGCTTCGAGAGCGTGAACCTGGACCTGGTCTACGGCCTGCCCGGCCAGACGGCCGAATCCTTCGCGCGCACGCTGCGCTCGATCATCGACCTGGGCCCCGACCGCGTCGCCTGCTTCAGCTACGCCCACGTGCCCTGGGTCAAGCCGCACCAGAAGCTCATCGACGAGACCATGCTGCCCGATCCCTACGCCAAGTTCGCCCTCTTCCAGCTGGCCATCGACACCTTCGCCGAGGCCGGCTACGACTGGGTGGGCATGGACCACTTCGCCAAGCGCGACGACGAGCTGGCCGTGGCCCTGCGCGAGCGGCGGCTGCACCGCAACTTCATGGGCTACACCACGCGTCCCGCCCCGCACATGCTGGCCTTCGGCATGAGCAGCATCGGCGAGGTGGCGGGCTCCTTCGTCCAGAACGACGCCGGCCTGCAGGGCTACCAGCAGGGCGTCGACGACGGCCGCCTGCCCGTGGTGCGCGGCCACCGCCTGAGCCCCGACGACGTCCTGCGCCGCGACGCCATCCTGAACCTGATGTGCAACCTGGAACTGCCCTTCGATCTGCGCCCCGGCGACGGCGGCGCCCGCGTCGCCGACGCCCTGGCCCCGGAGCTGGCGCGGATGGATCCCTTCGTGGCCGAGGGCTTCCTGGAGCGGACGGACGACCGGATCTCGGTCACCGAGCTCGGACGCTTCTTCGTCCGCAACATCTGCATGGAATTCGACGCGTACCTGGACCGGGCGGGCGACCGGCCGATCTTCTCGAAGACGATCTGAGTCCCGGAGGAGACCATGGTCCCTCGCCTGACCCGACACGAGGACCTGCAGCGGCTGGCGCGGCATCCCCTGGACCCGTCCCTGCCCACGGGCCTCGTCTTCGCGGGACTGGGCGGGCCCGACGGGCCCGACTCGGTGGCCCCCTTCCTGCACAACCTCTTCCGCGACCCCGCGGTGCTGCCGATCCCGGCCCCCTTCAACCGCATGGTGGGCTGGCTGATCGTCCGCCGGCGCCTGGAGGCCGTGAAGCAGCGCTACCGCGAGATCGGCCACGGCGGCGGCTCGCCCCAGCTGGAGTGGGCGCAGCGGCAGTGCGAGGCCCTCGAGGAGCGCCTGCGCGCGCGCGGCCGCAGCCTGCGGGCGACACCGATCATGAGCTACTGGCATCCCTTCCCGGGGGAGGGCTTGGCCGAGCTGCTGGAAGGCGGCGCGCGACAGATTTTGGCCGTGCCGGCCTATCCCCAGTTCGCGAGTGCGACGACCGGCAGCGTCATGGGCGACCTGCAGCGGGCCGTGACCCGGCTGGCGCCGGGACTGGCCGTCTACGTGCTGCCCGAATGGCACCTGCTGCCCGGCTACGTCCGGGCCCTGGCCGACCGCGCCGAGCCCGTGCTGAGGCGCTGGCACGCCGAGGGCCGGGATCCCGCCGAATGCGCCCTGCTGGGCACGGCCCACTCGCTGCCCGAGCGCTTCCTGAAGCGCGGCGATCCCTACCTGTCGCAGACCCGGGCCACGATGGCCGCCCTGAACGGAGAGCTGGCCTCGCGCCTGGGCGCCGACCTGGGCGACTGGTGGAAGCGCCTTCCCGGCGGATCGCGGCCCCTGCTGGCCTTCCAGAGCAAGGTGGGCCCGGTGCGCTGGATCGGTCCCGAACTGACCGCCGAGGCCGAGCGGCTGGCGGCCTCCGGCTGCCGGCGGCTCTGCGTGCTGCCGCTGAGCTTCACCTGCGAGCACATCGAGACCCTGCACGAACTGGACATCGAACTGCGCGAGGAGACCGCACGGGCCGGCGTCGCCGAGTTCGTGCGTCCGCCGGCCCTGAACCTGGACGCGGGGTGGCTCGACTCCCTGGCCGAGCACCTGGACGTCACCGCCTTCGCCCCCGCGGCCGTCGCCGCCGGGCGCGACAAGGAGACGGACCATGCCTGAGACCCTATCGGTCGCCGTGGTCGGCGGCGGCATCGCCGGACTGGCCACCGCCTTCGACCTCGAGCGCGAAGCCGAAGCGCGAGGCCTGCCCCTGCGCGTGACCGTCTTCGAGGCGGCGCCCGCGGTCGGCGGCAACCTGCGCACCATCCGCGACGGCGATTTCCAGCTCGAGGAGGGCCCCAACGGCTTCCTGGACAGCGAGCCCGCCACCCTGCGCCTGGTCGAGCGCGTCGGCCTGGGCGACGCCCTGCAGCGCAGCGAGGACGCCACGCGCCACCGCTTCCTGCTGATCGACGGCAAGGTGCAGGAGATGCCGATGAGCCCGCCGGCCTTCCTGCGCTCGGGCACCCTGAGCTGGCCCGGCAAGCTGCGCGTCGCGACCGAGCTGCTGCGGCCGCCGCGCCGCGACCTGGGGCGCGCCGCCGAGGATCCCGCCACCGACGAGACCGTCTACGACTTCGGCGTGCGCCGGCTGGGCCGCGAGTTCGCCGAGAACTTCCTGGACCCCATGGTCAAGGGCGTCTTCGGGGGCGACGCCCGGCGCCTGAGCCTGGCCTCGGCCTTCCCGCGCATGGTCGAGCTCGAACGCGACCACGGCGGCCTCTTCCGGGCGCTCTTCAAGCTGCAACGCGAGCGGAAACGCAGCGGCGCGGGAGAGGCCTCGCCCGGACCCAGCGGCGTCCTGCACAGCTTCCGGGGCGGCATGGTCGAGCTGCCGCGGGCCGTGGCGGCCGCGCTGCGGGGCGAGGTCCTGACCGGAGCGCCCGTCACCGCGCTGCGCCGGGGGCCGGAGGGCTGGACCGTGGCCGCGGACGGCCGCGAGCACGGGCCTTTCGCCGCCGTGGTGAACACCGCGCCGGCCCACGCCGCGGCCGGCCACCTCGACGACGCCGAGCTGACCGGCCTGCTGGCCGGGATCCCCTACGCGCCGATGGCCGTGATCGTGCTCGCCTACCCGCGCGCGGCCGTCGACCATCCCCTTTCCGGCTTCGGCATGCTCAACCCCACCCGGGCCGGCCGCCGTCTGCTGGGCGTGCTCTGGTCCTCGAGCATCTTCACCGGCCGCGCCCCCCGGGACCGGGTCCTGCTGCGCTGCATGGCCGGCGGTGCCGCCGATCCCGACATCCTGGACCTGGACGACGACGCCCTGCGCCGGATCTGCCTGGAGGAGCTGACCCCCCTCTACGGCCTGCACGGCGAGCCCGAGCGCAGCTGGATCGTGCGCTGGCCGCGGGCCATCGCCCAGTACCGGCCCGGCCACCTGGCCCGGCTGGCCGCCGTCTCCCGGCGACTGGCGGAGCATCCGGGCCTCTTCCTGACCGGCAGCTCGTACCGGGGCATCGCCGTCAACCATTGCGTCGCCGAGGCGGAGCGGACCGCCGCCGCGGTGCTGGACCACCTGGGCGCCGCCGCGCCCGCGCGCACGAGAAGGGACGACTGAGATGCAGACGCTGCTCGGTTTCCTCAACACGCTGCTGCCGATCGCCTACCTGATGCTGCTGGGCGCCTACGTCCTGGTCTTCATGCGCGACGAACCGCGCGAGGCCGTCTGGAGCCGGCGGCTGCTGGGCGCGACCCTGGCCCTGCACCTGGGCGCCGTCGTCGTGCGCACGCTGGCGCTGGAGCGGCTGCCCCTGGGCGCGCCGCTGGAATTCTTCTCGTTGATGGCCCTGTCCAGCCTGCTCATCTACGCGCTGCTGGAGCGGCGCATGCAGGTGCGGCAGACCGGCTTCGTCGTCGTCGGGCTCGCCTTCCTGCTGCAGTTCCTGGCCAGCTCCTTCGTGGGCACCAGCGCCCCGCCGACCAGCGGCCTGCTCGAGGATCCCGGCTACGCCCTGCACGCGGTGCTGGTGCTGCTGGCCTACACCTCGCTCAGCCTGGGCTTCGTCTACGCCCTGCTCTACCTGGCCCAGGCCCGCCAGCTCTCGCGCCGCAACTTCGGCCTGCTCTTCCGCCGCCTGCCGCCGCTCGAGACCCTGGAGCGCATGAGCGTGGGCTCGGTGCAGCTGGGCGTGCCGCTGCTCTTCGCCGCCCTGGCCACCGGCCATGTCTGGATGGTGGCCCTGTCCCGGCGCGTGCCCCCCGAGGTGGCCGCGCGCCTGGACCACGGCGACCCCAAGATCATCGCCTCGTGGATCATCTTCGTCGGCTACACGCTGGGCCTCGTCGGCCACCGCACCCTGGGCTGGCGCGGCCGGCGCATGAACGTGGCCGCGATCATCGGCTTCGTGCTGATGGTGATCGCGATCGCGCTGGTGCACCACTTCTTCCCCAGCTTCCACAACTTCTCGATCCGCGGGGGGGTGCCGGCGTCATGACCCGATCCGACACCGCACCTTTCGACGGCGCCCCCGCCGGGGACGGCCGGGCCAACTTCCTGGTCTGGAGCGTGGACCACCAGCTGGCCGACACCGAGACCCGCGAACGCGTCCACATGGACGCCGCCGCCGTCCACGCCTTCCTGGCCGCCTGCGGCGACGAGCCGGACATCGTCTCGGCCGTGCCCCTGTGCACCTGCAACCGCACCGAGATCTACATCGAGACCCCGGCCGCGCGCTGCGTGCACGAGTCCCTGGCCAGGGCCCTGTCGGTGGTCGACGTCGACTTCGCGCTCTTCGAGGGCGAGCACGGTCGTCACCTGTCCGGCGGCGAGGCCGTCCGGCACCTCTTCCGCCTGGCCGCCGGGCTCGAGAGCATGATGCTGGGCGAGCCGCAGATCGGCGGCCAGATCAAGGACGCCTACCGCCTGGCCCGCGAGGTCGGGCCGCTGGGGCCGGTGACCATGCGGGCCTTCCAGGGCGCCTTCCGCGCCGGCAAACGGGTGCGCACCGAGACGCGCATCGGCGAGGGGGCCGTCAGCGTCGCCTTCGCCGCCGTCGAGCTGGCCCGCAAGTTCTTCGCCGACCTGGGCCGCAACCGGGTGCTGCTGGTGGGCGCGGGCGAGACCGGTTCGCTGGCCGCCCGCCACTTCCTGCAGCACGGCATCGGCGCCATGACCGTCGTCAACCGCAGCGCCGAGCGCGCCGGGAAGCTGGCCGAGGAGCTGCGCGGCGGCGAGGACGCGCCGATCCGCGCCCGGCCCTGGGAGGAACTGACCGCCTCCCTGGCCGAAGCCGACGTCGTCCTGAGCACCACCGGCGCCACCGAACCGGTGATCCTGCCCGACATGGTGCGCGAGGCCGTCCGCAAGCGCCGCGGCAATCCCCTCTTCCTGCTGGACATCGCCGTGCCCCGCGACGTCGATCCCGGCGTCGCCGATTTCGAGGGGGTCTATCTCTTCGGGCTGGAGGATCTGGACGGGATCGTCCGCGCCAACATGGCGGCCCGCCGCAAGGAGCTGGACGGCGCCGACCTGATCATCGAGCGGGAGCTCGGCGAGTTCCAGGGCTGGCTGCAGGACATGGAGCTGCTGCCCACCGTGGCGGAGTTCCGGACCTACCTGGAATCCATCGGCGAGAAGCAGATGGCCTACGTGCGCAAGCACGAGTCCGAGGCGGTCGCCGCGGCGGTCGAGGAGGGGCTGCGCACCTTCATCAAGACGCTGCTCAAGCGGCCCATGGTGCAGCTGAAATCGGCGCCCAGCCGCGAGGAGCGGTTCCAGCATCTGGACAGCCTGCGCCGGCTCTTCGAGCTCGGCCGCTCAGGCGAGGACTAGGCCTCCATCAATTCCGTGAAGTAGCCCTCCAACTCGTCCAGCATCCGGGGAAAAGCGTAGAGCCGCCGCGCCCGCTCGCGGCCGGCCTCGCCCAGGACGCGGGCGTGCTCGGCGTCGCCCAGCACCCGGGCCACGCGCTCGACCAGGGCGTCGCCGTCGTCAGCGTCGACGAGGTAGCCGGTCACGCCGTCGGGCACGATCTCGGGGATGTTGCTCGTGGCGGCGGCGATCACGGGCCGCCCCGCGGCCATCGCCTCGACCAGCACGTAGCCGAAGCCCTCCATCAGGGCCGGATGGACCAGCAGGTCGCAGCCGGCGATCAGGTCGGCCACGTCATCCCTGAAGCCCAGCAGCCGCACGTCCGCCGCCGCGCCGGCCTCGGCCGCCGTCCGCGCCAGCAGGTCCCGCTCGGTACCCTCGCCGGCGATCCACACCTTCAGGTCCGGCAAACGCTCCCGCAGCGCCGGCAGCCGCCGCAGCAGGTGGACGTGGTTCTTGCGCTCGGTCAGTTCGCCCACCATCAGGATCACCGGATCGTCGGGACCGGCGCCCAGGGACTCGCGCACCGGGCCCCGGCGCCCGGGCCGGTCGAAGTCCTCGACGTGGATGCCGTTGTAGATGCGGCGCACCTTCTCCGGCGGCAGCCAGGGAGCGCTCTGCAGCATCGTGTCGCGGGTGGCCTCGGAGTTGGCGATGATCCCGGTGGCCACGTGGAGGTAGCTGAAACGGTGCGAGACCTTGCCGCCGATGCCGAACTGGCTGCCGCGGCGCGGCACCACCGCCTTCACGCCCGCCAGGCGGGCGCCGGGTCCCGCCACGCGCAGCACCCGGTCCATGTTCAGGCAGAGCACGTCGGTGCGCAGGCGGCGGCAGAGCCGCCAGAAGAAGAGGGTGCCGAGGGGATCGAAGTCGCCGCGGAAGCGGAGCTCGTGCACGGGCAGGCCGGCGGCGCGGGCGCGTCCGGCCAGGGCGCTTCCCTCGCGGGCCGCCAGGTCCACGGCGTGGCCGCGGTCGCGCAGGCCGAGGGCGGACGAGAGCATCCAGTTCTCGCCCCCGCCCCAGGCGCCGATGCTGCTGGAGAAGAGGATGTTCATGGCGGGCCAATCATAAGCGCCGCACCCCCCGCACGGCAAAGGGGGATCCGGGCCCGGACGCGCGACGGGGGCGCCGGCGGTGCCGACGCCCCCGTCCCCGTCCCGCGGGTGGGGTCCCCGCAGCGGCCTGCGGCTAGCGCGGGACGGCCACGAAGAGATTGCCCCCGCCGCGGCGCACCCGCAGGAGCACCGGCTTGTCGGGGTTCTCCTTGACGAGGCGGCGGTAGTCGTCAAGGCCGACGACCGTCTCCTTGGCGACCTCCACGATCACGTCGCCCTGGCGCAGGCCCACGCGGAAGGCCTCGCTGGCCTGGTCGACATCGACCACCAGCACGCCGTCCACGTCGTCCTCCACCTGGAAGCGCTGGCGATAGCGGTCGGTGAGTTCGCGCACCGAGACGCCGTCGATGCGCTCGACCTCGGGCGCCTCCTCCTCGTCACGCTGCGCGCGGTCCTCGGCGTCGGGCAGCTGGCCCAGGACCACGTCCAGGGTCTTCTCCTTGCCGTCGCGCAGGATCTCCACCGCCACCTTCGAGTCCACACCGCTCAGGCTGATCAGGTTCCGCAGCTTGCTCACCGAATCGACGCGCTGTCCGTCGATGCTCAGGACGATGTCGCCCTCGGCCAGGCCTGCGGCGGCGGCGGGAGTGTCCTCCTCGACGCTCGAGACCAGCACGCCCCGCGGACCGTCCAGGTCCAGGGCCTCGGACATGGCCTGGCTCACGTTCTGGACCTGGATGCCGAGCCAGGCCCGCTGCACGCTGCCGTGCTCGATGAGCATGTCCATGATGCGACCGGCCATGTGGCTGGGAATGGCGAAGCCCACGCCCTGCGAGCCGCCGCTGCGGCTGAGGATGGCCGTGTTCACGCCCACCAGCTCGCCGCTCATGTTCACCAGGGCGCCGCCGGAGTTGCCGGGGTTGATCGAGGCGTCGGTCTGGATGAAGTCCTCGTAGTCGACCAGGTTGATCGACCGGCCCAGGGCGCTGACGATGCCCAGGGTCACGGTCTGGCCCAGGCCGAAGGGGTTGCCCACGGCCATCACCTCGTCGCCGATGCGCAGGACCCGCGAGTCGCCCAGGGCGACGGTCGGCAGGTCCTCGGCGTCGATCTTGATCAGGGCGACGTCGGTCTGCGGATCCTGCCCGACGATCTCGGCCTCGTATTCCGTGTTGTCGTCGAAGATCACCCGGATCTTGCTGGCGCGCTCGATCACGTGGTTGCTGGTCAGGATGTAGCCGTCGGCGCGGACGATCACGCCCGAGCCCAGGGAGCGCTCGATGCGCTCGCGGCCCTGGTTGTCGCGGGGATCGCCGAAGAAGCGGCGGAAGAAGGGGTCCTCGAGGAAAGGATGCCAGTCGGGGGTCTCCGCGACCTTGTCGGTGGAGATGTTCACGACCGCGGGCATCACGGCCTCGGCCACGTCGGCGTAGGAGCCCAGGGCCTGGGCGTCGGGCGCGGCGTCGGCGGCCGGTGTGGCCAGACCGCTCGTCAGGGCGCCGTCGTGGCGGGCGCCGCCTCCAGCGATCGCCAGCCCGATGATCACGCCGACGGCAACGAAGGGGATCGCGCCCAGCCAGCGGGGGCGATTGTGCATGATTCGGTTCAGCATAGTATCCTCTCCTGTTTCTTCGCATCGAGTCCGGGGCACCCCCCGACCCGTCCTGTTCCGGAGCGCTTCAACGCCACGGCGGCCGTCGGGTTCCCGTCCCTCTCGAAGAAACGAGGCCCCGTCGGGACGACAGGGCCTCGTCGCCAGGGGGCGGGCGACGCGCTGCTGAAACCGGATCAGCCGTCGTCGCCGATGGCCTCGACGGGGCACTCCTCCATGGCCTCCCGACAGAGTTCCTCCTCGTCCGGGTCCGCCGGCTGCTTGAAGACGAAGCTGAAGCCGTCGTCCTCGTTGCGCTCGAAGTTGTCCGGCGCCGTCTGGCGGCAGAGGTCGCAGTCGATGCAGTTGCTGTCGACGTAGAACTTGCCGTCGACGCTGCCCGGAACCTTGTCGGTGTTATCGGCCATGATAATCTCCTCCCAGGGAAGCCGCCGGGTCGCCTCCGTGGCCGACCCCGCCTGATCTCCTCCGAACTCACGGTCTACATATATCAGTTATCGCAGGTGTCAACGCAAAAATAATGCATCGCGCCGCACCGGCTCAGTTCACATAGCCCAGGGATTCCAGCTGCCTGCGCGTGGCCTCGTCGATGACCGCGTCCTCCTGGGGCTGCAGCCAGGCCGCCGCGCCCGGCGCCGCCAGCAGTTCCCGGAGCCTGGCGACATCGTCGGGCCGCGCCTCGGCCAGGTTCCTCTCCTGGCCGGGGTCCGCGGCGAGGTCGTGCAACTCCACGCGGCCGTCGCTGGCCAGGCTCAGGCGCAGGTCTCCCTGCCGCACGGTCCGCCAGGCCGCCGTCAGCGGCGCCATGTCGACAGCCTCGTTGACGCGGCGCAGCAGCAGCAGCAGTTCGGGGTTCGGCCCCGCGTATTCCGAGACGACGGGCCGCAGGGCCGCCCCGGCCGGAGGCTCGGGCAGGAGCGACCGGCTGGTGGGCGGCGGCTCGGCGTCGACGCCGGCCAGATCCAGCACCGTGGCGTAGAGGTCGGTCAGCGAGACGGGATCGTCGCGCCGGCCGGGCGCCAGCAGCGCCGGCGGGGCGTGGATCACCAGCGGCACCGACAGCAGGGTCTCGTGCACCGAGAACTGGTGCTCGGCCAGGCCGTGCTCGCCCAGGTTCTCGCCGTGGTCCGAGGTCACGATGACGACCGTGTTCTCCCAGTCCAGGTGGCGGCGCACCAGGTTCAGCACGCCGGCCAGGAAGCGGTCGGCGAAGTTGGCGTCGCCGGCGTAGAGCCGCCGCACCCGGTCCCAATCCTCGACGGCCGGATCGCGGGCGCCGGCGTTGATCTCGTGCCCCCAATCGATCGGCACGCGATCGTCGACGGCCAGGTCGGCGAGGTGGCGGCTGCGGTAGTCCCGCGGCGGATCGTAGGGCAGGTGCGCCTCGAGGATGTTGGCGAAGAGAAAGACCGGATCGTCGCCGTCGTAGTCCTGGAGCCAGCGCGCGATCTGGTCCAGGGTGCGCCGGCCGCCCTGGTCCCCCATGGAACTGGTCAGCGAGCTCAACCCCCCGATGCGCGCCTCCTGCCGCTCCGCGAAGCCGCGCAGCAGACCCGTGGCCCGGCTCGTCAGCCAGGGGTTGCTGAAGAAGGCCGCCGTGGCGTAGCCGCCGGCGTCCAGCGCCTCGGCCGCGGTGGGGATCGCCGGATCGAAGCGCGGGCGCAGGGCGTTGCAGCCGTGCCCGGAGGGGAGCAGGCCCGTGAAGATCGAAGCGTGGGAGGGCACGGTCCAGGACGCCGCCGACCAGACCCGCGTGAAGTTCGTGCCCTCGGCGGCGAGCCGGTCCAGGGTGGGGGTGGGGCTCGTCGCGCCCGGGCCGGCGTCGACGCCGGTGTAGTCCCGACGCAAGGTGTCCAGGACCACGATCACGATGTTGGGACGCGTATCGCGCCGGGAGCATCCCGGCAGAACGACGGCCAGCAGGCAGGCCGACAGCAGCAGGAATCGTCGGATCGGTCCGGACATCGCTTCTCCTCGGGCCGAAGTCGGACGCGGGCCGGCGGCGGCGAGCCGCCGACCGTCGCGCCGCAACGTCAGAACCTGTTCTTGAACGGCAGGAAGGTCATGAAATCCGCGTGGTGCACCACGTAGGCCTCGGGCGTCCGCTTCACCATGTCCCCCTCGCCGGCGTGGGCGGCGATGATGTGGCAGACGGGATCGGGCACCCCGCAGCGCAGCGCCAGGCCGACCCCGGTGAAGGGATGCCGCAGGTACTTGCCCGTCTCGCTCTTCACCGCCTCGCCGTCGACCTTGGCGTATTCCAGCAATTTGCCCACGTCCGCCAGGATAGCGCCGGCGATCACCGTGTCCAGGTCCACGGGCAGCTCGTCGCCCATGAACTCGTTCATCTTGACGGCGGCGTCGCGGGCCACGTGCACCACGCAGCGCTTGTGGGCCATGAAGCTGACCTTGCAGTCCGGCACGAGCAGCGTGAACGGGATCTCCTGGAGATCGGCGGCGTCGAGGTCGCTCTCGGCCAGGGCCAGCTCCCAGGTCGCAGCAGTCTTCTCGCGCAGGCCTGCGTCCTTGATCCACTCCAATTCTGGCCAAAGTGCAAGAACGTCAGAATTCATGAGGCCTCCTTAGAAATTTGACGTGACTGGTCTGGTTCTTTATCTTTGGTGTCACGGATCGCCCCGGCCACCGTCCCCGGCCGGGCAATTCGAGAGGGCCGCCGGGAGAGCGGCGCTCGGAACGCAACCGCCCCCTTGTCCCCACGCCGCCACGATGTCACCGGGCCCCACCCCAGATGCGTCGGCAACGGTTTATTTGTCCCCGTTATCAGTCAACGCTCGGAAACGATGCGTCACCATCGACCTCGATCCGGAAGGACGAGAGAGACTCTTCGGGAGCCGCCGCGAACCTCCGATCGCCCCTGGCATCGGCCTTGCAAAATCGCCCTCATCGGTCGCAGACCGCAGATGGGCGAGCAAGCCCGACCGGCGAGCCGAGGGTCCCCGAACGGCGCCGCACCCCCGCAACCCGAAAGGCCGGACATCCGATGATCACGAGGACGAAAGTCACCCGCATCCTGCTGCTCGGCCTGGCCGCCGTCATCCTCGCGGCGGGCAGCGCCCAGGCCCAGGAGGAAATCGAGTATACGTGGTCGGCCCCGACCACCGGCTCGCCCGTGGCCTATTACATCGTACAGCATTCCGTCAACGGCGGGGCCTATGTCCAGGTGGCTGAAGTCGGGACCCCCTCATACACCCTGGCCGCCGACTACGACCAGGAGCACCGCATCCGCGTCGCGGGCGTCGACGCGCTGGGACGCCAGGGCACCTTCTCGGTCGCCTCGGAGCCCTACGAGCCGACCCTGGGACCCCCGGGACAGCCCGGCAGGCCCATCGCCCTCTTCTGACCCCGCTGGAGTGACATTCCTCCCAGCGAGAACCGGCGCCGACCTCCCGGACGGCGCCGGTTCAATATATCGGGGATCCCCGGCTCAGTACATCCCGGGCAGGGCCACCGCGAAACGCACCGAGACCCAGTCCCAATCGTAGTCGTCGACGCCCGCCCAGAAGCTCAGGGTGTCGAAGCGGTTCACGTGGTAGAAGGCGCTGATCTCGAAGTCGCCCGTCCTCAGGCCCACGCCCGCCGCCAGGCCCAGGGTGTTGACCCCCTCCTCGAACCAGTCCCCGTCGGAATACTCCTCGCGGTAGCGGTTGTGCATCAGCGCCGCGCCCAGGCTGAGGTAGAACTGCGGCCGGTTCCGGCGCGCGGGCAGGAAGTACTGGGCGTCGACGCCGTAGGCGAAGATCGAGCCGCGGCCGAAGAAGGACAGGCTCTCTCCCTCGACGAAGCCCGAGTGCTTGGCCATGCGCACGTAGTGGAAGGAGGGCGACAGGGCCCATCCCGAAGGCCAGCGCGCGCGGAAGCGGAGGCCCAGCTCGTAGCCGGTCTCGGCGCCGAAGCCGGCGACGGTCTCCCAGTCGTCCCCGAGGTCGCCCAGGGGTTCGGCCAGGCCGCCCTCGAGAACCACCTCCGAAAAGCCGGGCCGGGCCGCGACGGCGCCGGGCAGAACGGCGAGCAACGCCGCCGCCAACGCGGCGGTCCCCAGGATGCGGATCGATTTCAGCATGGGATCCTCCTCTGCTCCGGCAGCCGGCAGGGTGGGTGTGCGCCCCTGGCAACACCAGCCTAAACGCGGGGTTCCCTCAAGGCAAGAGGGGGGCGCCGGAATCTTGATGCGCGGTTTCATCGTTTATTGATTTTATCCTTGCACCAACCCTTCACAGCAAAACATCTTTGTACTACAGTGCCGCAGATGCAGGCCCGCCGCAGCGCGAGATCCCTCCGAGCGCCGCGCGCCCAATCCGCCTCAAGGAGAGACTGATGAACGCTCCGCTCCTGGACCGGCATTTCGCTCTGAGGAAACTGCACAGCCTGCTCGGCATCGTCCCGATCGGCGCCTTCCTCTGCTTCCACCTCTTCGAGAACTCCCTGGCCGTCAAGGGCGGGGACCACTTCTTCAAGCACGTGATCCAGAAGATCGACGAGATGCCCTACCTGACCGTGATGGAGATCGGCGTGATCGCGCTGCCGATCCTCTTCCACGCGCTCTACGGCCTCTGGATCTGGTACCACAGCAAGTCGAACGTCCGGGCCTACGGCTACGCGCGCAACCGCATGTACTGGCTGCAGCGCATCACGGCCCTGATCACCTTCGCCTTCATCGTCACCCACGTCCTGTCGACGCGGGGCGAGGTGCTGAGCGGCGAGGTGCTGAAGCAGGATCTCTTCGCACACCTGGCCGACGACCTGGCGAACCCGTGGATCCTGGCCTGGTACATCGTGGGCATCCTGTCGACCGTCTTCCACTTCTGCAACGGCGTCTGGCTGGCGCTGATCACCTGGGGCGCGACCATCGGCCCCCGTTCCCAGCGCATCTCGACCTGGGTCTGCGCCGGCATCGGCGTGATCCTGCTGGCGCTGGCGTCCCAGGCCCTGCGCGGATTTCTCGCGCCGCTACCCTAGAACCGCCGAGAGGAGCATCCGATGGCCCTGAAGAAGCCGAAGATCATCGTAGTGGGCGGCGGGCTGGGCGGCCTGTGGGCGACGATCCGCATCGCCGAGGCCGGCCACGAGGTGGACCTGTTCTCGCTCTTCCCCGTCAAGCGCAGCCACAGCGCCTGCGCCCAGGGCGGCATCAACGCCTGTCTGGACACCAAGGGCGAGACCGACTCGGTCTGGCAGCACACCGTGGACACGATCAAGGGCGGCGCCTACCTGGCCCACCAGCCGCCGATCAAGTCGATGTGCGAGGACGCCCCCGGCCTGATCCGCACCTACGACCGCATGGGCGTGACCTTCTCGCGCACTCCCGAGGGCGTGATGGACCTGCGCCTCTTCGGCGGCGTCAAGAACCGCCGCACCTGCTTCGCCGGCGCCACCTCGGGCCAGCAGCTGCTCTACGGCGTGGACGAGCAGGTCCGCAAGCACGAGGAGCTGGGCCGGGTCAAGAAGTACGAGTGGTGGGAGTTCCTGAGCATCGTCAAGGACGGGCAGGGGGTCTGCCGCGGCATCACGGCGATGAATCTGCAGACCATGGAGACGCGCACCTTCCGCGCCGACGCCGTCGTGCTGGCCACCGGCGGCCTGGGCCTGGTCTACTACCGCTCCACGAACTCGACGAACAGCACCGGCGCCGCGGCCGCCCGCGTCTACCAGCAGGGCGCCAACTTCGTCAACGGCGAGTTCATCCAGTTCCATCCCACGGGCATGCCGGGCGACGACAAGAACCGCCTGATGAGCGAGGCCGCCCGCGGCGAGGGCGGACGGGTCTGGGTGCCGAAGGACCCCAAGGACGCCCGCGATCCGATGGACATCCCCGAGAACGAGCGCTGGTACTTCCTGGAGGAATGGTACCCCGCCTTCGGCAACACGGTGCCCCGCGACGTCGCCGCGCGTGCGATCTGGAAGGTGGTCCACGACCACAAGATGGGCCTGGGCGGCAAGGATCTGGTCTACCTGGACCTGACCCACCGCAGCCCGGAGTTCCTGAAGACCCGGCTGGGCGGCATCATGGAGATCTACGAGAAGTTCGCCGGCGAGGACCCGACGAAACGGCCGATGAAGATCTTCCCCGCCGTGCACTACAGCATGGGCGGACTCTGGGTCGACTGGGAGAAGGACGAGGCGACCGGCGGCATGAAGCAGCCCAGCGCCCGCAACCACCAGACGAAAATCCCGGGCCTCTTCGCCTGCGGCGAATGCGACGGCGCCTACCACGGCGCCAACCGCCTGGGCGCCAACTCGCTGCTCTCGGCCTCGTACAGCGGCCGCGTCGCCGGCGAGAGCGTGGTCGCCTACCTGAAGGGCCTGGAGCACGGCGCCGACGCCGTGGACGAGTCGGCCTACGTCGACGAGAAGGCCCGGCAGGACGGCCTGAACCAGCGGCTGCTCTCGGGCGGCGGCACCGAGAACCCCTTCCTGCTCTGGAAGGAGCTGGGCGAGGTGATGCGGGCCAAGGTCTCGATCATCCGCAACAACAAGGACCTGGACATCGCGCTGGAGCAGATCCGCGAGCTGCGCGCCCGCAGCGGCAATCTGACGCTGGACGACACCAAGGGCTGGGCCAACGCGCCGCTGGCCTTCGCCCGCCAGGTGCAGGACATGATCGTCCTGGCCGAGGTGATGGCCAAGGGCGCCCGGCTGCGCGACGAATGCCGCGGCAGCCACTGGAAGCCCGAGTTCGAGCTGCCGATCCCCGAGGGCAAGTTCCCGGGCGACCCCGAGTTCGAGGAGTACCGCGCCAAGTGGAAGGCCAACAACGACGAGTGGCTGAAGACGACGGTCGCCACCCATACCGAGGACGGCCCCGCGATCTCGTACGAGGCCGTCGACACCAGCATCTACCCGCCCGAGAACCCGCGGGACTACCGCTAGGAGGGAGCGAGCCGTGACCGACACCATCCACATCAAGGTGAAGCGACAGGATCGCCCCGACAGCAAGCCCTACTGGGAGGAGTTCAAGCTCCCCTACAAGCCGCAGCACAACATCATCTCGGTGCTGATGACGCTGCGCGAGGAGCCGGTGAACGTCAAGGGCGAGCGGGTGGCCCCCGTGGTCTACGAGGCCAACTGCATGGAGGAGGTCTGCGGCGCCTGCACCATGGTCATCAACGGCCGCGTGCGCCAGGCCTGCTCGGCCCTGGTCGACCAGCTGAAGCAGCCGATCACCCTGGAGCCGATGACGAAGTTCCCCGTGGTGCGCGACCTGATGGTCGACCGGCAGTCCATGTTCGACGCCCTGCGCCGCATCAAGGCCTGGGTCGACCTGGACGGCTCCTACGACATCCACGTGCACGCGCCGCGGATCAGCCCGAAGGACTGGGAGCACAACTACGACATCTCGCGCTGCATGACCTGCGGCTGCTGCATGGAGGCCTGCCCCCAGGTGATGCCCCTGCCCTGGGGCAAGCCCAAGCCCGACGGCGACTTCATCGGGCCGGCGCCGCTGGCCCAGGTGGCCCTGTTCAACAACCACCCGACCGGCGGCTTCCAGAAGGAGGATCGCCTGAACGCGATCATGGGCCCGGGCGGCATCACCGACTGCGGCAACGCCCAGAACTGCATCGCCGTCTGCCCCAAGGAGATCAAGATCACCGACGCGATCGCGCGCCTGGGACGGCAGACGACCTCGCAGGCCCTGAAGAACATCTTCGTGAAGTAGCCGCGCCGATCGGCGCGTTCGACACGGGGGGCGGCGCCGCGGCGCCGCCCCTTCTTTCCGCCCTCCGATTGCCTCGTCATGGCCGTTCGTGCTAAGATGACCGCAATTCTTCGCCCGATCCTTCCGGTCGCCCGTTGGGCAAGAGGGGGTTCCCATGTTCCAATCTGTCCGCGCCGAACCGCGCCTGCTGCTCTGTTGCGCCGTGCTGCTGGCCCTGGCGGCCGGCTGCAGCGGCGACGGCGTGGCCCCGCAGGACGAGTTGCCGGCGCTGACCGCCGAGCAGGCCGCGACCCAGGCGGGCTTCCTGGCCGCCGCCTTCGCCCGCCTGGCTCCGGAGATGGTGGGCTACGAGCCGGCCGCCTTCCCCCGCGTCGAGCAGGATGACCCGGCGACGATGTACCTCTACGTCTTCTCCGGAGACATGCTCTCCGGCGAGGTGACCCTGGAGTTCCGGCGGGAAGGCCTGCCCGTTGCCTACGACGCCGACCCGGACTGGGTCCGCATGTTCACCGGCTCCGGGCAGTCGATCCGCGTGACGATCCCCGGCTCCGACATTCCGCTGGTCATCCTCTGCGACTTCGTCGCCGATCCGCTGACCGCCAGCTCCGCCGTCATCAACGGGACGGGCAGCCTGGCCGCCGGCCACTACTTCCATCCCTTCGAGTTGACCGACGTGACGGTCGGGCTGACCGGTTATCCCGGCGGCGGCACGCTGGTCTTCACGACCGACGACTACGTCGTGACCGTGGCCTACTCGGGCGGCGAGACTGCCGCGTTGACGGTGGGCGAGATTGTATTCCTCGTCGACCTCCCTTCTGGCGAGCTCCTCCCCTGGGGGGCGATCCCAGCAACGGCGGGGGGCGTGGACTGGTAGCCTCCGTCCCGCACACACGAAGAAGGGCGGGGGCCCGAAAGCCCCCGCCCTTTCCTTTTCCCGGCGCTCTCGTGCTAGAAGCCGAAGAGCAGCCCCGCGCTGTAGCTGGTCATGTCGCCCAGCCCCATCTCGACATTGAGTCGGGCGCCCAGGTTCAGGGTGCCGCCCAGGGTCATGCGGAATTCCTGTTCGCCGTCGGCCTCGAAGTCCACCTTCTCGCCCGAATCGGCGGTGTAGGTCACCGTCACGCTGGAGCTCTCGCGCGCCAGCCCGAAGTAGGCGGTGGCAAGGCCGAACTCCTTGCTCGCCGCCGCGAACATGCTGAAGGCCTCGGTCTCGAGGCTGTCGCCCAGGTCCATGTCCTGCCGGAAGAAGCCCACCATGACGTCGACGGGAAGGTTGGCGAAATACTGGCCGACATCGTACTGCAGCCCGTAGCCGAAGAGGCTGAATTCGCCGAGGTCGCCCAGGTCGAGGGTCGGGATCCAGCGGATCGTGGCCCGCAGGCCCGCGACGCCGCCCACAGAGAGCTCGGGGGTGCCCAGCGGGACCCAGCGGGTGTCGGTCATGCCGTCCAGGCCCTCGGTCACGTCCACCGGCAGGCCCTTGAAGTAGGCGGTGGCGGAGCCGACAGCGTCCTCGCCGCCGAAGACCGTGGGACCCTCGAAGACGACCACGCCCTCCTGCCCGTAGGCCGGGCTGCCGGAATCGACGCCCCAGGTCTCGTCCAGGGTGACGGGGATGACCTTCCTGAAGAACTGGTCGTCCTCGCTGATCTGCGAGGCCATCATCCGGAGACCGAACTGGACCGTGATCTTCGTGGCGGGAATCGACGCCGTCGTGAACAGGCCGCTGTTCTGGCCGACGCCGAAGCCCGTCACCAGCGGCGACAGGTAGGCCTCGGCGTAGGCTTCGCCCACCTGGGCGAGCTGGGAATCCAGGTCGTCCTCGGCCCCGGAAACGGGCGGGACGAGCAGGGAGAGGAACAACGCGGAACACATGGCGAAGCGGACACAGCTGCCGAGCCGGCGCATGATCGACCCCCTCCGAAAGGATGAGAATGGCGACCCCGCCGAAACCCTAGCATAACGAAGAGGGGGGCTCAAGAAGCGCTGCTCCTGACTAGAGCGTGCGCGCGACCTGCCGGAAGTGGTGCCCGTAGACGGCCAGGGTCATGGCCAGGCCGAACTGGGCCGGACGGCGCACCAGCGTCGTGCACAGGAAGCGCCAGTAGGCGCGCCGCCCGCGGTGGACGACGCCCATCAGCCAGAAGGAGCGCAGCAGGGCGCGCACCTCGCCCAGGGTCAGCCGGCGGGCCGGCATCCGGGAGCGGTGCTGGTCCAGGAAGGAGCGGATGCGGGCGTAGTAGGCGCGCGGCTCGTAGAGCCGGCGCATCAGCTTGCAGTAGTTGGCGGTCAGGAACTCGCGGTCCAGCCGGGGTTCGAAATTGAAGGCGGCGCGGGTGTTGTCGCCCAGGCTCTCGCTGAGCAGCCGGCCCTCCCGCTTCAGCCGCCCGTAGAGACGGCTGCGCGGCAGGGCCTGCAGCAGGCCGACCATCGCCGTGACCACGCCGGCCTTCTGGATGAACTCGAACTGCCGCTCGAAGATGTCGGGCTTGTCCTGGTCGAAGCCGATGATGAAGCCGCCCATGACCTCCAGCCCCGCGGCCTGGATGACGCGCACCGCCTCCACCATGTCGCGGCCGACGTTCTGCACCTTGCTGCAGGCCTTCAGGCTGTCGGCCTCGGGGGTCTCGATGCCCAGGAAGACCTTCACGAAGCCGGCGCTCACCATCAGGTCCAGCAGGTCGGGGTCGTCGGCCAGGTTGATCGAGGCCTCGGTCAGGAAGGTCATGCGCGAGCCGGAGGCCGCGCGCCAGGCGACCATCGCCCGCAGCAGCTCCTTCACGCGGCGGCGGTCGCCGATGAAGTTGTCGTCGACCACGAAGACCGACTCGTCCCAGCCCAGGGAGCGCAGCCCGTCCAGTTCGGCCAGCAGCTGGTCGGGGTTCTTCAACCGCGGCACGCGGCCGTTCAGGGCGACGATGTCGCAGAACTCGCAGTCGTAGGGACAGCCGCGCGAGAACTGCACGGACATCGAGGCGTAGTGGCGGAAGCGCAGCAGGTCCCAGCGCGGCGCCGGGGTCAGGGCGATGTCCGGGAAACGGGGCGCGCGGTAGACGGCCTTCGGGACGCCGGCCTCCAGGTCGGCCGTCAGTTCGGCCGCCAGCTCCTCGGCCTCGCCGATCACCACGTGCTCCAGGCCCGGGAAAGGTTCGCCCTCGTCCGAGAAGAGCGGCCCGCCGGCGATCACCGTGCGGCCCGCGCGGCGGCTGCGGTCCAGGATCTCGCGCACGGAATCGGCGTGGACCACCATCGCGCTGACGAAGACGTAGTCCGCCCAGCGCAGGTCGCGGTCGCGGAGTTTCTGGACGTTGAGATCGACCAGCTTCAGTTGCCAGCGGCGGGGCAGCATGCCGGCCACGGTGAGCAGGCCCAGAGGAGGCGAGGCGGCGCGCTTCGAGACGAAGCGCAGGGCGTGGCGGAAGCTCCAGAATGTGTCGGGCGTGCGCGGGGCGACCAGCAGGATCTTCATGGATTGACCCCCACAGGGGAGCGAACGGGCGATGCGGAAGCACCTGCCTACATCGTAGTCGTCACGTCGGTTTCCGGCAAGTCCGGACCGTTTCGATCCCCGGTCCCCGTCGGCCCGCGCCCGCGGCCGTAGCGCTCGTGGAAGACGCCGGCCACGCCGGCGACGACCAGGACGGCCCCGGCCAGGGTCCAGCCCGTGACCGCCTCGCGCAGCAGCAGCCAGCCCAGGAAGACCGCCACGACGGGGTTCACGTAGGCGTAGGTCATCACGACGTTGATCGGCAGCAGCTGCAGGGCGCGCACGTACGAGGTGAAGGCGAAGACCGACCCGAAGACGGTCAGGTAGGCCAGCGCCGCCCAGGCCTCGCCGGTGGGCCGCGGCAGGGACTCGCCCGTCAGAAGCATCAGGACCAGAAAGCCCGCCCCGCCGGCGAGCTGCTGGATCGCCGACGACGACAGCAGGCCCAGCTCCGGCCGGCGCCGCTGCAGCCAGATCGAGCCGATCGCCCACGAGAGCGGCGCGCCCAGCAGGGCCAGCACCGACCACAGCTCGGCGGCGGACCCCTCGCGCAGCACCGGGTAGGAGAGGACGGAAACGCCCAGGAAGCCCAGCAGCAGGGCGGCGATCGTGCGCCAGCCGGGGCTGCGCCGATCGATCACGGCCTCGATCAGCGCCCCCCACAGCGGCAGGGCGCCGACGATCAGGGCGGCCAGGCCCGAGTCGGCGTGGCGCTCGGCCCAGGTGACCAGGCCGTTGCCGCCGGTCCAGAGCAGCAGCCCCGTGCCCACCAGCACCGGCCAGTCGCGGCGTGACGGCAGCAACCGCTGCCGCGCCAGGGCGGCCCAGGCGAAGAGGACGACCGAGGCGGCCAGCACCCGCATCGCCGCCAGCGTGAAGGGCGGAAAGCCGGCCCCCTCGCGCACGGCGACGCGAATGGCCAGGTAGGTGCTGCCCCACACGAGGTAGATGACCAGCAGGTGGAAGAGGCCGGCGCCGCCGACCCGCGAATCCTTCATGCACGCTCCTTGCCGCCGGGCGGAACCGCGGCGACTCCAAAGCTACGGCTTCGCGGGAAGGGCGCAAGGCTCGGCGGTCGGCCGATTGGCGGCGCCGGTCGAACGGCGCGGCCCACCAATCTCAGACGTCCTCGGGCGCGGGTTCCGCGCGGCCGACCACGCGCACCGGGAAGGGCTCGGTCGCGCTGCCGGCGTAGAGCGTGCGGTGCGGGAAGGGGATCTCGACGCCGGCGGCGTCGAAGGCGTCCTTGATCGCCAGCTGCAGCCCCGTGCGCGCCTCGAGGAAGTTCTCCCTCGCCGCCCAGACCGAGAACTGGAAGGTCAGCGCCGAGTCGCCGAAGCCGTTGAAGATGAACAGGGGCTCGGGCTCGTCGAGGATCAGGGGATTGAGGTCGGCCAGGTCCAGCAGGATGTCGCGGACCTTCCCCATATCCTCCTTGTAGGCGACGCCCATCTGGATGTCGATGCGGCGGATCGGGAAGTGGGTGAGGTTCGTGATCCGGGTCTTGATGATCGTCTCGTTGGGAACGCGCACGTAGAGGTTGTCGAAGGTGCGGATCTTGACCGAGAGCAGGTCCACCGACAGCACCTCGCCCGTGACGTCGTCGATGCGGACGATGTCGCCGACCACGAAGGGATGCTCGGCGATCAGGAAGAGGCCGCTGATCAGGTTCGAGGCCGAGGTCTGCGAGGCGAAGCCGACCGCCACGGTCAGCACGCCCGCCGCGCCCAGCAGCACGCCCAGCTGGAAGCCCAGCTGGCGCAGCACCGAGACCACGACCAGGGCCAGCAGCGAATAGAAGACCGCCCGGCGCAGCAGCATCGCGCCCTGGGGCGTCAGCCGTCGGCCGAAGAGCCGGAAGGCGCCGGCCGCCAGCAGGCGCGCCAGAACCAGGCCCACGACGAAGGTCAGCAGGACGCGCGCGGTCAGCAGCAGCCGCTCCGCGGTGATCATGTCGCCGAATCCCAGGCTCCAGTCACTCATAACGCACCGCCCCCTTGAGGACCCCGCCGAAGGCGCGGATCAGCAGGCCCTTGGTCCGGACTTCCCGCGGCCCCGAGACCGCCGTCGCTCCGCCCGCGTGGGACGGCGGACCCTTGCCCAGCTTGAGCACGGTCAGTTCGCCTTCCTGTTCGTGCTCCAGGGTGACGGTCTCGGTCCAGAGCCTGCCGTCGGCGGCGGCGAAGAGCGACATGTTGGGCATCGGCAGCTTCAGCTTGCCCAGGGACAGGCTGGACTCGGATCGGTTGCGCACGCGCACGGCCGAGACGGCGCGGTGCGGCACGACGCCGACGTTGGCCGGATCCAGGCGCGCCGTCGTCAGGCCGGCGTAGCAGAGCTCCCCCTCGCGGGTCGTCGTGCCGAACCAGGTGTCCGAGGGCCGGAACAGCGGGATCTCGCAGAGGATCTTGGGCCCGGCGCCGGCCAGCAGGCGCACCCAGACGCTGGTGCCGACGAAGAGGGTCGTCTCCTCGTGGGGCGGCAGCGTGAAGGCCATCTCGGTGTTCACGACCATCGGCCGGTCCGGCACCATCGGCACCAGCCGCAGGGTCGGCTTCGTCTCGCGGAATCCGTAGCGGACGATGTCCTCGGCCGGCTCGGGCCAGTCCTCGCCCGCCGGCGCGCGGACCTCGAGGTCCGGAGCCATGGCGTCGGCGCCGGTGCGGCGGTGCACCCGCCACTCCCGCGCGGCCCGCTCGACCCAGATCTCGGTGGGGCCGATGCGCCAGTAGGCGCGGCCGTCCTCGGCGAACTCGAAGCTTCCCCACCAGCGTTTCCTGCCGCCCTCGGTCGCCATGATTCTCCTTCCCGGCCGTTGTCCTTCCCTTGCCCACCATTATCACCACGGCGCGGCCGGATGCAAGCGGATGCGCAGCCGGCGATTGTGCCGCGGGCGCGGGTGAGGCATAGTCGGCGGCGCCCGCAACCCGGAGGAAGCCGTGCCCGCATCACCCAGCCACCCCGACCCGACGCCGCGCCTGGGCCGCAGCATCCTGGCCCTGACCCTGGCCCGCACGGCGGTCAACGGGGCCCGGCGCTTCGCCTACCCCTTCATCCCGGCCCTGGCCCGCGGCCTGGCCGCCCCGCTGGCCGCCGTGCAGGCCGTGGTCGCGGTGCAGGAGGGCGTGGGCGTGCTGAGCCCGCTCTTCGGCCCGCTGGCCGAGCGCCTGGGGCGCCGCCGCCTGATGCTGGCCGCGCTGGCCCTCTCGGTGCTGGCGGCCCTGGCCGGCGCCGCCTTCCCGCGCTTCGCCGTCGTCGCCGCGGCGATGGTGCTGATGGGCCTGGGTAAGATCGTCTACGACCCGGCGATGCAGGCCTGGCTGGGCGACCGGGTGCCCTACCGGCGCCGCGGCCTGGCCCTGGGCGTGACCGAACTGAGCTGGGCGGGCGGCCTGCTGGTGACCGCGCCGCTGGTCGGCGCCCTGCTGGCCGGCGGCGGCGGCATCCGCGGCGTCTTCCTGCTGCTGGCCGGAATGCTGGCGGTCGGCGCGCTGCTGGTCGCGCTGCTGGTGCCCTGCGACGCCGGCGCGGGCTCCGGCGCGCCCCGCCGCGCGTTCACCCTGCCCGCCGCCTGGCGCGCCCTGAGCGGCAGCCGGGCCGGCCGCGGCGCCCTGGGCTTCTCGCTGCTGCTGGTGGCCGCCAACGAGATCTTCTTCATCAACATGGCCGTGTGGCTGGAACGATCCTACGGCCTGGCGCTGACCGCCCTGGGCGCCGTCGCCCTGGCCATCGGCGGCGCCGAAGTGGCCGGGGAGCTGCTGACCGTGGCGATCGTGGACCGCGCGGGCAAGCGGCGCTGCGCCCTGGCCGGAGCCGCCGTGTCCAGCTTCGCCTACCTGGCCCTGCCCCTGGTCGGCGGCGGGCTGGCCGGAGCCGTGGCCGTGATGGTCGCGCTCTTCGTCGG